>JAFRQX010000036.1 GCA_017428385.1 Clostridia bacterium | reverse complement strand
CTTCTGCTGATCACAGTCTGTGCGATCTCTTTCGCCGAGGAAGCGCCGTGGGTCACCAAGGAAAACGTGCGAGAACACAGCGGCTATGTTTGGCGTGAAGAAATCCCACGCTATAACGGAGCAGAGGAGCGGGGGTTTCAGCCACTTGCCATGGATCCGGAGGAGGCCTGTCAGCGTCTGCGGGACGCCTATGACCGGGGTCAGGACGAAGCAACACGCGAGCTGCTTCAATCCTGGGGAATCGAAATGGAGCCCTGCGGAGCGCCTGTGCTTCGGGAGCTTATCAGCCAGGCAGACCTTCAGCATCATGGGAATTCAGATATTTCAACCGAGAATGTGCCGTTGGTGCAGGTCATCAGTTTTTCCGGATGGGGCTGGGGTGAAGAAGGAACCCTGATCTTTGTGGAGCAGTGGCCCGATTGGTATCTGTGGGACTACATCCCCTTTGCGTGCGAGGACTTCCGTGTGTGCGGCACCGATCATGGAACAAGCGTTTATCTGGAGTTCAGTGTGATCGGACATGGGACGGGATGCTATGTCCGGTACATTGATGTGTATCATTTGCAAACGCGAAAAATCGAGGCGAGTTATACAACCTACGGATACGAAGTTTACCAGGATTCAGGCATCCAGGCATACGGCTCGGCCTGCTATGGCAGAGACGGTGTGCACATTTTCCGCCAGCTTTCGCCGTTGGTATTCGATGAAGTACGGAATGAATTTGTGCCGACAGGCGCTGTTCTGGATGTATTTGATTACAGCATCGACGAACAAGGGAATCTGGAACTGATAAACTGAGAGCTATAAGCAGATCGCGACATGAGGGCCGGGGAGCGCATCCCCGGTTTAGTTTTTCAACAATAGCTCATGCATGGTAGGATAAACAGTCGAGTTATTCTACCGTGCATACTCTCATGATGACTCTGGCGGTGTATGCTGATTGGCCCATAAAATTGACAACAGAATACTGTGTGATAAAATATAAATATCATAGGCATGCACTGATGAACCTGCTATCAGGTATCACAGGCAAGTCTGTGATATTTGTTTTTTTGGGGGGTGTATCCGATCGCAGACAATTTTGCAAGGACTTCAACGTTAAGAAGGAAAGAAAGTACACCGAAGCGTCAATATAAGAATCTTATCTTGTTACATCAGATTCAATGTGGAAAAGTATCGAGAATGACCTACGGAGAAAAGCGGGTAAGGCAAAATGAATGAAATAGATCAATTCGTAGAACATGTAATGGAAATGATTGCTTCAAGACGCATTGACAAGGAAGAATTAAAAAATAAATTGATATCAAACTGGAGTGAGCTGGATAAAAGAGGAGAAAAACTATTGAAGGAAATGAAAGAAATACTCAAAGACGCAGGAGCGACAGAAACTCAGATAGAATGGGGAATCAATTTGCCTAGACTTTCCTGGAGAAAAGAAAAAAGAATGCGTGAACTGGAGACAGAACTTAAGGATGTGCTTGTTGAGATGACCGCAGTCAAAGGTGCGGAAGAGGCTCTGAAAAGAATGAAAGACAAGGGCATATAGAATAACGATGAGTAATAATAGAAAATGCAAGGCCCAGCATCCTGCGGGAGTCTCTTTAACTGCTCTTATGTTGTGATCTGCATGTACTGCTCGATGTGAACGTTTTGCCGGACAGGCACTCTTTCTATAAAAACAGAAATCGGTGTGGCTTAAGGGCCGGAAATCGTGTATAACAATGGGGTGGCATCGAAAAAGCCACCTCGAAAAACATTTTCTGAAAAATTTAAGTTTTGGGCTTGCCCATCGTCTAAATGATTGAGGAGGTGATCAACGGTGGGAATGATTCAGGCGCCGAATCAAACCCCGGCAGACCGACTTGATCAAATGGTGCAGCAATATGAAAAGGATCTGCTCCGAATCTGCTGCATATACCTGAGAGATCGTACTGCTGCGGAGGATGTGGTACAGGAAACCTTTCTGAAGGCTTTCAGGAGCATGGATTCTTTTCGTGGGGAAAGCAGTGAAAAGACCTGGCTGATCCGGATCGCAATCAATTGCTGTCGGGATTACAGACGAAGTGCATGGTATCGATACATTGATTTTCGTGTTTCCGTCGACCAGCTGCCCTTCCTGTCATCTGCGCCACCAAGCGATGATCATATTGCTCTGACCATGGCGATCATGAAGTTGAAGCCCAAATACATGGAAGTCGTTCTGCTGTATTTCTATGAGGGCTATCCCATCAAAGAAATCGCAAAAATGCTGAACCTGACGGAAGCAGCTGTTTCCAGCAGAATCCATAAGGCAAAGCAGAAACTGAGAACCGAACTGGAAGGAGGCGAAGACGATGAAAACTGATCAGGAAATCATGAACAGCATCCGCGCTGCGATTGACGATTGTACTCGCGGGATTGACGAAGCGCCTTCGCTGCATTACCAGATTGCACGAAAAGCGAAAGGAGAAGAACCTGTGGTCAAAAAGCTTTCTACATCTGCCATTCTTGTTATTGCTCTTGTTATTATTTCCATGACCGCCGCACTTGCAGCCGGGCTTGGGCTCTTCGGCGAACTGGCGCAGAATCCGCGTGGGGACAGCAGACTTTCAGAAGTAGATAAAGTCGCCGATCCTATTGAACGTGAATGGACAACAGATGATGGTATCACCATCCGTATCGAGCAGGCATATTATGAAGGAAACCGAGTGTTTATTTCATATCGGATGAGC
Source organism: Clostridia bacterium (assembly GCA_017428385.1). Taxonomy (GTDB): domain Bacteria; phylum Bacillota; class Clostridia; order Christensenellales; family Aristaeellaceae; genus Aristaeella. The sequence goes on along the minus strand of JAFRQX010000036.1, from coordinate 68,674 downwards.
GGCGACTGGACTTCAACCGTTCTCCATGAAGGCAGCCCGGATGGTGAAATCAATTGGGATTGGGTTGAAGAAAACATGATTGTCTCCCAAACTATGATCAGCGACGAGCCTGAACGTCAGCAGGCAATCCTGCAGCTTGATGGTCAAAGCCAGCGATGGATTGAAAGCACAGAAAAAGGATTGCATGATGGTCTGAGTTTAGCGGACGGAACCTATCTTGATATTATTGGCGGGGACAATATCGTCCAGGAAGATGGTAGCGTCATCGGATGGAAAGAGTGTGAAATTCCTGATGATCGTCTTGAGGAAACCTTGACTTTCCAGGCAAAACTTTATCGTATTCACAGCATCATGTATCAAGACGGAACCACGTATCGGCAGTCGACGGAGAGAGGCGAAAACACCTTCTTTGAATTCACTTTGAATCAGAACACCGATCTGACACGGCTGAAAGGCAGCATAAGTGGCTCGAATTATACGGCTATGGCTGAACTGACGGCAGGACATATCGATTTGCGTGGAAAAATCATGATCACCTGCCCGGATGCGTGGATTCAAGTCTGGAAGACATGGGAGAATCCGGATCATATTGACATGATCGAGGATTGGTACCTATATGTCAATGGTGAAATAATTTCAGAGAACGGAGTGCAAGGTGTCGGAATAAGCGGAGAAAACCAGCTTGTATATGAAGTATTATTTGATGCCATGAATGATTTGACTGGCATCTCCTTAGTGCCCGTTTACCAGAACCAGCAGCCGCACATGGAGGAAGCAATCACTCTCGAAATCGAGTAAAAAAGACGAAAAAAAACTCCCACGAGGCACATACCCCGTGGGAGTTCGTGCATTTCCCGGCCCTTATGCCGCGATCCGCTTTATGGAGGGACAAAACACAGATCTGGAATACTGGAAGCGTCTTGGAAAATATGCAATGAATATTCATTCATGACTGGGCAGTCATTTGACGCATTACGGGGATAAATGATGATGATTTCATCACGTCCAGCTAACGATTTGGCGGTAGATGTGAAAGTCGAACACGCCGCCTTTGTTAGCTGTGCTAACACCCAGCTAACAGCACTGGGGGAAAACGGGGGTATTTTGAAGGAAAATGCGAACTGTGAAAAACGTTAGAAACCCAGCAATGGCAAGGCTTAAAGGCACTTCAGGGAACAGCAAAGGCGAACACTTTTTCGATCTCCTAAGAGGTAGGACACGAGTTCGAACTCAGACGAGTGAGCGAAATGATATCCTTGACACTTTTAATTCCTAAAACTAATCTGTGACTGTACATAAAACGCACCTTGAAAACTGAATGCTGCGCGCTTCCATGCTATAGCCCTCAAAGGAAAGAGGGTTGCAGTATGAAAAGAGTAATGTGTTTATACAGAGTATCCACCAAAGGGCAGGTTGACCCACAAGATGACATTCCTATGCAACGCCGTGAATGTCTGGATTTTATTAGCAGACAACCGGAATGGAAGTTTACTGGTGAACTGATGGAAAAAGGCGTTTCAGGGTATAAGATTTCCGCGAGCAAACGAGATGCTATCCAAGAGATAAGATCAAAAGCTGAGCGCAGGGAGTTCGATATTCTCCTGGTCTTTATGTTTGACCGACTTGGACGACGAGAAGATGAAACGCCTTTTTTGGTTCAATGGTTTGTCGAACATGGGATTGAAGTCTGGAGCACGAGGGAGGGTCAGCAGCGAATTGAGAACAGGGCAGATAAGTTGATCAATTATATCCGTTACTGGCAAGCCGGTGGTGAAAGTGAAAAAACTTCTATACGTGTGAAGGCTGCTCATTCTCAAATGACAGCAGATGGGATCTGGCGAGGTGGCACTTGCCCTTATGGATACAAACTGGTGCATAAGGGCCGGATTGGAAAGAAAAATCGTCCGCTATATGATTTGGAAATTGATGAAAAGACAGGCCCGATCATTCAGGAAATCTTTAATCTGGCTGGAAAACACGATTGTGGTGCATGGCAGATTTGTAATCATCTTAACAAAAAATACCCAGACGACAAGAAAGTCTGGACACGGCCGACAGTTATGACAATACTAAAGAATATTGTGTATACTGGCAGGATGCATATGAACGATGTGGTATCAGAACCTATTGAGGACCTTCGCTTGATATCAGATGCTGAGTTTGAATTCGTCCAGCATGCTCTCAAGGATCGTATTCTTCACCGGTATGACAGCCGTAGGGAATTGGAGAATGGTATCATTGAAGAGGGAAGAACAAAGACATCAGTCTATGGCGCCACATTGCTTTCGGGTATTCTTTATTGCGGTCATTGCCACAAAAAACTTGTTGGAAGCTATTGTGTAAGAAATCGAAAAAACCACACTTACTTCCGTCCGATCTATCGTTGCTATAATGGAGCAATAGATGCCAGAGAATGTGATGGACAAACCGTCTATTCAGCAAGAATCATTGAAGATGAGATTGATCGTGTTGTTCATCAGTACTTTGAAAGCGTTAAGTCTACAGTTGATTCTATCTGGAAAGAACAAGCCAGGAGGCAAAAAGAAAGCTCAACCTTAAGCATGATAAAGAGGTGCGAGGGAGAACTAAAACAGCTCCAAGCAAAACGTGAGGCTATCGAAAAAGAGATAATCAACTGTCTTATGGGCGAAAGCAAACTAACTGCTGATGTGTTGAATCCGATGCTGAATGATATTCGCGATCGAATTACAACAATGGAGAAAGTAATTGCCGATCTTCAAAAGCAAAAGGACAACGAAGAAAACCATGTTAAGTTCCTCTCGAGTCAGTATCAGAGCATCATGGAGTGGGCAGATACTTATGATTTAATGCAACGGGATGAAAAGAAAATGGTTCTTGCTCACCTAATTGAAAGGATAGAGGTCAGGCGCGACTACTACCTCTCCGTAACATTTTATGTTGCGCTGGAGGATTTTCGAAGAGAAACTGCGGATGGGAAAACCCAGATTTCTGAAGCTCAGAGAACCTTTTTCACGATGGCATTGTAAATTGTGTCTATTTTGTTAAATGGTGAGAAGTTTCATATTCGTGTTACCGCCTAAAAACGAAAAAAACGCCCATTTTTACAGTGAGTAAGTGCATATCTGATAGGAAAATCAGGGTTTTTGAGCAAATTGACAAAAACCGGAAAACGTTGTATTATAAGGCTCACAGAGCTTGAGGAGCTTGTGGTGAGTTTAAGCATACCCGGTAGCGCGCGACATTCGCATTGTCGAGGTCAGGGGTTCGACTCCCCTATGCTCCACAAAACAAAATCACCACCCTTCATGGGTGGTGATTTTCGTTTATGTGTGCAAGGGGAAGTCGACCCCTGTCTCGACAACGCGAAGCATTGGAGAGGGGCGGAACAGAGCGGCAGCCCAGTGGGCTGCTCGCCGCAGGCGAAAGCGATGTGGAAGCCTGGTGAGCAAAGGAGTCTGCCGAACGGCAGAGAAGGCGGACGACTATTGCGAACCTGACCGAGCAAGCGCAGCGCAGCGAGACGGGGTTCGACTCCCCGGGCACACATCTCCCGCTCCAAGGGACTTGAACGACCATTGAGCGAACGGAATCGACTCCCCTATGCTCCCTCCCCCGTCCCCATCAGTTTTCAGTATTCATTCCCTTTATTTGACTTTCCCCTCCCCCTTCTGTAGAATGAACCCATAGCTTCCAAAGCCCCACACCTTTTCAGTTCCTTTTTCCATACCTATCTACAGGGAGGGACCTGCAGTATGAAACATACAAAAGCATTCCTTGCCGCACTGCTTATCGCAATGGCTCTTCTTTGCTGTGCCGGTGCACAGGCAGCCGGCAAACGGTTGATGCCCCTGATTTCCATCAAAACCGTTACCAAGGGAGAAGGCACCCGCTTCGTGACCGAACCCGTGAAGGGCAACGTCTCCGCGGCTATCGCCTCTTGGACGCCCGATTATAAAATCCCCCCTGAACCTTATTATGTCGAATGCACCGTCTCCTACACCGGAACCGACGGTAAAACCACCGTCAGCAAGCAACCGGCGCAGGTCAAAGTCAGGGGCAACTGGACCACCAGCTATGAGAAAAAGCCGCTGCGGATCAAATTCACGGAAAAGCAGTCCTTTGGCGATCTTAACGAAGGACAGCCGTTCAAAAACTGGCTTCTGTTGGCGGAATACAAGGACCTTTCCATGCTGCGGAACAAAACAGCCTTTGAACTGGCACACAAAATCCTGAGAGAAGACCTTTACTGTTCCGACTGCGAACTGGTTGAGGTGGAGATCAACGGTAAGTACTGGGGCGTATACCTCCTCGCGGAACAGCAGGAAGTAGCCAAGGGCCGCGTAAACGTACCTGAACCCAAAGAAGGAGAAAACGGCCCGAACGTGGGATATTTTGTGGAATATGACGCATATTACACGCTGGAAGACCGCCTGCACTCCTTCACCATCAATTACAACAATTTTGCGCCGCTGATTCCGTTTAACGGTTATCCCAATGCAAACCCTTTCACACCACTTTGCACGGATCCCCAGCGCAAGCAGGATCTTGTGGGTTTCACAATCAAGAGCAATATCCGCTCCGAAACCCAGCGCATCACGATCCGGAACTTTATTTCCAACACCTACGACATCATGTATTCAGCCTCCTATGATGATAAAGCACTGGAGATGACCGCCGATTTCAGGAATACCGCACCGTCTTCCAAGACGCCCCGGGAGGCTGTCGAAACTGTCGTCGACGTTCAGTCCCTGGCGGATATGTATATTCTCAGTGAAATCACCTGTGACCCGGATATTTACTATTCCAGCTTTTTCATGAGCGCTGATCTCAGTCCCGACGGTGACAAAAAGCTGCGGTTTGAAGCCCCCTGGGACTTTGATTCAGCCATGGGAAACCGTTATGTCGTCGAGTATGGTCGCGGGTACCACGCGGCCAATGTGGTGGATGATGTGGATCATGTGTACAAGGCAATCAACCCGTGGCTCAACGTACTGATGAGGCAGGAATGGTTCACAGATATCATCGCCCGGAAGTGGACAGATCTTTATGACCGGGGCGTGTTCACCGAAACCATTGAGTCAGTCCGTTCTGACAGCCAGAAGTACAAATCTGCATTTACGAAAAACTATAAACGCTGGAGCAATATGAGAGACAAGTCTCCCATCGATTATGAACTGAACCGGCAGGCCTATGCCTGCAAAAACGAAGAGGAGTCTGCCGAACAGCTTGCAACGTGGCTTGAAAGACGGATCAAATTCATGAACGAAGTATGGCATAAATAAGCAGGAGCACAATGAAAACACTGATACTGAACGGTTCTCCCAGGGCAAACGGCGACACCGTCAGCCTGATCAAAGAGCTGACGAAGAAACTGCCTGGAGAATATAAAATCGTAAACGCCTATCACTGCGATGTTTCTCCCTGCGTTGACTGCCGGTACTGCTGGGAGCACCCCGGCTGCGCCATCGCCGATGAGATGCAGGAGATCTATGCCTACATCCAGGAATGCGACAACATCCTGATCGCTTCCCCGGTGTATTTTTCAGAGCTGACCGGCAAACTGCTGGATCTGGGAAGCAGGCTCCAGACCTATTACTGCGCCGCGTTCTTTCGGAAAGAAGAGCCCATCCCTAAAGAAAAAAAAGGCGCTGTGATCCTGGTTGGCGGCGGGGACGGCCGTATGGAAAAGGCATACAGCACAGCCCGTATCCTTTTACACCATATGAACTGTCAATCCATTCACGACCTGGTTTCCAGTCACAACACCAATGTAACACCTGCCGCAGACGACGCAAATGCCCTTCAGGGTATAGACAGCATCATCAACTTCTTCACCAATCCCCACTAAACGCACAGCAGCTTCATCCTGATATATGCCCGGATTCCCGGACACATTGATGATCGATGCTCAACTCATAGTGCCCGCAGGCATTCATTGTTGCAGTTTTCAATGGGCCAAATATCAGCCTGGTGGGCTGTCAAATGAGGCAAACAGAAAATCCGAACCCATAAAAGGTTCGGATTCTTTTTTTATGCGGGCCTGTCGGGGGTGTTCCCCCCCTCCCCATATTATCCCGCATATCCCCGGGCAATAAACATTCCGTACTCTTTGGGCAGGTCCACTACACCGTTTACGGCATGCCCCGCTATGATTTCCTTCAGCCGTTCCACCGGAACGTCATTCAAAGCCTTGAGCGAAGCCAGACTGGTCAGATAGCTTACAAGATCGTCAATATCCGTTATGTGAAGGGAATCCTTATAGATCCGTGCCTCAACCTCTGAAAAAGCAGTCTTTAATTTCTGTGCTCCATTCTGCATCGTGAAATTATGGTTGGGATTGAAGTTCTCCCCGCTGAGCTTAAACCATTCGGCAAGCTGCTCAACAAAGTTATTCTCTCCCAGGGTCGCGCAATAGAACGTTCCGTCGTCCTTCAGTACTCTTCTGACTTCGCCGATTCCTTTATTGATGTCGGGAACATGATAAAGCATGGAATTGGCAATCACCACGTCAAAGGTGTTGTCCTCAAACGGCAGGTCCTGGATATCCGCCACCTGATACTCAATCTGATCCTTTTCTCCCAGGTTCTTCCTCGCAGTTTCGAGCATTCCCTCCGAAAAGTCCGTGAGCACAAGTTTTCCAAACTGACTGATCAGTTCATCCCTTCCGATCCACAGGCTTCCCGTACCGCATCCCAGTTCCAGGACCTTCATTCCTGCGCTGATCTGGTAATTTGAAACAATCCAGTTTCCATATCCAAGTTTGTTGGTTGAATACTTGTCATGGAACGAAATCCTGGTATCCAGTCCATTGGATGTTTTATACTGTTCCTTCACCGCTTCGGTATTATTGGAGCTTCCAATCTGCATATTTCTTCCTCCTGTATATTTTTCAATGCCGGTCTCATCCGGTTTACCGGTCCAGCATTTTGCCCATTTCAATCCGCATATTATTTTTCTCCGGGTCATGGTTTGAGTAGGCATATCTGTCAAAACCGATGACCTGGAAACCGTTCTTCTTATAAAAGGATATTGCCTTGTAATAAAACTCTGGGTCTCATGCACGGCCATTTATATTCATCATAGTCCTGTTGCCTGATATCCATTTTTCTCTCCATCAATCTTGATAGGTGTACTTTTTTATTTACCTTCCGTGCAGCGGCACGCTCTTCTCTCTTCACTCATCACTCTGATGTTCAGATTGCGTTCCCGATTGCAAACGGGCTGGGAGATCTTTCGACGCGTTCGCTACGCTCACTTGCTCAAGATGACACCCAAAGCGCATTGAATAACTCGCAGCGCCCACGTTGTCATTCCCGCCGCAGCGGATCATTCTGCATTCTTCATTCTTAATTGTTGAGGAGTTGTCCAAATCTATGATTTGGGTAACAACTCCCATGCTACAGCTGTCAAAGGCGCACAGCGGCTTTGGGCGAAGAACCGATGACCGCCAGTGGCGGAAATCTCATCGGGTCTAAGGTCAATCGAAAGGGAGCAAACTCCACAGTGTGGAGTTGCGACCATTGAGATTGCGGAATACAGCGATCACAGCATTTGTCATCGCAAAGCGATGACACCGCCTCCTACCTGTCTCTATTCCCTTCCCAGGATTTCGTCTACTGCGCTTTCCGGGTTCTGCAGGAACCGGACCGCTGTCCTGTAGTGATCCGTGTCCTGGAAGCGTACGCTGTCAATCCCGTCTTCTTTGATCTGGTAGACCTCCGCGTCCGGGAATGCCATCAGCATCGGGGAATGGGTCGCGATAATAAACTGGGAATCCTTCCGGACCAGCTCATCCATGTTCTGCATCAGCCGGATAATTCCCCGGGGCGACATGGCCGCCTCCGGCTCATCCAGGATATACAGGCCCTGGCCGCCGAACCGGTTCTCCACCAGGGCCAGGAAGCTTTCTCCATGGGACTGCTTGTGCAGGGATACGCCGCCGTAACTGGCAATCACCGGAGCCCCGCATCCGCCTTCCCGGTCCATCTGGTCAATGTTGGACGCCACGTTATAGAAGCTCTCCGCCCGCAGAAAAAAACCATCCCGCGGATAAAGGAATCCCCGTGCCACCCGCAGGTAATCACACAGTTCCGAATGGGAGTTCTCCGTGGAGAAACTGAAGTTCTTTGTTCCGCCTTCCGGATTGAAGCCCTGTGATATGGCCAGTGCCTCAATCAGTGTGGATTTCCCGGAACCGTTCTCCCCTACAAAGAAGGTCACCTGCTTATGGAATGTGATCCCGTTGTCCGCCAGGTATTTCACCACCGGCAGCTTCGCCAGGTAGCTTTCCCGGGGTAGCGGTTCCAGCAGGCCCATGCTCCGGATATACAGATCCCTCATTGGTTATTTCCTTTCCGAACAAATTGTTCAGCTCTTTACAACTATTTCAGGAAAGATTCACATTTCGTTCTCTCCATAAACATGTATCCGCAGTCCTGTTCCGCTATAATCATATCATGAATATGAGAAGTAATGGTATTCTTCTTTTGCTTCCACCGCATATATGGTACAATCGAAAACGTTCATCTGCAAACCCACCAAATCACTTCATACCATCTTCTTCAGATGCCGGAAAGCGGCTGTAAAAATAATATTTCATTGGAGTAAACCATATGACTGAGATCAAACGTATCAAAGGCGGCACAGATAACTGCTACCTGATTACAGACGGCACCAAAGCCATCCTCGTGGATACCGCCAGCAAACAGTGTCTGGATCAGGTTGTTGCGGAATGCGACAAGTATGAAATGAAACTGATCGTGCTGACGCATGTTCATTTTGACCATGCGGAAAACGCGGCGGAACTGTCCAGAAAGTACGGTGTCCCAGTAGCCGTCCACCCGAAGGATGAGGAGCTTTTTGAAAGCTTTGACAAACAGCCCTTGAAGTCTTCCGGCCTGGTCGGGAGTGTGGTCCTTGGCATGTCCCTCAAGGTGCTGAGAAACACCCCCGTAGAGAAGCCGGATAACCTGATCTTCGTCACGGACGGAGATGACCTGAGCGCTTATGGCTTTGACGCAAAAGTGATCGAGCTTCCCGGCCACACCCTGGGTTCCGTCGGCGTGGATGTGGAGGAGAAGCACCTGCTCGTCGGCGATGCCCTGGATAACTGGATCCGTCCCGGAGTGGGACACCTCTTCTATGATCGGGACGCCCTGGAGCGGAGCGCCGAAAAGATCCGGGCGCTGGGTGACCGGACGGTTTACTACGGTCACGGAAAACCGACCAAAAACGGGCTGTTCTGATTATCCTGACAAATGCTTTGGAGGATAAATCCCCATGAGTCAACTTTATGATCGGGCGGATATCTATGACCTGATCGAAAACGAAAAGCGGGCTGAAATCATCCGGAATGACTGGAAGGAATTCCTGGGCGGCAGGCCCATTCATACCCTGCTCGACGTCAGCATCGGCACAGGCAGCATGACCCTGCCTCTGCTGGAACTCGGCATTGAGATATGCGGTTCCGACCTGAGCGAAGCCATGCTGTCCCGGTGTGAAAAAAAGGCCGCCGCAAAGCAAAAGCCTATTGAGCTGAAGTGCAGCGATTTCAGGGATCTTTCTCCCTGGGAAGGCAGAACTTTTGACTGCGTCGCCAGCACAGGAAACGCCCTTGGCTATGTGTCCAACGAAGACGTCCTGAAAGCCCTTGAAGCCATGGACGCCCACGTAAAGCCCGGCGGATACCTCTGTTTCGATTCACGGAACTGGGAAAAGATCCAGCGGGAAAAGCAGCGGTTCTATCTGTACAATCCCTTCTTTCATGACGGAACCAGGGTCAATCTGGTCCAGGTCTGGGATCACAATCCGGACGGCTCCATCACCTTCAACCTGCTGTACACCTTCGAGCAGGAGAATAAGATTGTGCAGAAGGAAATCTTTGAGGAGCATTACAATCCCTTTCCCCTGGCCATCATTGAGAAGAAGCTGGCCGAGCTGGGTTACGGTTCAGTCACCCTGCGTCCGGTTCCCTGCAATTTCCCCGAAACGGATTTTGAGAAAATCGACTGGTACCGGATCATCGCGCAGAAACAATAATGGTATTTTGAGGTATTCATATGACCAATCCGATTCAGAATTACAGAAACGTTGTGGATCAGCCCTGGGGGAGAATGTTCTATGACCTGATTTTCAGGCAGTTGAATCTTTCATGCGACAGGAGGATGAAGATCCTGGACTTCGGCGCGGGTTTCTGCCTGACAGCGGATCACTACGCGGAACACCACGATGTCACAGCCGTGGAGCCCAATGAGGAAATGACCCGCCTGCGAGTCACGAATCATGACTATACCCTGGTTCCGCAGGGTGCCGAATATTTATCCGCGGTCGCTGACAACACCTGTGACGTTGTCATCTGCCACAATGTGCTGGAGTATGTGGATGACATGGATGCTGTCCTGAAGCAGCTGGAAAGGATCCTGAAACCCGGCGGAATCCTGTCGGTTGTGAAGCATAACGACCTGGGCCGGGCCATGGCTTATGCGGTACTGAATGATAACCCGAAGGCTGCCCTGGACCTGCTCACCGGGGATCAGGCGGAAGACAGCATGTTTGGAAGCCGGGACGTCTACACGAACGAATACATCACAGATTTCCTGGCGGATCAGATGATGCTTCGGGACGTCTTCGGAATCCGTGCATTCTACGGGCTGTCTTCCAACAGCGAGATCAAGTTTACCGATGAATGGTATCAGTCCATGCTTGACCTGGAAACAAAAGCCGCCTCCATGGACGAATACCGGAAGATCGCCTTCTTCAATCATCTGGTGTTCATTAAATCAGCCGACAAAAGTCCACAAGAAATGACAAGAAACATTTCCTGAAACCTGTTACGATAATCCCGCACAAAGGAGGGATCATCATGAAACGTTGGACATCTTTAGGCCCCGAATGGAAAACGGCTGACATCTTCCGCATCCGGGAGATCCTGAGGGACGAACACATTCCTTTCAAAATGCCTTTCTACGATGTCTTCTTTGCCAACAGCTTCCATATGCCTTCAGAAGAGAAGCGATTTGGTATTCTGATCCGGAAAAAAGATCTGGAAAAGGTCATCACCCTGCTGATCCGGGATGGGCTTGCCTGCCGGGCCCTCTGGGAGGATTCTCCTGAAGCGTCCTTCCGGGCTGCCGTTCCCGAGCGGGCTCCCGGCAGCCTCGCCCCTGTCTTATCCCGGTAATATCATCCCGACACAGAAACAGCCGCCGGCGTTCAACCGGCGGCTAAATTTATTCCATTGGATTATTCACCCAGCAGTTCTTTTCTCTTCTGTTCATACTGATCCCAGGTGATCAGGCCTTCCTCCGCCATCTTCCGGTACCAGCGCAGTTCCTTCTCTGCTTCCGTTTCCACGGGAGCGGCCTGTACTGCCGGCTGCTCCGGTTCGGCTTCATCCTGCTTCTTCAGGCCCAGCAGTCCGAGGATATCAAACGGTTCCGTCTTCTGCGGTTCAGCAGGCGAGGCTGCCGCATCATTCACCGGTGCTTCCTCCGCGGGCTTTGCTTCGACCGGATCCGGAATACCGTTCAGGATCCGGTTGAACAGGTCACTCTTTGCCCACTCGCCGCACTCCACCGCCCGGACCGCTGTCAGCGGATGACTGATCCGGCTCATGATCATAAACTCCAGCGTCTTGTTCCAGGCGTTATCGTTAATCATTTCCTTGTAGTCCGCCGCCTGCTGCAGGAAGGCGTCGATATTCGCGTCGGCCATGATGTCCTTGTCCCAGCCGGCCAGGCGCATGCAGACCTCCTGCATTTTGCTTGCCGTTCCGTCGCAGAGCACCGCCGCCCGGTCCGCGGAAAACTCACTGCACCGCATCCAGTAATAAAAAGCCACCTGCAGCGGTACTGTCAGAAGTCCGCCCAGCTTCACCAGCGAGGATATGGCCGTGGACGCTCCGCTGAGCACCAGCCGTCCCATGGTCCTGTACAGTGCGTGATGGCAGGCAATATGCCCGCATTCATGGGCCAGGATCGTCGGGATCAGGTCTTCCGGCAGTGCCTTCAGCAGTCCGGAAGTAAGCACAATGAAGGGGTTGGAATCGCCGTATGTGTACGCGTTGGGCTTCACATCCAGTTCCAGGTACAGATCCGGTACCCGAATACCCAGCTTCTCGCAGATCGGCGGCAGCATATCGTAGTACTTCTTCATCTGGTTGTCCCCCAGCTTAATCCGGGTGGACATGTTCAGGATCTTCTCCTGGGGTTCATTCCATAGATTCATGAATCCCTTGGTCAGCAGGGAAAAGCCCGGGATGGCCTGCAAAGCCTTCAGGGCTGACCTGTCGGAATCATGCGTATACCTTTCAGGATCAAAAGACATCTTTATTCCTCCTTCAGCATTTATATTCATCTGATTATATTCGTGCCGTATCACATTCGCTTTATATTATACACGATTCTCTGCCGCCGGGCACTTCATTTCCTTTTTCTATTTCTATTTTGCAATTCCTTTTCTGTTTGCATACTTTTTGCATTGTTTACATCATCGTTACACCGCTGTGAATACACTGTAACACGCCTCATGTTACAGTCAGCTTACAGACAGGCCCGTCCTGTGAGGCTGGCCAAAAATAAAAAAGGGGGATATTGTTATGAAAAAACTACTGGTCATGCTGCTGGCGCTGCTGCTCGCCTGCGGAACAATCCTTGCCGGAGCCGCTGCGGAGGAACAAAGCCCGTATACGTACACGGTAAAGAGCGCCCATACCGCGGAGCTCCGCTGTGTGGACGAGAACATTGAGACTGCCATCATCCCGGCGCAGATCGACGGATACTGGATCACTTCCCTTGCTGAAGACGCGTTCTGGAACTGTGTAAACCTGAAAAAAGTTGTTATCCCTTTCACCGTTAAAGAACTGGGTGTCTGTGCAATAGCCGGATGCTACCGCCTGAAGGATCTTACGATCCCTCACGGTGTCACAACCATTAAGGGTCAGGCCTTCATGCTCAATGTTGATATGCGGTCCATCTCCATCCCCAGCACCGTGAGAAAGATTGGCGACGGTGTATTCAATTACTGCGATCAGCTGAAGTATGTCAAGATTTCCCGCGGCAATAACTACTATGAGGTCAAAGGCAAGCTGCTGATTGAAAAGAAAACCAAGCGGATCGTCAGCTCCTTCGGCACCATTAACGGCGAATACACCATTCCCCACGGCATCAAGGAAATTGCCAGTGTTGCCTTCCAGGGACAGAACGGCATGACTGTCCTCACCATCCCGAGCACCGTGAAGAAGATCGAAAACATGGCGTTCGTCAACTGCGACAACCTGACCTGCAGGGTCACCTTTGGTTCCTATGCGCACAAGTACTGCAAGGACAACGGAATCCGTTATACCTACGACAAAAAGTAAATGACTGACAGGGATCTCCAATCCTATCCATAAAACGGGCTGCCTCATTCAGAGGCAGCCCACTTCTTTTTCCTGTTATATCTTCCTGATCCATGTGGTCATGTTTTCCCTGAAGCATAAATCCCCGAAAGATTTCAGCTCTCCGGTGTCCTCAAATCCAAGCTTCCGGTGCAGGTTCCCGGAGGCCTCATTGTCTTTCTCAATATAGGAGCAGACCGTTTCCCCGCCCGCGGCGCACCGGCCGATCCGGGTCAGCGCCTTGCGGATCATTTTATCCGCGATTCCCTGCCCGCGGCAGTCTTCCGCCACGATCAGGTCCCCGATGTACCAGCTCTGCGGATCCTCCGGGCTGCACATCGCGTTCACCGCGCCGACGACCCGTTCCTCTCGGAAAGCGGTCACCGTAAAAAACTTCGGATACTGTCCTGTCACCGTCGCGTTCTTCAGGAACCACAGCAGGAAGGCCGGGTTATCCTGCATTTCGTGCTGCAGTCCGTAAACCGCCAGCCGCGTATGATCCGGCATCGGATGCTTCCGGTCAAAGACCTCATACCGGTTCTCGCCCAGCGTGTCCGTCACATACACCTTCGTCGGCTGCCCGTAGTCGGTGATGTCCAGCGCGATCTCTTCAAAGCCATACTGTTCATAGTATCCGATGTGGTCCGTGCAGAGGTAGGCGGTATCGTATCCCATGCTTCCCAGCACGCCCCGTGCGTGGTTCAGGATCATTTCCCCGAAACCTTTTCCGCCGCGCATCCCGGGATCCACAAACAGCGTGGTGATGAAAGGCGTCAGTCCGGTATGGATGGTCAGCCTGTCCTTTTCCTCCAGCTGGTAAAACCCCTTCACCCTGGTTCCTTCCGGACTCGTCACCAGCATCACCCACGTCTGCGGAAACTGTTCCGCGCTGACGCTCCTGTCCGCCGTTTGGGCAAAGATGCCGCTGACCTTCTCCCACTTTTCCCGGCAGTAGTCCTTCACCTGTTCACAGAGCTCCGGATTGTTCCTCACTGATTCAAATGTCATCTGTTTTATGCTCCTTCCGCAGTCAAACAAAAAAGTGTTCCCGAAATCGAGAACACTGTACTTTCCGTATTGACCAATGGCCGCTGACTGCTTCAGGCGGCTTTGGGTGAATGACAGAAGTTCTCAATCCGGTATGCCTGGTAAACCATGTCACTCACCTGCCTTTCAAAGATTAATCTTATTACACCAGAAGTCCTGTCCCTTGTCAACCCGGAAATTGCCGTTTTCAAAAGCCCGGGGGGGCTCCCGGATGCCCTATATCTTCAGCATCACCTGTTCAATCGCCAGGGCGGCTTCATACAGCCTGTACTCATCCTTTCCGTACAGGATCACTGCCTCATTCACACCGTCGGGATTCTTCTTTTCTCCCGCCACCGTAACCGTCGGCAGACCGCAGTAATGCATAATGCTTGTCGGTCCCGTCATCAGGACAGCGTCATAATCCCCGATCTCCGCCGTAACCTTTGAAATAGCTTCTTTACGTGCTTCCAGGGCGTCCAGATAGGGTTTCCCCTCGAGTCCGCCGGGCGTTTCATCCAGCGCTGCCCGCAGCAATTTGTCCCCGTACTTCATCATGGTATCCGGATTGGCTTCATAGTACGCGACAATCTCCGCCAGGGTTTTCCGTTCCGCCGTGGATTTTGCCAGATAGTCTTCCAGCATCGGCCCGAATTCCCACTGCATGATCGTCACCATTTCAGGCGCCGCTCCCTGATCCACTTCTCCGATCACGGCCCCGCCTGTTTTCAGCTTCCTCAGCAGGCTGTTCAGGAACTGTTCCTGGCACTGAAGATGCTCCCTGTTTGCCCGGTTCACCGCAATGCGAAGCTTGTCCATCCTGAGGGGCTTCAGTTCCGGCAGCGGTTCGTCCCGCATGGCGGAATACAGTTTCAGTGCGTCGGTCAGGTTCCGCGCCATCGCCCCTGCGCTGTCCAGCGTCCTGGCAATGGGAATGATCCCTTCCGCCGACAGTGTGCCCGCTGGCGGTTTCAGCCCGCAGATCCCGTTGAACATCGCGCAGCCGGTCACGGAGTGGGAGGTATCTGTTCCCACAGCCATCGGTACAATTCCCGCTGCAACCGCCACCGCCGATCCGGAGGAAGAACCGGTGGGTGAAAGCTTCGGATTCACCGCGTGAATCACCTGCCCGCCGCGGGAACTGTATCCACCCGGCATACCATCGGTTGTATAATTGGCAAACTCCGTCATATTGGTTTTTCCCAGGATCACCGCGCCGTTCCTGCGCAGGTTCCGGATCACCGGTGCGTCCTCCCGGGCAATATTGTCCGCCAGTGCCAGGCTGCCTGCCGTGGTATGCAGGCCCTTCACGTCAATATTGTCTTTCACCAGCACCGGTATCCCGGCCAGCGGCTTGTCCTGTTTGCCCGCTTCCTGTGCTTTTGCCTGTTCCAGTGCGGTTTCATCCAGTTCCGCGATGCAGTTCAGCCTATCGCTTTTCGCGAGAGCCAGTGCCTTCTCTGTCTGATTCATAACGGTTCTCCAGCCTTTCCGTATCAGGATTCTCCCTGTGTTTTTCTCCACTCCCGGACTTCCCGGCACATGGTAATGGGCTCCCTCGCCGCGATCCGGTCCTCCGCCAGCTGCCGGACTGCCGCGCACCACGCGTCCAGCTCGCGGATATCGTCGCCGTATGCCTTCAGGATGTCTTCGCCCTCCGCCAGGGCCGCGTCGTACTGCTCTTTGGTCAGTTCTCCGGAAGCGTACGCCGCGTCCAGTTCATCCCGGTCGTCTACCTTCACGTCGCCTTCCGGCGTTATGATCACGTCAAGATATTTGTCGATAAACGCTGCAACGCCGTCTTCATCATACTCGGTGCCCTCAATGATATCAATATACCAGATGGACGGCTGGTATTGTTCATTTGCGGTCACCGGATAGCTTTCCCGTTCCGGTCCATGGGTTCCGTCCGGAAAATACATGGCGGTGATCACCCGGCGGGTATCATCCGGAATCAACTCCAGCCAGGTCATCCCTTCACCGGTCACCTGGATCCTGCCGGCTTTCGGCGTTTCCCAGTAATTCTTTTCCCCGTCCGTAAACCGGATCAGGCAGACCATTCCGTGAAACAGTTCATGGTCAATCCTCATCTGGTAATACGGGTAATACTGGAACCCCCATTTGTCCCGGTTCAGGCGTTTTTTGTTCATATAATTCCCTCTTTATCTTTCTCCGGTGCACACGGTCATAATGCCGTTTACGTTCAAGATTCCCTGTGTTTTCTTCATAGCCGGATTCACCGGCGGGATAAAATATGCTGTAGAAATACATTCGCTCGTAATTCTCCCCAGATTGGTAATGCTGTATCCTGTGGCGGCGTTATATCCAAAGTATATGCTGCTTACTCCGCTTTCTGGAATATCACTTGGTATGGCTGCCCATAATGTGTCGCTGCATGATTGAAACAATTCAATTATATAAAAATCCCGTCTTTAATGAAGTTACCAACGGTATTAATCGTACATGCACAAATCATACCAATGGTCTGTCATGACACTCCCGGTTCCATGATGCTTATTGCCGGCTTATCACAATCGACTTCCGTTTTCGCTCCTACAGGTGATATAGGATTGTGCCGCTGATAGATAAAGCTGAACTGGTTATTCCGCCGCTCCCTGGAGAACACTGATCATCTTCCGGTTGATCTCCTCCGCTCGCTCATGGTTCAGCCCATGTCCGGCTTTTTCATAGAATACCGCGTCCATGTGATTCTGCTCCAGGACTTCCCGTCCGCCAATTTTCTCAAACGGATCCTCCGTTCCCACCAGGTAGGTCACCTTGTCCCGGATCCGGTTCACCTCTTCCGGGGTGAACGCGTGGAGCCTGTGGTAGCCCATGGCCATGTTGTTGAAGCCCTTCAGCAGGCTTTTGTAATGGGCCATGATCTCCTTGTTTTCCGTAAAGACCGCATAGTTCTCCCCGCTCAGTTTCTTGAGCAGTTTTGTCACGTTTTTATCCGTCGGGAACAGCGCCTCCGGCAGGAAGATCTTCATCATTGCCGACATGGAGTTCTTCTTTCCGCCCACCGGTACCGTGCCGGAGATGCTGATGGTTTTCATCACCCGTTCCGGGTGCATCAGCGTATAAATCTGCACCAGGTATCCGCCCATAGATACGCCCGCGAAGAAGGCCTTCCCGATGCCCAGCGCATCCAGCACCCCGTCGATCCAGCGCACGTCGTCAAATTCCTTGTTGTAGTTCTCGTTGGGCACACTCTTCCCCGGGCCGCCCATCGTGTCGATGGCGTAAAGGTGGAAATGCTTTCCCAGTTCCGGCGCGTTGTAGATCCACATCAGCGCCGAGTCGTCCCCCACTCCGTGGAAAAGTACCAGCGCCGGACCTTCCTCCGCCCCGCATTCGATCACATGGGTGGTTCCGTATTCTGTCTCCACGTCCCTTTCCTTTGTCTCACACTGCCAGGTGGACAGGATCCGGTCATAGGTCTCCAGGATGGCCTGTCCGCTCTTTTCACTTCTGTACTTCTTCATGTCCTGTCTCCCTTATCTGTTAAATACTCTGTTGTAAAACGCCGTCAGTTCCCGGGCCATCCTGTCCGTATCCCCGGTAAAATAGCCCAGCATAACAATCCCGTGATACTCCCCGGCCAGCCGGTCCGCGTCTGTTTCCTTGATTTCCCCCCGGGCGGCCAGCAGTTCAAATACCTTTGCCTCGTGCGCGATCGGATCGGTGAACATCATCCTCTGCCAGGCTTCCTCCGCGGCAGGCTCATGAAACCGCTCGCTCTCCAGCATCCGCAGCAGGGGATCGATCTGCTCATGCCGCAGATAGGCTGTCACATACATGACTCCCGCGCGCACAAAAGGCTCGCATTCCACCTTCTCCGTGCCGCTCAGGATTCGGAAAAAGGAGTCACGGGCTTTCGCGGTCAGTTCGTTCGCCCGGGCAATCATATCCTGGGCCAGGTCTTGTTTGCTCGGGTAATAATGGTAGATCGTGCTTACACTGATGCCGACGGATTCCGCCAGATCCCGCATGGAGACGGCCGCGAATCCCTTTTCGGAAAACAGCTTCAGCGTTTCCCGGATAATCAGTTCCTTTCTGTTTTCTCTCGGCATAGTATCCTCCTGTATTTAAAACTAAATCGAACGTTCGTTCGATATAATAAAATGTTTCTTTCATTCCGTCAAGAGATAAAAGAAAAAAACTGCCTTTCGGCAGTTTTTCCGACTGGGATCACTTCCCAAGGTCTGCGGTGATACTCTCGTCAATGATCACAACAAGCTCTTCAGCGCTTATGCTGCCTGCGGCAAATTTGCTGATAGCTTTCTGAATCTTTTGAGCGAAAGGGATTTCATAATTCCAGTGTGAATACTCCATATGGCTGACCATTTCCCGGTAGGAATCTGTTGCTTCCGCATCTGTCAGCAGCTGTGATTTCCACTCAAGATAGTCTCTTGTTTCATATGACATATCATCTGACGGTACCGCGTCATTTACATGCTGGATATAGTGTTCCACAAACTCCAGTGCTTGCTCCCGTTCCGGGGCGTTCTGCGGAATGCAAAGTATCTCCATATGCACCGGATAGATCTCCGGGGCATCTTTCGTAACCCTGCATGGTATGATATATGACCCGTACATTCCATCTTCCAGAAGCCAGGAGGTATGGAATCCGTACTCGCCTTCGGTGTCCCATTGAATTTCCGTACGCGGAACCTTTGAATCACATTCATACAATGCCTCACCAATCCAGGCGATCTTCTTCAGTATGGTTATCGCTTCAGGTGTATTGAAAACAGGTCTTTCGCCCTGCCTCAGGCACTGATTGACATACTGATCCACATAAAACCTGCTCAGCCAGTCTGTATAGCTGTCCCTGGCAAAATTGACAAACATGTATGTCTGCATCAGGCTGATCCCTGTCGGTTCTGCTTCATTCCTTTCTGCCCATTTTTCCAGGAAATCAAGCAAATCCAGGAAGCACGTCGGAACATCCTCTGTTCCATAGCCTGCTTTTTCCCAGCATTCCGGATTGCAGCATAATCCTGCCCAGTCCACACACGAAGCGCAGGGAATACCCGTCAGTTTCCCATCTTTGTAAACCATTTCCTGAAAAACCGGATACATCCGCCCAACGTAAGATGTCAACTGCTCTGATCCGGACAGATCAACCAGCAGTCCGGAATCCCGCACCTGTTCCCAGTCCGCATAGGCCGACTGTATTCTCATAACGCTGTATTTTCCTTTTTTCGCCTCCAGCGCTTTAATCAGGTCCGCTGTAGTTTCATAGGCAGAATAAATACTTGTATTCACCTTCAATTCGTCCCTGGGATGAATCTTGATCCAGTCCTTATACCATTGCATAGCTTTAGGCAAGTCATAAAACTCTCCAACCACACGAAGCGTCTTAGCCTGAGCGCAGACAATTCCTGACAGAATCAGCGCCATAACCGCCAGCAGGATGCAAATCAATCGTTTCATCTTGTTTCCTCAAAAAAGGGGCGACGCCCTATTGTCCGGCGGCGCCCCGGTATTTTACTTCTTCAGTTCCAGTATCACGATCGAAGCCTCGTCCCCATTAATCATCAATCCGATCTTTTCCGGGAATTGATTCGCAGAAATCATGTCTTCAGTTTCAACCACAGGCCACGTGTCAAAATCCTTAACGCCGCCAGAAAGACTCATTCCTGTCGGGAAAGGTTCTCCATTGGGCTGGACATATTCCAGGCTGTACAGGACATCCACAGCATCATCCTCTGAAGTATCCTCCTTCAGCACCGTATAGGAGGCGGTCAGGTACAAGCCTCCGGAGAAGAGATCGCCCCTAACAGAATCCAGCCGTACTGTATCCTCCACAATCATATTCGTCGGCACAGTATATTCTTTGGTATCATCCGGTGCCTCCAAAGGAATGCTGATGGTTTTATGTTCTTTCAATGCTTCAGCTTGTTGCGCCGGATCTTCCACATTGATTTCCTGAACCCTCAGATAGAGTCCAAACTCCATTGCTTCACCATGAAATTTCCCGTTAAGCAGCGGCATGGAGAAGTATGTCAGGCTGCCATCATCATTGAACATCGGATCTTCCATTGCTTCCCCGGAATACTCCTCAGGTGCTTCCAGGATTGCCCGTACGCTGTACAGCGGAAGCTTCAGTTCTTTTGCCGCGTCTGCCCAGGAGAGTTCCGGATCCACCCCGAGCTTTTTTGCGACCAGCTCCCCATTCTCTCCATTGGCGCCGATTGCATCATACGGATCGTTTCCGGTCAGTAGCGCATTTATTCCCTCCGCCAGTCTGGCATTCGTCGAAGCTGTCGCGATATGACCGTCGAAATACAACCCGCCCACAGTAAAGGTTACCGGACCGACTGTATAGGTCACCTCACCATTATCCCGCATAATTTGCTGGGCTCCGTCCGGTACAAATGTGTTATAAAAATTTGAGTAGAAATCTGTCCATCCCAGGATTTGTCCGGCAGCAAGTGCCACCGCCATCAGGGCAACAATAATACAGGCTGCTATTAAAACTGTTCTTGCAGTAAATCGTTTCACAGGTTGTTCCTCCCTCAGGCCGCTGAGAGCAGTGTTCAGCCTGTCGTGACATTCTTCTGTCATCGGCCAGAAGGCATTCTGCAGATTGATATCTTTCATGTCGCGCTTCATTCCGCTTTCAGCTCCTTTCTCAATACGTCTTTCCCCCGGTTGAGCCGGCCCCGCAGGGTGGTCATGGGAATCCGCAGCACGTCCGCGGCTTCCTCATAGCTCATGCCTTCGCAGTAGCACAGCACAAGGGGCAGCCGAAGCTTTTCCGGAACAGCTCTCAGCGCTATGGCCAGTTCCGGATCCGGTGCTTTCGCATAGGTCTGGGCGGGAATCTTCTCCAGTGGAACGACATTCCGGTGCTTTCTTTGTATGTCGTAGCATACGTTGATCAATATGCGGATCAGCCACGTGCGGAAATACTTTTCCTCCCGCACCTTGCTCCGCTTTTCCCAGGCTTTGAGTGCCGCGTCCTGCAACGCGTCCTGCACATCGGTCTCGTTCCGCAGGATCGACCAGGCTACCCGGTACATCGTTTCCGAGCAGGCTTCGATCTCCGCGATGAAGAATCCCTTGTCCACAGTATCATGCCTCCGGTTTTGTAACGTTACATACATTAGACGAATGAGAAGGGCGAATCTGCACGCCCCATCAACATTTTTATTTCCGGAATGAAAAAACAGCTGCCCCGCCGGTCTTTTCAGGCCTTCTCGGGACAGCCGTATCGTTTATCTGCCGGCAGCTTTGCCCTGTTTCCACGAACGCTTTCTCATCCCAGCAGATCCGCCAGCTCCGCGAAGGAATTGACGATGGTGCCGGTATACTCTTCCCCGTCCCGGTTGAACAGGATCGGTTCAATGCCCAGTTCAGCCGCTGTGATCAGGTTCTTCACGCTGTTGTCCACAAAGCAGCATTCCTCCGGCTTCTTCCCTGTTCTTTCCAGCGCAATCTCATAGATTCTGCGGTCCGGCTTGCGGCATTTTACATCCCCGCTGACGATCTTATGGGTGAAATACTGATCCAGGTCATGATGCTTTGTAATCCAGGCGCTCCACTCGGACACGTCATTGGAAAGCAGCACAAAATCATACTTCGTGGAATACCTTTCAGCGAACTCCCTGAAGCCCTGGTCCAGGTGCAGAAAGTTGTCAATATAGTTGACCATGTGGTACTGCGGATCCTGAAATCCAAGCTGCGTCAGGAACTCGTCCGAGGTCATTTCCCCGTTCGCCGCCCTGGTAAACAGTTTTTCTTCCTTGAACTGCCTTGTCAGACGGTCATACTCCGCCTGGTCAAAGGAACCGAATGTATAGGGAATGAAATATCCCTTGCTTTCCTCCAGGATCACGCCATACATATCCAGCAGGATCGTCGTGATATTCTTCATCGCAGGCATCTCATTTATCCTCCGTCAGCATTGCCTCCAGGCGTTCCCTGAGCCTTGCTTCTCCCTCTTCCCCCAGCGCTTTGTGGGAATAGTCCAGGTATTCCTGCCCGATCCATTCACGGTAGGTTTCAGTCATCTCCGGATAAAGGGCGTCCAGCAGGTACTCGTCAAAAACCAGCACCTGGTATTCTGCAATGTCATGGGATCCGTCCGCCATAAGGATTCTCCGGTTCATCAGCGGATCCGTGACAGAATGGGTGCATTCATGCAGGTACTGCAGGAAGCAGCCCGTAATCTCCTCCGGTTTTTCCGGGTAGGTCAGATAGACGATGATTTCTCCCGGCTGGAAAAATGCCCGGCCGTTCTTCCGCAGGCTGTATGAAAAGAGCACGGAAGGTTTCATCTCCAGGTTGTTGAAAAAAGCGTCAAGCCGGTCTGTGAGCGTCCGGAAACGGTCGTATACCTTATCCGTCTGCGGCGCCACCTCTTCATGATGCGCTGTCCACCAATCATAAAACCTTTCGGAGACCCTGTCACAGATTTCAATCATCGGATCCACAAAGGCTTCCATATCCCGGTCTGTCAGCTGGCCGCAGGAAACCAGCGCTTCCCTGAACTGCTGGGTGTTCTTCACTGCCAGCGGAATAAAGCCGGTAATCGCCAGCCGGTCAAAATTCTCTTCATAATACTCCGTCAGTTTGGGAGGAATACCCGGAAAAATGCCCAGTTTGCCTGCCATTTCCGCCGTATATTCAGGATCTGATACGTCCGCTGCATAATCAATGGGCATATGTGCCAGCAGGTAGTAGTACAGATCCGCGAACCGGTTATACCGGAATTCTGTCTGTTGTCTGACGTCGATGTTGTTCATGGTGTTTCCTCTCTCTCCCGTGTCGGCAAAGGATGTGCACGCAGTCAGTGCCAGAACCAATACCAGCAGCAGGATCCCGGTCTTTTGCACTTTATTCATTACTGATGCTCTCATTTCTGTCTGATTTGTTTTGCCTTGTCCGATACGCTTCTGTGCTGCGTTTCCTTTCCTCCCGCTCTGTTTCTTTCCGTCCGTTTCTGCCGGGATTCCGGGAATCAGCTGTGTTCGCCGTTTATCATACAGGCGTCAGCCATATGAATAAAGGATGAAATCGGAAAAATAGAATACCTTTTCCCGCCTGTTTTTTCATTTATTGCATCCAGACTCTTGACTTGGAGTTTACTTTAAGGTTTAACATAAGTATACTTGAAGCAGATCACTGCCAACGATATATGAGAGGAGAACTGCCCTTGTCTTCCCTGAAAGTTCGCAAACTGACCTATGCCGCTTTACTGCTGGCTTTGGCTGTCATGATGCCAAGAGTTGCCGGACTCATTCCGGATATCGGTAAAACCCTGAATCTGATGCATATTCCTGTGCTGCTGTGTGGTTTCCTGTGCGGCTGGTCCTGGGGCCTCGTGGTTGGCTTTACAGCTCCGCTGCTCAGTTCGCTGCTGAACGGTATGCCCGGCATTTTCCCCGACGCCACGGTAATGGCCTTTGAGCTGGCCACATACGGCGCCCTGTCCGGACTGCTGTATATGCTGCTGCCGAAAAAGAAATGGAGCATCTACGTTTCCCTGATCGTCGCCATGCTTGCGGGCCGTATTGTATACGGCATCGTATACCTTCTCCTGACCAGCCTGGGTCTGGTAAAGATCAATGACGCCCTGCTGGCCTTTGTCTGGGTCAGGGCGTTTGCCAAGCCTGTCCTCGGGATTATCCTGCAGATCGTTCTGGTTCCCTTGCTCGTTATAGCCCTGGAACGGGGCCGCCTGATTCTGAATAACAGGAGAACAGTCAAATGAAGACACTGTATCTGGAATGCGCCATGGGCGCTGCCGGGGATATGCTGACCGCGGCCCTGCTGGAGCTGACCGGCGACCGCCAGGCTTTCATTGACAAAATGAACGTCATTGGCCTGCCCGGCGTTACGGTTGCCGCTGAAGGATCGGTCAAGTGCGGTATCACCGGAACGCATGTGAAGGTTACCGTGGACGGCGTGGAGGAAGAAGCCGGAGACGCCCATGACCACCATCATGATCACGAGCACCATGATCATGACCATGAGCATCACCACCATGATCATGATCATCATCACGAGCATGACCATGATCACCATGAAGAAGAACATGATCATCACCACGATCATGACCACGGGCATCATCACCATGCCTCCGTGGCGGATATTGAAGCGCTGATCAACGGCCTGGATGTGTCCGACCGGGTCAAGGCCGACGCCAAGGCTGTGTATGCCCTGATTGCCAATGCGGAAAGCCGGGTTCACGGCCGTCCGGTCACGGAGATCCATTTCCATGAGGTGGGTACCCTGGACGCGGTGGCGGACGTGGTGGGCGTATGCCT
Organism: Clostridia bacterium; assembly: GCA_017428385.1. GTDB lineage: Bacteria > Bacillota > Clostridia > Christensenellales > Aristaeellaceae > Aristaeella. The sequence goes on along the minus strand of JAFRQX010000036.1, from coordinate 44,008 downwards.
GCTGATGGAACAGCTTTTCCCGGATCAGGTTATTGCTTCTCCTGTTCATACCGGCAGCGGCCATGTCCACTGCGCCCACGGCATCCTGCCCGTTCCCGCCCCGGCCACCGCGCTGATCCTGGAGGGCATTCCCTCCTATGGCGGAGAAATCAGGGGCGAGCTCTGCACGCCCACAGGCGCCGCCCTGCTGAAGCACTTTGTCTCCCGTTTCGGCGACCGCCCCGTCATGGCTGTGGAAGCCATCGGCTACGGCATGGGCAAAAAGGATTTTGAACAGGCCAACTGTATCCGTGCATTCCTGGGCCAAAGCGAAGGAGAGCTGGAAACCATCACCCGCCTCGAGTGCAACCTGGATGACATGACCGGCGAGGATATCGCCTTTGCCATGGAGCAGCTTTTCGCCGCCGGCGCCCGGGACGTCTACACCCAGCCCATCGGCATGAAGAAGAGCCGCCCGGGCATCCTGCTGTCGGTTATCTGCCTGGCGCAGGACGCGGACAAACTGGCGGAAGTTATGATGAAGCACACCACCACCCTGGGCATCCGCCGCCAGGACATGAGCCGGTATGTACTGGACCGCCATGAGGAAACCGTCTCCACGGAATACGGTCCCGTCCGGCTTAAGCGGGCCTCCGGCATGGGCGCCGAACGAGTCAAGGCTGAGTATGAGGAGATCGCCGCCCTGGCGAAGGAGCTCAACCTTCCCCTGGAAGCCGTCCGGGAAGCAGTGCGGAAAGCCTGCCGGTAACCGTTTCTGATAAACCTTGTTTGTCAATCCTGTTCAGGAAATCAGATAAATCATATTCATAAAGGAGGATATTTTCATGGAATTCAAAGACCTGATCGCCGCCCGCCGCAGCGTCCGGAGCTATCAGTCCGGCGCCTGCCACAAAGACCTGGAAGCCATCTGCAAAGCTGCCCAGCAGGCTCCCTCCTGGATGAACCAGCAGACTGCCCGCTGCTACGTGCTGGAAACACCGGAGGTTCTGGAAACCCTGCGGGATGCCGCCCTTCCCGGTTTTAACAAAAAAAGCTCCGCCAACGCGGCCCTCATCGTCACCACCTTCGTCAAAGGCATCGTCGGTTTCGGCCCGGACGGCCAGCCCGTGGATGATATCGGCAACGGCTGGGGCATTTATGACCTGGGCCTGCATGACGCCTACCTGATCCTCGCGGCCAAGGACCTGGGCTATGATACCCTGATCATGGGCCTGCGGGACGTGGAACTGCTCCGGGACAAACTCGGCATTCCGGAAAACGAGGAGCTGATCTCCGTCATCGCCGTCGGCAAGAGCGACGCCGCTCCCGCCACGCCGCCCCGGAAGCCCCTGGAAGAAACCGTTAAATTCTTCTGATTAAATACTGAAAACTGCTTCCTTCCGGAAGCAGTTTGTTCCACCATTTTTAGGTTTTAAGTTTTAAGTTTTCAGTATTAATTTAAAAAAGTGGCATCGCCTCAAAGCGATGCCCTTTTTTTATTCTATTCCCCGGATTTCGCCGAAGGGATACAGCACGGTGCGCACGTGCCCGATGATCATGTTTCGCGGCAGGGATCCCTGCATGCGGCTGTCGTTGGAGTTGTTCCGGTGATCGCCCATTACAAAGTATTCGCCTTCCGGAACCTCGTACGGGCCGAAGCTGTTCAGCCGGCCGGTCCGGTATTCGTCCTTGATATACGGCTCGTCAAACTTCTCGCCGTTCACGTACAGGTAGCCTTCCCGAACCTCCACCGTATCTCCCGGCAGGCCTACCACCCGCTTCACAAAGTTGGTGTCGCCCCGTCCCGGATACCGGCATACCACCACGTCAAACCGCTGGGGATTGCCGCCGGTGGTGATGCGTGTTGCCTGCTCCTTGCTCCTGTCATCCTGCCACGGGAAGGAAAGCCAGGTGGTCGCGTAGTCAAACTTGGACACAAACATGATTTCCCCGTTGGCCAGGGTGCTGTTCATGGATTCCCCGTCCACCCGGACCATCTCAAACGCAAAAGCCCGGATCGGCAGTGCAATCACGACAGCCAGCACAATGGTCAGCACCCATTCCAGGATTTCCCGTGCCAGGGATTTCTTTTTTACCTGCTTTTTTTCGTTATTGTTATGCTTTTCTTCCATGGATGGTTTCCGCCTTTCACATCATCTGGAAGAAGGCGTGTGCTGTACAGACGGAAGGAAGAAAGGTCACCAGCATCCCGAAGGCGGCAGCCACCGCCCAACGGATTACTGAGGTGTTTTTCGGATAAGACAGTGCGGCATGTTCCAGCACTGCCAGTTCGTTTCCGCGCCGGATGATCTGGTTCAGATACTCATCACGCATCGTCTTTCATTCCTTTCCTGATTCTTCTGCGGATCCTGTGCAGCCGGACCCGCACCTGACCGTCGGTCATGTTCATTTCCCCGGCGATCTCTTTCGTGGTCTTCCCTTCCAGTGAGAAAGCTGTCAGCAGTCTCCTGTCCGTCTCATCCAGTTCAGCCAGCATGTGGATCCGGTTCAGCCGGTCCCAGTGGCTGATGTATTCCGCTTCCGCCGAGGGAACCGGCGGATCGGGCAGCTCTCCCGGAAGATCCGGGAACCGTTTCTTTTTCCGCAGCTCGTCTATACAGATTCGTTTTACGATCGTGTACAGATAAGCGGAGAAGGAACGGTTTTCATCGATGTCTGTCCGGACGGCATAGAGTCTGGAGAAAGCTTCCTGTACGGCGTCTTCGGCGGCCTGGGAATCATGGAGGAGGCTGCAGGCATAGGCTTCTGCTCCGGCACGACAGCGTGTGATCATCTGTTCAAACGCGTCCGCGCTGCCGGTCTTCAGCAGTCTTACCAGTTCCTGCTCCCCGGTCATCCCTTCCACCTGCCTTCTTCACTGATATTACGAATGAAAAGCGGTAAATGTTACACCCTGCGGAAATTATTTTTGTGAAATATAGTCCGCCAGGGCCAGGGCGATGCTGAAGTGGCCCACGTCATGCTGGCCGCCGTCCTTGTAATCCTTGCCCCGGTCGTCCCATTCCGGCGCGTCCAGCAGGTCGCCGCTTGTGAAGAAGGGATACAGTTCCAGTCCCCGGAAGTCGCACATCGCCTGTGCGCCGGCGCACTCCATCTCCACGGAGATGCAGCCGTCCGCCTTCCGCTTCTCAAAGTTGTTCCGCGTCTCCCGGTAAAAGGAATCCGTAGTCCAGGTTTTCCCCAGCACATAAGGAATACCGTTCGTTTTCATGAATTCCGCCACCGTATCAGATTTTCCCACGGTCACGTAGTCCGCCGCCGGGGCGTAGTGATAGGACGTACCCTCATCCCGGTAGGCAGCGGTGGGGACCATCACCTTGCCGTGGGCGATTTCCTTGTTCAGGCAGCCTGCCCCGCCGAAGAGGATGAACCTGTCGCAGGCCATCTCCGCCGCGGCGTCCTCCATCAGGCCGACGGTGATCGGCGCGCCCACATAGGTTTTGTAGAAGGCAAACCGCTTGCCGTTTTTCTCGATCAGGTAAACCGGCGTCCTTCCTGTGGCGCACCAGAGGGAAGTGATCTCCCCGGAGGCGTAGTTCTCCGCCACATATTTCTCTATCTCATGGGAGAACGTCACGATGCAGGCGTCCACCGCCGGGGCGTTCTCCTTCCGTACCGGATTGATGATTGCCTGGGAAAGGTTATCAAAAGACTCGGTGATCATGTCCTGGTCCTCCTTACAGGTTATATTGCATAAAGTTTCCGTTTTTCTTAAATCCGAAGTCCGTGTACAGCAGCACGCCCATGTCGGAGGCGGTAATCTGCACGCATCCGCAGCCGTATGCCCGGGCTTCTTCCGTTACCCGCCGGAGCAGCTCCTTCGCGATGCCCATACGCCGGTATTCAGGATCGGTGTACATGCTGGACAAAAGGCCGATCCGCCCGGAGGGACAGCTGAAGTACGGCGGCTTTTCCACAAAGGACATTCCGCTGGTGCCGACGATCTTCTCCCCGTCCAGTGCCAGCCAGGACACATAGGTTCCGTCCGCCAGGTGCCGGTGATAGTAATCCATCAGCGGCGGCACCAGGTCCACGTCCTCCGTTGCGCCTTCCTCCCGGAGCTGCGTAATCCGCATCCGGATGAAGGTCTCCAGGTCGTTTTCTGTCAGTTTTCTGTAGGAAATGCTCATTTCTGTTTCCTCCGGTATTATTTGAGAACCGGCTTCCAGTCATCCGCCGGGTCAAAAAACAGTTCCGTATATTCCCCGTCCGCCATGATCTTCAGCAGGCAGTCCATCTGCCAGATCCAGTTGCTCTTCAGCACATCGTCCTTCTCCAGCCAGAACACCCGTCCTTCGTCAGAGGAGGTCAGTTTCCCGGAAAAGCGGTCGGTCTTGAACAGGAAGACAACGTACCGGGTACCGTCCTCGTTGACCCATTCCTTGATGCCGCATAACTGCGGCTTTTCAATCGTCAGTCCGGTTTCTTCCTTCATTTCCCGGATCACCGAGTCCACGATGGGTTCATGTTCCTCCACATGGCCGCCGGGGAAAATAATCCCGCCGGCATCCTTGCCCACCTTTTCCTGTACCAGCACCTTTGTGCCGTCCTGGATCATACACAGGTTGGTCAGGATCACCCGTTCAGTTCGTTCCATCTTCGTTTTCCCCGCAGTCCAGGTCAAAGCGGTAAACCATAACCTGGTGCAGTCCCCTTTCATACATATCGTGGTCTTCCGGAATATCCGCCGTTTCCAGATACTCTCCGCCCGCCAGCTCGCAGGTTCTCGAGGAAGCGGTGTTGGTCGGATCGCAGGTAATAATCACATACCCCAGATCATGCTTCCGGGCCTGCCGGAACAGCAGCCCGCAGGCTTTTGCCGCGTAATGGTGTCCCCGGTAGGCTTCATCGATCCCATAGCCGATGTTCCCGCCGATGTAGAGCCGGTCATTGTGGCCGATCCGCAGGTCGCACTGCCCGATCCGCGTTCCGTCCGGAAGGCAGATTCCGAAGTAGTAAGCCGGCACCCAGCCTTTCTCCGGATACCCCTCTGCGGTTCTTTCCAGCTGCAGCCGGATTGCACCGTCCTGCAGATCCTCTGTATCATAAAACATCTTTTTGCCTCCGTGATTATATCATCTTTTTTTCTTCCATGCGTTTAATCGTGCACAGCCTGCCCCGCAGGGTGTAGCCGATCTTCTGATAGCAGGCATTGGACGCCGCGTAATTGGCGTCCGTATACAGCATGGGCAGATACCCCATGCCGGCGATCTTTTTTGTCACGGCATACACCATGTGCTGCGCGTAATGCTTCCTGCGGTATTCCGGTACGGTCCATACGCCGCCGATGGAGGCCATATCCTGGTTCGGCCTGTAATAGCAGCAGGCAACCGGCGTGCCCTCCGCCGTCTTCCACTGGAAAAACGCCTGGTTGCCGATGTATTCCTGTGCTTTGGCCAGGATACGTTCATCCGGCGGCAGTTCCCCGTCTAAATCCATAAAGAATCCGCTCAGGAATTTCACAACCTCGTCCGTATCTTCCGGCGTGCATTCGTACAGTTCCCCGTCCGCCGGAAATTCCGGCGCCTTGGGTTCCGGGCAATCATAGGCCATCATCTCCATCTGGCAGCCCATCTTCATGCCCTCCTTTTCCGCGCGGGCCATGAAGTATTCCGCCAGCTCGTATTTCATGATGATCTCGAAGCCCTCTTCCACCAGGTGGAACTCAGATGCCAGTTTCCAGGCTGCTTCCTTCTCCGCCTCCGTCAGGCCGTCCGGCGTCCAGATCCAGACCGGATAGCGCGATGCGGAATGGCACAGGATCAGGCGTTCATGATCTGTCCGGATCAGCTCACATTCTTGCCTCAGGATCCTGTCCAGTACCTGGAAGGTACACCGATCTCTCGCCAGCAGTTCGAAATCCTTCTCATTCACAAAAGCATCCATTGGCTTTATTACTCCGTTTCTTCCGTTTTGCCGAATCCGTTGAACCAGGCCCGTTCGGCAAAGGGCTTTTTCTTCGGTACAGTCGGTTCGCTTTCCATTTTTCCGACCGGCAGGATGCAGACCAGGTCGTATCCCTCCGGCACATTCAGGATTTCCGCGATCCGGTCGCAGATCCGGTCCTCATCTGTAATATGTCCTTCAAACCAGCAGCTCCCGTATCCAATGGAGGAAATCGTCAGCAGCATGTTTTCAATGGCCGCGGAATAGTCCTGCGTCGCAAAGCACCGGTCCCGGAACGCGTTAATCCGCTGGGACAGGACGCAGATCATGGCCGGTGCCGTCTCGCAGACCGGCGGATCAATCACCGCGTTGATCTGCTTCAGGATCTCCGGATCGTCCACCGCCACCAGGCTGGTGGTCTGTTTGTTGCAGCCGGAGGGTGCCGCCAGCCCCGCCTCCAGGATCGTCTTCAGGTCTTCCCGCGGAATCCTGTCCGGTTTGTATTTGCCCCGGTAGCTCCGGCGGGTCATGATCTGCTCCCACGGGGATTTCCTCAGGGACATCACATAGATCTGGCAGGGGTTGTCCTCATCCCATACCTGCGGAATCACTTCCAGTTCCCGGAAGCCCAGCCCCTGGTAGAACCGGTTGGTCCGGTCATAGTCTTCATAGAGGCCCTCCGCCACCGTCTTGACCTGCATGAATTCATATCCTGCGGCAACCGCGTATGCCTTTGCCGCTTCAAACAGCGCCCGGCCGGTTCCCCGGCGGTGAAGCGCCTTCAGTACGCCGGTCACTGCCAGTTCAACGGTAGCCTTTCCCGTTTCCTTCAGGCACAGGAAGCCCACCGCCCTGCCATTCCGTTCCGCCGCTGCAAAGAACCATTTCCTGCATTCCCGGATATACTGTTCCCGGGATTCCGGAACCTCAAACCACTCCGGCAGGGCTTCCAGGATCTCCCGGCAAATGCGGGATTTTTCCTCCGCATCCTCCACCTGACGGATGACCGGAGCCTCAATCTGCTTTTCCAGCCGGTAAAGGTGTTCCTCGTCAACGGTATCCTTTCCGTCCTTGAAGCCGTATCCCAGCTTCCGGTAGAACGGCAGCCCGGTAATGGAGGCCGGAATCTCGATCCGGTTTGCCCGTATGCCGTACTCATCCTTTTCCAGGGTTTCCACGATGGCCCGGCCGATTCCCTTGCCCTGCCATTCCGGGTGCACAAAGATCGTGAACAGGCTGCTTTCATCTTCTTTGCCCCAGTAAGGGCCGATCGCGCCGCAGCCGATAATCTTCCCGGCTTCCTCCGCCACATAGAAGTGCGTCCAGGAGGCCCGCTGCAGCACATGCTCCGGTGTTTCCGTCTTCACCAGTTCTTCCATCAGCTCCACCGGATAATCCTTCGTATTGGAAATCCGGATCGTGGTAATAATCAGTTCGGACACGGCCTGCGCATCCTGCTCTGTAAATTTTCTGATAATCATTATTCTTTATTTCCTTTCAGTTATCGTTCCGTCTGTGTTCCGGCTGAAGCGGGAGAAGAAATCCCACGCAATCCTGGCATGATAATCATGCGGCGTATGATCCGCGCCTTCAATCAGTACCAGCTGGGCAAAAGGCGCTTCATAGCCTTCCAGGCAGTAATCGCTGATCTGCCACTCCACGTTGCTCTGCGGAATACCGCTTCCGCCGTAATAATGATAGTCCTTGTATTCCGGCCAGATACTTTCCTGCCGGTCCGGCCTGTACCCCCAGTAAGGCACCGCGTGATAATCTGTTTCGCCCGAAGGCATTCGGTTCATTTCAAACAGGGTCCGCAGGGCGTTCTTTTCATCTTCCATCAGTTCCATATCGCCCTGCCCGTTCCGGACGGTGAATTCTTCCGTTCCCTTCAGCACCTGGAAGGGCGTCAGCAGCCCCTCCGTGTTTTTCACTTCCACCAGCCACCCGGCCGCTGAAATCCCGGCGATCAGTTCCGGATATTCCGAAGCCAGCGCAATCGCCGCCGCTCCGCCATTGGAAAAGCCCGTGGCGTAAACCCTGGACGGATCCACCGGATACCGGCTGACCGCCTGTTCAATCACCATGCGGAGATAATCTGTTTCTTCATAGGATGCACTGTCCCTGTATTCCGGCGCAATGACAATGAAGCCCTCCTCCGCGCACAGCACGTCCCAGCCGTTGGTTTTCACTTCCGCCTGCGGATTGCCGTTTGTACAGTTCATCGCCAGCACCATGGGAACCGGTTCTGCCGGAAGCCCCTCCGGAATCCAGGCAAAAACCTCATTGCGGTTTTCCATTCTCCAGCTTTCTGTCCGCACAGTCTTTTCTTCCGCAAAAGCCGGCGCCGCTGTTGCCAGCAGAACCGCTGCCAGAACGGCACAGCATCTTTTCAGACTGTTTATCATTTTTCCCTCCCGTGTTTCTGATCCCGCCTTTGGGTATCAAAAAAGCCGCTTATCTGTCAGAGATAAGCGGCTGGATAAATCCTGGTTTATATGCCGGACTGCTCTTCTCTGACTGTATGACCGTATACGGAAATAATGCGAATCTGCATCATGCCATTCGCGGAGATCATAATAGATTCACTGTATTTGGATCCGTTACGCTGCATCAGTAGAGCATTCCTTTCTTTCAGATTGGATTGACTATACTACGGGACAACAGACAGTGTCAAGGGCTTTCCCCCGTCCTTGCCGCTCTTCGTCCCGGATCTCCTTCCGATATTTCCGCTTCGTTTTCCTGTTTTTAGATAAAATTCAAAAATTTTTTTGCTCTGAAAATGTACTTTGTTAACTATTTTGTTAACTTGTTTTAAGTTGTTCAGCAAGGTTTTTCTGTTTTCTTCAAAAAGCTTACAAATCATAGTTTACAAGAATCATAACGTTTTTCTGGACGTTGACAAAATTCTCATTGTATGGTTAATATGTAAACAGCAAAGGTTAACTTGTTAACCTAACAAACTCATTAATCAAAAAGAGGAGGAACCACCCAATGAAGAAAATTCTGTCCCTGGTCCTGGCTGTTTGCCTGATGCTCGGCCTGGCCTCTTTCGCCTCCGCGGAAGAAACCCTGCCCACCTTCGATCAGATCGTCCTGGGCGAAAACACCGACCTGACTGCCAAGATCCACTTTGCCTATCACCGCACCGATATCGCGGACAAGCTGAACGGCTATGTGGAAGCGTTCCGTCAGATCTACCCCAACGTGGAGATCGAGTACGAACTGATCACAGACTATGCTGAAAACGCCCTCATGCGCGTCGGCAACACCGACTGGACCATCATGGGCATCCCCACCGTGCAGAAGGACGAGCTGTCCAAGTACTTCGTTCCGCTGGGCTCCCTGGAGACCCTGAGCGGCCTGTACAACTTCATGAGCTCCTGGTCCTTTGACGGCATCTGCTACGGTATTCCTTCCACCGGCAATGCCAACGGCGTCCTGTACAACAAGCGGATCTTCGCGGAAGCCGGCGTGACCGAGCTGCCCAAGACCCCCGATGAGTTCATCGCCGCCCTGAAGGCTGTCAAGGAAAAAACCGACGCCATCCCGCTGTACACCAACTATGCTGCCGGCTGGACCATGGGTGCCTGGGACGCTTACATCGGCGTCGCCGCCACCGGCAAGGACACCTACATGAACCAGGAACTGGCCCATGCCAAGGATCCCTTCGCGGATCAGGGCAACGGCACCGGCCCCTACGCCGTGTATAAGATCCTGTACGACGCGACTGCTGAAGGCCTGATCGAAGACGACTACACCACCACCGACTGGGAAGGCTGCAAGCCGATGCTGAACAACGGCCAGATCGCTTCCATGGTGCTGGGTTCCTGGGCTTTCACCCAGATGCGTGACGCTGAAGGCGGCGAGCATCCGGAAGACGTCGGCTACATGGCGTTCCCCATCTCCATCGACGGAAAGCAGTATGCTCCCGCCGGCGGCGACTACAACTTTGCCATCAACGTCCAGGCTTCCTATGAAGAGAAGCTGGCTTCCATGTACTACCTGAAGTGGCTGACCCACGAAAGCGGCTTCGCCTACAGCGAAGGCGGCGTCCCGATCGATAAGAGCGGCGAATATCCGGACCTGTACGCTGCTTTCGACGGCATCGATATGCTGTCCGACGCGGATTCCCTGCCCGGAGAGGAAACCCTGCTGAACGAGATGAACGCCGAGTCTGAACTGAACTTCAACGCCGGCGGCAACACCAAGGTGCAGGAAATCATCGAGCACGCTTTCAACCACGACAAGACCTTTGACGAAATCATGGCTGACTGGAACGCCGCCTGGAGCGACGCGCAGGCTGCCCTGAACGTTGAAGTCAAGTAATCATCGCTTTTCATAATGGGCGGCTTTCCCTATAGCCGTCATCTCCTCCGGGCGGGTCCGGGAAACACTCCCCCGGACCCGCCTTCTTTCATCCAAACACCAGGGAGGTGCATCCCCCGTGAGTATCGTCAGTACCGTGCAGCCGGATCTGCGCCGAGGGAAAATCAACTGGCAGAAAGTGCTTGTCATCTTTCTGTTCGCGGTCGTCCCGCTGTTCCTGCTGATCCTGTTCACCTACATCCCCTTCGGGAAGATGATCCAGTTCAGCTTCCACAACATGAGCTACACGAAGGACAAGGGATTTGTCGGTTTTGACAACTACCTGAAGATCTTCACCAAGCCCGAGTATGTGGACGCCATGCTGCTGAGCCTTTACTACATGGCCGGCGCCGTGGTTCAGCTGGCCCTGGCTCTCTTCTTCGCTTCCGTCCTCAGCCTGGAGCGGCTCAGGGGATCGGGGATTTATAAGGCTGTGCTCTTCTTTCCCTTCCTGGTAAACGGTATCGCCATCGGTTATATCTTCAAGTATTTCTTTACTCACGGTTTCGTGCTGGACACGGTCCTGCAGGCCATCGGCATCCCGCTGGAAAAGCTGCCCTACTGGCTGCGGGACCAGAGTGTCAACAACTGGTCCCTGGTCTTTACCTCCGTCTGGAAATACTGCGGCCAGAACATGGTGCTGTTTATCGGCGCCATCGCCTCCATCGATCCGACCCTCTATGAGGCGGCCACCATTGACGGCGCAAACCGCTGGCAGCAGTTCAAAGCCATCATCCTGCCGGGCATCAAAACCGTGTTCATGCTCAACCTCATCCTGTCCATCACCGGATCCCTGTCCGCCTTCGAGCCTGCCTACGTCGTGGGCAGCATGGGCGCCAATGGCACCGCCACCTTCTTTATCAAGATCCACCAGATGGCTCACGTGTCCCAGAAGGTTGGCCAGGCCTGCGCCATGGCCATGGTCCTCATGGCGCTGATCCTGCTGTTCACGGTGCTGCAGCGCCTGTTCTTCCGGTATGTGATGAAGGATTCCGAAAGCACCTTCAACGCCAAGGCCAACAAGGCCAAGGCGCTCTGGTGAGAAGGGAGGAAACAGGTTTATGTCCATCGCAGTCCACGCCGTCCGGGAATCCAACCGCGGCGCCCGGATCAGGCGTTCCGTCATCCGGGCCCTGGAGTATCTTTCGCTGTTCCTGGCCTGCTTTATCGCGCTGCTGCCCATCTGGTCCTCCTTCACCACGTCCTTCAAAAGCGCAGAGGAGTACGCCTCCACCAACGCCATGGCCCTGCCACGGAACTGGTTCAACTTCGGCAACTATGTACAGGTCTGGACGGAAGGCGATATGCTCCGGGCTTTCCTGACCTCCGCCTCGGTGGTCATCGTCGTGGTGGCCGTCTCCGTGATGATGGGCTCCATGCTGGCCTACGTCCTGAACCGCTTCCGTTTCCCCGGCAACGGGCTGATCCGGAACCTGTTCATGATCGCCACCCTGATTCCCGGCATCGCCATGCAGGTCACCACCTACCAGATCATGAAGAACCTGGGGCTGCTGAATTCCATCACCGGCTACATGATCCTGCTCAGCGGCACGGACGTCATCTCCATCTATATCTTCCTCCAGTATTTTGAAAACCTGGACGGGGCGCTGGATGAATCCGCCGTGCTGGAAGGCTGCACCTACTTCGGGGTGTTTTTCAAAATCCTGCTGCCCCTGACCAAACCGGCCATCATCACCGTGGCCGTGCTGAAGGGTGTGGGCGTCTACAATGAGTACTACAGCGCCAATCTTTATCTCCAGTCCAACTCCTGGCGCACCATTTCCACCGCCCTGTACTCCTTCTCCGGTCCCTTCAAGAGCTCCTATAACATCATCTGCGCCGGCGTCCTGCTGACGCTGATCCCCAGTCTCATTATCTTCCTGGTCTTCCAGAAACAGGTTTACGCCGGCCTGGCCAGCGGATCTGTGAAGGGCTGATTCCCGCCCCTGCTTCAATTGACAGAAGCCGTCTTTTCCTTATAATGAATCGTGAGGTTAACAGTATGGTTAACAAAGAACCGGCCGCGCTTATATCCGAAGTCTGCGAACACCTGGAACAGAAAATCCTTCCGTTCTGGGAAGCCTTGCTGGACAACACTTACGGCGGATATTACGGATATGTCGACAGTGATTTACAGCTGAACCGGGAAGCAGACAAAGGCTGCATCCTGAACAGCCGTATCCTGTGGTTCTTTTCGACGGCTGCCGCTGTGCTGAAACGGCCGGACCTGCGGGTATACGCGGATCATGCCTATCGTTTCCTGGACCGCTTCGGGGATCCGGAAAACGGCGGCCTGTTCTGGTCTGTCACTTATGACGGAAAGCCGGCGGACACCACCAAGCATACCTACTGTCAGGCCTTCGCCGTTTACGGACTGGCGGCCTATTACCGGCTCACAGGCAATCCCGGCGCGCTGGACAGGGCCCGTTCCCTGTTTCGCGTCATCGAAACCAAATGCCGGGACGCGGGCGGATACCTGGAAGCGCAGACGGCAGCCTTCACGCCCGAAAGCAATGAAAAGCTGAGCGAGAACGGCGTGCTGGCCTCCCGGACCATGAACACGCTCCTGCATGTGATCGAAGCCTATGCGGAGCTGTACCGTGCCCGTCCGGATGAGCAGGTCCGCCTTGCGGGCAAAGCCGGCCTCCGGCAATGCCTGAATCAGGTCATGAATCCGGTAAAGCGCCGCCTGGAGGTGTTTTTCGACGCCGCCTGGCGTCCCCTGCTGGACATGCAGAGCTACGGCCACGATATTGAAGCTTCCTGGCTGCTCTGGGACGCTGCGGAAACCCTGATCCTCAAGGCGGAAGATCGCGCCCCTTACCGGGCCATGTGTCTGGAGCTGCTGCGCAGCGTCACGGAACGCGGTCTCTCGGACCGCGGGCTTCTCTATGAATGCGTGAACGGTGAGGCCAGCACCTACCGGGCCTGGTGGCCCCAGGCGGAAACCATGCTGGGCTTTGACTTCGGCCTCCGGCTCACGGGAGATCCAGTCTGGCTGGAGCGGATGGAACAGCAGTGGGACTATATCCGCAGGGTCTTTGTGGATCCCCGGAACGGCGGCGAATGGTTCAACGAACTGGATGAAAGCGGGATTTCCCTCGGCAAGCCCGAAGCGGACGAGTGGAAGTGCCCGTACCACAACGGAAGAATGTGCCTCCGGCTGATTGGTGAATACGCCGGAGCAGGAGAAAGGACTGGAACAATTGGCAGCAAAGAAAGCGACGATGCGGGATATCGCCAAAGCCGTGGGGACCAGTGCGGTCACGGTTTCCAAGGCGCTGGCGGGTAAATCCGGCATGAGCGACAAGCTTCGCTCAAAGATTATCAAAAAAGCGGATGAGATGGGTTATTCGTATCCCCGGGGAACCCGGAACATCCTCCACGATCACCTGGAGATCGGGATCGTGATCCCGGATAAATACTTCGAGCCGGATTCCTATTACGCCATCCTCTGCAAGCAGCTGATCAAGAAGCTGGCGGATCTGGGACATTTCGGCCTGCTGGAGATCCTGACCCCGGAGAACGAAAAGGAAGGCGTCCTTCCCAACCTCATGACCTCCGGTCACGCGGACGGGCTGATCCTCCTGGGCGAGCCGGCCAAGGCTTATTACCGCAAGGTCGCGCAGGCCGGGGTGCCCATCGTGTTCCTGGATTTCTATGATGAGCAGGCCAATGCCGACGCGGTCGCCGGGGATAACAGCTACGGCGCCTACCGGCTGACCAGCCACCTGATCCGCCGGGGACATACAAAGATCGGCTTTGTCGGCAACATCAAAGCCACCAGCAGTATCATGGACCGCTTCCTGGGTTATTACCGGGCGATGCTGCTCAACGACCTGCAGGTGCGGGAGGAGTGGATCCTTCCGGACCGCGAGCTGACCGGCGGCCTGGTGGATCCGGTTCTGCCAGATGAACTTCCCACCGCTTTCGTCTGCAACTGCGATATCACCGCCCGGATGCTGATCAGCCTCCTCAAGGAGAAGGGCTACCGGGTTCCGGAGGATATCTCCGTCACCGGTTTTGATGACTTCCCCCAGGGCAATCCCGGGGATGTGCCGCTCAGCACCTTCCGCATCGATACCGACGGCATGATCGAGCTGGCAGTCAAAGCCCTGCTGGAGCGCTGTGCCGGAGAACGCAAGCCCTTCGGCCGCCTGGTTGTCGGCGGACAGCCCGTTTACAGGGAATCGGAAATCCCCCATGGGAATATCTGAATTCATAATTCACAATTCATAATTCATAATGATTTACTCACCAACCCATAACAGCTGCGAAAAGCCAAAGCATGAAGATCGTCACACGAATCATTCATATCCATAGTTCAGCAACTCATAATTATGAATTGTGAATTATTAATTATGAATTAAAAACGACAATAAGGAGTAAGACATATGCCTGAAGTAAAAATGCTCAACGTCTCCTCTCTCCCCAATATCCCCTGGCAGGATCGTCCTGCGGATCTGAAAACCGAGACTCCCGTATGGCGTTACTCTGAGAACCCGGTGCTGGGCCGCAATCCCACCCCGGAAATCGCCCGGATTTTCAACAGCGCCGTCGTGCCGTGGGAAGACGGCTACATCGCGGTGCTCCGCGGCGAGCAGGTCAACGGCGTTCCCTACGTCTACCTCGGTCATTCCAAAGACGGCATCCACTGGGATGTGGAGCGGGAAAAGGTTCCCTTCACCGATGAAGACGGCAACCCCATGATGCCCCATTACGCCTATGATCCCCGCCTCGTGAAGGTGGAAGACACCTATTACATCATCTGGTGCGGAGATTTCCACGGCGCCTCCATCGGCATGGCGAAGACGAAGGACTTCAAAACCTTCACCCGCCTGGAGAATCCCTTTATCCCCTTCAACCGTAACGCGGTACTCTTCCCCCGGAAGATCAACGGAACCTTCCGTCTCTTCTCCCGGCCTTCCGACAGCGGCCATACACCCTTCGGCGATATCTTCCTCAGCGAGAGCCCGGACATGGTGTTCTGGGGCAAGCATCGCCATGTGATGGGCAGTGGCGGAGAATGGTGGCAGGGCGTCAAGATCGGCGCCGGCGCCGCCCCGATTGAAACCACTGAAGGCTGGCTGCTTTTCTACCACGGCGTTTCCTCCACCTGCAACGGCTTCGTCTATTCCATGGGCGGCGCCATCCTGGATATCAACGAGCCCAGCAAGGTGCTCTACCGCTGCGCCAACTACCTGCTGACGCCGGAAGAACCCTATGAAGTCAGCGGCTTCGTGCCCAATGTGGTCTTCCCCTGCGCTACTCTGCAGGATGGAGACACCGGCCGCATCGCCATCTACTACGGCGCAGCCGACACCCATGTCGGCCTGGCCTTCACCACCGTGGACTCCGTCGTCAGCTACATCAAATCCCACAGCGTCCTCCACTACGGCGATGACGAAGCAAAACACAACTATTAATAATTCATAATTCACAATTCATAATTCATAATTACGAACAATGTGAACTTACAGAATTACCCCTAACGTAATGATTGTCATTCTGAGCAAGCCCGCCTGCGGGCGCGTCGAAGAATCTCCTCCGGAGATATAGACCTTCAACCTATACGGAACACCACTTCCTCCACAAGGTCACCCTGACAGAGGCGGTCAATAACTAATCACGTTTGGCGAAGCCAAACATATCATGTTCGACACAGTCGAACCTATCATTTCGACATTAAGTCGAAATATCATGTTGCGAAGCAACATATCATTCTTTTGCGAAGCAAAAGACAATACCTCCTCTCTCCTACTTCCTACCTCCTACCTAAAAACGTAAGGATGTTTTTATGAACACTCGCACTTTTGCCTCCCTCATGGAATCCTATGAGCAACTCATCTCCCTCCCCAACCCCGTTGATTCCCGCTTCTACAACGGCCTTTTTTCCCGCTACGCCAACCCTGTCCTCACCCGGGATCATATTCCTCCCTTCTGGATGTATGACGCGAATCCGGACACCAATCCCTTTATGATGCAGCGCCTGGGCGTCAATGCCACCCTGAACAGCGGCGCCATCAAGCTGAACGGAAAGTATTGCCTGGTGGTTCGCGTGGAAGGCATGGACCGGAAAAGCTTCTTCGCCGTGGCGGAAAGCGACAAGCCTACCGAAGGCTTCCGTTTCCGGGATTATCCGGTCATCCTGCCGGATACGGAAAAGCAGGAAACCAACGTCTATGACATGCGCCTGACTGCCCATGAGGACGGCTGGATCTACGGCGTCTTCTGCTCCGAGAGCAAGGATACCCGCAGTGCCGATCTTTCCGCCGCCGTTGCCGCGGCGGGCATCGTCCGGACAAAGGACCTGGAAACCTGGGAGCGCCTGCCGAACCTGATTACCCTGAATTCTCCCCAGCAGCGGAACGTGGTACTCCATCCGGAGTTCGTGGATGGCAAGTATGCCTTCTATACCCGTCCCATGGACGACTTCATCGAGACCGGCTCCGGCGGGGGCATCGGTTTCGGTCTTTGCGGGGATATCACCCATCCGGTCGTCGGCGAGGAGAAGATCATTTCCCGCCGGAAGTACCACACCCTGACCGAGTCCAAGAACGGTGCCGGTGCCGTGCCCATCAAGACGGACCGCGGCTGGATCCACATCGCCCACGGCGTGCGGAACACCGCTGCCGGACTACGGTATGTGCTGTACGCCTTTGCAACGGATCTCCATGATCCTTCCCGCATCATTGCGGAGCCCTCCGGCATGCTCCTCGGTCCCCTCGGCCGGGAGCGCACCGGCGATGTGAGCAACGTTGTCTTCACCAACGGCGCCATCGCGGATGATGACGGCCGGGTCTATATCTACTATGCCTCTTCCGATACCCGCATGCACGTGGCGGAAACGGATCTGGAGAGGCTCAAGGACTATGTGTTCAATACCCCGGAGGATCCGCTCCGCAGCGCGGACTGTGTCCGCCAGCGGGCCGACCTGATCCGCCGGAATCTGGAATACCTGAAGGAAAGAAGGTAATGGCCCATGCTGAAACCGGCGTCTCTGTTCACCGACGGCGCAGTGCTGTGCAGACGGAAAGAGATCCGGGTCTTCGGGGATGTCTCCGAAGGGCTGACCGTAACCGTCCGGCTTTTCAGCCGGGAGGGTTCCCTCCTGTGGGAAGGCTCCGCCCGGGCGGAAGGCACCCGTTTCCTGGTTTCCCTGCCCCCGCAGGAAGCGCAGGCGGGCTGCCGCCTGGTCATCCAGGCGGGTGATGAGCAGGCCGAAGCGGACGACGTGGCCATCGGCGAGGTCTTCCTTGCCGGCGGCCAGAGCAATATGGAGCTGGAGCTGCGCAACGCGGACGAGGGTCCGGAGATCATCCGGCAGTATGACGATCCGCTCCTGCGTTTCTTCAACGTCCCGAAGCAGTCCGTGCAAGGCCCAGCCCAGCAAAAGGCTGTGGCGGAAACCCGCTGGCAGGCTGTTTCTCCCGGAACCGGCGGGGTTAACAGCGCGGTGGCTTATTTCTTCGCCGCGAAGCTCCGGGAACGCATGCCGGAGATCCCGGTCGGTATCATCGGCTGCTACTGGGGCGGCACCTCCGTCACCTGCTGGATGGAGGAAGACGTCCTTCGCACCGAACCGGAAGGTGTCCGCTACTTGGAGGAATATGAAGCCCTCACCGCCGGCAAAAGCATGGAAACCTGGCAGGAGGAAGAGAACCTCTTCCAGGAAACCTTCGGTGCCTGGTGCAGCAAGGTGGATGAGTACAAGCAGTCCCATCCGGGAGCCCCCTGGGCGGACATCGAAGCCGCCTGCGGGTTTGTTCCCTGGAATCCTCCGGCTGGGCCCGGTTCTCCTTACCGGCCTGCCGGGCTGGCCGTCACCATGGTGCGGGAGATTGTGCCCGTAACGCTGACCGGCATCCTGTTCTACCAGGGTGAAGAGGACACCGGCAAAACCGATCACTATGATACCCTGCTGACCCTGCTGATCCGCACCTGGCGAAAACTGTTCCGGGATGAGGCTCTGCCCTTCCTGTTTGTGCAGCTTCCCATGTGGGTGGACCAGAACGGGATAGAAACTTTCCGCTGGCCCCTGCTCCGCAAAGCCCAGGCCGCGGTACGGGACGCCGTACCAGGCACCGGGATGATCTGCCTGCTGGACCAGGGGGAATACGGCAATATCCACCCCACCGCGAAGCGCCCCGTGGGCGAGCGCCTGGCGGATCTGGCCGGTATCATGCTGTACGGTGCCGGAGAAGTTTCTCCCCGGGCACTGGATCTGACGCCGCAGGGAGATACGCTTTCCATCCGTCTTTCCGCGCCCGTTCAACTCCGCGGTGAAACTGCCGCCCTGCTGGAGATTGCGGGTGCCGACGGCTGTTATGTCCCCGCCCGGGCGGAACTCCAAGGAGACCGGCTGCTGCTCCGTGCGGACAGCGTCAAACAGCCGGTGCATGCCCGGTATGCCTGGACAGACTACGCGGCGCAGGTTCCCTTCTTCGGGGAGAACAATCTGCCGCTTGAACCCTTTGATTTCTAAAGGTTTTTAACACACGACAACCGCATAAGCAAAAAGCCGCTGTCAGGCTGAACCAGCCTGCCTGAGCCTTGCTTTTGCCCAAATGAACACAGGAGAACAGGAAAATGAACGTCTATCCGCTTGTTATGGTACCCTCTTTCCGGCATGGATCGGAGACCCCCTGGGGCGGTCACGCGCTGAAGGAGCTTTTCGGCAAAAACTCGCCGGATGAAATCACCGGCGAAAGCCTGGAAGTTTCCGCCCTGCCCGGTCATGAAAGCCGGGTTGCCAACGGGGAATATGCCGGCAAAACCCTGCGGGATCTCTTCCCGCTCTGGGGCAAGTGTTTAACTGGCCGAGAAGAAAACGGTTTCCCGCTCCTGCTGAAGCTGCTGGATACCCGCCAGCCCCTGTCCGTCCAGGTTCATCCGGATGACAGCTATGCCCTCTCCCATGAAGGCAAGCCCGGCAAAAGCGAAGCCTGGTATATCCTGGACGCCGCTCCCGGAGCGCAGCTGGTTTACGGCATTGATACCCATGGCCAGTCCCTGCGTTCTGTCCTGGATGAGGGCAGGCTGGAAAGCAGCCTCTGCCGGACGGAAGTCCATGCAGGAGACGTGTTCTATATTCCCGCCGGAACCGTCCATGCCCTGGGTTCCGGCATCCGTTGCTATGAAATCCAGCAGGCCAGTGATCTCACCTACCGTCTCTGGGACTGGGGCCGGATCGGAAAGGATGGCAAGCCGAGGCCCCTGCACATTGATCAGGCCATCTCCGTTTCCAACTCCGGTACGCCGCCCTGCCAGGCAAGCGAAACCGAAGATCTGCCCGGCGGTCGGCGTACGCTGCTGGTCAGCGATCCTCATTTCCAGCTGTATGCCTATGACCTGGACGGGAGGATGACCCTGCCTACGGGCAAAATGCAGTTCCTGACCGCCACAGCCAAAGGCTGCACCCTCTGCTGGGAGAATCACCGGGAAACCCTTCTCCCCTGGCAAACCGCTGTTCTCCCTGCCGCCCTGCCGGACGTCTCCGTTGAGGGCTTTGGTCGTTTCCTCATTTCAACCGCTGTCTAACAGCGGAAGAAACGAGGACACTTTTCACTCTTCACTCTTCACTCTTCACTCATCACTCTACACTCATCACTACACCGCAATGTGACAAAGGGACAGACCAACTGTCACGTTCTTCTGGAATGATGATAGTTGGTCTGTCCCTTTGTCACATCCATTCACTTCTCCACAGTGCCCACTCTGTCCTTCTGCGCAAGCCTGCTTGCTGCCGCGTGGAGAAATCTCGTTCCTCTCTTTTTTGCGAAGCAAAAAAATCATTTAAATACTAAAAAACTGCTTCTTTCTGAAGCAGTTTTTTCCTTATGAGATGTCATCCTGAGCAAGCGGTACGAAGGGAGCGCAGTCGAAGGATCTAGTCTTAAGTATTCATTATTTTTCATCTTCAGTATTCAGTTTTCACTGAATCCAGATGATACATCTCCTTAAACCTTTCCTCATCCTTCGGCGTCCGGAGCACCATCACCTCTGTAAAGTGGCCGTCTTCCTTACTCTTGAACCCCGCCACTTTTTCTCCGGTGCATATCGAACTGCGGATCACCGGCTCCTGTTTCTCCGGATCAAAGGAGACACCCGTTGTCAGTTCTCCGTTATCACGCACATCAGAACCCTGCTTTTTCCGGAATATCCCCACGCCGAAACAAGCCAGGATCCCCACAGCCAGTACGATAATCAACCACGAAATCCAGCCCATATCTCACCCTCCGTTCGATACAGCAGAATATGTTCACTTCATCTATCTGTATTTATATCATATTCCAAATTGACTCTTATATGCAACACTGCACTGCCCAAAGGGCAACTCTACACTCTACACTCTTCACTCAACACTGCGGCAAGAATGTGACAAGGGGGACTGACTGTCTGTCACTGTTCTTGCCGCTTTTTCCACGCTCTTAACTTCCCCACCGCCTTAAAACACTGAAAACTGCTTCTTTCTGAAGCAGTTTTATCCTCCATTTTTAAGTCTTAAGTTTTAAGTTTTCAGTATTCATTAATACCGAGGGGGGAGCCTTCCCCTCGGTATCATTTTTTTGCTTTTTTTGTCCTCTTCTTCTTCCTTCCGCGTATTGCGCCTTTATTCCCCATCCTTATACAATATAACCTGACCGATTGTTCATCGTTTCAATCCAGACATTGAAAACAACATATCTCAGGAGGACATACTCATGGCCATGATGGAAAGACCTCAGGTCCGGGACATCACCGGAGGAAAATGCTGGGAGCATACCTTTGATCAATTCTTTCTGAAGGTATATGTTCCGGATAATAAAATAGACGGACAGACGAATAACTACGGCTTCCGCGCGCCGCTGCTGCTGGTTTTCGAAGAAGAAAAGCAGAGCATGGACAGCGCCGTGGACTTCGCCCGGGAAACCGGCCTGGCGAACATCGCCGCGAACGTTGATTCCAGCGTGCTCTTTGTCTATCCCACCGCGGAAGGCGGCTGGGCCGGCGCGGATGAAAGCTTCTATGCTGCCGTAATCGCCGAGATCAAAATGATCCAGGTTTATAAAGACGGTATCGTGGAGAACTTCGACTTCTTCACCCAGACCTTCAAGGGCTATTTCGTCCGCGGCGCTATCTTCCGCGCGGACATCTACAGCTACGGTGCCTCCGCCGACTATGTGGCAAAGCACCTCCTCCGTTCCCTGCAGGGTGAATATCTCTGGGGTCCCGGCGAGATCACCCCCGCCATGTGCTCCATGGAGCGCCTGAGCCTAATGCCGGACGTACAGCGCAAGGATATTCCGATCCTCAGCGTCGGCAACAGCGAAGAGATCAACAAGGCCTTCGACGGCTGTGAGCATCTGCTCGTCAAGGCCAAGGCCGATTATGAAGCGGACTTTGACGCCTTCGTCAAGCACTTCAAGATGTGGTGCGGCAACGTGGAGCTGGAGCCCGACTTCAAGGCCCTGAACATGACGGAAGACGCCGGCTGCGTCACCGTCAACACCTCTTCCGACAACCGGATCATCAAGGACGCCAAGACCCATAAGGTCGGCTACTTCGCCTATTACAACAACGGCCTGTTCGACAACGGCCCCGTCCCGCTGGTGCTCGGCTTCCACGGCGGCGGCGACTCCTCCATGTACCTGACCTTTGTCGCCGGCTGGTGGGAAATCTGCCACCGCTACAACTTCCTCTTCGTTTCCGTGGAAAACCACCAGAACGTTACCGCCACCGAAGCGGTGGAAGTCATTGAGGACCTGAAGAAGCGCTACCCCATCGATGAGCACCGCATCTACGCCACCGGCTTCTCCATGGGCAGCGGCAAGACCTGGGACTGCTACCAGGAGTATCCGGACGTCTTCGCCGGCATCATGCCCGCCAGTGCCCTCTTCCCCGTCTACAAGACCTTCTGGGGCGGCCCGCCCACCGAGCGGCTGAACAAGACCGTGGCCGTGCCCGTCTTCTATTCCGGCGGCGAGGAATCCCACCTGCCTGAGCTGCCTTTCCACTCCGACACGGCCCTGGAGCGGGTACAGTATGTGGCGGAAGTCAATCAGCTGAAAAAGAAGTTCGACGGCATCTCCTTTGAGCAGAAGGATTCCTGGGAGCAGCCCATCTGGGGCATCCCCGGCGACAAGGTGGAAAAGATCTATGATCCTTCCCGGGGCAGCACCCTGACCGTCCACTATTACGAGAGTGAGGACGGCGTCATCCGCACCGCCTTTGCCAGCGTCAGCGGCCAGATCCATGAATGCCGCCATCACAGCTGCGAGAACGCCTGGAAGTTCATCTCCCGGTTCACGCGGTAATCCTTTGTGGTTCACTGCACAGGTCCGCTGTGCAGCCTCCTTTTCCCGGTCTGTTCGCGCAGGCCGGGTTTTTCGTTGAAAACCCATACTGTCAGTATAGGTAAAAGAGTTGTAAAATGTACTGACAACCCGTTGACACAGCCTGCTTTTTATGTTTGAATAAGTCGAATGAATTGAAGAAAGGAGGTCCGGAAATGAATCGCATATTCAGAACTTTTAGAACCGCGCAGGAATTACGGGCGTCCTTTTCCGGATCTGGCCTTGTCTGATTATCCGGATTTGATTGACACTGTCCGCCCGTTCCCTGTGGAATGGGCGTTTTTTCATGTAAGAAAGCATCCTGGGAGTGATACCAATGACCTATAAAGAAAGCAAAGACAATCCCCTGCACCGGGACTTCGGTCTCTGGTCCAATACCCGTTTTGTACTGAACCGGATCCGGAAGTACTGCCCCATTGTGTTCCTGCTGGCCTTCACGGATCTGTTCTGCGCTTCTGTCCAGAGTTACCTCGGCGGTTTTCTGTCCAAGTTCATCGTGGACGCAATTACAATCGACCTGCCCATGGCGGAAAAGCAGCACCGGCTGATCGTGATCATCATCATCGCGGCGCTCATAGCCCTTGCCTTCTCCTTCGGCAGAACCATCGCCGGCAGCCTGGTCTGGCCCCGGTATATCGACGTCCGCATGCACGTCATCCATGAGCGGGCGGCGAAAGCCATGCGCATGAATTACGCGATGCTGGAAAAGCCGGAAGCCCTGGATCTTCACCAGCGCGCCCAGAACTCTACCGACGGCAACAGCAACGGTTTCGAAGGCATGATGCACCTCATGCAGGACCTGGGCAAAAACCTGTTCACCACCATTGTCACCTTCATCGCCGTCCTCGTGCTGGATTACCGGCTGATCCTGGCCCTCACGGTGATGGGCGTTCTCTCCTTCCTGTACTACCGGGTCATCCTGAAAAAGGATAAAAAGGAAGTCTGGGACCGTCTGGCCCCCGTCTGGCGCAAAAGCAGCTACATGGCCCGCGTCACCCAGCAGCCGGAATATGCCAAGGACATCCGCCTGTTCTCCATGATCCCCTTCCTGCTCAAAAAACAGCGGGCTGTTTTTGAGACCCGGGAGGAGCGGATAGATTATCACCAGGACCTCTGGAACCGGAACATGCTCTTCGGCCAGTTGATGAACGTCATCTGCCGGTTTCTCACCTACACCGTTCTCTACTTTGCAATCATCCGTGAAATCAACCCCATGTCCATCGGCAGCTTCACCCTGTACCTGGCCCTGGCCAACGCCTTCTCCGGTGCGCTGATTTACCTGCTGCAGCGGTTTGGCGATTTCAACCGCGCCTCCATGGAAGTGGATGACCTCCGCTCTTTCCTGGAGCTGAACGGTGAAGAAGGTGAAAACCTGCTTCCCCTGCCGGAGACGGATTCCCTGGAGCTGCAGTTCCACGACGTTTCCTACCGGTATCCGGAGGCGGACAAGGATGCCCTTTCCCACCTCAACCTGACCCTGCATCCCGGGGAAAAGCTGGCGGTGGTCGGCCTGAACGGTGCCGGCAAAACCACCATGATCAAGCTCCTGCTCCGGCTGTATGATCCCACGGAAGGATATATTACCCTGAACGGGACGGATATCCGGAAATACCGCCGGGAGGATTACTACCAGCTGTTCTCCCCGGTCTTCCAGAATGTTGAACTCTTTGCCCTGCCCCTGGCGGAAAACGTATCCATGCTGCCCATGCAGGAAACGGACCGGGAAAAGGCCGCAGCCTGCCTGCGGGAAGCCGGTCTCGGCGACAGGCTGGACGAGCTGCCCAATGGTCTGGATACGGAGCTGCTGAAGATTGCCTCCGAAGAGGGCATTGACCTGTCCGGCGGCGAAAAGCAGAAGCTCGCCCTGGCCCGGGCGCTGTATAAAGGCGCGCCGGTGGTGGTGCTGGATGAGCCCACCGCCGCCCTGGACGCCCTGGCGGAAAAGCAGCTTTATGAACGTTTTGACCGGATGATCGGAAAGAAGAGCGCTGTCTATATTTCCCACCGCCTGGCTTCCACCCGCTTCTGCGACCGCATCGCCATGTTTATGGACGGCCGGATGGCGGAATACGGCACCCACGACGAGCTGGTGGCCAAAGGCGGCGAATATGCCCATCTCTTTGATGTGCAGGCCCAGTATTACCGGGAGCATCCCGAAGGAGAGGAGGATGCCGAATGAAAAAGCTGAAAGAAATCATCCGCCTCATGTTCCCGGTGGCCGCGAAGCGGTTCCCGCTGTTCTTCCCCCTGGAGGCACTGAAAACCCTTTGTGATATCCTGATGCCCTTCATCGCCATCTTCGTGACCCCCCTGATTATCGACGAGCTGGTCGGCGGAAAAGACCTGACCCGCCTGTACGTCTATGCGGCTATCCTCATCCTCGGCGAATGCCTGCTGACCGTCATCCGCCAGCTTTCCGTCAACCAGCTGGGCAAGTACAAGGAGCGGCTGGATAACTATTTCACCCAGCTGATCAGCGAACACGCCATGGGCCTCGATTACCAGCTGACTGAAGACAAGAAGCTCCTGGACCAGCTGGAAAAGACCAATACCGGCATGAGCTGGTATTCCGAAGGTGTTTACGGCATCTCCGAGCAGATCTTTACCTTCGTCGGCAATGCCATCAAAATCGTCGGCCTGGTCACGGTCATTGCACTGCATGCGCCGCTGCTGCTGGCAGTGATCCTGCTGTGCGTCTGCCTGAACGCGTTCCTGATGCGGCTGAGCAGCAAGGTGGAACTGAAGGCCTTTGAAAGGCTTTCCAAAGTAAACCGTATGTTCGGTTATTACGGCTGGGAAATGGTGGATTTCCGCTACGGCAAGGATATCCGCCTGTACGACGCTTCCGGCATGCTGCTGAACAAATGGGACGGTTTCAGCGAAGAAAGCTTTCAGGGCTGGAAATGGCAGGCTGATACCACCCGGAAATATGCCCTGATTCAGGCAGCCCTTTCGGTCTTCCAGACCGCCTTTACCTACGGCTATACCGCGCTGAAAACAATCGGCGGTGTCTTCTCCCTGGGCATCTTCACCCAGATGGTTTCCGCGGCCGAATCCCTGTTCAACACACTGGGCGGTATTGCGTCCAATATCACCGAGCTCCTGAAGAAAGCAAATTACGCTTATGAGTACGTCATCTTCATGAACTACCCCCAGGCTATGCCCAAGGGCGATAAGCCCGTTCCGACAGGAGAACACCGGATCGAGTTCCGGAATGTCTCCTTCGCCTATCCGGGCACGGAGAAAAAGGTGCTCGACGGCGTCAACCTGACCGTAGAAAAGGGCGAACGCCTGTCCATCGTCGGTCTGAACGGTGCCGGCAAAACCACCCTCATCAAGCTCCTGTGCCGGCTCTATGACCCCACGGATGGACAGATCCTCCTGGATGGAACCGATATCCGGGAATACGATTATGACCAGTATATGCAGCAGTTCTCCCCCGTCTTCCAGGACTTCAGGCTCTTCGGTTTCACCGTCAGCGAAAACGTCACCCTGAAGGACCGGGAAAACATGGACGAAAAAGACCGGCTCCGTGTTTCAGATCTGCTGAAACAGGCCGGTCTGGAAAAGTTTGCGGATAAGCTGGAAAGCGGCGAGGACGCCAAGCTCTTCAAGTATATGGAGGAAGACGGCATTGAACCCTCCGGCGGCGAACAGCAGAAGATGGCCCTGGCCCGCGCCCTGTACAAGGACGCGCCGGTCATCATCCTGGACGAGCCCACCGCCGCCCTGGATCCCGTAGCCGAGTATGAGATCTATAAGCAGTTCAACTCCCTGATCCAGGACAAAACCGCCTTCTATATCTCCCACCGGCTCTCTTCCTGCCGCTTCTGCGATCACATCGCCGTGTTCTCGGAAGGCCGGGTGGCGGAGTACGGCACCCATGATGATCTGGTGAATATCCCGGACGGCCTCTATGCCGCCATGTTTGAAGCTCAGGCCCAGTATTACCGGTAAGCTTTTATTTCTCCGGTCCGTACCAGGCCATGTCCGTGCAGTCGTCCAGCGGGAAAACCAGCAGGGGCTGGTTGTCGATCATGTACCAGCCGAAGTGTTTTCCCCAGGAAACGTCCGTGCTGTGCGGGGCATCTGCGTTTGTTTCCATGATCACGGAAACCGTCACGCCTCCGTCCGGCGGCAGGGTGTTTCTGTAGCCCTGTTCCTCAATAAACTTCTCATACCGTTCATAGTAGAACGGATCTCCGCCGCAGTGGATCACCAGCGGAGCATCCAGCAGGGGAAGCGCTTCCCCTGCTGTTTTTTCTGTCCAGCCGAACTGCCGGAGTGTCCCCAGGTACATCATGATATGGAAGGTACCGTGCTTCACCGCGACAAGATCCCCGGGTTTCAGGAACGCTGACCATTTCATCGGGTCATTTTTGACCATCAGGTCATGGCCGATGCCGTGGCGCAGCAGGTCTGAGATGGACGGATGCCGCTCCAGCCCGCATTTTTCGTAAACCAGGTGCGTCATGCCCACGCAGTCCAGCCCGCACAGGTACATATGGTCTTCCCGGTAATAACGCGTGGTTGTGCTCGGGAAAAAGCGCCTGAGGAACTTGTCTTCGGTGCCTCCGGCGTAATAGTATGGCACACCCAGCGGCAGGGACACCTGCATCAGGCTGCCCGCCGTCTCGTCATAGTGCGCCACGAAAGTGTTTCCTTCTTCCAGCATGCTCAGGCTGGATTCATAGATCAGGCCGGTCTGCACCTTGTCCCGCGGGAAATCCGGCAGCTTTGCGGATGTGGTAAAGCACAGCTGCAGGTAAACCGTTCCGTCCTGGATCCTCATTCCCCAGGGGCCCTGCTTGAATACGGGGCTGATCTTCAGTTCCGTCTTTCCTTCTTCCAGCCAGGCGGAGATCACGTCCGTCACGTCCCACAGGTTCCGTCCGGTCATCACCTTCTGGGGCTCAGCGAAGGTTTTCCCGCATACCAGCGTGTAGCTCAGCTCGTCTCCAAAGAAGCTGCTGACCGTAAAGCGCAGCGCGGCGCCCTCCAGCCGGAAGTCCGGCAGGTTCTTCAGCTCCTCCAGCGTATAGGTCTCCTCATCATCCTCTGTGGAGACGCTGG
Organism: Clostridia bacterium; assembly: GCA_017428385.1. Classification (GTDB taxonomy): domain Bacteria; phylum Bacillota; class Clostridia; order Christensenellales; family Aristaeellaceae; genus Aristaeella. The sequence continues at coordinate 16,349 of JAFRQX010000036.1, read as the reverse complement.
TGGCCGGATCGATCACGATGCTTTTCTGGGTTCCCTTTTTGTCCGTGCCCACAAAGCCGTTTCCGCCGCATTTCAGCATCACCGTATGCGGACCGTCCGCCAGTGCGGCCCCGGCCAGCAAAACCAGCACTGCTGTCAGGATCGCCGCAATGTGCCAGCGGCGGATGGCAGGAAACAGGCTCTTCATTTCTCGGTCTCCCTTCGTGGATCGGGTTTTTCACTATCATATCATACGATGGAGGAATCGCAAATCTTCCCATATGGACACAGTATTCATCCTGCGGTAAAATCGTCCCGGAACCGCTCGGAAAACACGGTCGCCGGCCGCGTTTCTCCCGGCGAAAAAATTCCTGAAAATTTTTTTATTTTTTTCTGTAACGAAATCCGGATTACTCCGTCTAATCCATGTAAAAAATCGGGAAGGAGGTGATGATGTGTGAACAACGAAACCTGCGAGAGGCTTTACAACACTTACTACATGCGGGTTTTCTCCTATGTGATGACGATGGCCGGCGACCGGCACACGGCCGAGGAAATCACCCAGGAAGCATTCTTCAAAGCCTTCTCAAAAGCTTCCTCCTTCCGGAATGAATCGGACGAGGTCACCTGGCTGTGCGCCATCGCGAAGAACTGCTTCGTGGACGAGACGCGCCGCCGGAACAAAACCGCTCCGATCCCCGAGGAGCTTCCCGCCGCGGGAAAGAGCATTGAGCAGCAGATCACGGACAAGGATTCTTCCTTCCGGATCCACACCGCGCTCCACGCCCTGGACGAGCCCTACCGGGAAGTCTTCGAGCTGCGGGTCTTCGGTGAACTGTCCTTCAGCCAGATCGGTACCATCTTCGGCAAGACAGAAAACTGGGCCCGGGTCACATATCATCGCGCCAAACTGAAACTGATGGAAAGGATGGATGAACATGAATAAAGAGTGCGAAGTAATCCGTGATCTGCTTCCGCTTTACGCTGATGATGTCTGCAGCCAAACCAGCCGTGAACTCATCGAGGAACACCTTCACGATTGTCCGGAGTGCTCTGCCGTCCTGGAAAAACTCCGGAAAAATGAAATAGAAAACAATCTGAAGGAGGAAAAAGATCAAGTGATTGAATATCAGGCAAAACGCTTCAAGCGCCGCAGTGCCACCGTCGGCTCCGTGGTCTCCGGCCTGTTTATGGTTCCGATTCTCATCTGCTTTATTGTCAACATGGCCACCGGCAGTTCGCTGTCCTGGTTCTACCTGGTGCTCGGCGGCCTGGCCATCGTGGCCTCCTGGACCCTGGTTCCCCTCATGGTGCCGAAGAACAAGCTCTTCTGGTCCTTCTGTGCTTTCGTTCTCAGCATCCTGTTTACCCTGGCGGTTTCCTGCTTCTATTCCCATGGTGATTGGTTCTTCCTGGCCGCCTCCTCGTTCCTGTTCGCCGCCGCGCTGGTCGGCCTGCCCTTTATGCTCCGCGCCGAACCGGTCCGCGCTTTCATCGGCGGCTTCAACCGCTGGATTATCGTAGGTGCTGTGGACCTGATCCTGTTTGCCAACATGATGAATATGATCACCCTGCGGACTAAAAGCATCTTCTCAACCATTTCCCTGGGCGCCCTGTGCGTCGGCGGTGCCTGGCTGCTGTATTCCGCGATTAAGTCTTTTAAAGAAGAGGAGTAATAACCATGAATAAGTCAAAAATGATGATCGGTGCCCTGTTCGTTGTCCTGGTTCTGCTGGCCGGCAGCTGCTTCCTGGTCTTCGGCGACAGCCTCGGCCTGTCCACCTTCGCGAACGCGGACCAGTATACCGCCGGCGATACCGAAATTTCCTCCGCTGTGGAGAATCTGGATATTGAATGGACCTCCGGCGCCGTCAATCTGGAATATCATGCCGGTTCCGGCGTCACCGTCTCTGAAACCGCCAACCGGACTCTTTCCGAAGATGAAAAACTCCGCTGGTGGATGGACGGAAACACCCTGCGCGTACGTTACTGCAAACCCGGCCTGAATATACACTTCAACCTGAACAAGGTCCTGACCGTGTCCCTGCCGGAAGGCACCGCGCTGAAAAAATCGAATATCGACGTGACCTCCGCCGATGTGAACGTCCCGAAGCTGGATGCGGATGAAGTCCGCTTCGACACTACTTCCGGCAATGTGAAAGCGGAAATCAGCACTAAGAAGCTGGACGCTTCCTCCACCTCCGGTGATATGGAAATCCGGCAGGACGGAGATATCCGCAGCGCGGTCCTCGGTTCCACCTCCGGCAATATCACCTTCACCGCCGCCTCCGCTGAAAACGTTGATATGAAATCAACTTCCGGCGGCCTTAACATCACCCTTTCCGGGGATGTGAAAAAGCTCCATCTGGATTCCACCTCCGGCACGATCCTTGCGGACCTGGCCTCCGCGGACAATGCGGAGTTCGACTCCACCAGCGGCGACATGACCGTAACCATGCAGTCCTTCAAAGACCTGGATCTGGACGCCACTTCCGGCAACATCACCCTGAAGCTGCCCAACGCTCCCGGTTTCACCCTTGACCTTGACGCCAAGCCCAGCCGGCTCCACACCAGCCTGCCCATGGAAATCAAGAGCGAAGACAAGTACGTCTACGGCGACGGCAGTGCCCGCCTGCGTATTGATACCACCTCCGGCGACGTCCGGATTGAGAACTAAATAAACCAACCTCTTCGGGATCCTTCCCGGAGAGGTTTTTAATTCATAATTCATAATTCACAATTCATAATGATTTACTCAACTGCCAATCGTCTTCTGCTCACCTCAGCCTCCACTGTCTGTTAAGCGCAAAAACCATCCAGTCTGGCGGAATGTGACAACAGGGACAGACCAACTGTCACGTTCCTTTGGAATGATGACAGTTTGGTCTGTCCCTTTGTCACGTTCCTGCTCTCCTCAGCCTCCACTGTCCAATCCATTTCATTCAAAAGAAACCCTTTCCATCCGGAAAGGATTTCCTCCGCCATTATGAATTATGAATTATGAATTGTGAATTTGATTATTCATTGCCTTTTTCCTCTTCCTCATCGTATAATATTTTCACCAAAGAACAGGAGGTAAACTGTTATGAACGAAGTCTATGAATTCCTGAAAAAGTGCGGTACCTATTACCTGGCGACTGTCGAAGGCGATCAGCCCCGCGTTCGTCCTTTCGGCACCGTGGATATTTTCGAAGGCAAACTGTACATCCAGACCGGTAAAATCAAGCCCGTCTCCAAGCAGCTCCAGGCCAATCCGAAGGCTGAAATCTGCGCCTTTGCGGATGGCACCTGGGTCCGCGTGGCCGGCAAGCTGATCCGTGACGACCGGATCGAAGCGAAAAAGCACATGCTGGAGCAGTATCCTGCCCTGCAGGCCATGTATTCCGCCGAGGATGACAATACGGAAGTCCTGTATTTCGAGGATGCGACCGCTACTTTCTCCTCCTTCACTTCCGCTCCCCGGACCGTGAACTTCTGATCCCGTATTTCCGTTTTTTTCATGACTGTGTAGCCCTCAAACCCTTGTCCCACAACATGTGGCGGTTGACAGATGTCACCGCCGCATTTTAAAATAGAGGATGAGCCTGTACATCATGAAATAGAAAGAATTGGAGACGGTGAACATGAAATCTTTCCTGTTCCGGCTGTGTCTTGTCCTGTCTGTTCTGGTAATAGCCGCGGTCATCCTGCCTGCCTCTGCCGATTCGGAGGATTATACCGTACCTGATCCGGTCAGTATAAACTATCCCTGGTGGGAGCTTTATCCCCCGGTGGTTACGAAAACCCGCGTGGTGGTCCGCCAGGCTGAAACGATGATCGAGTCCATGCCTGCGGAAGGCTGGTGCTATACCGCCATCAAGCAGGTCAATGTCCGCTCGCAGCCCAGCATCCATGCTACCCGGGTCATGCGGATCAAATCTGCCGGCACGGAATTCACCGTCACCGCCCGGGTCAAGAACAGCTCCGGGGAAATCTGGTACGCTGTCCAGCTGGCCAATGGCACCCTGGGCTACATCCGCTCCGATCTGCTCAACACGGATCATGTGATCCTGCATGAGGATCCCTATTCCTACGAGGCGGAAGTGAGCACCCACACCGCCGCGGCTTCCGAGTCGGCTTCCGATGTGATCAACATCATCAACCCGCCGGAAGCAGCCGCTCCCACCCCGCAGGTGATCTACATCATGCAGCAGCCCGCCGCGGAGCCGACACCCACCCCGATCCTGGTGTTTGTGACGCCCGAACCGGCCCCCGCCGCGCCGCAGGCCACGCCCCAGGTCATCTACATCAACCCGGGCAACAACTAAGGCTGATCCTGACAAGCAATCCCGTACTGCTGTACAGCTGTACGGGATATTTTTGTAAAACCCTGTCCCTTATGCTAAAATGCAGCTATCAATGCTGTTCTGCCCAAAGAGGTGATTGCTGTGACTGATATGCTTCGGAATAAAATCCTGTCTCTTCTCCCGTCCTCCACACTGAAAAAGCAGATCAGCCTGTCAGACTGCCGGTTTTCTGATATGGATTTGTTAGCGATCGTCTGGAAGTACGCAGCAGATTACGAGGAAAGGATTGCGCTCCTTCAGGAGCTTGAGCAATGTTTTTCCGGGGAACTGAAGGAATATACTTCCAAACTCGTTCATGCGCAGCGTTTCATGCTGGACAACTTTATAAAGCCGGATGAAGAAGCGGTATATGAATTGCATATCAAGACAACCCCGCATGCGTACGATGAAAGGTATCTCTGCAGGTCTTATGATGACGCTCTCCGAACCATTCCGCTGTTTTATCAGCAGTATAATGACCACGAGACTGCCTCCACATGCTATACAATCGCCAAGCGCCGTGTCATGTCAGGAGACATGACGTTTTCCGAGGATGAACTCGGTGAGCTTGTCCTGCTTCCGGGAATGAAGGTTGATTCGGTGGATTTATATGATTATTCCCATCTGGCGGAAGGCTGCGGCCCCGAGTGGGACTGTTCGGAATGCAACCGGCTCTGTGTCCGCTGCTATGATGTTCTGTTTCCCTTGTTTGTCCGGCACGGCGATGCAGTCAGGGTCAGATACCGGGATGGAGAGGAATGCTTCGGTATTGTTTTTGTGTTCGAAGATCAGCCCTGCACTGAATACTATGTCATTCCCCTGGACAGTAACGCTGTCCGCTATCATGATTATATCAACATTTACGACGCGCACCGTCATGTCCCTGCCCCGCTGGTCGAAAAAATCTCTGAAGAAGAACTCCCGGAAAAATACAAGGAAAACTATAAAGCCTGTGCACAATACGTCAGAAAAAATGTCATGACCTGAAGGTCATGACATTTTTCAGAAATCAGCTTATACGGGAGCCGCTCTGGCTCCTTTTTGCATTGCCTTATTTGAACAGTCTGGGCAGGAAGGAGCGGATGCAGCGGCGCCACACCGTCCAGTCATGTCCGCCGGGGAAGGTTTCCCGGGTAATGTTCAGGGGCTTGTCCGCCAGGTAGGCGTCGTCCTTGTCAAAGGCTTCCCAGTAGGTATCTTCCGTGCCCATGGCGCGGTAGAACACCTTGAAGCTCTCGTTGAACTTATCCGCTTCATGCAGCAGTTTCATGTGGGGCATTTCCTCATCCGGATTCCACGGAGCCCGGAGGAAGCCGCTGAACAGGCCCGCGTAGCCGAACAGGTCCGGATTCGTCAGCGTGGTCACGCTGGTGTGGAAGCTGCCCATGCTCAGGCCGGCCATAGCCCGGTGCCATTTGTCCGTCAGCACCTTGTAGTTCTTCTCAATGTAGGGGATCAGGTCCTTTACCACGATGTTCGGGAACAGGGCAAAATCCCGGGGCTGGCTTTCGTCTTTGGGCTTTGCCATGCCGTTGCCCATGACGATGATCATCTCTTCCATCTTGCCTTCCGCCAGCAGCCTGTCGGCGATCCGGCCGGCATGTCCCTGGTAGATCCAGCCGGTCTCGTTCTCGCCGTAGCCGTGCTGCAGGTACAGCACCGGATAGGCCTTTGCGGGATCATAGGCCGGCGGCGTCCACACCAGGCAGATTTCCGTCTTGCCGGTCACCGTAGAGTAGAAGTAGCGACGGGTCACCGCGCCGTGTTCCACACCTTCCAGGTCGTCCCAGCCTTCCATATCGGCCACGGGCACGTCCACAAAGTTCATCGGGCGGCAGCAGCCGTATCCGATGGGCATGTAGGGGCACAACACGTCCGCGCCGTCCACCTTCAGGAAGAAATACAGGAAGCCGGTTCCCATATCAAAGGTTCCTTCCCACGCCCCGTCTTCCACTTTGGAAAGCGGGAAAATGGTTCCGAACCGGTCGATCACAACCTCTTTTGCGTCCTTGGCGATAACCCTGAAGTGCACCTTTCCGTCCGGCAGGACCTCCGCGCCCTGGATGCCGTCCCGGCTGGGTTCACCGAAATACGGATCGAATGAAACCGTTACGTCCAACGGCCATTTCTGTTCCATGGAATTTCCCTCCTTATGCTGTTGAGCTTGCGCTTTGTCGTCCAAATATGTACGGACAACTTGTTGCTCCTACTATATTCCAATTCCCCCTGTTTTGTCAACGCAGGATTGCTCCGCGGCCGTAGCCGCAACTCTTCACTTTTCACTCATTAACCTTCAACCTATCCGGAACAACTCCTGTAGAAAGATCCATATAATTATGAATTGTGAATTGAAATTTTATTCCGGGAATAAAATTCCCCCCTCCCGCGTTTTTTTGGTATAATCGGTATATCCGGAAGGATACAAATCCTGTCGGATAACACTGACAACCGGTCCGCATGAAGGAGGGTATTTCTTATGAACAGAAAGCTGCTGTCTCTTGTGCTTGCGCTGGCTCTGCTGCTGGGCCTTGCTGCCGCCGTTGCTGAATCCGGCATCGGTACGGCCGCGTCCTCCCCCAACAGCTATACTTATCTGGATCAATCCGTCATGACCATGTATGTCTATACGGACAACGGCCAGGGACTGAACGTCCGGAGTACGCCCTATGTCGGCGAAAACATCATCGGCCTCGCTCCCTACGGTTCCAAGCTGAGCGTTATCCGCTTCCTGGATAACGGCTGGGCCTGCATCAAGTGGGATAAGATCGGTGAAGCTTACGTCCAGAGCCGTTTCCTGCAGTGGTTTGAGCCGGCTCCCCTGGTTGTCGTAACGCCCACGCCCATTCCCACCGCCATTCCTACAATTGCGCCTACGGCAAGACCGAATGTTCTTCCCGCATATACCGATACCATGGCGGAGCTGAACAAGGAATTCCGCACCGCCCGTCTGATCACACCCTTCGTGGTCCAGGTTCGTCCCTCCCGCGCCAGCGGCTGGGTCAACATGCGCTGGGCCCCCAGCAAGGATGCTGAAGTGCTGGCAACCTACCGTTCCGGCTCCCAGCTGACTGTCATTGCTGAAACCCAGAGCTGGTACCAGGTTGCGGATCCCAACACGGAAGCCACCGGCTTCATCATGAAGAACTATGTGGTCCGTCAGTACTGACCGGATCCCGTCAAAAGGAGGTATTACCCGTATGAAAAAGATGCTTTCCCTTCTGCTGTGCGCAGTCCTGCTGCTCACCTGTGTTTCCGCCTTTGCGGAGGATAAAACCTCAATTGATTTCCAGAACCGTATGCAGTTCAGCGGTGTACTGCCGGAAGGCTATCACCTCTCCATCCTTTCCCAGAGTGAACTGACCATGGAATGCGCTGTGGTCAGTGAAAACCCCGCTGCGCCCCGCCTGAACATCTATGTTTCCTTCAATGAAAGTTATGCCAGCGTGAACCAGCTGTCCGACCTGGACGCAGAAAGCCTGGAACGCCTGAAGATGGGCTTCAGCGAGGAAAACACCGTCACCTTTGATACGTTCAAGACCGATTCCGGTGTGGACCTGCTGCTGGTCCGGGAAACCGGTGATGATCCTGACTTCCTGGACTTCTACACCATATGCCTTGGCCATGAAATCGAGCTGACCCTGACCGCCGGCGACGAAGCCCCCGGCCTGGCCCTGACGGAAGAGCAGATCAACAACTGCCTGAACCTCATGCGCACCCTGGACATCCTGCCGGTACACGGCTGATCCTGATCATAAATCAACGCCCGGATCCATCACGGATCCGGGCGTTTTCGTTAATCCATACAAAGGACGACGCGGCAGGGGTGTGACAGAAGAGACAGCCCCGCCGTCAACATTTAATTCTGAATTGTTGAGGAGTCATTCGCGCTTAAGCGCGACTAATGACACCCATGTTACAGCCGTCCATTATTGCAAGCCGCAGGCGCAGCAAGAATGGGTTACGGCGATCACAGAATTATGAATTAGCCGAGCGCCACGTCCAGCGCCATCATCAGCGTAAAGCCCAGGGAGAACATCAGCACCCCGATGTCTGAGTGTTCCCCGGCGGACATCTCCGGAATCAGTTCTTCCACCACCACATAGATCATGGCGCCCGCCGCGAAGCTGAGTAGGTAAGGCATGGCCGGCACGATCAGCGACGCGGCCAGGATGGTCAGCACCGCGCCGATGGGTTCCACCGCTCCGGACAGCACACCGTCCAGGAAAGCCTTCCCCTTATCCTTGCCTTCCGCCCGCAGGGGCATGGAAATAATCGCTCCCTCCGGGAAATTCTGGATTGCGATACCCAGGGCCAGTGCCAGCGCGCCGCCTGCGGTAATTTCCGCGGAGCCCGAGATCATTCCCGCGTAAACAACGCCGACTGCCATTCCTTCCGGAATGTTGTGCAGCGTAACAGCCAGCACCATCATGCTGGTCCGGGCCAGGCGTGTCCTGGGGCCTTCCGCTTTTTCCGCGAACATGTGCAGGTGCGGAATCACTTTATCCAGCAGCAGGAGAAACAGAATGCCGATCCAGAAACCGGCCGCTGCCGGCAAAAAAGCCCAGCGGCCCATCTCCTCGGACTGCTGCATTGCCGGGATCAGCAGGCTCCATATGGAAGCCGCGACCATGACTCCGCCCGCAAATCCGGTCAGTGCGCGCTGCACATTCTGCTTCAGGTTTTTCCTCATGAAAAACACGCAGGAAGAACCGGCAGCGGTTCCCGCGAAGGGAATCAGCAGGCCCAAAATCACATCAGCGGACCATCCGTTCATTACTTGACATCCTCCTTAGTTAGTTATGGCTAACTTGTTATATCACTATGATACCTGTATGTCAAGCAAAAGGGACGCGACCCATTTGGATCGCGTCCTGTTTTTTGTTTTTCCAGGGAATCAGGCCGCGTCTTCCCCCTGCATTTCTTCCAGGTTCTCTTCGCAGTACAGGGTGATCACGTTATTGATCAGTTCTGCGTCCGCGTTCACCGGGAATCCGGCAGCCAGCCAGAAGGCATAGGGTCCTTCCATAACTTTCGCCAAGTCGTCCACGTTGCTGCCATAGCGGAACTCAAGGTGATAGGTGGTGGCGGGAGTATCAGGCATCATGTAGAAGTACTTGAATTCGCCGGCGTCCTCGTCCGCAGTCTCGAACAGATAGCCTTCCATCATACCGGACATGGACAGCTTGCTGACATAGGCATATTCATGGCTGAACACAGTCTTGCCGCTTTCATCCGCGCCGCTGATGGTCAGGCCGTCAAAGGTGATCGTAGCCACACCGTTGATGAATCCGCAGGCAAACTGCATGCCGTTGGATCCGTCACCGTAGGTGTCGATTGCTTCCTGGCCGTAGATCGTGCCGGCGCAGTAGGTCTTCATCATGTCAGCCATTGCTTTTCCGTCTTCCTCACCCAGGGCCTTCACGCAGGGCTCCTGCCAGATGGCGTCATATTCCGCAGCGGTAATCACAGGGAACAGGGGTTCATAGGTGCCCTTGATGTTTTCCATCTGTTCCAGGGCTTCCGCGGCACCATCCGCGGTTTCCGCCACACCGAAGGCGGCGGTCATCATCAGCAGGCAAAGGGTCAGTACAAAGGAAATTACTTTCTTCATTTTGGTTTCGTCCTTTCGATTCTGATACAGGAGATATTATGCCAGTGCTTTGCCCAGCGCCTTGCAGGACGCCGTGGCAGCATCGTCAGGGGCTTCGTTCGCCATTACGCTTTCCGCCGCCAGGGCAATGCCTTTTTCCGCGCAGCGGGCTTCCCAGGAGCGCATCCATTCGCCGTCGCCCCAGCCGTAGGAGCCGAACAGAGCGACCTTCTTTCCGGCCAGCGCCGGTTCAATACTTTCCAGCATCGGCAGGAATTCGCTGTCTTCCAGCTCTTCCGCGCCCATAGCCGGGCAGCCCAGTGCCGCCGCGTCATAGGCGGAGATATCGCCCACGTCAGCGCAGGTCAGCAGATCCGCTTCCGCGCCGGCTTCTTTTGCGCCCGCCGCAACCGCTTCCGCCATTGCCTGCGTATTGCCGGTGCCGCTCCAATAGATCACCGCGATCTTACTCATGTGGTTTCCTTCCTTTCCAGCCTTTCGGCTTCTCTGTATGAAAACTGTCCCGGCCGGATTGTCAGCCTCGACAGGTCCCATCCTTCCCGGTTGCGCTGCAGGTAAGCTTTTGTGCAGTGCCTGCACCGCGCGAAGGTACGTTGTGCCTGGGGTACGTCACTCTCATAGACCTTCCACAGGCCGGTGAATTTGCATTCCCCGTGCCGGATAAATCCCCGCACATCCACCGCCGGATATCCGAGGAACAGCCCGATCTCATGGGGAAAGGTTTCCGATTCCTTCAGCCGGCGGATCAGCCAGGCAATATGCCCGGAAGCGCTGCCGCCGGGATACCCGGCGTCTTTCAGCAGTTCGGCCGCCACCGGATTCCGCAGGTCCTCTTCCAGCATGGACGGACGGTAGAGGTAAATCAGTGCCTTCCCGTTCTCATACCGGAGGGGCATCGCGCACACACCCTTGGGCAGCAGGCTTTTGTTAATCGCCCGCAGGCTGGCTGTCATCTCTTCCCGGCTTTCAAACGGGCTGTTGAAAAGGCTGCCGGTTTTGATGGCTGCCAGCGTCGGTGCGCAGCAGCGGATTACGGTTTCGTCCGACATCTGTCTCTCCTTCGATTAGTTTAATCTAACTTCGTTTCTTAAAAGGAGCTGCTCTCTGGCACATCCCTACACCAAAGAGCAGCTAGAAGAGGTTAGTCATGTCTAATACAAAATAACAGAGAAGCTTCTCACTGTCAATAGTGAATGACGATCGGTCAATAACAGGCAAAGCCCCGGCGGTTTACGCTTCTTCTTCATGGGCCAGGAGCATGATATAACCGGTTTCCGCGATAACCTGCCTGAGCCTGTTCAGGTCAATTGGCGTTTCGGATAGGATGACGGTTTCTCCCTTCTTCCTGGAGGAACGCACCTTCCTGACCTGAAACGCGGCACGGACAGCGTCGTTGATATGGGCTTCACACATCCCACAGACCATTCCTGTTACCTGCACTGTGGTTTTGATCATATTTATTCCCTCTTGTAAACAGGGAGGCACGGTCATGGATTCCCGTGCCTCCCGTATATTATGAGTGCTTATGACAGGAACCGGACATGGGGCAGCATCCGCAGTTGCAGCCGCAGGAAGACTTTCCCTGCTTTTTATCTTTGCGCAGCCGGATAATGATTCCTGTCACCAGTCCAATCAATACGAGACAGACAATAATCGTCCCGGCATTGTCAGCAAGTCCCTGTAACATATCCTCACACCCTTCGCGTCAATCTGGTCGCTTCATGGTATTTCTTAAAGAACAGCATATAGATCATGGTACCCAGCACAGCCAGGGCGACAATCACGCCGATCACGCTGGCGTTACCGGTAAACAGCCTGCCGAACTGGTAGATCATCAGGGCTACTGCGTAGGCAAACCCACACTGGTAGGCAATGGCAAACCAGGTCCAGCCCGCGTTGTTCATCTCCCGCCGGATGGCGCCAATCGCCGCGAAGCAGGGGGCGCACAGCAGGTTAAACACCAGGAACGCATAGGCCGCAATGCCGGTAAAGGCGGCAGCCATGTTGGCATAGGCTTCTGTACCGCCATAAAGGATGCCCATGGTGCCAACAATGTTCTCCTTGGCGATCAAGCCGGTGATGGACGCCACCGTCGCCTGCCAGGTGCCGAAGCCGACGGGCTTGAAAATCCAGGCAATGGCATTGCCCACCCGGGCAAGGATAGAGGATTCCAGTTCTTCCTCCTCCAGCATCCGGAACACGCCGTCCGCGATGCCGAAGCGGCTCAGGAACCAGACCAGGATCGTGGACAGCAGAATGATGGTACCAGCCTTCTTGATGAAGCTCCAGCCGCGTTCCCACATGGAGCGGAGCACGTTGCCCAGCGTAGGCCAGTGATAGGCGGGCAGTTCCATCACGAAGGGAGCGGGCTCACCGGCAAACCGGCGGGTCTTCTTCAGCATAATGCCGCTGATGACAATGGCTGCCATACCGATGAAATAAGCGCTGGTGGATACCCAGGCGGAACCGCCGAAGATGGCCCCGGCAATCATGGCGATGAAAGGCACTTTCGCGCCGCAAGGGATAAAGGTGGTGGTCATGATGGTCATCCGCCGGTCGCGCTCGTTTTCAATCGTCCGGGAGGCCATGATGCCGGGCACACCGCAGCCCACACCGATCAGCATGGGAATGAAGGACTTGCCGCTCAGGCCGAACTTCCGGAAGATCCGGTCCAGCACAAAGGCAATACGGGCCATATAACCGCAGGCTTCCAGGAAAGCCAGCAGGAAGAACAGCACCAGCATCTGGGGCACAAAGCCCAGCACCGCGCCAACGCCGGCCACGATACCGTCCAGGATCAGTCCCTTCAGCCAGTCCGCGGCGTTGATCGCGTCCAGGCCCCGCTCTACCAGGACAGGAATACCGGGCACCCAGGTGCCGTAACCGTCCGCCGGATCAGGCTCACCCTTGATATATTTTTCCGCAGCCTCCTCCAGGTCTGCCCGTTCAGCGGACTGGGTTTCCGTTTCCAGGGTCTCCTCATCCTGGACAATGTAGTCCACGGCACCGTCCGCGGGCACTGTTGCCAACAAACCGGTCATGGACGCTTCCGGATCTTCTTCGTCAATTTCGACCCCGTACTTTTCAGCAAAAGCCTCAACAATCGCGTTGGTGTCACCGTACTCCTCCGCCGCTTCATCATAGGCGGCACGTCCGTTCCCGAAGAGGAAATATCCGTCGCCGAACAGTCCGTCGTTTGCCCAGTCCGTCGCCGGGGTTCCGACGGCCACCATGGCAATCCAGTACACCGCGAACATTACCGCGGCGAAGATCGGGAGACCCAGCCAGCGGTTGGTAACAACCTTGTCGATCTTGTCGGAGGTGCTCATGCTGCCCGCGTTCCGCTTCCGGTAGCAGGATTTGATCACCTGGGCGATATACACATACCGTTCATTGGTGATAATGCTCTCCGCGTCGTCGTCCAGTTCCTTCTCCGCGGCGGCAATGTCCGCTTCAATATGCTTCATGGTGTCCGGCGCAATCTTCAGCTGCTCCAGCACCTTGTCATCCCGCTCAAACACCTTGATAGCGTACCAGCGCTGCTGCTCCTCCGGCAGTCCGTGGACAATGGCTTCCTCAATATGAGCCAGGGCATGTTCCACCGGACCGGAGAAGGTGTGCTGCGGCACGGTCTTTGCGGATTTCGCTGCCTGGATGGCCGCCTCAGCCGCTTCCATCACGCCGTTTCCCTTCAGGGCTGAAATTTCCATCACCTTGCAGCCCAGCTGCATGGCCAGGTCCTTCGTGTTCAGCTTGTCCCCGTTTTTCAGTACCACGTCCATCATGTTGATGGCCACCACAACGGGAATGCCAAGCTCCACCAGCTGTGTGGTCAGGTACAGGTTGCGTTCCAGGTTGGTACCGTCAATGATGTTCAGGATTGCGTCCGGACGCTCGTTGATCAGGTAGTTCCGGGCTACCACTTCTTCCAGGGTATAGGGGGAAAGGCTGTAAATGCCCGGCAGGTCGGTGATGGTCACACCGTCGTGCTTCTTCAGCTTGCCTTCCTTTTTTTCCACCGTGACGCCGGGCCAGTTACCCACAAACTGGTTTGAACCGGTCAGGGCGTTGAAGAGGGTTGTTTTACCGCTGTTGGGGTTGCCCGCCAGGGCAATTCGGATATCCATCGTATACCGCTCCTTCTGTTCTCTAATTAGATTAATCTAACCTTTCGGTGAAAAAAGAATCACTCGACCTCGATGCTTTCCGCGTCCGCTTTGCGCAGGGACAGTTCGTATCCGCGCACCGTGATCTCAATGGGATCCCCCAGCGGCGCCACCTTGCGCACATAGATTTCCACACCCTTGGTGATGCCCATGTCCATGATGCGGCGTTTGACCGCGCCTTCACCGTGAATCCTGACTACCTTTGCCTTACCGCCTACCGGTACTTCCTTCAGGTTGTTCATGCTTTCCCTCTCCTTCAAATCAGATCATAATCTTGCGGGCCATCTCGTCATTGATGGCCACCCGGGCTTCCTTGACCTTTACGATCACGTTGCCATCCAGCGCTGTAATCACTTTTACGGTGCCGCCCGCCACAAATCCCAGGTTCTCCAGGTGCTTTTTCACTTCCGGGCTTCCGCCGACTTTGCGGATCACGTTTTCCTCTCCCGGTGTAGCGTAACTCAGCGGCATCATCCTGCGCCCTCCCCTCTGCCTGTCCTCATCTTCGCTCCTCTTTCTTGTGCGTTTTTGCCATTAGTCATTTCTAATCAGCGACAGTATATTAGCATATTCTAACAATCTTTGCTTGCCTGATATTGACCTTTTATAGATAAATTATTCTATAATGACTTCTGCCAAAAAGTCATTGATTTGTTTGTTAGTCTATGCTAATATATGAATGCATTAATTTCCAGGGGAGGCATCAACAATGGCCGAAACATCCAGAACAACCGCCGGAAAGCGTCTGGCGCAGCAGGCGGGATACTTTATCCGGGAGCACAGTGAGCAGAAGTTCTCCCTCTCCGGGATTGCTTCGGCGCTCTTTGTAAATGGAAACTATCTGGCCCGGGTCTTCAAGCGCGAAACCGGACACACCCTGCTTTGGTATCACAACGCCATCCGCTGTGAAAAAGCAAAGCAGCTTCTATATGAAACAAACCTTTCCGTGTCCGAGGTGGGTGCGGCCGTCGGCTACGTCTCCTCCGCCCATTTCTCCCATCTGTTCAAGAAAATGACCGGCATTGCCCCCAGCGACTGGCGTGCACCGGATTTGTTCTCAATCAAAGACCCGATTGATTTTACGGGGCTGATGTGATAAAGTTTGGGAAGATAGATTTGTCTAAAATTATCCACCGGAAAGAGGGATTGCAGTGAATATTTACGAATCTGCTGAGGATTATCTGGAGCAAATTCTGGTTCTGCTGGAAGAAAAGGGTTATGCCCGTTCCACTGATATTGCCGAGTCCCTCGGCGTGACCAAGCCTTCCGTCAGCGTCGCCATGAAAAAGCTGCGGGAAAACGGCTACATCTCCATGGAGAAGGGCGGCCTCATTTCCCTGACGGATAAGGGTTATCCCATTGCCCGCCGCACCTATGACCGCCACCTCACCCTGACAAAGTTCTTTGTCTCCCTGGGTGTGGATGAAGTCATCGCCCGGAAGGACGCCTGCAAGATCGAGCATGATATTTCCGAGGAATCCTTTGCCGCTATCCGTGACAGCCTGCAGAAAGCCTGATTTCACAGGAGTCCGTTATGAAACTGCTGGAAAAGATCCGCGGCTTTCTCCGGGATAACGAGCCCGAGGCTCCGCCCGCGCCGGAGGCCCCGGTTCCGCTGAAGAAGACCTGCAAGCAATGCGGGAAGACCTTCACCGTCGATCCCGCCTGGGGCTTCGTACCCACCTTCTGCAAGGACTGCAAGCAGCAGATGGCGAAGGATAAGGAGCTTGCCCAGCGGGAGGGCCCCCGCCGCGACATCAAACGGAAGTGCAAATCCTGCGGAAAGTTCTTCACTTTCCCCAGCGACGTCCTCCATTATCCGACCTATTGTCCCAACTGCCGCAAACGCCGCCAGACGGCCATGAAAGAAAAATACAAAAGATCAAAACCAGGATCCTCGTGATCCTGGTTTTCTTAATTCACAATTCACAATTCATATTTCATAATTATTTATACTTCTGCTAAGGCTACACGTTGTCATTTCGACCAAGGCAGCTTGCTGCCGCGTGGGGAGCGAGCCGAATGTCAGTCCAGTGGACTGTCAGCGAAGCTGAAATGAAGCGAACGAGTCATCTGAAAGGAAGAGCATAGCCCGCTCCAAGGGCTATGAGCGACCATTGAGGATGCGGAGAAATCTGATATGTAATGACCTTTGTCAACCCCAAAAGTTGATAACCAGGCCAAAACAAACTATTCAGTTGCGGGGAAGCACCCGGATAGGGTTATGATATCAGATCCCGGCATTGGCCACTCTGATATACGTGGATT
>JAFRQX010000004.1 GCA_017428385.1 Clostridia bacterium | reverse complement strand
GTGTGGATGAAGTGGCCCAGGCCGTTCAGCGGAGCATAGCTGTAGGTGAAGCGGTTGCAGGCGCTGCCTTCCGCGTCGGCGCTCTTCAGGATGCTCATCTGGTAGGTAAAATCTTCGTTTCCGAAGGTCAGCATACCGCTGATGCGGGGGGTGAAGTTCGGGCCGTCCGGCTCAAACTCCCGGCTTTCCAGCGCGGCGGAGAAGGTTTTACCGTCCTTCAGGCCGTCGTAAATCGTATCAGTCTGGTTGCCGTTGGTCACGATCAGGTTGTTCCCGAAAGAACGGATCGCGGCATAGATGATCAGGGAGGGGTCCTGGACCTTCGAGGCGTCGAAGGGCTCGGTGAAAACTTCGCCGTTCTTCTCGGTGAAGATCCGGTTGCGGCTGTTGTCGCTGCGGCCCATGATGAAATAGGCGGTCATGGCTTTCGTTCCGTCCGGCGTCTTGCCGATGATGATGCCGCGTCCGGGGTAGGTGTTGTCCTTCAGCAGTTCCTCAGGGGTATTGATGCGGTAGATGTCCATAGGCTCCTCCTTGTTTTAATTCAGAATTCAGAATTAAGAATTCAGAATTATATTTTGTTTGATCTGCTTTTCCTTTTGCTCCTTACACAACGGCTTTCACAGGGCAAAAGTAATCAGCATTTTTCATTCTTCATTATTCATTCTTCATTGTTGAAATAATTTCTTTAGAAATGATTTCAACACTCTTGGGCAGGATGATCCATTCCGCCTGCTCCATGACCCGGCGCTGCAGGATCTCCGGGGTATCTCCGGGCTGGATGTCCACCGCCTTCTGGGCGATGATCTCTCCGCCATCCGGAATCTCATTGACAAAGTGCACGGTCGCTCCGGTGACTTTCACGCCCCGGTCCAGCGCTGCCTGGTGAACCTTCAGGCCGTAGAAGCCCGCTCCACAGAAACTGGGGATCAGGCTGGGATGAACATTGATAATCCGGCGGGTATACAGCGTGGTGAAGTTCTCCGTCAGGATGCTCAGGAATCCGGCCAGTACAATCAGGTCAACCCGGTTGGTTGTCAGGGCCGCGATCAGCTGCTGCTCAAAGGGCACCTGCCCGCCGCAGGCCTTCTTGTTGATTTCCATGGTGGGGATACCGGCTTTCTGTGCGCGCTCCAGGGCATAGGCTCCGGAACGGTCGCTGATCACCAGAACCACTTCCCCGTCCGGGATTTCTCCTCGGGCTGAAGCGTCCAGGATCGCCTGCAGGTTGGTTCCGCCGCCGGAAACCAGTACGGCAATACGGGCTTTTGCGCTCATACGCACCTCCGTCAGTCCGATCAGATGATCGTAATTTTATCCTCGCTCTCGATGATTTCACCGATCACGTAGGCTTCTTCTCCGTTGTCCTTCAGAATCCGCAGCGCTTTCTCCGCATCCTCCGCAGCGACAACAATGCTCATGCCGACACCCATGTTGAAGGTGTTGAACATATCCCGCTCGCTGATGCCGCCCTTTTCGGCGATCAGGTCAAAGATCGGGAGCACCTTCACCTGGCTGCGGGTGATTTTCGCGCCCAGGCCGTCCGGAATGCTCCGCGGAATGTTCTCGTAGAAACCGCCGCCGGTGATGTGGCTGATGCCCTTCACCGCCACTTCCTTCAGCAGGGCCAGCACAGGCTTCACATAGATCCGTGTGGGGGTCAGCAGGGTCTCGCCCAGGCTCTTTCCGCCCAGCTTTTCCACCGGCGCCGTCAGGTCCGCGTTTTCCACGTCGAACACTTTCCGCACCAGGGAGAAACCGTTGGAGTGAACACCGGTGGACGGCAGCGCGATCACCACATCCCCGGCCTTCATGGTCTTGTTGTCAATGATCTGCGCCTTGTCCACGATACCCGTGGAGTATCCGGCCAGGTCATAGTCGTCCTCGGGCATCATCCCGGGATGCTCCGCCGTCTCGCCGCCGATCAGCGCGCAGCCGGCCTGGATGCAGCCCTCGCAGACGCCCTTGACGATCTCAGCAATCCGCTCGGGCACATTCTTTCCGCAGGCAATGTAGTCCAGGAAGAACAGGGGCTTCGCGCCGCAGCAGATGATATCGTTGACGCACATGGCCACGCAGTCGATACCAATGGTATCGTGCTTATCCATCAGCAGGGCAATTTTCAGCTTGGTGCCCACGCCGTCGGTGCCGGATACCAACACCGGTTCCTTCATGCCGGTCATATCCGGCTGGAACAGTCCGCCGAATCCGCCCACATCAGAGCAGACCCCGGGGGTCTCTGTCCGCTGGATATGCTTTTTCATCAGCTCAACAGACTTGTAACCGGCAGTGATATCAACGCCAGCGGCGGCGTAGGCTTCAGATCTGGATTCGTTCATAATAGTGGTTCCTTTCTAATAGGTTAATTCAGCTAGCGGGTAATCAGTCGTCTCCTCGTCCGCAACCTCAATCGTCGCGACTTGGAAGTATTCTCAATGGTCGCCTTCCTCTCCGCAACCTCAATGGTCGCAACTGGGAAGCATACTCAATGGTCTCCTCGTTCCGCAACCTCAATCGTCGCTTCTCACCCTTGGAGCGGGTTCGATGCTCGTTTCGGTTGACTCGGTCGGCTCATTTCCGTCTTCGACGGACAGCCCACCGGGCTGTCATTCGTCTTCCTCCCCATTCCAGCAGTAGGTGCAAAGCTCGCAGGGATCAATGCCGATGGCCTTGATCACACCCTCCAGGGTCTGGAACTCCAGAGAGGCGAAGTTGAACTTCTTGCAGATGCAGTCCCGGAGGTTCTTGCCCCGTTCGGTGCTGCCGTCGGCATATTCATCAATATGGTTGAAGCCCTCTTCCCCTTCCAGCTCCAGGATCACCCGGCGGGCGATCAGCTCCAGGTCGCTGTTGGAACGGGAGAAGTTCAGGTACTTGCAGGCGTACATGATCGGGGGGCAGGCGCTGCGCATATGCACGGACTTGGCGCCGCTCTCATACAGGAACTCAACGGTCTCCCGCAGCTGAGTGCCGCGGACGATGGAGTCATCCACAAACAGCAGGTTCTTGTCCTTGATCAGCTCGTTCACAGGAATCTGCTTCATCTTGGCGATCTTATCCCGGTCCGTCTGGTTGGCCGGCATGAAGCTGCGGCTCCAGGTGGGGGTGTACTTGATGAAGGCCCGGGCAAAGGGCGTTCCGCTGCGGTTCGCGTAGCCGATGGCGTGGGGCGTACCGGAGTCCGGTACACCGCCGATGTAGTCGATCGGATCGTTCCGACCGGCTTCCTTGTCGTTGTCCGCCATGATCGCGCCGTTGCGGTAGCGCATCTCCTCCACGTTCACGCCTTCGTAGGTGGAGGTGGGATATCCGTAATAGCTCCAGAGAAAGGAGCAGATCTTCTTTTTCTTTCCGGGAGCCACCAGCCGGGTCATCTTGCTGGGCGTCAGCTCAACGATTTCCCCGGGTCCCAGCTCGCAGACGTCTTCATAACCGGTCTTGTGGAAAGCGAAGGATTCAAAGGCCACAGCATAGCTGTCTTCCCGCTTGCCGATGGCCACCGGCAGACGGCCCATCCGGTCCCGGGCCGCAATGATGGAGCCCTTGTCCGTCAGGATCAGAATGGAGGCGGTGCCCACAATGGACTTCTGGGCGAACTGAATGCCTTCGGCAAAATTGCTCTTCTGGTTGATCAGGGCGCTGAGCAGCTCCGTCTGGTTGATCTTGCCGCCGGTCATGGAATCAAAGTGACCGCCGCTGAAGCTGAGGTACTGATCGATCAGCGCATCCGCGTTGTTGATCACACCGGTCATGCAGATGGCGTAAGTGCCCAGGTTGGAGCGGATCAGCAGGGGCTGGGGATCCGCGTCAGAAATACAGCCGATCGCGGAAGTGCCGCGCATTTCCTCAAAAATATGTTCAAACTTCGTCCGGAAAGGGGCATTGCAGATGTTGTGAATTTTCCGCTGCAGACCGATCTCCTCGTCCCACGCGGCCATACCGGCACGGCGGGTACCCAGATGGCTGTGATAGTCCACACCGAAAAACACATCCAGCATGCAGTCCTTCTTGGACGCTATTCCGAAAAATCCACCCATTTTATACTCCTGTCTGTCAGTAATCCCGACTGACTTTTACTTCTTTCTTTACAGTCTTTCCATAATTCCGGCGTCTTTTGCCAGAACCGCTTCCGCGTCAGCCTTCCGCTTCGCGTCCAGCTTCGCCGCCAGATCAGCGTCTTCCACGGCCAGGATCTGCGCGGCCAGAAGCGCCGCGTTCGCTCCGCCGTTCACCGCCACGGTGGCCACCGGGATACCGGTGGGCATCTGCACAGTGGAAAGCAGTGCGTCCAGTCCCTCCAGGCAGGGGCCCTGGCAGGGAATCCCGATCACCGGCAGGGTGGTGTTCGCGGCAATGGCGCCGGCCAGATGGGCCGCCATACCCGCCGCCGCAATCAGCGCGCCGAAACCATTCTTCCGCGCATTGATAGCAAAAGCCCGGGCCTCCTCCGGTGTACGGTGTGCCGAATAAACGTGCACTTCGAAGGGAATGCCCAGGCCTTTGAGTTGATCTGTTGCTTTTTTAATCACGGGCAGATCGCTGTCGCTGCCCATGATGATACCGACTTTTCTCACGTTAAGATCCTCCTGATTCCTCCATTGAAACCGTTCTCAATATACTTCAAAACACGAACATTGTCAATCAAAAACAAAGGAAATTCAGATATTTTTAATCAAAAACACGAACGTTCGGAAATAAACGTTCGTGTTTCTTCGGTTTTTGTGTATTTTGGTGCACTTATTGCTATTTGCCCCATCCCCCGGTCAGAGATTGGAGGCTTTTGTCTCGCAATAAGCGCAGCGATACTCCTTCTTTTCCCGGTCAGTCAGGTGGAAAACCTGGTCCAGTTCCTGCTCACAGGAGGAAATGCACCGGGGATTTTTGCAGAAGAGCACGTTCACCAGCTTCTCCGGCATCTCGATGCGCTTCTTCTCGATCAGTTCCCCGTTCCGGATGATGTTGACGGTAGCACCGGGATCCACATAGCCGATGATATCCAGGTCCACATCAATCGCCGCGTCCACCTTAATGATGTCCTTGCGGCCCAGTTTGCGGGAAACCACATTTGTGATCATGGCCACCGGAGCTTCCAGGCTTTCCAGCCCCAGCAGGCGGTACAGCTTCATGCCGCAGCCGGCAGCAATGTGGTCAATGACAATCCCGTCCCGGATGGAATCCACGTTCATAATGTACCCGCCTCCTTCAGCAGCATCAGGATCAGCGCCATACGCATGTACTTGCCGTTCAGCACCTGCTTGAAATAGCAGGCCCGGGGATCATCGTCCACCGCCACGCTGATTTCGTTCACCCTGGGCAGGGGATGCATGACGCACAGATCCGCCCGGGCTTTCTTCATCTTTTCAGGCGTCAGGATGTAGCTGTCCCGCAGGCGCAGGTAGTCTTCCTCGTTGAAGAAGCGTTCCCGCTGGACCCGGGTCATGTACAGGATATCCAGATCGCCGATCACCTCTTCCAGATCCGTGGTCTGGACGTAGGGGATATTCTTTTTCTTCAGGGCATCGTTCTTCACATAGCTGGGAACCTTCAGTTCCTCCGGGCTGATCAGCACAAAGTTCAGCCCCTCGTAGCGGGACATGGCGTTGATCAGGGAGTGCACCGTACGGCCGAACTTCAGGTCGCCGCACAGGCCCACGGTCAGGTTGCCGAGCCGGCCCTTTTCCCTGCGGATCGTCAACAGGTCCGCCAGCGTCTGGGTCGGGTGGCAGTGGCCGCCGTCTCCGGCGTTGATCACCGGTACGGAGGCGTTCCGCGCCGCCACCAGTGCCGCGCCTTCCTTCGGATGACGCATGGCGATGATATCCGCGTAGCAGGAAACGGTCTTCGCCGTGTCCGCCACGCTTTCACCCTTAGCAGCGGAGCTCGTGCCCGCGCCGGTCACGCTGAGCACGTTTCCGCCCAGCTCGTACATGGCCGCCTCAAAACTCAGGCGGGTCCGGGTGCTGGGTTCAAAGAAGAGGGTGGCCAGTTTTTTCCTGCGGCAGGCGTCTGCATAATCGTCCGGATGGGCGATGATGTCTTCCGCCGTGTCCATCAGCCGGTCCAGCTCTTCCGGGCTCAGATCCGGAACGTCAATAATGCTTCGTTTCATCTTATCCTCCGCGTTTATTAATGAAGCGACCGTCCGGTGGACAGATCGCTTATTGTAGTAATTAAAGTGTCGCCCAGCTCTCGTCAGACGGATTATTACGGAACCGGATCAGGCGGGAAACATCCTCAGGGCGGATATATCCTTCCTTGGCGGCTTCTTCCGCGATGATATCAAAGTTCGTCAGGGAAACGTTCTTCACGTTCGCGGCTGCCAGCCGGTCAATGCCCTTCTGCATGCCGTAGGTAAAGATGCTCACGATGCCCAGCACTTCCGCGCCGGCCTGCCGCAGCACGTCCACCACTTCCAGCACGCTGCCGCCGGTGGAGATCAGGTCTTCCACAACCACAACCTTCTGGCCGGGTTCCAGTTTTCCTTCAATCTGGTTCTGGCGGCCATGATCCTTCGCGCCGGAGCGTACATAGCCCATGGGCAGTCCCATGATGTGGGCCGTGATCGCCGCGTGGGCAATGCCCGCGGTGGAGGTGCCCATCAGCACTTCCACGCCCGGATATTCCTCTCCGATCAGCTGGGCCAGGCCCTTTTCCACATCCGTGCGGACTTCCGGCGCCGTCAGGGTCAGCCGGTTGTCACAGTAAACAGGGCTCTTGATGCCGCTGGCCCAGGTGAAGGGCTCTTCCGGCCGGAAAAAGACTGCCTTGATCTTCAGCAGGTCCTTTGCAATCAGCTGATTCAATTCTTCCCTTTTCATACGCTCATTCACTCACTTTCAAGATTGTTTATCCAATAAATTCACTGACGCAGCGTTCATAGGCTGCCACCGGATCCTCCGCCGCGGTGATCGGACGGCCGACCACAATGTAGTCACTGCCGACTTTCTTTGCTTCCGCCGGGGTCATAACCCGCTTCTGGTCGCCCACATCCCCGTCCGCAAACCGGACGCCCGGCGTCACCGTCAGGAAGTCCGCTCCGCACACATCGTGCACCTTGCCCGCTTCCAGCGGAGAGCAGACCACGCCGTCCAGTCCGGCTTTCCGGGCATTCAAGGCGTAGTGCATCACCACTTCATCGATCGGACGCTCAATCAGCAGGTCCTTTTCCAGCGCCTCCTGATCCGTGCTGGTCAGCTGGGTCACAGCAATCAGCAGCGGCCGGCTGCCGTCCGGCCGGGTCAGGCCTTCCAGCGCAGCTTCCATCATGCGGATGGTACCCGCCGCGTGCAGGTTGCAGATATCCACATCCAGGTCCCGCAGAACCATCATGGCTTTTTTCACTGTATTCGGAATATCGTGCAGTTTCAGATCCAGGAAGATCTTGTGCCCCCGTGCCTTGATCTGCCGGACGATGTCCGGACCAGCACCGTAGAACAGTTCCATGCCGATCTTCACAAACGGCTTGCGCCCCTGGAATTTATCCAGGAAAGCCAGCGTCTGCTCGGCATTCGGAAAGTCACAGGCAACAATCACGTCTTTTCCCATGTTCAAATCTCTCCTTTCAATTCCTGCAGGGATTTGATTCCATATTTATCCATCGCAGCAGGCAGATCCTCAATAATCTTTCTGCAGGCGCAGGGATCTGTCAGGTTTGCCGCGCCGACCTCCACGGCCGTGGCGCCGGCCATCATCATCTCCAGCACATCCTCCGCGGTGCTGACGCCGCCCATGCCGATCACCGGAATCTTCACAGCCCGGCATACCTGCCAGACCATCCGGAGGGCCACCGGGAACACCGCCGGGCCGCTGACACCGCCCATCACGTTTTTGATCACCGGTTTCCGGGTCCGCAGGTTGATGCGCATGCCCTGCAGGGTATTGATCAGGGATACGCCGTCCGCGCCCGCGTCCTCGCAGGCCTTCGCGATGGCCGTGATATCCGTCACATTCGGACTCAGCTTCATGATTACCGGCTTCGTCGTGACCTTCTTCACTGCCGCGGTGACTTCCGCCGCCGCCTTCGGATCCGTGCCGAAGGACATGCCGCCGCCGTGCACATTCGGGCAGGAGATATTCACTTCCAGCCAACCCACCTGTTCCTCCGCGTCCAGGCGTTCACAGGTATAGGCGTAATCCTCCACGCTGAAGCCGCTGACGTTCGCCATCACTTTTTTATGGAAAACTTCCTTCAGTTTCGGCAGTTCCTCCGCGATCACCTTATCCACCCCGGGATTCTGCAGGCCCACGGCATTGATCATGCCTGCCGGGCACTCCGCGATGCGGGGCGTCGGATTCCCGAAGCGGGGATCCTTTGTCGTTCCCTTGAAGGAAAAGGTTCCCAGGCAGTTGATATCGTACCACTGGGCAAACTCATATCCGAAACCGAAGGTTCCGCTGGCGGGGATCACCGGGTTGTCCAGTTCGATGCCGCACAGGTTCACTGTCAGTCTGCCCATAAGACTTCCTCCTTCTCCAGCACCGGACCTTCCCGGCAGATCCGCTTGTATCCGGTAATGGTTTTGCAGCTGCAGCCCATGCAGGCGCCGAAACCGCAGCCCATCCGCTCCTCAAAGGAGAGCTGGCCGGAAGTTTTGGTCGCCCGGTATACCGCCCGGAGCATGGGTTCCGGTCCGCAGGTGTAGAAGTAGCTGTATTCCGCCGGCAGGGCATCGGTCACAAAACCCTTGACGCCGTAGCTGCCGTCGGCCGTGGTCACGGTCACTCCGCAGCCCAGCGCTTTGAATTCCGCTTCGCCGAAAACCTCCGCCGCTGTGTTGAATCCCAGCACAGCCTGCGGTTTTTTCCCTTCCGCAATCAGCTTTTTCGCCAACAGGTACAGGGGCGGAACGCCGACGCCGCCGCCCAGGAGCACCGGCGCCTCTCCGGATTTGGACAGGTCATAGCCGTTTCCCAGGCCGGTAAGCACGTCCAGCGTTTCCCCGGGTTTCATCGCGGCCATCTGCTCCGTCCCCTTGCCCACCACCTTATACAGGATGGTCAGGCTGCCTGGTTCAGAGTCATACACGGAGATCGGCCTGCGCAGGAAGAGCCCGTCCACGCGGATATTCACGAATCCGCCGGGATTCTGGGCTTCCAGGTCCGCGCCTTCCAGCCGCATCCGGTAAACACAGCTTGTTACCGGCACGTTTTCCGTGATGGTCAGTATCTCTTGTTTCATACTACCCTTTCAGTTTAACTAATAATTCTGAATTCTGAATTCTGAATTGTTTATGCGTCAATGGTGGAGATCGTCAGCGTGGTTTCTTCCAGTACATCCAGCAGTACCCGCACGGTATCCAGGCTGGTGAAGATCGTCGCGTTGTTCTCCGTGGCGCAGCGGCGGATCTGCAGGCCGTCGCTCTCGCTCTCCGCCTCGCCGATCTCCCGGGTGTTGATGATGTAAGCCACATGGCCCTGGCGGATGCTGTTCAGGATCTCATCGGAGCCCTGGCTGAGCTTCAGCATCGCATGGGTGCGGATGCCGTTCTCCTTCAGGAAGCGGGCAGTGCCCCTGGTTGCTTCGATATTGAAGCCCAGGTTGTAGAAGCGGCGGATCAGCGGCAGCGCCTCGTCCTTATCCCGGTCGGCGATGGTGGCCAGCACGGTGCCGTAGTTCTGCAGCCGGGTTCCGCCGGCCTGCAGCGCCTTGTACAGGGCGCGGTTCAGCTTGTCGTCGTAGCCGATGGCCTCGCCGGTGGACTTCATCTCGGGGCTCAGGTAAGCGTCCAGGCCCTTGATCTTGTTGAAGGAGAAGACCGGGACCTTCACGTAGTAGCGTTTCTTTTCTTCCGGATAGAGATCGAAGATGCCCTGTTCCTTCAGGCTCTTGCCCAGGATCACTTCGGTGGCGATATCCGCCAGGGAGTAGCCGGTGGACTTGCTCAGGAAGGGTACGGTCCGGCTGGAACGGGGATTCACTTCGATGATGTAGACGTTCTCATTTTCATCCACAATGAACTGGATGTTGAACAGGCCGATGATGCCGATGCCCAGGCCCAGCTTCTTGGCATACTGCAGGATGATGCCCTTGACCTTGTCGCTGATGGAGAAGGTGGGGTAGACGGAGATGGAGTCGCCGCTGTGGATACCGGTGCGTTCCACCAGCTCCATGATGCCCGGCACGAAGACGTCCCGGCCGTCGCAGATGGCGTCGACTTCCACTTCCTTGCCGCGGATGTATTTATCCACCAGCACCGGCTTGTCCGCGTCGATTTCCACCGCGGTCCGCAGGTAGTGGCGCAGCTGCTCCTCGTCTCCGACGATCTGCATGGCACGGCCGCCCAGCACGAAGCTCGGACGCACCAGCACCGGATAACCGATCTCCTCGGCCGCCTTCACGCCGTCCTCGATCCGGGTAACCGCCCGGCCCTGGGGCTGCGGAATATGGAGGTCTTCCAGGATCTTCTCGAAGCTGTCCCGGTTCTCCGCCCGCTCAATCGCGTCACAGTCAGTACCGATGATCTTCACGCCGCGCTTCATCAGCGGATCGGCCAGGTTGATGGCCGTCTGACCGCCCAGGGAGGCGATGACGCCTTCCGGCTTTTCAAAGTCGATGATCGCCATGACGTCTTCGGGCGTCAGGGGCTCGAAGTAGAGTTTGTCCGCGGTGGTGTAGTCCGTGGAAACTGTCTCGGGGTTATTGTTGATGATGATAGCTTCGTATCCCGCGCGACGGATGGTCTGCACCGCGTGCACGGTGGAGTAGTCGAACTCCACGCCCTGGCCGATACGGATCGGGCCGGCGCCGAGCACCACAATCTTTTTCTTCTCTGTGAGGATGGAATCGTTCTTTCCGCTGTAGCTGGAGTAGAGGTAGGCAATATACTTGCCGGTATGCAGGGTATCAACCATCCGGAAGACCGGCACAATGCCCTTTTCCTTCCGCAGGGCGTAGACGTCGATTTCCTTCATATTCCAGAGCCGGGAGATCGTCAGGTCTCCGAAGCCCATTTCCTTCGCTTCCTTCAGGAGGGCCACGTCACCGGGGGCCGCCTTCAGGCGCTTTTCCATCTCGGTAATCTTTTTGATGCTCTCCAGGAACAGCTCCGTGATCATGGTCCGCTCGTGGATTTCGCTGATTGCCACATCCCGGCGCAGCAGTTCCGTGACCGCGAAGAGGGTGTCTGCCCGGAAGTCCTTCACATATTCCAGCAGGTCTTCCGTGCTCATACTGTCAAACTTCGCCAGGTGCAGGTGGCACACGCCGGTCTCCAGGCTCCGCACGCTCTTGAGGATGCATTCCTCCAGGTTGCTGCCAATGCCCATGACTTCACCGGTCGCCTTCATCTGGGTACCCAGCTGGTTGCTGGCGGAAGTGAACTTGTCGAAGGGGAAGCGGGGGAACTTCGCGACGATGTACTCCAGAGAGGGCTCCATGGCGGCGTTTCCGCCGGCTACCGGAATCTCTTCCAGCGCCATGCCCAGGGCGATCTTCGCCGTCACCCGGGCAATCGGGTAACCGCTGGCCTTGCTGGCCAGGGCGGAAGAACGGCTGACCCGCGGGTTAACCTCAATCAGGTAGTACTTGCTGCTGTTGGGATCCAGCGCGAACTGCACGTTGCAGCCGCCTTCCACCTTCAGCTCGCGGATGATCTTAAGGGCGCTGTCATTCAGCATCTTCAGGTCATGGTCGGACAGGCTCAGGATCGGAGCGACAACAACACTGTCACCGGTGTGCACACCGACGGGGTCCACGTTCTCCATGCCGCAGATCGTGATCGCCTTGTCGTTGCTGTCCCGCATGACCTCGAACTCGATTTCCTTGAAGCCCCGGACACTCTTTTCCACCAGCACCTGGTGCACAGGGCTGAGGCGGAAGGCGTTGGTGCCGATCTCAATCAGTTCTTCTTCATTGTTGGCGAAGCCGCCGCCGGTGCCGCCCAGGGTGAAGGCGGGACGCAGCACCACCGGATACCCGATGTCCAGCGCCGCTTTCTTTGCTTCTTCCAGGTTGTAGGTGATCTCACTGGGGATGACCGGCTCGCCGATGGACTCGCACATTTCCTTGAAGAGTTCCCGGTCCTCAGCCCGCTCAATGCTCCGGCTGCTGGTGCCCAGCAGTTCCACGCCGCACTCCTTCAGCACGCCCTTGCGCTCCAGCTGCACCGCCAGGTTCAGGCCGGTCTGGCCGCCGATACCGGGCACGATGGCGTCCGGACGTTCATACCGCAGGATCTTCGCGATATATTCCAGTGTCAGGGGCTCCATGTACACCTTGTCCGCAATGGAGGTGTCGGTCATGATCGTCGCCGGGTTGGAGTTGCACAGCACCACTTCGTAGCCTTCCTCTTTGAGGGCCAGGCACGCCTGTGTGCCGGCATAGTCAAACTCCGCCGCCTGTCCGATCACAATGGGGCCGCTGCCGATAATCAGTACCTTTTTGATGTCTGTCCGTTTCGCCATGTTCCTCTTCCTCCATCTTTTATCCTATATATACTGTCCTGCCTGCGTGCACGGTTTTCAGGCACCGTCCGTATACGCTCTGTCCCGCAAAGGGTGTTGCTTTCCCCATGCTTTCAAACTCTTCCGGATCGATCGTGTATTCCGCGTCCAGGTCCCACTCACACAGGTCATCCTCCCGCAGCGGGATTCCGAAGCGTTCCCGCGGGGCCACCGCCATCAGGCTGACCAGCCTTTCCAGCGTCAGGATACCTTTTCTCACCAACCCGGTATACAGCACCGGGAACGCGCATTCCAGGCCGACCACCCCGAAGGCGCTGCCTGCCAGCCCGCGGCTCTTTTCCTCCGCGCTGTGGGGCGCATGGTCCGTGGCGATCATGTCGATCGTGCCGTCCAGCAAGGCCTCCAGCAGGGCTTCCCGGTCTTCCTTCGCCCGCAGGGGCGGATTCATCCGGAAGCGGCCGTCCTCCTGCAGGTCGTTCTCATCCAGCAGCAGGTAATGCGGGCCGGTTTCACAGGTTACGTTCACGCCGTCCTTCTTGGCCTGCCGGATCAGTTCCGCGCTTTCTTTGCAGCTGATGTGGCACACATGGTAGGCGCAGCCTGTTTCCTTCGCCAGCTTCAGGTCCCGGGCAATGGGACCCCATTCGCTTTCGGAGCAGATGCCTTTGTGTCCGTGGGCCGCGGCGTAGATACCGTCGTGTATGTATCCTCCGCGGACCAGGGTTTCATCTTCGCAGTGAGCGGCGAGCACCTTGCCCAGCTTTTTGCACCGCTCCATCAGGGAGCGCATCATGCTTTCAGACTGGACGCCTTTTCCGTCATCCGAGAAGGCGATCACCCGGGGCGCCAGCTCTTCCAGCGCCGCGGCTTCCTGTCCCTTTTCCCCGACGGTCAGCGCCGCGTAAGGGTAGATATCCACGAGGCCGCCGGCCGCCCGGATCAGGTCCTCTTCTTCCTTTAAGTGTGCCAGGCTGTCCGGCACCGGCTTCAGGTTCGGCATCGCGCAGACCGCCGTGTAGCCACCCCGGGCTGCCGACCGGCTGCCGGTCACCATCGTTTCCTTATAAGAAAAACCCGGCTCCCTGAAGTGAACGTGCACATCACAGAAGCCGGGAAAAGTAAAGACATTATCCTTTTTGCTGACAAGGGAGCCCTGGGCCGCCTGGGACGGAATCCGGTTCATTTCCAGTCTGACCGTCATCATGCAACCCTCCTTACAAAAAAACTCTGCCGGAGAATCGGCAGAGTTCGGATCGCATGCATACAGCGTCTGCCGCACAGCGGCATACGCGCCAATCCAATCTTGCCGATATCTCTGTATCGTCTTAAAGATCGGTACCGGTATATCTTTTATCATACGGAACGATCCTTGTCAAGGGTCTTTTTGTTCCCGGGATTGATCTTCTTTTGCTTCCTCCGCAGGCTCGGGTTCGTTCAGCGCGGCATCCAGCATTTCCCTGCGCTTCGCGGCTGACATAGTCTCCCAGCCGCCCTCGATGTCGTTCTCCCTCCGCCCTCGGACCCAGTCAATCACATTGCCGAAGCCCAGCGAAACTGCCTGGGCCATAAGCCGGGTAAATACGCGCCGGGTTTCCGGATCCACTTCCTTCCGGTTGCCCACCATGGTCATCATCGTCCGGAGTTTTTCCCCGGTCAGCTCGCTCATCCGGGTCACCTTGGTGGTCTCCACCATGCCGAACAGCGCGTCCACAAAGTCCGCCCGCTGTTCCGGGGTGCTGTTCTGCAGCCACTCATGCAGGGTATCCCGTACCACAATCGCTGTCTGGTCCACCGAGGAAAGGGTTTCAAACTGCGGACCGTAAATTTTCCAGGTCATGGGATCGTGCTGGCTGATGCCGCTGGCGGTGGAACGCACTACCGTATAAGGCTCATAGAAATCCATCAGCAGGCCGATGATGCTGGTCTGGGGAATAAAGGAACGGATCTTGTCCTTAATCCTCAGGTATCCTTCCGACTGGGAGGTCTCCCGGTTCATGCCGGGACCGTCGTAGCTCACGATGCTCTCAATCCGGTCCTGCACCCGTTTGGAGGCGAAGGCCGCGGCGTAAACCGCCAGGTTGCCGCCCTTGCTGTGCCCCACCAGCCGCAGCGGTGCTTTGGATAATGCCGCGGCCCGCCGAAGATACAGGATTGCCGCCTCCTGGGCAGGCACCCGGGTGGTGTAGGCCATGTCAAAGTCTTCCCGCCAGCCCACGACGGTGTTGTCTGTTCCCCGGAACGCCACGCACATGCTGCCGTCCGGCAGGTCCAGGCACATGGCGGAAAACTGCATCCCGATCTCCGGATCCGTCATGGCAATGGCATGATGCAGCCGGCATCCGCGGAAGCGGGCGCCAGAAGCCATGGCCTGAAAGACCGTCTTACGTCCTGCAAAAGTGGAAGTGTTTCCCTCCTGGATCAGGTCAATCCGGGACATCTCCTCCAGGGTCCATCCCTTGGGATCCCGTCCTCCGTGGAAATTCAGATAACTGATGGTAGCGACCAGCAGGCCGTCTATCTCGTTCCATGGCGAGATTTCAAACGGAACATCTCCCCGCCAGGCCAGATAGTCCACCATGTTCGCCATTGATTACGTCATTCCTTCCGTTGTTCTCTTCATTTCTTCCCATTCTTCCCGGGTAATCAGGCACTTCCGGGGTTTGCTGCCGTCCTTGGCGGCCACAATGCCTCTCTCTTCCATCTCATCCGTCAGCCGGCCTGCCCGGGCATAGCCGATCTTCAGCCGC
This sequence comes from Clostridia bacterium, assembly GCA_017428385.1. GTDB lineage: Bacteria > Bacillota > Clostridia > Christensenellales > Aristaeellaceae > Aristaeella. The sequence continues at coordinate 9,683 of JAFRQX010000004.1, read as the reverse complement.
CGCTGCAGCGTGCTGGTGGAAATCTGGCCGTCCTGGATGGCGAATTCCACCGCCTGCTCGAACAGGCCGCCGTCTCCGCCGCTCATGTCAGAACTGTTGATGATGATATCCGCGTTTCCGGTTTCTCCGCCGTTGGCGATTTCATCCAGCTTCTCCAGGATATCCGGATCATAGGTGCTGGGATTCGCTTCCTTCACATGTTTCGCGATCCGGTTGACTTCCTCATCACTCAGGAAGCAGCCCTGCACACGGGTAGGCGCAAAGGAGCCGGTGGGCGCATACAGCATATCGCCCCAGCCCAGCAGCTGTTCCGAACCATTCCGGTCCAGGATGGTACGGCTGTCCACAGAGCTCGCGGTTTTGAACGCGATACGGCTCGGAATATTGGCCTTGATCAGGCCGGTAATGACGTCCACCGAGGGACGCTGCGTCGCAACAATCAGGTGAATGCCCGCCGCGCGCGCCAGCTGCGTCAGGCGGCAGATATATTCTTCCACGTCCTTTTTGCAGACCATCATCAGGTCCGCCAGCTCGTCAATGATGATGACGATCCGGGCCATGGGTTTTTCGCCCGTCTTTTCCACCAGCTGGTTGTAGCCTTCCAGGTTCCGGACCTTCTTTTCGGCGAACTTGTCGTACCGTTCCATCATTTCCGCCACAGCCCAGGCCAGTGCGGCCGCCGCCTTGCGCGGATCGTTCACCACAGGAATCAGCAGGTGCGGAATCCCGTTATAGCACTGCAGTTCAACCACCTTCGGGTCGACCAGGATCAGCTTCACCTCGTCAGGGCTGGCCCGGTACAGCAGGCTGTTGATAATCGCGTTGATACACACGGATTTACCGCTGCCGGTCTGGCCGGCAATCAGCATATGCGGCATCTTCGCCAGATCGCACACAATGGGCGTACCGGCGATATCCTTGCCCAGCGCCACAGTCAGGATCGACCGGGCGTTCTGCATCGGCTCACTCTCCATGACTTCCCGCAGGGTAACGGTCGTCACCTTACGGTTCGGTACTTCCACGCCGACCAGGCGCTTGCCCGGAATCGGCGCCTCAATACGCACAGAGGTGGCGGACATACCGTAGGCAATATCCTTTTCCAGTTCCGATACCTTGTTGACCTTGGTACCCGCTTCCAGTTCCAGCTCGAAACGGGAAATGGCGGGGCCGTGGGTCACGTGCACCACCCGAGCCGGTACCCGGAAGCTTGCCAGGGTTTCTTCCAGCTTGCGGGAACGCGTGATATCCTCTTCGCGGGTATCCTCGACCCCCAGCTGCGGCCTGGCCAGGTCTGTAATCGGCGGATAGTTGTAGGGCGTCGGCATCCATATGCCTTCTTCCTCTTCCTCCGCCTTCTTTTTCACAGGCACCTTGATCGGAGCCTGATAGGCTGCTTCCCCGATGGTCTGCTGTACCACAGGCACGGCCGGCCGGGCCGGCTGCACTTCGGGCTTCTTCTGCTCCGGTTCCGCGGGACGGCGGTACCGCGAGTCGTCCCGGACGGGCGCTTTCTCCACTGCCGGCTCCTGCTCCCGGACCGGCTGCCTTCCGCGGGCCGGTTCCGGACGGACAGGTGCCGGTTCCTCCGGAATGTCCGCCATCGTCTGCTGTACAGGCTGCGGCCGGCGTTTGCGGCCGTTGTCGATCTCCAGCGGGATCTCCGCCGTATCCTGCCGCCAGTGGGTCTGGGGCTCGCCGATCTCCGCTCCCGTTGCCGTCCGGCGCGCAGGTCTTCCTGCCGGCCTGCGGGTTGCCGTTCCGGCATCGGCCAGGGTGGATCCGTCGCTCAGGCCGTCATACTCTTCCTTTTTATTCCGGCCGAAAATCCGGCTGGCAAAGGATTTCTCCTGGGAGGCCGGTTTTGCCTGGTTCTTTTTGCCGAAAATACTGCTCTGGTGTCCGGTTGCCGCGGAAACCGCCTGACCGGCGGCCATCTGCTCCTGCCAGTCGCGAACGCCCCCGTCACCGGATACTGGTTTCTGCTGCACAGGCGGCTGCATCTCCTGCCCCGGCATATAGGCCTGCTGCGCAGGCTGCATGGGCATCTGCTGTTGCTGCTGCATCTGGTACTGCTGTTCCAGGATCTGCTGCTGTTGCTGCTGCCAGAGGGCCTGTTGCTGCTGCCATGCCAGCTGCTGCTGTTCCATACGTTCCCGTTCCAGCTTCTGCTGCTGCCGGCGGGCGCCTGCCTGGCCCGTAAAGAGATCCCGGATCCGGGAAGGGGTCAGGTTCATCGACATCAGAATGCAGAACACGGTCAGCACAAAGATAATCATGGTGCCCAGCACGGGGCCCAGGTAATTCCACAACGGCCAGGCCAGGATGGTTCCGACCGCGCCGCCGCCGTTCGGGTTCACCCGGGTGGAGCTGTCCGCGTAGGTACCGTTGATCACGTCACCCCAGCCGCTGCCGTAGGTGTTCCTCAGGTGCTCCATGGCTCCGGTAATCATCAGGAAAGCGCACAAACCGAAGAAGGCCAGCAGCGCAAACAGCCACGGCCGCACGGGCGCGCGGCGCTGGGTGGACCAGATCACCAGCACACCGGCCCACACCGGCAGCACGGGCAGCACATAGGCCATAATCCCGCACAGGCCGAAGCAGATAATCCGCAGACCTTCAAAGATATTTCCCGGCAGCCGTAAGACCGCCGCCATAAAGATCAGGACGCCCAGCGCAATCAGAACCAGTCCGGCCATATACCGGATGGCCATCGCATCCGCGGAATACGCGGGGGCCTGTCTTCTTTTTCCGCTCCCTTTCTGAGCCATTCTTTCCTTCTGTTCCTTTCTCTCTTTGCTCCGTTATGCCGTCAGTACAATACAGATCAGGCATCCGGTATCATCGCTGTACAGCCGCAGCTGATATTCCCCGCAGCTGTAATAATCGCAGGTTCCCGGCACCAGCCGGTTCGCCTCCGCCTTGTCTTCGTCAATTGCCGCTGAACCGTCCGGTTCACCGAGCACTGCAATCCAGTCTTCCCGCATGGTCTCATGCACGCACAGCCCCCATAGGCAGCCCTGTTCCATCCGGATTCCTTCCAACTTGCTGTTTTCCCAGCCGCGGGTCAGGTCGTCCGTCATCAGGTAAACACCCCGGAATCCAGCTCCTTCCAGCGCAAACAGGCGTCCGCCCTCAAAGCCATCCGGGTCCGTCAGCAGGTGATACCGGTCGGTCATCTCCTGCACGCTGTCTCCCAGTTTCACCGGAATCCCGGTCAGGGATCCTTCCGCCGACGTGGCCAGCAGCTGCTCCGCGCTTTCCGCGGTCAGGGTGATCATCTGTTTCACGCCGATCCGGTCCGGAATGCTGTCCTCTTCCAGGTTCAGCACGTCCTTCAGCACATGCCATCCAATCCGGATATCGCCAGCCCGGTCTCCCAGGGTGCTCAGCTGGCCCACCGGGTACAGGAGCGTCAGTCCGGAAGGCTCCAGCAAGAAGCGTTCCGGCAGGGGCTCCAGTTCACTGTTCTGCAGATGCGCACTGAGTTCCGGCAGAACTTTGTCTTCCAGGTAGGTGCGGATCTGCTCGCGGCCGGCTTCCTCGTCCGTGAACAGCTCCGAAAGGGTAATCCGGTGGCCGTCCCGCAGGTCCACAGCACAGGCATTCCACACATGCGTGGAACGGGTGTTTTCCACCGCGCCGGCTGCCGAGACCGCACAGCTGAACACATCGCCCATAATCCCGCCCTGCCAGCTGACCTGCAGGCTTCCGCCGGCGATCAGCTGTGCCGTACGGGCAAGATAATCCCCGATATGGCAGTCTTCCCGGATCATCGTATTGATCTGCACAAGCAGCGCTTCATCTCCCGGGCCGGACAGCACGGGATAGTGAACGCTGAGCGTTTCTGTCATGTCCAGTCCTGCGTCTTCAACATGAAACGCTTCTTCCGCCGGACAGACAGGGATGAAAAGCAGCATCGCCGCAATCAGGCAGATTGCCAGGCGAATCAGGCGATTAGATTTCATATCCTTACCCTCCGTGAACTATTATTTTACATCCTTTTGGATTCCGGGGCAAGTCAGCCCGCCCCGCGCCGTGGTTTCCGGCCTTTTGAAGGCACTGTTTCCTCTCTTTATAAACAACGATTCTGAGGCCTGAAAACCTGCCGTCCGGTCATCCCGGACAAACCGGTCCGGACGGGTCCGCACAATTTGACAGTATTCTTCCGCCCCATATATAATAGGTCTCAGCGGAACGGAAACCGCTGCCTGATTCAGGAAAAGAAAGGAGGGGCATCATGGCTGACGGAAAGAAAATACGCAAGTATCTCCTCCGGATTGTGGAAATCCTGTTTTCCGTCGCCCTGCTGGTGATGCTCGCCATCTCCCTGATCCTGGCCAAACCCCAGGAGGATAAAAACGCAGTCCCTGACGTGACGCCTGCCGTGGAAGCAGGCACAGCGCTCCGGATAGACAATGAAAGCGACCTGGTGCAGCTGGACTTCCCCGCACCCATGATGTGCTTCCAGAACACCTCCGGCATGACCTTCGTCAGTGCCACCTGTGCCGACACACCGGTTGCGGGAGGATACGGCCGGGTTGTCATCACGAACTGGCAGACCCCTGAAGGCGAGGAAATCACCCTGCAGAGCATCTGGCCGGCGGATACCCTGAATATGCTGGAGGACGGTTTCCATTTCATGCCCTATGCCGGACCCACCTTCTTCGGAAACACCTCCGTCCGGATGGAAAATGATCAGTATATCCGGCTTCATACCACCACGGACCAGGCGCTGTATGTTGTGCTGCTGCCCCGCAGCCTCAGCAAACAGGTCAGCTCCCTCTGCGGTTTCCTGAAGCTTTACACAATCCGTAACGAGCAATAAAGCCCGTCATCTATATTGATAAAGGAGGAAAATGTCATGTCCAATCCCTATGCCGGAACCCAGACCGAAAAGAACCTGGAAGCCGCTTTCGCAGGTGAATCCCAAGCCCGGAACAAGTATACCTATTTCGCTTCCGTTGCCAAAAAGGAAGGCTATGAGCAGATCTCCGCGCTTTTCCTGAAGACAGCTGAGAACGAAAAAGAACATGCCAAGATGTGGTTCAAAGAACTCAAGGGCATTGGCTCCACGCCTGAAAACCTGGCGGCTGCCGCCGACGGTGAAAACTATGAGTGGACCGATATGTATGAGTCCTTCGCAAAGACCGCTGAGGAAGAAGGCTTCACTGAACTGGCCGCGAAATTCCGCGGTGTTGCCGCCATCGAAAAACATCACGAGGAACGGTACCGCGCCCTGCTGAAGAACATCGAAATGCAGCAGGTTTTCGAAAAGAGCGAGGTCAAGATCTGGGAATGCCGCAACTGCGGCCACATCGTTGTGGGCACCAAGGCTCCGGAAGTCTGCCCCGTCTGCAACCATCCCCAGAGCTATTTCGAAATCGCCGCTGAAAACTATTGATCTTCCCGGAATAACAAAAGCCTGTTCGTCACGAACAGGCTTTTTTGATACGCGTTCTTATTCTTCTCCGGTTCCTTCCAGACCGATTTCCGCCGCATGGGGACGCATTCCTTCAATGCAGATTTCAGCCACTTCCCGGACCTCCATCCCCAGCAGATCACAGCCCTTCTGGATCAGCTCCCGGTCGCATTTGGCCGCAAACTTCTTATCCTTATACTTTTTCATGAAGCTCTTGATCTCCAGGTCCTGGATCCCCTTCGGGCGCATCCGGGCGCAGGCCTGGATGATTCCCGTCAGCTCGTCCACCGTGAAGAGGCTCTTTTCCAGATTGCTTTCCGGCTTCACGTCCGTGCAGATCCCCCAGCCGTGGCTCATGATCGCCCGTACGTCCTCCTCCGGAACCCCCGCCGCCAGCAGCGGCTCCTGCGTATGCTGCAGGTGTTCCTCCGGATATTTCTCATAGTCATAGTCGTGCAGCATTCCGACTGCCTGCCAGTGTTCCCGGTTTTCTCCGAAGTAATCCGCCATTGCCCCCATGGCATAGCAGACATTCTTCGCGTGAATGATCAGGTGCTCATCCGACACCATGGTTGCGTTCAGTTCCGTTGCTCTCTCCAGGCTCAGCATTACAGGGGATCCTCCTTCAAGTACTTACCATTTGTTCCTGACCTTCTCAGCGAAGCCGGTCAGATGATCAATCTGCAGTTTCCGGCCGTCATCCAGGATCACCGTGCCGGAGAACCGGCCGAACACCTGGTGCTGGTCCGAGCAGATAATCAGCAGATCTGTTTTGGCGCAGCGATCCATGATCGGTTCAAACTTCATCTCAAACCGCCCGTCGCTGCTTGTAAAGTTCCATGGGGACAGATAATCTTCCTTCCCGTCTTTTTCCGGAATTTCAAATTTTACCTGCTCCAGCTTGTGGATTTTTCCCTCATATATGAGGACGTTCTCGCTGGCCGCGGACGTGTCGCCGAATCCATACCCCACATTGAACCCGAAGGGCACGCCATCCACCAGCCCGGACGCGGATCCCCAGTACCAGGTGTTGTCATAGGTCCATACGCCCCGGCCCCAGTCCAGCACCGCGAAGCAGTCCGCCGGATCGCACCTGTATTCCAGGTCTCCCAGGGTAATAACGCCGTCCACGCGCATGCAGTTAATCTTCTGATTATAATAGAAGGCTTCCGGATGATCCTTGTAGGGCGTCACAATCACCATGGACTCCTGCGGTTCGTCACTCAGCGTCAGATCAAACACTATGGTTTTATCCTGGCTGAACTTGTTCATATACCCCGTCAGCCGCCGGCTGATCCCGTCATTCTCAAAGGAGATCATATACCCTTTGCCCGATACGCGGATGTCTCCCTTTTTGCTGGAAGCCGGAAGCTCCCGCGGAGACAGGAACGGCAGGCTCATGGCGGATTTTGTAATCTGTGTGTTCCGTTCAAAATCCAGCAGGGAGATACTGTCCATGGTCATATAACCATTGTGATCAATGGTCAGCGCCAGGGTAAAACGGTCCGTGCAGACGGCATAATAATCCCATTCCTTGACCTTCAGGCGGCTGGCTGCCACCCTTGACCGGTCATAGGTCTTCAGGAGCTCTGTGGCATATCCGGTTTCGGTCAGATGGCCCTTTTCATCATGAAGCGGACCGGGTGTTATGATTCGGCGCTGCATATCTCCCGCCTCCGTTTATTAAATTATTTTTGGCTATTATACTTCATGGACTTCCGGAAAACAACGCTTTGCCTGCATCAAAGAATCATGGACAGCAATCCGAAGAAAAGAAGCAGCACCAGGAGGAAAAACAGCTCCTGTTTCCACCTTTTGTGCAGCAATCCGGCGGTTTCCCGGATAAACGCGTTAGGCCAGAACCACCATCTTGTCCTGCTGCCGATTCCCTCTGCCGTAAGTCCTGCCCGTTTTGCCCAGATTCCGCTGCGGAACACATGATAGCTGCTTGTCGCAAAGATCACTTTCCCTTCCGGATTCTTCTCCCGGATCAGCTTCTTTGAGAAGCTCATGTTCTCAAAAGTATTCTTCGACCGGAACTCGGTCAGGATCAGATCTTCCGGTACCTCCTGTGACTGCAGGTACTGCCGGATCGCTTCTCCTTCCGGCATGGGCTCATCCTTTCCCTGTCCGCCGGAAGGAACAAAAATGGCTTCCTTTCCGGTTGTCTCTTTCTGCGTCTTCCAGAAGGAAAGCGCCTTTTCCACCCGGTCCCGCAGCAGCGGCGGAAGCGTTCCGTCCTTCCGGAACCAGCATCCATGGATGATAATGAAATCCTTGTCCAGGTCCGGAGTGTGTTTCGCCGCCTTGATCCCGCAGATCACAGCACCTGTCAGCATACACTGACAATAGATAAAGAGCGTGGCATAGGTGTTCTCCAGGGTTCTTTCCAGCCTGATTTCCCATTCCGAACCGCTGGAAAACCGCATCATAAAGTACAGTTCCAACGCCTCTCCCAGGATAATGACGATACTCACCAGCAGCCCCAGCGCGTTTCCCGGCTGCCAGCCCTCATGCCGCATAAGCACAATATTGCTTACTGCCAGTACAATGGCAAACACAATCATCACAGGAGCCGTCAGCTTCATGAACCAGGTGCTGGCCCCGCTGATACTCGAGTAAACCGTCATCATATTATACCTTTCCGGATGAAAGGCATGGGAGATGGTATTAACCATTATTGTCAGCCCGGTGACCAGGGCAAACAGGGAAAAGCCCGCATAATATATGGTGCTGTAATCATAAAAGGCAGTCCCCTTCGCCTGGAAGAAATGCCAGAGCATGATCGCGCTGACAAAGAGCCAGAACAGCGTTACTCCGATCAGCAGTGATGTATCACCGGTAAAGTTATCATTGTTTTTGTCATATACCGTATGAAAACGACCTACCCTCAGGATATGCATGGAACCGTCTTTACTCTCTCCAACAGTAACATCCAGAACCGTAGTCCCCGTTTCCCCCGGATATACAGGTGTCCGGATAAATCCCTCCCCACGTACAGGTTCTCCTGCGTGGATCACTTCCGGTTTTTCCACCGTTACCTTAATTTCGCCCTGTTTACTGGATGGGATATAGCTGTATATGGAAAAATCATTAAAGAAGGCGAAGCGAAGCACGACGCAGAGCACAATCAGCCCTGCAATACACCACAAAATCTGTTTCGCCGCTTTCCTCACGACTTATTCCCTACTTTCAAGTCTATTTGTCAAAGATTATTTCCTATATTATACACTACTATTTGGCATAAAAGTAGATCAGAGCCTGATCTTTTGATCAGGCCTTTTGGGCTCCCCAGGAGAGCGATCCGAGTGGTGCCCCAGTGGGGCATTCACCGTAGGTGAAAACGAGGTGAGCGAGTCATTCGAAACGAGCAGAGGGCTGAAGCGTCCCCGCGAGGCCGTCTACGACGATTGTGGTTGCGGGGAACGAAGGAAGCGGTAGTCCAGTGGACTATCCTGCGAAGCAGGAAGCTCCCTGAGTGAGTCAATCAAAGCAAGCAGCAGGTTGAAGCGACAGCAATGCCTGCTGCGTCGACTGAGATTGCGGATAGGGTGAGAACGTGAGAGCCCTGGCAGACGTAGTCTGCCGGAAGATCAATTTATTGAGATTCCTCCTGGGGAGCAGAAAAAAAGTCTGATCATACGATCAGACTCTTTTCTGCTCCCCAGGTAGGGCTCGAACCTACAACCCTTCGGTTAACAGCCGAATGCTCTGCCATTGAGCTACTGAGGAATATGGAATCCGGCGGCGACCTACTCTCCCGGACCGTTACCAGTCAAGTACCATCGGCACTGAAGAGCTTAACTTCTGTGTTCGGTATGGGAACAGGTGGAACCTCTTCGTCATTGCCACCGGAAATGGTGAGCTATTTAGGAAATCGCTTTTCATTCTGTCCCTTGGGTCTTCCTTACCAGCGATTTCATCGTCCCTTTATCGGAACGGTTTGGCCCCTTCCATCGTCCTTTTCTTCCTCTTCCGGGGCCCTCGGACGCTTTACGCATCCTGACAACTGCACAGCTACAATATTCAGGAATTATCTGACCTGTTAGTTTTTCTGTTACCTTAATTGGTCTCTGGACCAATCATGAAATCAAGCCCTCGACCTATTAGTATCATCAAGCTCCATGCGTTACCGCACTTCCACCGATGACCTATCTACCTGGTAGTCCTCCAGGGGTCTTACTTGCTTGCGCAATGGGAGTCTTAATCTTGAGGTGGGCTTCACGCTTAGATGCCTTCAGCGTTTATCCCGTCCGCATTTCGC
>JAFRQX010000035.1 GCA_017428385.1 Clostridia bacterium | reverse complement strand
CAACGTAAACTGTGGTATACTTCATGTGATGACCTCCTTTTGTATGCGGTAAACCCTGTTACCACTTTTGTTCATCCATTTGTAGTATACAGGTAAATCCACGAACCTACAAAATGGAGGTCATTACATATTGTCTCCCCCGCCGCAGCGGATCATTTATTCAAAGGATGGCGGAGCCATCCATCCACCATTTTTAAGTTTTAAGTTTTCATTTTTCAGTTTTCAGTAGGTTCTGCAGCCGCAGAACCTTTATTCTCCCAGCAGTATCTTCCTCACATTCTCCTCAATCGCTGCACCGTCCATGGTGCTTTGAACGAGCGGCTGTATAACTTCCCGGCTTTCCCTCATGTGCGGCAGCCGAGAGGCCAGGGCATTTGCCTTGTCTTCTTTTCCGGCCTTCAGGTACAGGAAGCATAACGCGGCCCGGATGGTGGCCTTCTGCTTTTCATTTGTGGAAAGCGGCAGGCCTTTTTCCATCAGTTCAATGGCTTCCGCGGTTTCGCCCTGCAGCGCCAGGGCTCCTGCCAGCCCCAGCATCATGCCGGGGTCGTTCGGATAGGTCTTGAGCGCTTCCCGGTAGGTCTTCGCGGCCGCCTCATAATCCTCCTCCTGCTGGTACGCCACCGCTTTGGCGTGGATCCCCCGCCGGGTTTCTTCCGCCCGGATCGTATCCATCCCCAGCAGCAGGTCCACGCTGGTTTCAAAGATATTCGCCAGCGCGGGCAGGAACGTGATATCCGGACAGGATTCCCCCCGTTCCCACTTGGAAACGCTTTGTGCCGTAATGCCCAGGTATTCCGCCACGTCCTCCTGGGTCAGTTCTTTCATGATCCTGTACTTTTTCAGGTTCGCTGACAGATACATCATAGGTGTTCCTCCGTCTGTTTTATATCCGGAACGTTCCAAAGGCATCATACCATAAATAAGTCAAAAACCAATAACGCAATGGTTGTGTTGCGCTCAACCGATTCGGCGGAGGTGCGTGTGGAAAAATAGACCCCTGTAATTTGCTTTTTTCATCCTGTTTACTGACCAATACAAATTATATACTTTTTTCAAAACGAGGGGTAGGGTAAAATATATCCTACAGAAACAGTTGTCGATATCCGATCAATACCTTCCAAAATGAAAAAGGAGCAGAATACTATGTTGAGAAAACTGATTTCCCTGGCACTGTGTATGATCCTGTGCGTGTCGGCGTCCGTGATTTCGGCATGCGCAGAGGAAACGGCTCCTGTTGAAAAAAGGATTACCAAGATCCAGAAGGCTGTCGAAGAGGGCGGGGACAAAGCGTTATGGGAACTGGTCAATACCCATTACTCGACCAATACGTACGTTGAGGAAGGCTGTGCGGATGTCTGTATCTGGTCGCCCACCGGCCCAGCGTTTCCGGAGAAGCTGACGGATGACGATCCCCTGATCAACCGCGTCACGATTGCGTTCCAGGAAACCGCGGGTGTCGGGATCACGCTGGAAAATATCTTCAGCTATACTGTTTTTCCGGACGGCACCTGCGAAGCGTCTGAAAGCATGCTTTCCGCGCCGCTGCGTCTTGATCCCTGCAGCTTTTTTACCACCTGGGTGTCCAGCCCCGCAAACGGAGACTGCCGTTATTTTGTGGTCGTGGCGGCGGGCACGGACGATAACGGGCATGAGCTGGAGTTCTACGGCGTGATCCAGCGGATGAACACCGTCCGGGAAACTGCGACAACAGTGACCATTCCGGAAAATCCGGACTACGACCTGGAAAACATCCGTTATGAGGCGCAGTTCGAGGTGCCTGTGGGTGAAAACGTCTGGTGGGTGCCGGTCCGCACCCTCGGCGGCTCCCGCTATACCAACCGGGAGATTGCAGACATGCTGGAGCATGAACCGGAGCAGAAGCAGGAGGAGATCTCCACCCTGTATGAGGCGCTGCAGCTGTTCAAGGTCGGCGGTTTCACCTATAAGGACGACGACAATGTCATGATTACGGAAGGAGATATTTCCTGGGCGCATTACAAGACCGCCCGCGATGTGGTGCGCCTGAACACCGGCAACTGCGCCGGCAGTTCCATCTGGCTGCATTATATCCTGCACGGGGATTATGAACGGATCGGTTTCCTGGCCTATTCCAAGGTGCATGAACTGGGACATATATTCAATTATATCTACCAGGACGGATACTATTACTTTGTGGACCTCACAGGCTACGAGCAGGATGAGACCACCGCCCCGGAAACCGCCAACACGAACAACTACTGGTTCTCGGGGGCGGTCACGGGAAACATCCATAAGGCGAAGTCCCCGGAAGATTTTGTGCGCTATTACACGGGAATCGTCCCCAGCGCGCCGAACCGGTTCTTCTGTTATGAGGCGGATGAACTGCTCCCCAGCGTCGACGTGCAGTATGAAGATGAAGACCGTATGGAAACCTACTATCCGGAAGAAGCGAACGTTCAGGTCATCGACGGCAAAGATCCGGAAAAGGCAGCGGTCATCTTTGCTCCCGGTCCGAAAAAAACCTATAACTGGGGAAACTGGAAGGCCGAGAAAATCAAGGCAGACCCCAAATACTTGCGGGGCGGGGAGGAAACCGAACCGCTGACAGCGTATCAGCCCGGGGACCGGCTCACCCTGGCGGATGAGAGCGCCAGCGGCCGCGCGGTGGTGGACGGAACCAAATACGTTACCCTCCGGCGGGACGAGGTGAATCTGGGTTTTGAGGAAAACCTGTACCTGGAGGGCGGCGGAAACCGGGGCGTATTTGAGTACACGCTCCCGCTGGTCCTGCACGGCGAAGCCATCCGGGATATGAATACCCTGGTGATCGGTGAACTGAACCTGGGCATCCTCCAAACGGTTCCGGAAACCCAGATCTTGATCTGCCTTCGGGAAGGGGACGAGCTGGTGGTGCAGGAGGTCCTGGATGGACAGTATTATGACTCCCGCAAAATCAGTATCCGCCGGGATGAATCCGGTGCCTGGCAGGAAACCCCGGATACCTGGTACCTGATCATCACAAAGAGCAAGAAGATGAAATATGAATTTGGCCGGTTCAAATGCGCAATCTCCGCCGAAGGCAGATAGTCTGTTTCGGGAAAGTGACACTGCAAGTCTGTTTGACAGATGATCCAGGCGTTTCCAAAGATATACAAGGAGTGGAATGCTATGTTGAGAAAACTGATTTCCCTGGCACTGTGTATGATCCTGTGTGTGTCGGCGGCCGTGATTCCGGCGTGCGCAGAGGAAACGGCTCCTGTTGAAAAAAGGATTACTAAGATTCAGAAAGCCGTTGAAGAGGGCGGGGACAAAGCGCTGTGGGAACTGGTAAACACCCATTACACGACCAATGCTTACAAGGAAGAGGGTTGCTCAGAACTGTATATCTGGGCCCCGGACGGTCCGGTGCTTCCGTGTGTAGGCCGGGAAGATGAACACGTAAAGAACTATTATATGGTCGATATGATGGTGACCAACAATGTAGGGCTTATGCTGGAACAGGTGCTTTCCTATACAGTGCAACCTGACGGAACATGCGTGTTACAGGATCTGAGCCAGGATTTGCTTCCTGCCGGGCCGGAACGTATTGCTCCCGGTTGTGTGTTTTCCTATCGCTCCACTTATCCTGCGGACGGGACCAGCAGGTATGAAATTGTTGCGGCCGTCGGCACAGATGATAACGGGCATGAGCTTGAGTTTTACGGTGTAATCCAACGATTGAACTACATACCATATGACGCTGCAGAGATTGTTCCGGTGAACCCGGACTATGACATAGACAGGGTTCGCTATGAAGCGGATTTCCGAATGATCCTTGCTGACGGCGTCTGGTGGGTTCCGATCAACACGCTGGGGAAAACACGCTATACCAACCGGGAAATTGCCGACATGGTGGAGCACAGTCCGGAGGAGAAGCAGGAAGAAATCTCTACCTTGTACGAAGCAATCCAGCTTTTCAGGATCAGCGGTTTCACTTATACAGAAGACAACGCAGATATCCTTGAGAACGAAATCAAGTGGGAACATCATAAACCCGGACGCGATGCGGTGCGCACCAATACAGGCTGCTGCGCGGCAGACAGCAACTGGCTGAATTATATCCTGAGCGGGGATTATGAGCAAATTGGTTTCCTGAGCTATTCCTGTGCAGACAACAACGGACATGTGTTCAACTTTATCTATCAGGACGGATACTATTACTTTATTGACCTGACAGGTTATGAGGACAGTTATGAGAACGGACTGGCACGGGAGAGCGGAATGCCCAGGGACTATATATATTCGGGCTTGGCTACAGGATGCCTGATTAAGGCCAGGTCGCCAGAAGACTTTGTGAATTATTATGTCGGGATCTGCGGGAATGCTCCGAATCTGTTTTTCCTTTACCAGGGGGAGAATAACCTGCCTATTGCTGGAATAGAAATAGACGGATTGATGACGATGACTTATCCGGAAGGATATGACATCCAGATCCTGGACGGCAATGAACCTGACAAGCTGGGTGTGCAGTTTGTCGAGGGACCGAAGAAAGAATATAAGTGGTCTGCCCTGAAGGATGCGAAAATCAAGGTAAAGGATAAATACCTGCGTGACGCGGAAAAAAACGCGGCTGAGCCGCTGACAGCCTGGCAGCCGGGAGACGTGCTTACGCTGGAGGATAACAGCGATAAGGGCCGGGCAGTGATTGACGGAATCAAATTCGGTACTTCCAAAAGGGACGAGGTCCGGGTTGGCTTTGAGGACAATCTGTACCTGGACGGCAAACATGCCAATGGTGTTTTCGATCTCAGCCTGCAGCTGGAACAGCACAGCGAAGCGATGAAGGATATGGACAGCCTGGTGCTCGGAGAGCTGAACATAGATATCGTCAGGACGATCCCCGAAACACAGCTGGTGATCTGTACGCGGGAAGGCGATCAGCTGATCGTACAGGAAGTGACAGACGGAAAGTACTACGAATCCCGGCAGATCAGTATCCGGAAGGATGAGAACGGCAATTGGACAGAAACACCTGAGTACTGGTACCTGATCATCACAAACGGCAAGAAAATGAAATATGAATTCGGACGGTTCAAATGCGAGCTTAACTAATGAACAATGAACCGGTTGTGGCCGGAAAAACCCGCTGTGCATCTGCACAGCGGGTTTTTATATTGGACACCGGGGACAGTCCCCAGTGTCCATTTCTCATCACTGTCAGCGGAAGAAATCTTCCAGCTTTGCTTCCCGGAACATAAAAGCCTGGTGGTTCATATCTATACCCAGGATCATACTTGTGATGCTGTTGACGGAAACCATATACCACCGGTCCCCGTATCGGGCCACGGTAGGCATGCATATAATTGTCCCATCGCCGACAAAGGCCGTGGCTACTACATTGACCAATTCGTCCGCCCCGTACTGAGCTGTCTGCTTTTTGAGGGCTTCCTGGTTCTGTTCAAGGGAAAACATGTTATCTGTTACCGAATCCGGCGTCAGGAAAGTGATATCCGCCATACCGGTCAGCGCTTCAAGTTTGCTGTTGTCAAACTTCTGCAGAAAAGCTTCCACATCTTTCTCTTCCTGCAGGGGGATTGTTTTTCCGTCCGGGTAATCCTCGCCCAGGATATATGCCTCCAGGGCATTGTAGATCATCCTGACCTCCCCGGCGCGGAGGGAATGAAGCGTTGCGGAAACCATAAAATCATTGGCGGCGGGCATTCTGACATAGCTTGTCGGAATATAGGCCTTTATCCTCTGAAGGAACTTCTCCACCGAATAATGGCTGGCCAGGGTTTCCCAGGCATAGGCGCTCAGCATCTGTTCAAAGTCCAGATTCTTCAGGCCGTTCATATAGCAGGCAACCGCGTCTTCCGGGGTATCGAAGCCGGCGCCCTCATAGTGGATGGCAGGATTGGCAGCAGGTTCCTCCGCAAAGGCGCAGAAGGCGGCCAGCAGGATGGTCAGGGCCAGGAAAAAGGATATGAGTTTCTTCATGAGGATCACTCCTTTCATAGCTGTTATGCCATTGTATCATACTATACATCATAAAGACTACTGCTGGGGGATTGTTCCCGATGTCCATCCAAAATCAATAGAATATAAGGCGTAATAACCATATGTTCCGAAAAAGGCACAGAGGATAGACTGTGCTGTACAAACTGAAAGACGGCCTGCCTCCGAGGCGGCAGGCCGTCTTTTTGATTCGGGAAGGATCAGTTGCCGGAAAGCTGGACGAACAGATCCGCCAGATCCGCACGGGTAACGGCGGCATCGGGGGTGTCTGTGGTCATTTCGGCACCGATGGCGGTCAGGAGACCGCAGAGCAGATCTTCATGCAGTTCGGCATTCAGATCCTGATCCGCAGCGACCAGGCCGTATCCAACCAGCGTTTCCTTGCAGGCGTCGGGATCATTGGAGCCGCCGCCGATCAGCATATACAGACCGCCGAGGAAGTCACCCACGGTGGCAGGTTCATCCGGCGCGAAGAGGCCTTCTTCCTTCGCTGCCATCATGCCACTGGTGAAGGCGGCATAGATGGCGTCATGGTGTTCATTGTCTTCTGCCACATCGGAGAAGGAAACCTGGGACAGGTCTTCGGTGTGGAAGGGGTTCTGGATCGCGTCATACAGGTCGCTGTTGGCCTGCAGGGTACCGATCGGTCCGACGGTGCCGCGGCAGCCCTTTTCCATCAGCTTGGCATAGATCGGGGCGGCGTTCTTCACGCTTTCAGGCGTCACGCTCTTATAAGCGCGCATCTTCTGCAGCTTTTCATCTGTGGGCTTGCAGCGCAGGATGTTGAGCATCGCGGTCACAGCACCGGCCAGTTCGCCTTCGGGCTTCGCCAGGCTGGAATACTGCTGCATGATATAGCCGTCGATCTGCGCCTGGGTCAGTTCCAGGGCAGCCAGTTTTTCTGGGATAGAATCGTACAGGTCGAAGGTGGCCTTGACGTTGGGGTCCCGGTAGGAGATCAGGTACATGGCGTCATCGTCGTCAGCACCGCACCAGACGGAATAAGCGCCCATCTGGTCCCGCAGGACAGGAATAAGCAGCTGGTCCGCGATCAGGGAACCGATGACGCTGAGGGCATAATCCGGCTCGACACCGATCTGGCTGAAGGCGGCGCAGTTCAGGTTGTACTGGATGTTGCCGTCCACGGAAACGCCTTCTTTGATCGGCGGAACCGGCAGGTTATAGGCCGGATACTCCCGCTCTTCGGAAGCGATATCCGCGAAGAAGGTATCCACCAGGGGCGCGTTCACCGCGATGGAGGCTTCGTTGCCGGCAAAGGTGGCGACAGTGCCGCTGCGGTTAGCCAGGAAGGACTGGACGTTCTGCAGGCGGGCAACTACGGTTTCCGGTTCGGCAGCCAGCTGCTGCTCAATCTCTTCCAGGAAAGTGTAATAGGAGGTGTAGTTCAGGTAATCATGGTATCTGCACCGGGGATCGCCGACGCCTTCCTGGCGGGCATAAAGCGCGCGGTAGGGCGTGCCGTTGAGGTTGTTGCGTACAGCGGCTTTCTGGGCGGAGATCCGCTCGGCAAGGGTCTGGATGTCAGTAAACTGGGTGTGGAACAGGATTTCCTTGATCAGGTCGTAACCGGCGGCGAGATCGTTGTCCAGCGCGACCCACTCGGTGAGCAGGTAAGCGCGCACGTCAGTTTTTTCCGGATTGTTGAAGGAATTCACGTCGATCTTGCGGGCCATCAGGTAACGATCCATCTGTACGGCCAGGTCTTCCTTGCTGCGGGCATCGGTATCCATCTGGCCCAGCAGGTTGGTAAACAGGCGCAGGTAATGGATGTCTTCCTGGGGAAGGGTGCGGGCGTCGAAGTACAGGTCAATTTTACCTACGCCGTCCACACCGGCCACGGCGCTCATGCGGCGGACGCCGTCGGCGCCGGTTTCGTCGGTGATCTGGTATTCACGGATCTCCTCGGGCAGGTCCGCCACGGCAACCGGGGTCAGGGCAGCGATCATGGCGGCGTTGTCGTCTTCTTCAGGTTCGGCATGGTTGGCGTCGATGATTGCCTGTTTTTCTTCCTCCGTCATGCCGGCCTTGATCTCCGCCAGCTTGTCAGCCAGGGCGGCGTCCTGTTTCTCTTTCAGGCCGGGTTCGGGATAGGTGGTGGTCAGGGTGTAAAGTTCCGGATCCACATACCAGTCGGAAATGACGGCGGTCAGCAGGCCCTTGGCGTTTTCGTCCAGGATATTGGCCTGGTCTTCCACGGTCTCGACATAATCGAAGGGGTTGCCGGTGACGGCATAATCATAGGCCAGGGACTCGATCACGGTCTCGACCGGATTTCCGTTTTCCAGTGCCAGCTTGCTGTTCAGCAGCTGGGAAGTCACGATGGAATCCAGCTGGATGGGATCAAAGCCGTCCTGGGCAATCTGCTTCAGGGAGTCGTTGATCACCGTACGGAATGTTTCCGCGTCTTCCTTGTTAACGTTGATTGCCATAAAGACGAGGGCATCATCCGGGGCAGCCAGCTCGCGGCCGCAGCCAAAAGAACCGGAGGGGAAGGCTTTCTTCAGGTTCTGCATGAGCAGGGATCCTTCGTTCTCCAGCAGCTCCCAGACGTGGTCCACGGCACGCTGCTGAGCCTTGTCTTCCTTCAGGCCGGGGCAGATGATGTAGTAGTAGATGGTGGACCGGTTGGCCGTATCGGTGCCTTCCGCCACACCGTAAGGAACGCTGGTGACCACAGGTTCGGTGATGCGGGTATAGCCGCTGTCGGTGAAGGAGAACTCCTTCTTCTCATAGGGGCTGAAGGCTTCGTCCAGCAGCTTCAGGAAGAGAGTGTAATTCTCAAAGGAACCGTACAGCAGGCAGAGGCAGTTGGACGGATGATAATAGGTGTCGTGATAGTTTCTCAGGGCTTCCCAGGTCATATCCGGAATATACTCGGGAATTCCGCCGTAGTTGTAGGTCAGGGCGGCGCCGGGGAAGGTGACCCCGTTGGCGTTGTCCAGGGCAGTTCTTTCCAGCGTCATGGCGCCGGTCATCTCGCTGTACACGGTGCCGTTCAGCGTCAGGGGACTGTCCATGTCCTCCATTTCATAGCGCCAGGCTTCCGTGCGGTAGATGTCCTCCCGCTCCTTGACGATCGGGTGGAGGCAGCAGTCGGTATAGAAATCCGCCAGGGCCAGCAGCTGCTCTTCGGAGAGGGATGCGAGCGGATAGCTGGTCATCGCATCGGTGGTGTAGGCGTTCATGTAAGTCTGGTAAGACTGATAGATCAGGTTGAACCACAGCCCGGTGCTGGGATACTTCGCGGAACCGGACAGGGTGCTGTGTTCAAACACATGCGGCAGGCCGGTGTTGTCAATCGGCCGGGTGGGGAAGGTCAGCTGGAAGACGCGGTTGGTATCGGCGTTGGCGACATAAAGGAGCTTCGCGCCGGTCTTCCGGTGCTCAAAAAGCACCAGGGTTGCGCCGATCATCTCAAAAGGCCGGATTTCCTTGACTTCAAAGCCTTCGACTACATCGCCGACGGCGGGCAGACCGACGGCCTCGTCAGTGTCGGCGGGAGCCGGTTCCGCAATCGCGGGCAGGACGCTGACAAACAGAGCCAGCGCAAACAACAGGGACAACAGTTTTTTCATTTTTTTCCCTCCGTTATAGTGTGTATACTGCTCCGGGACGCGGAACAGTCAGAAGAGCGGGAACGCTCTTGCTGCGCGGAAAACAAACGGTTCATTGTCCGGATCCCAGCTCAAAACACCGGAATGGATCCGGCCGGAAATGAACCCTCCTCTATTCAGAAACTATTAACAGTGTAATATAACAGAGCAATATTTGCAACTTGTATGCACCTTTGCGCACATAGTGATCAGGCTCGAACGATACCGGTGGGACGGTTCCTGCGGTATTATTCTGCATTCTTAATTCTTCATTTGGTATTGCGTTGCGATGCCACTACCTTCTCCCGCCTGCCTGAATATCCGCCGCGGCGGATATTTTTTATAGATCTGCTGCCATCCCTATCCGGAGCTTCGTACCAAATAGCGAAAG
Organism: Clostridia bacterium; assembly: GCA_017428385.1. GTDB lineage: Bacteria > Bacillota > Clostridia > Christensenellales > Aristaeellaceae > Aristaeella. Next base: position 18,163 of record JAFRQX010000035.1, on the reverse strand, counting down.
TGGACACCGGGGACTGTCCCCAGTGTCCACTATCCGGTGTCCAGGCATCTGATTAATCTCTTATAAGGAAGTAATCGACCCGGAGAGATGGCGCAACCCGGATACGGAGCATGCACGGTCCGCCGAGGGTGTAATAGATATCCTCATTGTCGGTCGAAATTGAGATCTGTTGCACTTCCAGCTGGTTGACCTTCTTGGCCACTGAGGAATAGCCATACCGTTTCAGGAACCGCTTGCCCTCTTCTTTCGCTTTGTTCAGGAGATCCTTGTTCACATCATCGGCGGTGGGATCATCTATATGTGTCAGCTTCTTGCCGCCGAAATCCTGGCTGTACAGATGCACAAGTTTTCCCTTTGGATCAAAACTGACAGCATAAGTCCAGTCGAAAACATGGGTATCTTTGGACTTATAGAATTCCAGTGAGTAAAAATCGTAACTAAGTGCGCTGCCCTCTTTCGGTGCGAAGGAATGAGTGATATAGTTCAGTCCGTCAATGTTGTGTCCTTCAGCCGTCAGTATCTGCCTGGCTTTTTGCTCAAACGGCGCCCAGTCGATTCCCTCCCTCTCACTGTATACCTGGGACTCGGCAGCCGTTATGTCCCTGGGCGAATTTTTTGCCGTCAGATCCCTTTCCAGTTGTAAACGGGTTTTCTTTCCGGCCAGGCCATCGGAGGTCAGGCCTCTTTTGTACTGGAAAGTACGAACGGCTTTCTCGGTTTGGGCGCCGAATATACCGTCAGCATTCCCTTCGAGATAGCCAAGTTCGATCAATGCCTGCTGCATTACCCGGACTTCTTCGCCTCTGCATCCCTTGTAGAGGGTGGACGCTTCGTAGGCAGAAGACTTCGTAACCTTCGTTGTTACAGGGGTACTGCTGCTCTTCTGTGCTGCCCCCAGCAACGAACGGGTTTGCTTTCCGGCCAGGCCGTCAGGGGTCAGGCCGTTTTTGCGCTGGAAGGCCCGAACAGCTTCTTCGGTTTTATCGCCGAATTTGCCGTCAGCCTTTCCTTCCAGATAACCCAGATCGATTAGCGCCTGCTGCATTGCCCGGACTTCTTCTCCGCTGCATCCGTTATAGAGGGTTGATGCGTCGAGAGCCAGGACGGGTACAGTCACAGACATACCCAGGATAAGGATCAAAAGGGAAATAAAGATCCTGTTTCTGAATACGATCCTGTTGGCCATACAGCTTTCCTCCCGTCAGCAGCTTTATTCTTTGGTGGTTTTACCAATATTATTACGAATGTTTTAACTTTATTACAAATATATGTACAACGCATTCCCTTTATAATGATTCGTCAGCGTCTCTGCCATACACCGGAACGATTATAGCATTTTACTGAAGAACGGAAAATGAACTGACATAAATCTTTACAGATTCTTTACAAGGAGGACGATGCCCTCAGATGTCATTTCGACCGAAACGAACGAAGTGAGTGGAGTGGAGAAATCTCCCAGCCCGCCCACGTTCGTGTTCTGGGGAGACAGGGGACGGTTCTCTGTCTCCTTTTCGGGACTGCGTCGCATTAACGTTGACGAAGGATCCTGAACCCAATCAAAACTCCGCTGCGCCTCTGCGCAACGGAGTCTTTTTTACGCTTCGCCCTGTCAGTGCTGCTGGAACGTGCCCACCATGTGCGCCATCTGCTCCGGGGTTTCGATACAGCCTTTTTTAAGCCACAGCAGGAACACGTTATAGACCCCGCCGGAGATAAAAGAGGTCTGGTAGTCGGTGTATCTGCCTTCATAGTGGGCCAGCATCACCCGGTCAAACTCTTCCTGCACAAAATGGATCAGCCCGGCCCGGTAAATCACCTGCAGCCGTTCCTTGTATTCGGTCACATGGCGGAACAGCTTCATCAGGTAATCCTCCCGGCTGTCCCGGAGGAAGTCGATCCCGGATTCAGCCATGAACTGATCCGTCACCTTGCCGATCCACTTCCGGAGCACATCCTCCTTGCCGGTAAAGCTGCGGTAAAAGGACATCCGGGTGACGCCGGCCTTTTCACAGATTTCGGTAACGGAAATATCCTGCCATTCCTTTTTCCGGATCAGGATCAGCAGCGCCTCAAGGATGTAATCTGAAACCCGCCCGTCTCTCTTCGGTTCCATGTTACAAACCATCCTCCTTTGTCACAATTCCGCGGCCGCGCCTTGACGCGGGGTGACCATCATGTTACGGTTGTAACATGTTTTGCGAAAAGAGGCAAGCACACTGCGGGAAGGGAGGCAGCACAGCATGATACGCTATGAGCAGATCCGCCGGGAGGACATTCCGGCCTGTACCGCGCTGGCGGCCCGCAGCTTCATGGATTATGAATATTTTGCCAACTATTTTCCGGATGCGAACCGCCGGAGGCGGTTCCTGGAAAAGATGCTGGAGATTGAGTTCCGCCTGTGCTTCGGTCAGACGGACATCTGGGGCGCCTGGGACGGGGATAAGCTGTGCGCCGTGGCGCTGCTTTGCCCGCCGGAGTGGGTAAAACCTTCCGCCTGGCAGTATATGCGGGCGGGCTACGGAAAGGTGTTCCTGGCCGGCGGAATCCGCCGGGTTTCCGACTGGGATGATATGAACGCCGAGGCCATGAAACCCTGCCACGCGGAGAAGAACGCCTGGTACCTGAGCTCCCTTACCGTGGATGCGGATCAGGAAGGGCAGGGGATCGGCTCCCGGATGCTGCGGGAATGCCTGGTGCCCCGCGTCCGGTCCCGGGGCGGAAAGCGCCTGGTGCTGTTCACCAACTCTGAGGATAACCGGCATTTCTATGAAAAGAACGGCTTCTGGCTTTTCCGGGAGGAAAGCTACAGCTACCGCGGCAAAACCATGGGCAGCTGGAGTTACGCGATGGATATCAGGGGGGAGGAGCAGGGTATGATCTGGCAGGAGGAGACAAAACTCCGTCTCAACGATTTTGATCAATACGGCAACCTGCGGGATGAAGCGCTTTTCCAGGTGCTGGAATCCGCGGGAAGCCATCACTCGGATTACGCCAACGACAGCGTGATCGCGGGCAGCCAGACGGGGATCGTCTGGATCCTGTCCGAGTGGCGGGTTCGGATTACCCGGAGGCCCCGGAGCAACGAAACGCTGCATATCAACACCTGGGCCCGGGGCAAAGCTCCCGCGGCGATGATTTACCGGGACTTTATTGTCAATGACGATGAAGGGAATGAACTGCTCCGGGCGGAGGCTGCCTTCGTACTCCTGGATACGGCAAAGGGCCGCCTGACCAGGATTACGGAGGAACTGTTCCAGGCCTACCAGCCGCGGGAGCAGACCGTGTTCGACGATAAGCCCGGCCGGCTCCGGGCGCCGGAAGTCCCGCAGAGCACCTGCGCCCTTTCCCTGCGCCGCAGCGATATTGATTATAACGGCCATGTGCATAACACCCGCTACCTGGATCTGGCCCATGAGGCGCTGCCGGAGGAAATCCTGCGGAAACAGTTTGAACAGATCCGCGTTCTGTATTCCAAAGCCGTCACCCCGCAGGATGAGGTGACCGCGCAGTATACGGAAGAGAACGGGGTTTCCACCGTGGCCATCCTGGCAAACGGTACCGTCTGCGCCGTCCTGGAGTTTCAGTAAAGGAACCAGGCCTGAGAGAAAAACATCCGCCCTGTGAGCCTTCGCTTCACAGGGCGGTTTCCTTTCCGCTTATTTTACGGGATAATACACGTCTGCCGAAAGATCCTTGTTGTATACTTCGTATGCCTTGCCGGATAACTCCGTTTTGTTTTCATCCGCATACCGGTGGATGATTTCGTGCGCCTTTCCGATCTTCGAAAAGCCTCCGGTAAAATGCAGATGCAGGCATTTTGCTTCAGATACACAGGTCACATTCCCGTTGCCGCTTCCGGAAACCGGCAGGCAGGTCCGCATGGAAAACCCTTCTTCGCTGTTCAGGTTTTCATAGAGGACAAAATGGCTTCCCTGGGCGGAAAGTCCCTCCCGCGCCGCCTGCTCATACAGTTTGCCCACCGATACCCCCAGGTCTTCTTTCTCCACATTTTCGTCAATATACAGGCAGGTTTTGCATTCAAACGGCCGGATGTCCGGAAGGGCGTCACAGGCGGTTTCTTCTTCCTGCTCCCTGCCGGCGGCAAGCTCCTTTACAGCCTGGAGCTGTTCGTCCATTTCCGTGATCCGGCTCCGGACCGCTTCTTTCTCATCTGCTTTTCCTTCCAGCACCTGCCGGATTTCAAAGAGGGACAGGCCGATCTGCCTCAGCCTCCGGATCTTTTCCAGGACGGCGAGCTGTCCTTCCTCATAATAGTGATAACCGTTTTCTTTGTTGATACAGGCGGGAACAAGCAGCCCTTCCTCGTGATAAAGGCGCAGGGCTTTCCGTCCCACTTTTCCGATCATGGCAAACTGACCCCTGGTATACATCAGTCTTTCTCCTTTCTGTTTTTCGCTCTCCGGACTTTCCTGAGAAATCCGAGATGGAGCGGGAGAATCCTGTATAATGCGTAACGCGCATACGGCTCATAGCCGCTTCTGCGGTAAAATTTTACTACCGCGTCGCAGAGGGAAGCAACACAATTCTCGTTCAGCATCCGTCCCAGTTCCGGGGAGGCGTGCCGGGGAGAGCCCATATGCCCGTATGCTCCCATGGCTCTCAGCTGTTTTTTCCGGAAGATCATATCCCTGTCCGTTATCCGGGTATCCGGCAGGTCCCGGTATCCTTCCCGGACGTAACCCGGATCCATGTCCAGCAGGCTGGCGGTTTCGACCCATCCCGCATGGTAGTCATCCGGGTGCTCCTCCTGGAAACTTTTCAGTTCTTTCTCTTCTTCCACACCCGTCCCCATAAAGATCGGTCCCATGGGGGCAATCGCCCGGACGCCGTATTTCCGGTTCACCTTCCGGACGGCTTTCTCAACGGCAATCTGGTGCTGGGGATCCGCGTGGGAAGCGATGACAACGATGTGCTTAAATCCCATGCAGCATAAACTTTCCAGGATTTCCCGGGTAACGGTACAGGTTGTCCTCATGGAAAAATGAATGGAGCCGTAGAATTCGTTCACGGATGCGGCGGCCACGGGAAAGGCCGGCAGGTAAAAGCATCCGGCGTCCAGCTCCTCCTCCGCCCGGGCCAGGGCGCCCCGACTCCAGTGTTCCCCCTCCAGCAGGTCGGTGGCCAGGGGCAGATGCCACCCGTGCTCCTCTATCGGCGCCAGCACAACGGAGACTATGCTTTTGTCCTTGTCCAGTTCCTTGATTTCCTTCCATGTCAACAGGCTCAGATCCTTCATAATCCGTCCTCCTTTCTGTTTTCGGGCAAAGGATAAACCCGGCCCTTGCGGCCAGGTCAATACCCCCTGAAAAAACAGGAGAAGGCAGCCTGACGGGTTTTGTGAAACAAGCTGCCTGCCTCCTTCGTTATATTGTCAGATAACGATCAACCCCCGATCCCGGGGCAGGCATGAAACAGGAGGCGAACAGGATGAGAGTACCGTTCCGGAGAATCATATGCGCGGCGCTGGCCGCCTGTTTGCTGCTGCCCTCCGGGCCTGCCCGGGCGGAGGGAACGGATATTGCCGCCCTGCAGGCGCGCCTGATCAGCCTGGGATATGAAATCGGCAAGGCGGACGGGATTATCGGCAAGAAGACTTCTGCCGCCATTGCCCTGGCTCAGAAACTGCTGGCGGATGAGGGCATCGCTGTTCAGCCCACCGGCATTCCCGACGCAAAGACGGTGGAACAGATCATGAAGGAAGAAAACACTGCTCTCCTGAAGACGCTGGTCAAAGGCAGCTGGGGCAGCCGGGTCAAGGAAGCCCAGCAGACGCTGATCGGCCTGAACCTGCTGAAGGACAAGGCGGACGGACAGTACGGCGGCAACACGGAAACCGCAATGAAGGCCTTTGAGGAATATATGGCCAAGCGGGAGCCGGAGAAGATCCGGCCGGACGGAAAGATTTCGGAGCAGGAATACCTGCTCCTGACGGGAGACCTGACGGGCTATGGCTTTGAGGCACCGCTGTGCTTTGACGAAGCGCATCCTGAAAAACTTTCAGGTGCGTACCTTTATGCTGAAAAAGTCTGCCTGATCAATGCCTCCACCGGGGAAGTGCTGCTGGAAAAGGCGGCGGATGAACCGGCGGAACCCGCCAGCACAACAAAGATCATGACGCTGCTGACGGCCCTGTCCCTGTGTGATCCGGACAAGACCGTTGTGATCCCGGAGGAAGCGAAGGATGTCCCGCAGGACAGCACCCTTGTGCCGGTCACGCCGGGGGAAACCATGGTGATGCGGGATCTGCTCTATGGCATGATGATCCGCTCCGGCAATGACGCGGCAAACGCGGTGGCTGTGCTTTGCGCCGGAAGCGTGGACGCTTTTGCGGAAGAGATGAATAAGACGGCGGCAAAGCTGGGAATGGAACATTCCCACTTTGTGAATGCCCACGGCTATACGGCGGAGGGACACTATACGACCGCCAGGGACCTGGTCATCGCGGCCCGCAACGGCCTGACGCAGCCCCTGTTCCGTGAAATTGTAACCTGCCTGAAATATACCCTGCCCGCCACGGAGAAAAGGGGAGAGCTTCCGGTCAACGTGAAATGGGAAATCTTCAATCCCCTGTCCCCATACTATATTTCCCACGCGGCTGGTGTGAAAAGCGGCTATACCTCCACCGCCGGTTTCTGCTATGTGGGCGCCTACCAGGAAAACGGCATAACCCTCATCGCTGCCGTCATGGGCGGCCAGACCCGCAACATGGCCTGGACAGACCTCCGGCGCCTCTTCGCCTACGGCATGGCGATGGAAACGGAAAACGATGAAGAAGAACCCAAAGGCTGATCGGAAAAAGTGGACACTGGGGACAGTGATATGCTCCCTCCATGAAAGGCAGTGAAACAAAAAACTGTCACATGGAGGGAGCATTCTTATGCATAAGCGAAAAATAATGCCAGAGAAACTCATAGAAGCAGTAAAGAGGTATCTAAACGGGGAAGGAAGTGAAGCAGCAATAGCTGAAGAATATGGAATAGAGAAATCACGGATTCATTATGCGGCAAAACTATATAAAGAAAAAGGAGTATCAAAAGCGAAACGAGCTGTATAAATATGACATTAAGAAAAGATTGTAATTGTATCGATTGAATGTAGGCACAAAAAAGATCCCCAGACCACTTAGGCTTGGGGATTTCTGTGGTGACAGTTGGACTCGAACCAACGACCCCATCGATGTGAACGATGTGCTCTCACTATGTAGTATGTTTGCAGCAAAAACCACAAGATATAGTATATTGTTAAATAAAAATCGGAACACTTCCACAAGACAGAAGTCGATTTGTGGCTCCGGCGAACCGTTCACATCGACAACCACGAAAACCAGTGTGTCTTTGTTCTTTGATTATTTCTCCATTAGACCCGCGCCTGCGTTCCAGGCTTTGCCGACCTGTTCTCCGGAAACATAGTAACCATGTTTGAACTGATCGAAAATCAGAGCGTTCAGTCTGGCAGGATCAATCTTTCCTTTTTCATCCAGAACGGCTTCGTCTGCCGCCACATTGACGATTTTTCCAACAATCGCGTACATGTTATCCGTGTTGATAACCTCTGCAAGCTCACATTCCATAACCACCGGGAATTCCTCAATAATGGGAGCGTTCACATGCTCACTCTTAATGGCATGATAGCCGGTGCGCTCAAACTTATCATTCATTTTGTTACCGGAAGCAATACCAAAGAAATCGGCAACATCCATATGCGCCTTGTCAGCCAGGGCGACTGTAAGGGCTTTCGTTTTCAGAATGTTCTGTGTTGTCTTATGATCTTCGTCAATAAACAGCGCGATCTTATCCATGGCGCAGATCATGCCCCACGCGGCATTCATGACATTTACCTTGCCTGCTTCATCGTAGGCGGCTACCATCAGCACCGGCATCGGATAGACAGCCTGAACCAGTCCCAGGTTTTTCTTCATTTTCTTCATCCTCCTGTCTGTTGCCTGATCGGCAGTTTCATGCTATCATTCATCCGATATAATTACAAGTACCAACATTCATGAAAGGTACTTACCTGGAGGTAAGTGATGGAAGGAAAACGAATCGAGGGAGCAAGTTTTGCCGATACAGGATACAGTTATACCCTATCGCTGATTTCCGGCAAATACAAACCTGTTATCCTTTATTGCCTGATGGAGTATGAACCTGTGCGGTTTAATGAGATGCAGCGATATCTTGGCAGGGTTGCGGATAAAACCCTGAGCCTTCATCTGAAGGAACTTGAGCGCGATGGACTGATCCATCGGGAAATGTATCCCGAAATACCTCCAAAGGTGGAGTATTCCCTGACGGAACGGGGGCACTCCCTCATGAAAGTGCTGGACCAGTTGTGTACCTGGGGAAATGAAAACAAAAAACTGTGTTCTGAATGAGAACGAGTATATCGATACGAAATTGCTGTATTGTTGGTGTGGCTCAGTTGCCTTTGGCCTTTTCCGGCAAACTGTTCACAACGATGAAAAAAGCCTTATTTCATGAGCGGTTGCTGTTTTTTGGTGTGAAAATGAACACTTCTGTCCTACCGACTGAGCCATGCCACCACGCGTTTGATGTTCCGACCACAAGAGACTCACTCATTGGCCTGTTTGCATAAAAACCACAGGATATGTATATTTTCGCGCAAAAATGTTTTCTTCTGTAACACAGAAAGTGATTGCGGGCTCCGGGGAACCGTTTACAACGGCAACGGTAAATCCATGCCAATCTGTGGGTCGATCCAGCTTTCCTGTCTGGCTTCATGTACCTGATCTTCCGGCTGTAAATGACCGATCAGCAGCGGGGATTTCGGGTCGTGCATGGTCATGTTCTTCCGGACAGTCTCCGCGTCATAGTTGGCGTAGCAGTACCGGCACAAATGGCCGCATGTATTGTATGCTCCGATATCTCCGCCCAGATAGCAGGCGCATTCCTTCCGGGCTGGTGCTGATTTGGGAATCTTCAGCCGCTGATGCAGTGCCTGTTCATAAGTGGCAATTGTCATGCATCCGCTGCAGTCCGCGCCGAAAGTTTCCAATTCATTTCCTTCCCCGCAGGGACGGATTGTCATGCCGTATTGCTTCCCGATCTCTATAAACGTCTTTCCCAGCAGGAGCCGCTGCTCCGCGGTGACCCGCTTCACCTCCGGGAAGTTGCGCCTTGTTTTTTCGTACAGGTCGATAAAGCTGATTACTGCTGTCCGTGTATATCCGGACAGTGTTTTGGCCATATACTCAAACGCTTTGATATGCCGTTCAACCGGGTATTCATCGCTGATAAAGACCGGATCATACCGCCATCCCATGCTGTCCGCGCCGACTGTATCGGACAGGCGTCTGAAGCTTTCCAGCACGTTCTGCTTATCCGGAACATGCGGTTCGATCTCTTTTCCGTATGGTGTGATGGTCACAAACCAGTATTGTCCGTAGGGACGAAGCAGCTCCATATGCGGGAGCATCGGTGCTGGATTCTTCGTGCAGAAGCCAATCAGGTCCACCACATCCGGCGACAGCCTGTACCGGGTGACGGACCGGGGATTATATGGATTACGGACCAGCACAAACCCCGCCTTCAGCCGGTTCACGAACCAGTCAGAGTAGAAGGCGGGAATATCTGTACGCTGCCCTGTGTTGATGATCATGATACCAATCCTTTGATGATTTCCGCGGAATCTCCGCCGATGATAATAGATTGTTCCCGGATCTCTTCCGGAATCCGTTCCTCTTCCATGTTCAGGCAGGCATAGGTCGCGTTTCTGTTCTGATATACCTGCTGCCAGAAGCTGTATTTGATGATGCCCGGCGTATTGTACCCCACGCCGATCTCCAGAAAAACGATCTTCCGGTCCTGATGCTGTGTCAGCCAGATCTCATATTCCACGGCAGCGGCCTGCCAGCCTTCGTCCTCCACAAACTTGTTGTCCGAACGGAGATTCATGGTCAGGGGACGTCCGCAGTTCGGGCACTTCGGCAGCAGTTCAGACGGAATGTTCATTTTTGCCTCGGTTCCTTCCGGGAGGATCAGTTCGTTATGATCCCCGATGGTATACCCCTGAGCCAGGATCATATCCCGTATCATGCGCTCGTTATCCCAGGTCCTTTGGCAGCAGGGTTTCGTACACTGGAACAATCCGTAATCTCCCTGGGTATAGAACAGGCGTTTCTTATCGAATCCGGCTTTCTGGAAGCAATGGTCCACGTTGGTAGTCAGGACGAAATAGTCCTTGTTCTTCACCAACTGAAACAAATCGTTGTAGGTGGATTTAGGCGTGTCCATATAGCGGTTGATCCAGATATACCGGCTCCAGTACACCCAGAATTCTTCCTGCGTATCATAAGGATAGAACCCGCCGGAATACATATCCCGGAAACCGTACTTTCGGCTGAAATCACTGAAGTACCGGTCAAACCGCTCCCCGGTATACACAAACCCGGCAGCGGTGGACAGCCCTGCTCCCGCACCGATGATCACAGCGTCTGCCTGATAGATCTTTTCTTTCAGCAGCAATACCTTATTGTCCATTATGTTCTCCATCATCAGTAAACAACCCCGGCAGAAATATTCCGCCGGGGCATCCGGAAAGTCAATTTACTTTGCAATCGGCAGGGCTACTTCCTGACCGCCAGCGGTTGTAAATACACCGTCCGTTCCCTGTGCCAGCGGATCTGCGTGGCTTGTGATCGCAGTTGCATTGTCAGCGTCATACCAGAATCCGTTCATACCCAGAACAGCATCTTCCGGCAGGTCAAAAACATAACCCTCCGCGTTCCCGTCAGCGCCTTTTTCAATGGCGGTGATCTCTTCCTTTGTATACGGTGCGGTGGTCAGAGGATTCACAATACCCTCCCTGTCAAAATACTCCCTGCCATAGAAAATGGTGCCGACACCATTGATACTCACGCCATACGCCCAGTTCTTCTGCTCTTTCATTTGCTTTCTCTCCTTTGAGTTTCTTCCCGGTTTTTCAGCCGGCATGTAAAGGATAAAACATAGGAGAAGGCAAAACAAGTACGCACTATTTTATTACATAGTTACCTTCTGGTAACCGGTCTTCTTTTTTACAACAGTCCCTGATAAATCTCCAGATCACTGTCTTTGAAAACATTGAAGATTATGCGCTTAATATCAGTTTCTTTCTGCAGGAATTCTTCTACAGTCCGGATGGCAATCTTTGCCGCGGCATCCGGCGGGAAGCTGAAAACGCCGGTGGAGATGCAGCAGAAAGCGATGGTTTGCAGATTGTGCTGTACTGCCAGTTCCAGACAGGAACGATAGCAGGATGCAAGCAGTGTTTCGGCTTCCGGAGTAACCTCATCATGAATGATCGGTCCGACCGTATGCAGCACATACTCCGCAGGCAGGTTGAAGCCGGGGGTGATCTTTGCCTGTCCAGTGGGTTCTTCGTGTCCCTGGGCCTGCATCAGTTCATGGCAGGCAAGGCGCAGCTGCACGCCGCTCATGGTATGGATAATGTTATCGATGCAGCCATGGCACGGGGAGAAGCAGCCCAGCATCTGGCTGTTCGCAGCGTTGACGATGGCGTCACACCGCAGGGTCGTGATATCGCCTTGCCAAAGGACCAGCCGGGAATCTCCGGCGCAGGGCGGCAGGCTGTCCGCATCGACAATGCCTTTTTTTTCCGTCATTTCTTTCAGAAAAGCGTCCTGTATCTGCAAAAACTCATCAGATACCGGCATTGGCGGACGGACGTTCATCAGGCTGCGGAGCAGCCGCCACTGATGATCAGTTGTATAGGGAAACACAGGATACTGATACTGCGGCATTTCTTCCAGCAGAGCATGGATCAACCAGCGGCGTCTTTCGTTCTGGTTCATTTGCTTTCACGCACCAGCTGCTGATAGCCGGTTCCCCAGGCTTCCATGGCTTTGATAATCGGACGCATGGATTCACCCAAATCACTCAGTGCGTATTCCACCCTGGGCGGTACTTCCGGAAAGACTGTCCGGGTAATAATCTCATCGCCTTCCAGAGCGCGGAGGTTGTCTGTCAGTACTTTCTGGCTGATCCCGGGAATGGAACGGAGCATTTCGTTGAATCTCCACGGACGAGCCATCAGATTACGAAGGATCAGAATCTTCCATTTGTTTCCGATAAGCTGCAGGGTGGTGGCAACGGGACATTCCGGCAGTTCAGCTTTCGTCAGCATATGTATACCTCCAAAGGAAATCAATATGCAGTTTCGCATGTCACATTCATATTAGCATGTAACATAAGACAGGGCAAGTACAATCATATCATTCACCAAATCCAACAAACCGTTAACACCGATTGGTTGCTGATTACTTATAAAAGAGTAATCCACAATATATTGTGGTTTTCAAGCAACAAAACGGTAGTTGTATACTATTTGATCGATCAAAAAGCCACACGTGTGGCTCAGACACCCTCACTATGTAGCATATTTGCAGCAAAATACTACAAGATATAGTGGTTTTACATCAAACAACCGATATACAGGACACAACCTATACCCCCAAAGAGGTGCATTCGGAATTTATGTACCACGTAAGAAACAGAGCAAGACAGCAAGTAAGTTATTGACCTTTTATGCTTTCAAATGAGGCTTTCACATGTTTCAGGAATCGCTGCGCAATCGGTGAGAAAGCCTGATATTTCTTCCAGATCAGATACAGTTCAGTCGTCAGGGGAGGCGTCAGCGGACGGAATACCAACCCTGAAACCGCGGAAGTATCCACCAGATGATCCAGGGTCAGCAGATACCCAAGTCCTTCTTTCGCGAACAGGGACGCATTGTAAGAAAGCCGGAATGATCCCTCCAGATGAAGTTCCCAGATCCTTTCCCCGCACCATGTCGGCAAATCGTTTTTCCAGCTTTGTTCTGAGCAGAATAATGGCAGCCCGATGAGGTCATCCACGGTGATGACCTCTTTTTCTGCCAAGAGATCTTCATCGCGGAACACAAGTCCCCATTTGTCCGGCTCCGGGAATTGCACATACTCATAACGGCTTTCATCCGGTTTTCCGACCAGCACCGCAAAATCCATCAACCCCTTATCCAGTTTTTCAGTGACCTGTTCCGTATCACCGCTGGTGATGTGATAGCGCAGATCAGGGTACTGCCTGCGAAAGTCCCTGATCTCCCGCGCCAGATACCGGATCTGGAACGATTCAGCCAGTCCGAAGTAAATGTCTCCTCCGGTGATATCATCCAGCGTAACAAATTCCTGTGTGATCTTATCTGCCATGCTGACCAGGTCCTCTGCGCGGTTGCGCAGCAGGTGGCCTTCTTCCGTCAGGCGGATACTGAAACTGTGCCGGGTAAACAGTTTTTTGCCAAGTTCCTCCTCCAGTGACCTCAGTGCTTTGGAAAGCGTGGGCTGCGTTACGTGTAGCTGTTCCGCGGCTTTTGTCATATTCTCTTCCCTGGCCACGGCCAGAAAATACCGCAGGATCCTGATATCCATATCATCCCTCCATGAAATGCCAAATCGGAATATCATGATATTCATTATAACCATTAGCGCGGTCTGATTCAAGATGCTATGATCGGTATGCCCTCAGGGACCAGCGAATACTTCGGGAGGAGACTATGAATACCGGAAACGCAAAACAATGCCTGGCGGATGTCGGATGCAGCCCGTCAAAAGCGGAACGGATCATTACATTCCTGGAGGCTGACCAGCTTCCGGAAGTCCGGCAGGCGCTGAAATGCCTGCGCTGCGATCTGATGGAGGAGCTGCACAGGGCCCAGCGCCGGGTGGACCGGATTGACTGGCTGATCCGGGAAACAGAGAAACCACAGGCGGCTGCAACGAAATGAAAGGATGAAGAAAGCAATGATGAAAGCAGAATCCCTGAACATGACACAGGAATGGGACAAAACCTTCCCCCGGAGTGAAAACGTGGATCACCGTAAGATCAGCTTTGTAAACCACTTTGGGATCACCCTGGCTGCAGATCTGTATCTGCCGAAGAATATCACCGGAAAGCTGCCGGCCATCGCGGTCTCCGGCCCCTTTGGTGCCTGCAAGGAGCAGTCTTCCGGCCTGTATGCCCAGGAGATGGCGGAGCGCGGTTTCATCGCCATGGCCTTTGATCCGTCCTTCACCGGTGAATCTGGCGGGTATCCCCGGGCAATGCATTCCCCGGACATTGATGTGGAAGATTTCCAGGCAGCGGTGGATTATCTGTCATGCCTGGAGCAGGCCGATCCGGACCGGATCGGGATCATTGGCATCTGCGGCTGGGGCGGCATGGCGCTGCAGACAGCATGTATTGATACCCGGGTGAAGGCTACGGTGACATCTACCATGTATGATATGTCCCGTGTAGCCGGAAACGGCTATTTTGATTCCGCGGACAACGAGGAGGCCCGGCACCGGATGCGGGTGGATATCTGCACACAGCGGACAGCGGATTATCTGAGCGGCCAATATGCCCGTCAGGGAGGTGTGGTCGATCCGCTGCCGGAAGATGCCCCGTTCTTCGTGAAGGATTACTATGATTATTATAAGACCGCGCGCGGATACCATCCCCGTTCCCTGAATTCCAATGATGGCTGGACGGTGAATACACAGACGTCCCTGATGAATACCCGGCTGTTTACCTACTCCGGAGAGATCCGGAGCGCTGTGCTGATGATTCATGGGGAGAGAGCGCATTCCTGCTATCTGAGCCGGGATACCTACGCGAACATGACTCAGAACAGTCAATATGCTGACAACAAGGAGCTGATGATCATTCCGGGCGCTGTCCACACAGATCTGTATGACCGGAAGGATATCATTCCGTTTGACAGAATTCAGCAGTTTTTTGAGGAGAATCTGAAATGAGCAAAGTATTGGTGATTACTGCGAGCCTGAGAGCAAATAGCAATTCCGATATCCTGGCTGAAAAGATGATTGAGGGAGCGAAGGACGCGGGGCATCAGGTGGAACGAATCAGTCTGAAGGATAAGACAATCGCGTTTTGCGAAGGCTGCCTGGCCTGCCAGAAAACACAGAAGTGCGTGCTGAAGGACGATGCGATTGCTATCGCGGAAAAGGTGAAGGAAGCGGACACCCTGGTCTTCGTAACTCCGATTTACTACTATGAAATGAGCGGCCAGATGAAAACACTGCTGGACCGCATGAATCCGCTGTACGCTTCGGACTATCAGTTCCGCCATGTGTACATGCTCTCCGTAGCCGCTGAAGATGAGGCCTTTGTTCCGGGAAAAGCAATCAGCGGCCTGCGGGGCTGGACCGACTGTTTTAAAAAAACGGAGTTTGCAGGTTCACTCTTCTGCGGGGGAATCAATGCCCCGGGGGAAGCAGCACGCAAAACGGAAGAACAGCAGAAGGCCTTTGACTTTGGCAGAATGCTTCAATAAAACATTGTGAGGGGAGTATCGCGGTCGTGAAAAACAGGTTGTTCATTATCCTCTTTCTTGTCATGATCACAACGGTCGGTTCATGCTTCGCGGAAGCGGATCCGGAGATCGAAAACTATACCCGCTACACGGATTATGAACCGCAAAAGGCTGATCCTATAGGCTTAATTCCCGGCGAGAACCACAATGTGCTGGTTGCCTGGTTCTCCCGTGTCGGCAATACAGTATTTGACCCGGATGTGGACGCGGTTACAAGAGCCACCCTGCAGTATGACAGCCAGGGAGAATTGCTGGGCAATGCACAGATGATCGCAGGCTGGATTGCGGAGGAGACCGGTGCGGATGTGTTTCCGATCCAGACAGCTTATACGTATCCGTCCGATTACAACCAGACAGTTGCCGTGGGAGAAGGTCAGGATATCGACTTCGTCAGTCTGAAGCTTGCCGCATATCTGGATGATGTGAGCGGTTACGACACAGTTTGGCTGGTAGCGCCAATCTGGCATTATACTGTATGCACACCCCTTCGTATATTCCTGTCAGAAACGGATCTTTCCGGTAAAACAGTGTATGTGGTAACGACTCACTGTGGCAGCCGTTTCGCGGATACAGTGGAAAGAATCCGGGAGATGCAGCCGGGTGCCAAGGTTATAAAAGCAGTTGCCGTGTCCGGCTCTGATCCCAATAGCTATGAAGAAGAAGTCCGCAAGTTTGTTCAGAACGCGATGGAATGAGGAGGAAAACAATCATGAAACGTATTTTCACTATGCTGATTGCTCTGATGCTGGTAATGTCCCTCTGCCTGAACTCCGCGTTTGCGGAAACCGGAAAACGTGTTGCCAAAGAAGACGCTGAAATGCAGACCGATGATCCCACCATGCCGACCCGCCTGCCGCCGGAGAACGGCACGAAAATCCTTCTGCACTTTGGCGACACTGTGATCCCCGGCGTCCTGAATGACAGCGAAACCGCCCAGGCGCTGATCGCCAAGCTGCCCTACATCCAGCACATGAGCCGCTATTCCCATGACTTCTGCGGCGTGACTGAAGACCTGCCTTACAATGAGGAAGAAGAGCATTACGGCTGGCTGAACGGCGATATCGACTATGCCACCGATGCGCCTTACTTCACTATCCTGTTTGAGGATCAGAACGAATCCGAGATCTACGGCAGTCAGGTGAATATCGGCGTGATCACCTGCCCGCTGTCGGACATCGCGGCTCTGAACGGAGGCTATGACGTGCTGATCGAGCTTGACGGAAGCGAAGAGGAGGAGGAACCCATGATGCAGATGAAGATCAACGATACTCCGGTCACCGTGGCCTGGGAAGACAACGAATCCGTTTCCGCGCTGAAGGAACTAGCAGCGAACGACCTGACCATTCAGATGTCCATGTACGGCGGTTTTGAGCAGGTCGGCTCCATCGGTCAGCGCTTGCCCAGCAGTGATGTGCAGACCAGCACTTCTTCCGGAGACATCGTGCTGTATTCCAGCAATCAGCTTGTGGTGTTCTACGGCAGCAACTCCTGGGCCTATACCCGGCTGGGACACATCACTGACAAGACCCCCGAGGAAATGCGGACGCTCCTGAGCAACGGCGATGTGACCATCACCCTCTCGGTGCAATAACATGAAAAACAGAATCATCGTTTTGCTGACCGCATAGCTGATTTGCTGTGCGGTACAGCCATTTAGCGTAGCAATAGCGGAAGAAACAAGAATGGATACTTATGTTTTGGATCAGCATTCTGTACAGAAATGAAAGGAGAGAATACCTTGCTTTTCTACTTTACAGCAACCGGAAACAGTCTCTATGTGGCCAAGCAGTTGGAAAACGATCCGATCAGCATACCACAGGAACTGAGGAAAGCGAACAGACACTATATTTCAGACAGCATCGGCATCGTATGCCCGTTGTTTGAATTTGAAATTCCAAATCTGGTGAAGGATTTCATTCAGGGATCTTCTTTCGAGACCGATTACTTTTATCTTCTCATCACGTATGGGTGCCATCATGGCGGCGTGGCGCAACGCACACAGGCCTGGTTGGAATCCATTGGCAGGAAAGCGGACTATGTGAATACGATCATTATGCACGACAATGCGCTGATCGTGTTTGACATGGATCAGCAAAGAAGCATCGAGGCGGAAAAACAGGTCGACGCGCACATTGCGGCAATCAAAGCGGATATTAGTGTGCGGAAGAGCTATGTGCAGGAAGCCGCTGCTGAGGAGATCGATTTTTATCAGCACTTCACTGAATGGATCCGGCAAACAGGTCCGATGTACAGCTTTCCGCTGTATCAGGTGATGGACAGCTGCATTGGCTGCGGCACTTGCGTCAGGGTATGTCCGAAAGGCTGCATCCGGATGGACAGCGGGAAACCGGTCTATGATTACCAGCATTGCGCCAACTGCATGGCATGCATCCAGGCCTGTCCCACCAAAGCGATTCAGTTTGCAACGGTCAAGGAGCCCAATCCCCAGGCGCGCTACAGGAATCCTCATATCAAGCTTGACGAAATCATCAGGGCAAACGAGCAAGCATGAAAAGCATACAGATTCATCCCTGAATCAGTTTTGCCTTGACGCTGACCATGGACGACTGAAGTATCCGAATGAAATGGATGCGCCAAACCGCATGATCCGACAGTTTCAGCGATATGGGAAGATGGAATGAGGAGACAAGGATGCTGAGCAGCAGAAAATGGAATGACGGAAGACACTGGCGCAGGTTCGCTGCGCTGTTTTCCTGTTCCTTTCTGATCATCTGTTTTTTGATTCACAAAGCAAAGGGAGAAAGCTCCATGCTAT
>JAFRQX010000034.1 GCA_017428385.1 Clostridia bacterium | reverse complement strand
TGGATGATATCCGTTCACTGCGGTTTGAGGAAGCAGCCAGGACAATCGTGAACTTCATTGAGATGTACTACAATGCGGATCGCCTCCATTCAGGTATTAACTACATGTCGCCAAATGATTTTTTCAGTCTTTAATGTGTCCACTAATCTGTACAAGTTTCCTTAAGAATACTATATAGTTAAGAGCCGCAAGCTTATGCTTGCGGCTCTGCTCTATCTTATGTTTTTTGAGATTATTGGCTCTTGCGGCTCTTGGAATTGAGCTCGTCGATCTTTTCCTTCCGGGGCATGGGAGCACAGGCGGGACAGGCAGTCAGCTTGTTGTACGGTTTCTTGTCCAGCTCACCGTAGGTAAAGGCGGTCATGGGTTCATATTTATCCTTGACCATCGAGCAGGCGGCCTGGGAGTGGTAGTTTGTTCCGCCGTTGGGATTGTAGTACAGGGTCAGGTCATCAGACGGATAACAGAGCTCCCGGTCCAGATCATCCCAGATAATCACCTTGGTATAGGGCTTGCGGGAAAGATGATCCCAGAGCCACTTGGCGTTGACGCCTTCGGGCGTCAGCTGGCGCTGGACCCGGATGCAGCCGTGGCTGGCCTTTTCCCCGAGATAACGCTCGCACCGGGCATAGGACGTATAGGTTTCACCGGCTTTGTTGGTTTCCTGCCGGCTGGGAACCTCGTGGATCAGGATGCCGCTGTTGATACGTATGCCATAGGCGCACCAGAGGGTTTCTGCCTGGAAACCGCCGACCCAGCTCACCATGAGGAATTCCCCGGCGGGGGTCTCATGGAAGAGGTTCGCTTTGTTCTTCGCGAAACCGGTGGAGCACAGCAGGGTGCTGAAGAGCTTCCCTTCTTTAAAGACGTAGAGCCGCTGCTGAAGCTTGTCAACGACCAGGCCGTAGGTCTGGTCCACTTCCTCTGTTTTGAGGCGGCTGGTTTTAACCCAGCCCTGGAAGTGTTCGGCAAAGACCTTGACAGCCGAGCCTTCCTCGGAAGAGGAATAGGCTTCAATCAGGGACCAGTCTCCCTCCTGCCGCAGGACATGAACACCCTGGCTGGTGCAGGTGACAACGCCCACATAGTCAGTGCATTTCTCATCCGGCTCGGCGAGGATGCGTACCTGTTCCCGCTGTTTCCCGGTAAGCACTGTCACCGGCTGGGTGAGCACCTTCCAGATGGCTTCCTCATCCATATGGCCCATTTCCAGATTCCAGAAGCACAGTTCATGGTCGCATTTGACAGCACTGAGCTCGTTGGGCGTATGGTAGAAGACATCCGTGGCGAGAAGGGTATCCTTCACGTCTGCAAGCTCTTCCCATTCTTCTTCCACTTCTTCTGCCTCTTCTGCGAAGGACAGGCAGGGAAGGAAAAGCAGGAAAGCCAGGAACAGGGACAGGAGTTTTCTCAATTTATCATTCATAATTCGCAATTCATAATGGGTAACCGGGGTTTTTGGAAAACAAAAAGTGGTCAAAAGATAAGAGTGATGAGTGTAGAGTTGCTTTAATGCTGAAGCATTAAAGCAACGGAATATTGCCATTGCGACAGGCCTTGACGACCTCCTCGGGCCACATGCTGGCCTGAACCTCGCCGACATGGGCCTTCCGGAGGAAGTAGACGCACATGCGGCTCTGGCCGATACCGCCGCCGATGGTCTGGGGCAGTTCACCTGCCAGCAGCGCCTTCTGGAAGGGCAGGTCCGCCCGCTCTTCACAGCCGCGGATCTTCAGCTGCTTGCGCAGGGTGTCCGGATCCACGCGGATACCCATGGAGGAAACCTCCAGGGAGATGTCCAGCAGGGGATCATAGAGGAGGATATCGCCGTTCAGGTTCCAGTCGTCATAGTCCGGGGCGCGTCCATCGTGAGGCTGGCCGCTGCGCAGGGCGCCGCCGACCTGCATGAGGAACACTGCACCATACTTCTTGGCTGCGATATACTCGCGTTCCTTGGGCGTCTTGTCTGGATATTCATCTTCCAGCTGCTGCGTGGTGACGAAGGTGATTGCATCCGGCAGCTCCGGCTTGATGTGGGGATAGTGGGCGCAGACAAAGCCCTCGGTCTTGCGGAGGGTCAGGTAGATGCGGTTGACGATGTCCCGCAGGAACTGCTCGTTCCGCTCAGAGGGAGCCATGATGCGTTCCCAGTCCCACTGGTCTACAAATATAGAATGAATATTATCGGTAATTTCATCCCGGCGGATAGCATTCATATCTGTATAAAGGCCTTCACCCACGGAAAAGCCGTAGGTTTTGAGGGCCTGACGCTTCCATTTGGCCAGGGAGTGCACAATCTCCACGGTGGCGCCTGTTTCCAGCACGTCGAAGGAAACGGGGCGTTCCACACCGTTCAGGTTATCATTCAGACCGCTTTCCGGCGTGACCATGATGGGCGCGGAAACGCGGGTGAGGTTCAGGGCTTTGGCCAGTTCCTGCTCGAAGAAGTCTTTGACGAGCTTGATGGCGATCTCTGTGTCGCGCAGATCCAGGACAGGGTTGTAGTCCTTGGGGATAATGAGGTTCATGGCGAACCCCTCCTTCCGAAACATCTGTAAGATAATACAAAAGAATAACACCAAAACCGTTAAAAGGAAAGTTTTCGGTCTGTATTAGGCAGAGCACGGGGAAGAATGGACCGGAACCCGGGTACTGTCCTTGACATTAACCGGTAAAAATGCAATGATATGAAACAGCGAAGGGGAGGGAATCTCTCACTTCGCCAATACCTTTTGCAGAAAACGCTGTTTACTGTGAGTCAAACAGCGTTCTGACAGTTTGGAGAAGACCATTATGGTAAAGACGTTGATCATTGTCGGCCTGGGGAATCCCGGGGAAAAGTATGCCCATACCCGTCATAACGCGGGCTATGAGGTTATGAGCCGGCTGGAAGAATATTACGGCGTGAAGCTGCGCAAAAAGCTGTTTGTGCAGGATATGATCGCGGAAGTGACGGACGGGGAAACCAAGATCGTACTGTGCGAGCCCCTGACCTTTATGAACCGGAGCGGAGAATGCGTGAAGCGCCTGCTGAACCGCTTCAAGGTGCCGCAGGAGAACCTGCTGGTAATCTATGACGATATCGACCTGCCTCCGGGAAAGGTGCGGGTGCGCAAGAACGGCGGACCCGGAACGCATAACGGAATGCGGAGTATCGCGTCCTGCCTGGGAAAAACGGATTTTCCGCGGATCCGGGTGGGCACCGGTGACCGGCCTGCCGGAGAAGACCTGGCAGCCTGGGTACTTGGACACTGGGGACCGGAAGACAGGGAAAAGATGGAAGCGGCCTTTGACCGGGCGGCGGAATGCGCGCGGCTGTGGGCAAAGGAAGGCATTGAGAAGGCTATGCAGCGGGGAAACCAGGCGTAAGGCCTGGTTCCTGAACAACAGGGAAAGGGTATATGGCACAGAAAATGTTATCCGCGATCGGCGTGCCGGGGCTTGAGAAGCTGCTGGAGACGGCGAAGGGAAAGACAACGGCAGTCGCCGGCGTGAACCAGACGCTGGCGGCGGTGATTGCCTGTATCGCGGCAGAAAAAGGGAAAAAGACGCTGCTGGTGGCGGACAACGACCTGAAGGCGGCCCGGGCAGCGGATGACGTGCGTCAGCTGACGGGCGAAGGCTGCTGCCTGCCCGGCGGTGAGATTGACCTGACCCGTGCGGCGGGAAGCCTGGAGAGCAACTGGCGGAGGCTGGAAGCACTGGCGGCTGTGACGGAAGGCAAGGTCAGGATCCTGTGCGCCGGCGCGGAAGCCATGGCACAGCGTATGGGCCGGCCGGAGCCTTTCCGGGCACTGAGCCTGACGCTCAAGCCGGGAGATGTGTTTCCACCGGCGGACCTGGCCAGGCGGCTGAGCCGGATGGGCTATGACCGCGTGGGCATGGTGGAAGGCAAAGGCCAGTTCGCGCAGCGCGGATCCATACTGGACGTGTATCCTCCGGCATTGGCACAGGGTCTGCGGATTGAGTTCTTTGACGATGAGATTGACGGAATCCGGGAGTTTGACTGCATCAGCCAGCGGAGCCTGGGAGACGTTCCGGAAGCCGTACTGACGCCTGCGTGCGAAGTGCTGCTGGAAGAAGACGAATATCCGGAAGCTGCACGCCGGATGCGGGAAGCCATCAGTGATCAGCCGGATACGGACATCGGGAAGGATTTACTGTTTGACGACCTGCCGCCGCTGCCGGACGATGAAGATGACGCGGAGCTTTTTGATAAAAAGATTGCCCCGAAGGTCCGGGAAAAGCAGTATAAGGAACAGAAGGAACTGGAAGCTGACCGGCGGATGGAACGGCTTCGCCAGGATGCGGAAACGCTGGAACAGGGGCTGCCCTTCCGGCGGATGCGGGCCTGGCTGCCGGTGCTGACGGATAAGACGGCATCGGTATGCGACTGGTTTGAGCCGGACCTGGTGCTGCTGTGCGAACCGGACCGCCTGCGGAACCGGATTGAGGAGCGGCTGCAGGGCTTTGCGGAAGACCTGCAGAGCGCGATTACCCGCCGGGAGGCGGTCACAGACCAGGAAAGCCTGCTGAAGGACTGGGACACGGTGCTGAAAGAACTGAAACCGTATTCCAAGGGACTGCTGACGGAGATCCTGCTCGGACTTGGCGGCATCAAGCCGGATAATACGGTAACGGTGGAAGCGACCGGCATCCAGGGCTATGGCGGGCAGATGCGCGCACTGAAGAATGATATTGCCCTTTGGCGGGAGCATGGATACAGGATTTACCTGCTTTCAGGCGGAAGCAGCCGCGGTAAGCGTCTGGAAGAAAGCCTGAAGGAGCTGGAAGAGAAAACAGAATTCCGGGAAGAACTCAGCGCGGCAAAGCCGGGCGAAGCGGTGATCCTGCCGATCACGCTCAGCGGAGGCTTCATCATCCGAGGCGGGGAAGGCTGCCCCGGAACGGCGGTGGTTTCCGACGCGGATATTTGGGGTGAGGGCTACCGGCGGAGCAAGAGCCGGAAGCGCTCCGGTGAACGGATTTCCACCTTCACGGACCTGAAGGTGGGCGACTATGTGGTACATGAAGACCACGGCGTCGGTATCTACCAGGGCATTACCCGGATCCAGAGTGAGGGTAGCTGGCACGACTACCTGCTGATTCACTATGGCGGAAACGACAAGCTGTATGTGCCGGTGGAACAGCTGGAGCGGGTACAGCGCTATATCGGCAATCCGAACCAGGCGCCGAAGCTGAACCGCCTGGGCGGAGGAGAATGGGCCCGGCAGAAGGGCAAGGTTAAGGAAGGCCTGAAAGCGCTGGCCTTTGACCTGAAGGCCCTGTACGCGGAACGCTCCCAGAACACGGGCCATGCCTTCGGACCGGATACGGACTGGCAGCGGGAGTTTGAAGATGAATTCCCGTGGGAACTGACCCCGGACCAGGCACAGAGCGTACAGGAAATCCGGGAAGACATGGAAAGCGACCGGAACATGGACCGGCTGCTGTGCGGCGACGTGGGCTACGGAAAAACCGAAGTCAGCCTGCGGGCAGCCTTCAAGGCGATCGCGGATAACAAGCAGGTGGCCCTGTTGGCTCCTACCACGATCCTGGTGCAGCAGCACTACAACACCATTGTGAAACGGTTCCGGCATACCGGGGCGCGGGTGGATTTCCTGAGCCGGTTCCGGACCCCGGCGGAGCAGAAGGATGTGCTGGCCAAGCTGGCCATGGGCGACATTGACCTGATTGTCGGTACGCACAAACTGCTGGGCAAGGACGTAAAGTTCAAAGACCTGGGCCTGCTCATCGTGGACGAAGAGCAGCGCTTCGGCGTGGCTCATAAGGAAGTTATCAAGAACATGAAGCGGCAGGTGGACGTGCTCACCCTGAGCGCGACGCCGATTCCGCGGACCCTGCATATGTCTATGACGGGCATCCGGGACATGAGCGTGCTGGAAACCCCGCCGGAAGAACGGATTCCGGTACAGACCGTGGTCACGGAGTATTCCGACGCCCTGATCCGGGACGCTATCCTGCGTGAGCTCGGCCGGGGCGGACAGGTCTACTTCCTGTATAACCGGGTGCGGAGCATCGGCAGCTTCTATGAGCGGCTGCGGGCCCTGGTACCGGAAGCCCGGGTGGGTGTGGCTCACGGGCAGATGAAGGAGCATCAGCTGGAAGACGTGATGCTGGACTTCTACAATGGCAACTATGACGTGCTGCTGTGCACGACTATTATCGAGAACGGCCTGGACGTACCGAACGCGAATACCCTGATTGTGTATGACGCGGAGCGGTTTGGCCTCAGCCAGCTTTATCAGCTGCGGGGCCGGGTGGGCCGGAGCAACCGGCAGGCTTATGCCTACTTCACCGTGCGGGCAGATCATATGCTGACAGAAACAGCCCAGCAGCGGCTGACGGCTATCCGGGAGTTTACGGAGTTTGGCGCCGGTTTCCGTATTGCGATGCGGGACCTGGAAATCCGCGGCGCGGGCAATATCCTGGGTCCGGAGCAGCACGGCCATCTGGCTACGGTCGGTTATGACATGTACTGCAAGCTGATGGAGGAAACCCTGAACGAGGTACAGGGCCGGCAGACAGCACGGGAGCTGGAGACCCGGGTGGATCTGCGGGTGGACGCCTTCCTGCCTTCCGACTATGTGGCGGAAGAAAAGCAGCGGATGGAAATGTACAAGCGGATTGCTTCCGTGGTGACGGACGAGGATCGGGCAGACGTGACGGACGAACTGATCGACCGTTACGGCGACCTGCCGCCGGCTGCCGAGACGCTGCTTGACGTAAGCCAGCTGCGGGCACTGTGCAACCGGCTGGGCGTCAGCCAGGTGACCCGCGGCAAGGAAGGCCTGATCATGAAGGTGGATGAGCGGTATGTGCCGGATCCTGCCTGCCTGCTGCAGGCCATCTCCGAAACTGACGGACGGCTGATCCTGTCCGCCAGGGCACCGGCGCGGATGATTCTGAAAGTGACCAACCTGCAGGAGCAGGAAATGCTGCAGGAGGCACTGAAGGTAACACGGAAACTGGTGGCGCGGATCAAAGAACTGGAAGAGGAAAAGAGCGAAAAAAGTGAAGAAAGCGGTAATTAAAAAAAGCCCGGTGTTCTGGCTGATCGCGGCTGCGGTGCTGATCCTGGACCGGATCACAAAGGAACTGGCGCCTGGACTGCCGGCGGACGGCTTTACCCTGATTCCGGGAGTTATCGGCCTGCGGTATGCAGAAAACACCGGGATTGCGTTCTCCCTGCTGAGCGGACTGCCGAGGCTGACGGGAATCCTTGGACTGGCAATTGTCATCGGCGGCTTTGTGTGGCTGCGGAACAAGGAATTCGCGGTGCTTCCGCTGACCGGACTGGCCCTGATGGCCGGCGGCGCGACAGGCAATATGCTGGACCGATTGATCCGGGGCTTTGTGCCGGATATGATCGAAACGCTGTTTGTGAATTTTCCCGTGTTCAATATTGCGGACAGCTGCCTGACGGTGGGCTGTGTGCTGATGATGATCAGCCTGCTGGGCAGGCCCAAAGACTGGGAACATATTCATTCATAATGCAGAATGATGGTTACTGTGAACTGCTGGACAGAAAGGTGCTGCTATGACAGATACGGAGTATAAAGTATCTTCCGATGGACGCCGGCTGGACGTGCTGCTGAGCGAAGCAACCGGTCTCAGCCGGAGCCGGGTGGCTTCGCTGATGGAGGACGGCCTGTGCGTTTCCGGTGGAAAGGCTTGCACGAAAGCCGGGACGAAGCTGCCTGCGGGCCAGGAGATCATCCTGACAGTACCCGCACCGAAGGAAGCGGTTCCGAAGGCGGAGGATATTCCCCTGGAAATCCTGTATGAGGATGAGGACCTGGCTGTGGTGATCAAGCCCCGGGGCATGGTGGTGCATCCTGCGGCAGGACATCCGGACGGAACACTGGTGAACGCGCTGCTGGCCCGGCTGGATTCCCTGGGCGGGATCGGCGGGGAACTGCGTCCCGGGATCGTTCATCGGCTGGACAAGGAAACCAGCGGCCTGATGCTGGTGGCGAAGAACGATGAAACCCAGGAAGAACTGAGCCGGATGCTGAAGGACCGGGAGATCGAAAAGCATTACCGGGCTCTGGTAGAGGGCTGGTTCAAGGAACCGGAAGGTGAAATCAACGCGGCTATTGACCGGAGCAAGAAAGACCGGAAGAAGATGGCCATTGATCCGGAAGGCCGCCCGGCCCTGACCCGCTGGAAAGTGCTGGCGGAGGGGCAGGCCTGCACGCTGCTGGATGTTCACATCCTGACCGGACGGACACATCAGATCCGTGTCCATATGCGGAGTATCCAGCACCCGGTCTGCGGGGACGAGCTGTATGGTTTTGAAAAGGGTGTGAAGGTACCGTGCCTTATGCTCCATGCCTACAGCCTGAGTTTTAAACATCCCCGGACAAAAGAAGAAATGGCCTTCCAGGCTCCTCTGCCGGAGGACTTCCTGAAAGGCCTCAAGAGCAACGGAATTGATATAGCGGATATCTGATGATCCCCAAAGTGCGATGAAAAAGGGAACCGACTCCCGTTTTCATCGCACTTTTTATTTGCTTTGATTTCTGTAGGGAACATTTTGGAGAAAAATACGCCAAAATGTTCCCTACAAAACGAAATTGTTCTTCCGAAAAAAGAAAAAAGTATGTACAATGAGAAAAATGCCGTAGAGAATCGTCTTATGTACAGAAATTGAAATTATACCAACTATCGACAAAAAGCATTTCCAATCAGGAGGACTAAAATGCATTCAAATCAATACCCGGTGATAAATATAAATTTGTGTATATCAAACAAAGAAAAAGACCTGAAGGAATTAAATCCCCGTTTGACAGAAGAATGCTCACAAAAACGGACAATTAACGATTTTCCACCTGTGTCTATCAAAAAGGGATTTGCAACGAACAGTGTTGTGTTTTGCATGGAAGATCTACCCAGCAGAAGTATTGATGATACCATAATGATTTTTCGTGATAACTGCGTAAAGAAGATTCTGACGGAAGTGATTGAAGCGGCGGAACAAGGATGGGAAATAACGATCAATATGGCTGTTGTGGCACGGAGAGATGATTATCCTGACCTATGGTTATCCAAACAAACGATCGCTTTCATGAATCAGATCCATGCATCATTCGGAATATACATATACGATGATGATTCTGAGGACGAGGAATGACCGGATCTCACTGAAGTGGGTTTTTAAGCAGTGATACAGTGAAGTGGAGGTAGTATATAATGCACGGAATGGATTATCCGCTGATGATTCCACCAGTGCAGAAAGACTTTGTAGCATTTAGCAAAGAAGAGACAAAGCAATATTTTGAGTGGTATATTGCGCAAAGTGAAACAAGAATAAATCAATTGCAATGTTATATTGCAAAAACAGGGGCATCGGAGGTTAAGCTTGACGGTACCGTCTCGTCTTTAGTTTCTTTATGGAAATGGATGGAAGAAAACATGGAAACGGAGAAAAAGACCAAAGAAGAAGTAGAAACTGAAATGATCGGAAGGCCGGAGTGGATGTTCGATGCGATTAGACAGAATGATTGGAAGTTTACAGTTTTAACGAACGCATTAGCTGTAGATATATCTTTTTATTTCGCTCAGCTTTTTATAGATAACTTTAATTGTATCAGATGGGGGTATTATACGAAGCCTAAGAACCTTATTTCAGTAAATCGACCTGTATTGGTTGGGTTTATAGATAACACATTTCTTGATCCAAGAAGAATAGTTATAAATTGTTGCAGGTTATCGATAAAGGAGAAAAAAGAGACACAATTAATTGAAACATATAATATATGGACGAAACACATACCGGTTTCAACTATCAAATAAAAGAAGAGACAGGAGACAGTTCCAATAAGGAGACAGAGAACTGTCCCCTGTCTCCGCGTCCCCTGTCTCCGAGAACCGTCCCCTGTCTCCTCTGTTGCATATTTCTGTTTGGGAGATGGGAATCTTTGGTATACGGTGAATCAAGATGGCTTTCCATTGCGGGAACCGGTTCCACAGTATGTCTATTCTAGAATTCCAGAGAAGGAAGAAAGTACGAAGAAAGTACTAGTACGACAGAATCTACCGCAACTAATACCAGAGTATTCAATGACAGACATACTAGCAGCAACACTACTTGTTTTGACTGTTATTGATGGTATTCCTGGTGATGAGATTGTTGTGGCTTGTAGTGTTGGGCAGCTTATCACTCAATAAGTATAGGAGATATAGATATGAAAATTGTAGAAAAAGAGATATATCTTGATTTGGTGAGTTGTTTAGAACCTTATGGATTCAAGTTATATAAAGGAAGAATCTGGAAATATGAGCCTTCAATAGGTTGTGTAATATCCTTGGAAGTTGATTCAACAAGATGGGGGACATTAAACGATATAATCCTTTATGTGGCAACTTGCCAGGAACCTATCAGAATAAATGAAACAAGAAAAGCAAACGGGTTTTATTTCAAAATATGCTTGCGCCTCGGGATGTTTGTAAGGATTCATGAAAAGAAGAATGTTATTACCTGGGATAATCCATATGATAAAGCTGATGTAGTGATGAAAAAGCAGTACGAGGCTTTACGACCGTATATTCAGCAATACATTTATCCATTGCTTTCGTTTGATAACGAGGAAAAAAAATACTTGGCAAATATAGAAAAAATATATCAGATGGATTGTGAAACATATATCGGGGAAACTGGAATCAGGTGGTTGGACTTGGCGTTTGAAGCTTTTCGCTTGGATGGTGTTGAAAGTGCTATACATATTATTGATCTGAATACAGTATTGTGTGAAAAAATGATAGAGAAGTATAAAAAGCAATCTGCAGACAGCACTAGATGGTGGATGCAGGAAAAACAAAAAGCCATCGATCTAGCTAATAAGATCAAAACAGAGCCTGATCTAATTCGTGGCATTGTTGAGGAGAACAGAATAATATCTCATAATAGTTGTCAACAGTTTTTCGCTTCGAGGTTTTTTTGCGGATGAAGTATCTGAGAGACACGGGAGACACGGGAGACAGGGGACGGTTCTCTGTCTCCTTTTTATTGACTGAAAAAGGTGATCTTGATAAGATATATCACAAGAAGAGATAGCATATCGACAAGAAAAGAGGGATAAGAGATGCCTCGTACTGCAAGAAAAAGAAGCTGTAAACAGATCTATCATGTCATGCTGCGAGGGATCAATAAACAGCAGATTTTCTATGATAAAGAAGATTATCAGTTCTTTATCAGTTTGCTGGAAAGATATAAAGAACCATGCGGATATCAATTGTATGCGTATTGCCTGATGGGAAACCATGTTCATCTGCTTATACAGGAAGGAAATGAAACAACCCTCGGTGATGTTTTCAGGCATATCGGAAGTGCATTTGTCTATTGGTACAATATCAAATATGAACGGGTAGGACATCTTTTCCAGGATCGGTATAAAAGTGAGCCGGTTGAAGATGAAGCATATCTTTTAACCGTATTCAGATATATATTGATGAACCCGGTAAAAGTGGGATTTTGCAGCAAGGCAGATCAGTATCCATACAGCAGTGCGGCAGAATATCTTAAAGGAACAAAAGGTATAACAGATACAGTATTGATCAAAGGATTACTTGATGAAAAGAGCATGAAGGAATACATAATCCAGAAGAATGAAGATCAGTGTATGGAAATGGATGAAACGATCCGAAAAAGGGTAACAGATAAAGAGGCTAAAGAAATGATTAATAAGGAATTGGGTAGTGTTGTACCTGCAATAGGAAAAGCGAAAGAACGAAAAGGACTGAATGCCTCAATTAACAAACTGATTCACGCCGGGATTTCAATACGCCAGTTAAGTCGACTGACAGGAATACCCAAAAAAGTTGTTGAAAACGCGTTGGAATAACGGACAAAGAGGAGACGGAGAACCGTCCCCTGTCTCCTCGTCAAATGGAATTGAAAACCATGTGACAGAGTAATTGCTGGAGGACAATATGGATGACTGGAGAATAACCAACCAAGAGAAATACCTTTCAGGGAAAAGATTATTGAAAAAGCAGTTTGTTCCGACAGAACGAAATGATCATGAGCATTGTCGCTTTTGTTGGGAGAGATTTGATAAGGTTAATCATCCCGAGGCATACTGCACAGAGGATGCATATTATTGGATCTGTGAACAGTGTTTTCAGGATTTTCGAGAGAGGTTTCACTGGGAAGTATAAAACAATTGAGAAGACAGGAGACAGAGAACCGTCCCCTGTCTCCCCGAGAAAAACGTGAAATCCCGGCTTTCAAATTTATGCCGGCGAATAAGCTGGTAAATCAAGGAGTGTACTGTATGCGTCTTAAGCGGATCGTTGCGTTGGTTCTTTCTTTTCTGATTGTCTTCAATGTGCAGGCACCGATGTTTGCAGAGACAGAGGTAAACGAAGACGGTCCGCAGCTTCACACAGTTTCCTGGACAATGGATCCTGAATATAGTCTTGAGGAGCTGACCCCGGAAAAAACCACGATGACGGATGAGGGGCAGATCTTTACCAATACCGAAGGTCCAGCACGCACGGAGATACAAGCTGTGTACGCCGCCCTTTATTGAATTGACTAAAGAAATTGAAGAGAAGATACATGGAGAGAAGTGTTTATGAAGCCAGTACTAAAAGAGATTTATCTGGACATAGAAAAACACCTGAAAGCATATGGTTATAAACTGTACAAAGGGAAAATATGGAGATATGATCCAGCAATAGGTTATGTTATGGGTTTTCAAGTAGAATTGACCAGATGGGGAACACTGAATGATATATATGTGTGTGCATCTTCCTACCGTGCTCCGATTAAGCAAAATGACTTTTCAGCCCAAAAAGAGCCGCTGCCTTCAACCTGGCTGAGTACATGCAGGCTGTATCGCAGACGTGAAAAAGCCAGTGTGTATGCTATGGGGAGTCCGTATCAACCAGTGGATATAACATTAAAACAACAGTACGACACCCTGCGCCCTTTTCTGATGAAGAGTGTTTTCCCGGTGCTGATGTTTGACGCGGATATAAAATCCTATCTGCAAAGCATGGAAAAACTGCAGTTAATGGAATGTGAGGCTTTTCTTGGCGTTGAAGGGGTTGCTGAAACCAGCCTGGCATTAGATTATTGCCTTTATCGTGATACGGAGAGTGCGTTGCGGATTGTTGATTTATACAGAGTATATTGTGACGCAAGGATTGAGTCAACCTGGGAATCGACTAAGCATCTTCCCATGGAAAGAAGACAGATATTAACAGGAAACATAGAACAAGAAAAGACAGAAGCGAAAGCTTTCGAGGAAAAGATCAGAACCCAACCGGAAGAAATCAGACGAATAATTGAAGAAAACACGGCAATCTCGGAAAAGAACTGCAGGAGTTTTTTTACTTCACGCTTTTTCAGCCGATAACATGGCGCCATGATGCGGGCAATTATAAAAAACAGCACTTTGGATTTTCCAAAGTGCTGTAAACATTTAATTCTGAATTCTAAATTCTGAATTGCTTAGATCTCGTCCCTGATTTCATCCAGGTACCGATCCAGGGCGTTCTCAACAGAGGGCATGGGCGCGAAGCCTGCCTCGGTGAGTTTGGAACCGTCCAGGCGGGAGTTGAGGGGCCGCTTCGCGGGAGTGGGATACTCGGAAGAAGGAACCGGGATCACCTTGCAGGGGAGACCGGCCTTTTCCATGATCATCTTCGCGAAATCGTACCAGGAGAGGAACCCCTCGTTGCGGACG
>JAFRQX010000033.1 GCA_017428385.1 Clostridia bacterium | reverse complement strand
TATATCCGCTGTAGTCAATCTCCTGGCCGTCAGCATCATACTGATCCAGTTCCTTAAATTTTCCTGTCCAATTGCCCGCAGCAGTCAGGTCGACTTCATCAACAACAGTATCACCATTCTTCAGGACAGCAGTTATGGTTATGTGCTCAGTATCCGTTCCGCCCTTCCAGTTCTTCTTTACGTCGAACTGAACCTTGCCGGTCTTCGTGTTTATAAAGTTATTGCCATTCTGTGTTGTGGTGTAGCCAGCAATCGCCGTTTCTGTTACACTGTAGGTGTACTCGTAGCCTTCAGCGTCATACTTCGGTAGTTTATCATACTTGTAGGTATTGCCATTCCACACAGGTGTGGCATTTGTCACGGTTTCTTCTGTTGACCCGTTCTTGGCACTCTTCCGCTTCAGCGTCAGAGTGATTTCATTTGCATTATTATGAGTCTTTCCCCCGTCTTTCCAGGTCTTTGTACCAGTCAGTTCAGTCTCACCGGTAATCGTATTCGTGAAGTTATTACCGTTCTGTGTTGTGGTGTAGCCTGTAATTGCTGTTTCTGTCACACTATACGTATATGCATAGCCATCATCATCATACAGCGGCAAATGCTGGTACTTATAAGTATTACCGGTCCAGCCGAATGTTGCACCTTCAGGTAGTGTCGTCAGAGTCTCTTCTGACGCACCTTCCTTTGCGCTCTTACGCTTCAGTGTAAGTGTGATTTCATTTGCATTATTGTGAGTCTTGTTGCCATCAACCCAGGTTTTTGTACCGGTCAGTTCGGTCTCACCGGTTTTCATATTTATAAATTCAAGTGGTTCGTTGTGCCCCGGTTCAACTGTACCTCCCTGAGCAATACTATTACTGTCAATTGTATAGCCATCGACTGCTTCGTTGGCGGTAATTGGTTTATTATTTACCTTTATTTCTTCGATTATATACTGTGTATTATGAGGTATCTTATCAATATTAGCTGATTGATTCCTCTTCAGTGTTACTTCTGCCGAAAAGTCATTTGTACCTTCAATACGGGTAAATGTAATGTTTGTGAAATTGACATTTCCCGTTTTCTTCAATTTGTATACCACTGTATTGGTTGATTCGTTCACAACGAGCGACTTCAATGTCACACGGAATGTGAATGTATCATTATCATTTCCGGCGCCCTTAACCCGTTTCTTGAAATACAAGCCATCCTTTTTCTGTTCATTTTCAAAGACAGGTTTGGGCATTTTCTTGAGTCTGATGACATTGTCACCAGTAGGTGATCCAATAGCCCCCTCCAAGGTTGTAGCAAGTTTGTTAAAATTACTTTCCTTGAAAAGAATAGTATCTTCCTCATTGTCATCTTCACTTGCTGTAATATAGTAGATAGGTGGTGTGGCAATCTTTGTACTTCCTACCGTAATATAGTTGACGAATGCATATACTGTCTGTGTATTTTGGACGTATTCACCAGGTGTTCCCTGGGCTTTCCCACTTTCTGTAATTTTATATACGTTCCAACCTGCATCTTCATCTGCTAAAGCAACATTGTTGAATGAAACTGCACCATTTGCATTCTGTGTGGGATTGTAATTATTTGATGCATTTTCCGGAGAAGGAACCTGCTGCCACTCATTGCTCGTATCCAGATGATAAAGAGTGAATGTAAACTTCTGGTTTTTCGCAGGAGTATTACCATCAACTGTTTTTCCTACAGTCAGATTTGTTTTGGTAGCAGACGGGAGTTGACTGTAAACACTGTGCCACTCAGCACCATCGTTGTGAACCGTACCATTTGATATAATCCAGCCAGCACTGGTTCCATTAATCAACGTATAAGAATCGCTACTGGGAACAAGTACCATACCCACACAGGTATTGATTGTCACGTTCTTTGCACTATTACAGTTAAAGACCATATGCTGAGCAAGATTATCCATGAAAGCATTAACTGAATCACCTTTGCCGGTGGGAGAATGGCTAACCTGATAATCATCATCTCTGCTATAACGGATATGATACTGTCCAAGGGTAACGTCTGTGGATGTATCAAAATTAAATACAATTGTCTGATTAGGGTGTTTTGTAATATGAAGACCGTCATCTTTAGACTTGGAAATCCAATCCTTCAGAGCATCGCCATCCAGATAGATCGTAGCATCTTCAGGGAGATCGAGAAGATCAATATTACATGTTTTCTGATCAAACGACACACCATGCTGCAGCAGTTCGTTTGAAATTGAAATGCCGTGATTAATAATCGGCTGTACAATGCTTTCATTCAGGTAATCTGTTTCTGATGGAACAACATGTACCCACGGTCTGTCCGATGAATTTCGAACATTGTCACTTGTACCGTTATTACCCATATAGACAACAGTATCGGTTCCATCCACATGGCTGCCACCTATTTCCAGATAGTACCCATCTGGAGCAGGCTGAGGATCTGCAATAACAATTACACTACCGTTTCCGGCAAGGTCAGGTTCGACGATATTTCCAGGGTAATACTTGTTGGCAGCAAAGTTGCTCTGAATATGTCCGCCCTGGTCAAAGTATTGTGCTGTGATACCATAGTAAACACCTGAACCAAGGATAGATGTATAACTATAGTCGTTAGAGACTTCAATCTTTTCAATCTTTATATAATCCGTATATACCGTTTTGGGATTTGCAGGATCTGTCTCTTTATCATCTATGATTGTTTTTTCCGGATACGTAACAATAAATACATCTTGACCTATTTTGATTAATGCACCATCAGGTGTTTCTGTATAAGTAAGATTTGCATTGTTAAAGTTCTTTACAAGTCTGGCTTTGGTTGTCTCATTCCCTGAAAAATCGTCCTGACTATAGGTCCAGTTTTTATTTTCATCATTATCGCAAATTGTAAGCGTAAGTTCAGCTGCTGCAGGACCATTCATCCCCAAGTTGTTCAGGTTTTCAATATAATAATCTTTATGGTTATTTTGATGGTTAGCTTCTGCGTATAGTCTTAGTCCTTCATTATGCAGACGGTTGAGATCAACACCTTCACCCTTTTGAATTACAACATGATATGAAGCAGGATAGGCTTTTTTAAGATTCAGGGTTGTTACACCGCCAGCAGTCACATTGCCATAGGGTGCCGCCTTGAACATATATCCTTCAATGACGGATGTGAACGAGTTGTTGGTGATACTTTGACTATCAGCATATTGATCCGCCTGCAGAAGACGAACCTGTATATTATGTTGTTCAGGATCATACTGTGTAGTGCCTTGCCCATCATACAAGCTCTCGGCAGATCCTGCCACATTCTGAAACTGTGTATTTGTAAAATCAACATCAATACCCTGAATCTGGCTAGGAAGGATCCAGCTGTTCTGATTCTGATATCCTATTAATTGTCCATTGGTACCATCCTCGTTCTTTTCATACAAGTAGAGACGGACAAAATATTTATGACCCGCCAAATCCGTTTCGTAAGTGTCTGAAATTGTTTCTCCATCTTCATTATAGAGATTAACATGAACCCTGCGGAATACTCCTTCCGGAAGATTCGGTTCTACTGTAAAGGCAAAATCTG
Source organism: Clostridia bacterium (assembly GCA_017428385.1). Taxonomy (GTDB): domain Bacteria; phylum Bacillota; class Clostridia; order Christensenellales; family Aristaeellaceae; genus Aristaeella. The sequence goes on along the minus strand of JAFRQX010000033.1, from coordinate 185,512 downwards.
ATGTACCGTCTTCGGACGTAGTCAGATTCCATGTTATCTTGTTTCCGTCTATTTGCCCGCCGGAAGCTGTTACTTTATCTTCTTCAGCCGCATTTTCGAAAGCAGTTCCATCCGATACTGATGTGTCTTTTGTCACACGGATTACTTCAAATGTTGTTTCTTCATCCAGAACAGGAGTATCCCTGGTAATAGCTGTAAACTGGAGATTTGCTGCCGTTGTTATAAACTGAGCGTATGCATAGGCTCTACCATTCTTCTTGGCGACAATATAATAGTCATAATTATCCGTAAGAGTTGCCTGTACATTCACAGAAGCTGTACAGGTCTTAGGCTCATGCAGGGAAATATGATAAATCCCGTTGTCCGGATCCATGTTCGTCGGATAAGTTACAAGATAGTTTCCCAGTTTTCCATCAACCAGATTGCCTTCTGAATCCTGAAGCTGGAAAGATTTCGCCTTAAGAATATAGTTTTTTCCGTCCGACCATGCAGAAGATAGAGTGCCATCGGTATTAATATATGCAGTCAGCTCTACGTCTTTTGTTGTTGTTACTGCAAGAGTATAGGTATCATTTAATGTGACAGACTCAGGAGTATTCCCCTGTGAATCCTGATAGTCAAGAGTTACTGTATAATGCTTTGGTACTCTGGCTTCAAACACATAAACCTTTTCTGTGTTACTAGCACCATTTTTAACAGTCGGTGTGATACTGGTGATTTCATAATCTCCTAAAGTATCCGTTACATCTCCATCTTTTTTGAAAGCCCATGATGTTATCTCAGGCAGACTAGAAACCAGAGTATCGGACTCATCATAGAACTGGATACTATTGCTGCCAGTAATCTCTGCATGATATACATGTCCTTCGGTATCTGTTGCTTCGATAGTATATGTTCCTTCACCCAATGTAGATACCGATTCTGGTTCATTCGAATTATACTGATAGAATTTCAGTTCTACTGTATATGTATTGGGTAACACTTCACCAATATTAATCGTTGAAGAGCCTTTATCATCAGTCAACGATATCTGAACAGTATTCGAATTGTATGAAGTGCTATAATCAGTTACACCTTGAAGCTCATCCCCAACAAAGCGATATTCTTGCAAGTCAGGAGCAGAACACAAAAGAACCTGTGTTGTATTATTATTTAATTCATAAGTAACATACAAATTATCATTATATGCAACCTTCAGATTGTTAAACACCATCGGGAACGATGAAGAATTGCTTACTTTTTCTATTTGGTAACACATTATCTGTCGCACATCATTTTCAGAAAAAGCAACAGTTTGAACCTGTCTTACCAATACATAAACATTATCTTCATCCGAGATATAAACATCTCTTCCGAAGTTAACAGAGACAGAATGTCCCTGCGCACTTCTTGTCGCAGGTGCATTCAACGGCCCGCGTCTTCCCTCTTCTGGTTGCTCTGCCAGGACAGACACAGGCAGTATGTTAACCAGCATCACCAGAGTGAGCAGGAAGGCGATTGTTTTCTTCATCATGTACTTCATCAGGTTCCCTCTTTTCAACAAACTTATCAGTCGTTAAGAAGCAGCTTAAGCCGTACCCATTCGGGCACGGCAAATATAGATCAGTCAATCTGGTTATCTTCGAGATAAACCAGTATTCTCCAGTACACTATGTTGTTTTCCGGAGTAACGACGACATCCATCGTGGTTTCTGTTTCATTCGGTATATCGTACCAGGTATTTTCATCAGGGCTGTACTGCCACTGTACTGTGTACTGTAGGCCTTCATACCCTTCCATTATTGCCTTGAAATGAGCCGTATCACCTATCACTGGATCAGGCACATCCCATGTTACATCAACGGTTATATGTCTTTCCGGTCTTTCTTCAGACTCCGGTATGTTTTCTTCTTCTGTATTCTCTTCAGGCTCTGTCGGTTCTTCTATAGGTTCATTCACAGTCTCTTCTGTGGTTTCTTCTTCCTCTTCTGGTTCTTCTTCTATTTGTTCTTCCGGTTCTTCAGGTTGTTCTTCTGGTTCCTCTGCGGGTTCTTCAACTGGTTCCTCAGATTCTTCCACTGGCTCTTCAGTCTGTTCTTCCGGTTCTGCCCGTTCTGCTAACCAGCTTTCATAGCCTGCGTCATTCATAATGAAGACATTCAGTTTAGCCATGAGGTTGGGTTCCACAGGTCCCAGGGTGACCAGGTAGGATCCTGCCTCAGCATACCAGCTGATGACTGTCTGACTTGTTTCGTCATTTGTCAGGGTTCTGGCAGGGTTATCTGAAAGCCTGTCGGATTTCTCCACTGTGATCCAGCCATGACGACCCAGCACAACCAGGTTCACCTGTTGTGCATGATCTATGTCCAGCTTCAGGACTGCGGGCTTTGTCTTCTTCATCGTCCCGCTCCAGGAATCACCAATGCGTACCGCCTTGGTGATGATAATCTCAACACTGTCGGAGGCTTCTTCATCATCAGCCGTTTCTTCCGGTTCCGTAACCTCAGGTTCGGCTGCCTGGGGCTCTTGTGCCTCAGGTTCCGTTGTTTCCGGCTCCGTCGTCTCCGGTTCTGTTGTCTCGGGCTCGGTTGTTTCCGGTACAGACTCCTCCTGTTCAACAGGCGCCAGGTCTGTAGGTGTGGCATTTGCGTCTTCAGCAGCTGCCCATACGGAAACAGCGCAGATCATCAGCATCACTGCGCAGATCACGAGAAACATCTGGATGAAACGATTTTTCATAGTCCCGACTCCTTTTTGAGAATGTAATAATTTCCGTCTACGGATCATTCCGTGTAACTATCGTTGTATTCAAGTGCCTTTTCTGTGTAATAGTGCAAACGATTTACTTTTGCACTTAATCATATTATCCTAACATATAAATCCTGTGTTATCAAGCGTTTGAGAGGTTTTCAGACAGTGTTTTCCAGATAGTTAATTACATGTTGTTTTTGGCATTTTTGCTATGTAATCATTGTGACTTCATCTCTTTTAAGAACGTTTTTTGATTGTAAAAATCGATTCGATTTTTGTGTATTTTATTTGAATCCATCCGCTGAACAAGCGGTCAAAAGCCTCTTCTCCCCTTTATTTAGTTACATTGATAAAGGGCTATAGTGACGTCTGAACATAAAAAAAGCGCTCCCCTTACGGGAGCACTTCATGTTTATATAGGAAAGGTTATTCCAGTCTCGGTTCGATCTCCGGATGATCTGTAGCCATGTTCTGGGAGTTCAGGGGACCAACACGGTAATTGAAGACGATATTGCTGTTGGGATAGCTGCGGTAGAAGACCCGCTTGATACGTTCCAGTACCATGCCACCTGTGTTGTAGTTCACGGTGGGCAGGAGCAGAGCGAAAACCGTGGGAGCGAAACGGGTGATGGTGTCGCCCTTACGCAGGTTCTTCGTCAGGATCTCCAGCAGGCCGTTCATGATGTTGTTCTGCCGCATGGTGTCAATTTCCTTATCGTTGTAGGGAGACACCATGATGATCGCCAGGAACATGGTTGCGCCCAGGCGTTCCAGGTTGCGCATCTGCAGGTTGAAGATTTCTTTGAATACGGTGTATTCACACACGAAAGCGCCGCGGCGCTCACCGCTTTCACGCAGTTCGTTGCGGATGGATTCAAGGTTGAAGTCCAGGGTCTTACCGGCGGATACGATCTGCTTGTAGAACTCCTGCAGGTCTTCGCTGGGCTGTACGCCGAGGTAGTGATAGTTCAGCTGGACAACGTGCTTGTACTGCACCAGTGCTTCACCGGTCCGGTTGATCTTGATCAGGGCGGACATCAGCTCCATGTGCAGGCGGTCGTCGAAGGAGTCCACATCCAGCGCGCGGCGGCAGATGCTGACGATATCCGCGTACTGTCCGCTTGTCTTCAGCATTTCAATGTAGGCATAAACGGCCGCCATGTACTTGTTGTGCATGGTGGTAGCCTTCGCCAGCGCCCATTCATTCTGTTCGGAGTGCTGCAGCAGGTCGCCCTGGTACTTTTCCAGCAGCTGGTTGTACAGGCGGCGCAGTTCCGCCTGGGGCACATTGTTCTCTGCCAGGCGGTTAAAGATCGAATCGATCTCATACATGTCGATGGTCATGTTTTCCGGGCACTGCCAGTGATAGGCACCGCGGTCGGAAACCACGCACGCACCCAGTGCGGGATCAATCTGGTTAAGCAGTACACGCAGACGGCTGACGAGCGTCTTCAGGGCGTTCTCAGGGTTGGTGCTCTTTTCTTCGTCCCACAGGGCAGCCAGCAGCTTCTGGTTTGGGACCCGTTCTCCTTCGTTCAGGATAAGATACTGAACAAGAGCCGCGCCCTTTTTGGACTTGACCGCAAGCTGATCTGTCTTCTTCTCATCTATATAGATCAGGAAGTGATCCATCATTTGAATCCGAATGGTTTCTGCCATGTTTTATCTCCCTCGTACCCTTTTACTCTGCCGCGTTAAAGCATTTACTCTTTGCAAATGTTGCGCAATTGTTTCCTGCAAATCAACAGACGTTCACATTTTACAATACGGTTACATTGTAGCAGTGTGTATCCCATTTTGCAAGTATTTTGTTACATGGGAAAGAAAACCTTTACAAAATTATTTTCATGTATCGGTTACAAGTTAAGCCTTCTTCTCCCTATACCTTTCCGTAAAATCGGATAGTCATGCTGTCAAAAACTTACTTCACAGTTACATAACCTTCCCTGTATCGGTTTCATGACCGGATTCACAGAACATGGTTTGGAGTTCATAAGTGTAACCGAAATTGCTCAGAATTGTCCTTTCCCCTTAAATGTTGACATTTTCTTTTGTCTCTATAATAATGAAGGCGAACCGAGATGTATCCGGAAAGGAGGAGAGCGCCATGAATGCACAGGATCGGGCCGGTATGCTGGAGGCCATGAAGGAAGCTGAAAAAGCCTTTTCTGAAGGCGAAGTGCCTGTCGGTGCCGCTTTGTATCACGGCAATACCCTCCTCTGGGCGGACCATAACCGGCGGGAAGCGCTGAAGGATCCCACCGCCCATGCGGAAATGCTGTGCCTGCGCAACGGTGCGACAAAACTCGGAGACTGGCGTCTGAAGGACTGTACCCTGTACGTCACCCTGGAGCCCTGCCCCATGTGTTCCGGTGCGCTCCTTATGAGCCGTCTGGGCCGGTGCGTGTTCGGCGCTGCCGATCCGGAAGCCGGCTGCTGCGGCAGTATTTACGACCTGCCCGGAGATCCCCTGCTTCACGGACACACAGTCTGGGAGCAGTCTGATTCCGGTGAGGAATGCAGGGAACTGCTGAATCGTTTCTTTAGTGAGAGACGTCCGGAAGGAGGAAACGAATGAAGAAGATTCTGCTGACATCTCTTCTGGTTCTTTCCCTGCTGTTCTCCGCAGGATCCGGTGAACAGGCGGAAGAATCGGAAATGTCCTTACTGGCGCTCAACGTACGCAAAGCGGACGCGCTGCTGCTTCGCTGCGGCCAGAGTGCCTACCTGATCGATACAGGCATCAAAAAGAACTCGGATACGCTTCTCGACGCGCTGCGGAAGGAAGGCATCACAAAGCTGACAGGCGTGATCCTGACTCATACCCACGCGGATCATACCGGCGGACTGAAAGCGCTGCTGGAATCCGAGATTGAAGTTGAGAACATCTATACTTCAAAGTACTATGTACTGAAGAAGGAAGACGGAAAGCATCCCGTTGAGAAGGCAATCAAAAAGAAAGATTATGAGATCAATTACCTGGCGTCCGGGGACACGCTCCCGCTGGACGGCGGAAAGCTGACAGTCCTTGGTCCGCTGGAATTAAACGAAGAAGCCGAAAATAATAATTCCCTGGTGATCCTGGCGGAAGGCGGCGGTGGAAGCATCCTGCTGACAGGTGATATGGAATTCCCGGAAGAAGATTCCCTGCTGAAGGCCGGACTCATTCCCCACGCAGATGTGCTGAAGATCGGCAACCACGGTGAAGAAGATGCCACCAGCATTGCCTTTGTTAACGCGGTCCAGCCCTCCCTGGCAGTAATCTCCACCAATTCAGAAGACGAACCGGACACACCGGATCCCCGGGTGCTTCAGTTACTGAGAAACAATCATATTCCGGTGCTGATCACCCAGGATACCGAACGCGGCATTCTGATTACCCTCCGGAACGGGGAAATCCTCACAGAAATGAAATAAGGTTTTATTGGTAAAGAAAAAGCTCTCCTCTGCGGAGAGCTTTTTCACGTCGTGCGAGCGTGACCATAAGCCGGGTTCTGTATTGGACGGTCATCTATCCAGGCCGTACGTTACCGCACGGCTCAAGCGATCGCGAGGGGCGCGGCGGGCCACCGACATGCCCTCATTGCATCTTGCACCGGGTGGGGTTTACAGCGCAGACCTGTTACCAGGTTCGCGGGTGAGCTCTTACCTCGCCTTTCCATCCTTACCGTCCCGAAGGGCGGCGGTTTATTTCTGTTGCACTCTCCCTGGAGTCACCTCCGCCGGCCGTTAGCCGGCACCCTTGCCCTGTGGTGCCCGGACTTTCCTCATGCCTAAAGGCCTGCGACCGTCTGTTCACCTCGCACGCGGATAGCATAATATTCTCCTGATGATTTGTCAATGTGTAATGGTGAAAAAACGTTGACACCAGTATTTCACAGTGATATAATACGTATCTGTCAGCGGAAACGGCAGGTTTCCACTGAAAGCGCCGATAAAGATCGGAAGCCGTCCTGTGGCATGCGCCTGTAGCTCAGTTGGATAGAGCAACGGCCTTCTAAGCCGTGGGCCGGGGGTTCGAGTCCCTCCAGGCGCGCCAAGTACATGGTGGGTATAGCGTAGTTGGTTAACGCGTCAGATTGTGGCTCTGAAGACCGTGGGTTCGAGTCCCACTACTCACCCCATTTTCCTTCTATCGGCGTCAAGCTGGCAGATTACCTACGTTGGGGTGTAGCCAAGTGGTAAGGCACGGGACTTTGACTCCCGCATTCGTAGGTTCGAGCCCTGCCACCCCAGCATATGACCCATTAGCTCAGTTGGCAGAGCACTTGACTTTTAATCAAGGTGTCTGGAGTTCGAATCTCCAATGGGTCACTTTCCTCTGCTTTCGCCGGGTCTGTCCTGCGGGCGTGGCGGAATGGCAGACGCGCCAGACTTAGGATCTGGTGTCGAAAGGCGTAAGAGTTCGAGTCTCTTCGTCCGCACAGTATCCCGGTTCCCTTATATGCGGTAGTAGCTCAGTTGGTAGAGTGCCACCTTGCCAAGGTGGATGTCGCGGGTCCGAGTCCCGTCTACCGCTCCACTCGCGGGTGTAGCTCAATGGTAGAGCTCCAGCCTTCCAAGCTGGTCACGTGGGTTCGATTCCCATCACCCGCTCACAAAAAAACCGATGCAGATGCATCGGTTTTTTCTTATGCTTTTATGCTTCTGTTTTTTCTGACGTCGGCAGAGTAAACCAGAAGGTTGTCCCCTGCCCCGGTTCGCTTCTGACGCCGTAATCCGCGCCGTGCTTCTCCAGGATGCCACGGCAGATATTGAGGCCCAGTCCGCTGCCGATGACTGACCGGCGGTGGTTCTCCCGGCTCCGGTAATACCGGTCCCAGATAAACGGCAGTTCATCCGCCGGAATACCTTCTCCGCTATCGGAAATCTGCACGCGGATACCGGCTGCGGTATCCCGCTGGGTAATCCGGACGGTTTTATCCTCTCCGGTATAGGTCAGCGCGTTTCCCAGCAGGTTGTACAGCACCTGGCCGATCCGGCCCCGGTCCCCGACTACCTCCCGGTCTTCCGCCGGTTCAAAGACCACCGTATAGCCGTCCACAGAGGTCATCCGTCCCACCCGGTTGCAGATCTCCCGGATCTCCTCCGTCAGGTTAAAGGGCTTCTTTTCCAGTTCCATATTGCCGGTGCGGAGCCGGCTGAAATCCAGCACCTCATTAACCATGGAACTCAGGCGGTTCGTCTCGTCAATGATGATCTGCATATTCTCGGGCGTTACCTCTTCGGGAATGTCCCGCATGGCTTCCGCATAGCCCTCGATCATGGTCAGGGGCGTGCGCAGGTCATGGCTGATATTGGCGATCAGTTCCCGCTGGAGGTCTTCAACCTTCCCCAGGTCCTCCGCGGCCCGCACCAGGGTGTCATTCAGCTCCGCGATCTCCCGGTAGCCGCCGCTGTGCGGCGGGCGGGTGTAGCGGGAACGGCTCAGTTCCCTGGCCGCCTCACTGGTCTCAATGATGGGCTCCGAAATGATCCTGGCCATGGTAAAGCCCACAAGGACTGTTGCCAGTACAATCGCACCGACAGTCAGCAGGAACTGGGTCCGTACGGCGTCCTCAATCTGGATCACAGACGCGCCCCGGTACAGGTTCCGGAACAGCACTCCCTGCAGCATCCATACCGTGGAAATGATAAATCCCGCGAAGATCGCGAGATAAATCATTATCTTGGCCCGGATACCGACCCGGCCGGCGAGGAATTCCTCCCGGTAAGCCAGATTATTCCTTCTCAAAACGATAGCCTACCCCTCTGAGCGTTGTGATCTTGTCCGCATAGGGCCCCAGCTGCTTGCGCAGCAGCTTGATATGGGTGTCCAGCGTCCGGTCGTCTCCGAAGAAGTCATAGCCCCATACGTCGCTGATGAGCTTTTCCCGTGTCAGGGCAATGCCCCGGTTGCGGATCATGTAGAACAGCAGGTCGTATTCCTTCGGGCTCAGATCCGCTTCCACACCGTCCACCAGCACACGGCGGGCTGTAAAGTCCACGGTCAGTCCGCCGACGGAAACCGTCTCCTCCGCCTTCTTCTCCGCTTCGCCGCTGCGCTTGAGCACCGCGCCGACACGCATCATCAGCTCCTTCGGGGAGAAGGGCTTCACAACGTAATCGTCAATGCCCAGTTCAAAACCGTGAATCCGGTCATATTCCTCCCCGCGGGCGGAAAGCATGATCACCGGAATGGGATCCGTTTTCCGGATCTCACGCACGGCGGAGAAGCCGTCCAGTTCCGGCATCATTACGTCCATGATAATCAGGTCGTAATGGTTCTGGCGGCACTTTTCAACGGCCTGCATGCCGTTTTCCGCCTCGTCTGTCTCATAGCCCTCAAAGGCGGCATATTTGGCGATCAGGGCACGGATGCGGGCCTCGTCGTCCACAATCAACAGTTTCATTTATTCCTCCGTTGGGGTCTGAATAAACTTTTCCACCTTCGCCCGGTCTCCGCCGGCTGCCAGGTAATCCTGGATAGCCTGCTGGAGCTGTTCGGTGAACTCTTCCAGGCACAGGCCGTTTTCCATGATATAGGTAGCAACAGGAATACCCACATAGCGCAGGTGCCAGGGTTCTGTATTGATCTCGGTAATTTCCTGCTTATCCGCCGGATAACGGATGATGAAGCCGAATTCCTGGCAGTGATCTGCCATCCACTGGCATTCCGGCTCCTTCATCATTTTATCATTCATGGCCTTGTCTTTCCAGTTGGCAGGCACCACGTCACAGCCAAGGCCCGTCTGATGATCGCTGGCGCCGGGTTTGGACACCCAGCCGTCATCCTTGCCCTTGTTCTTTTTCAGGCGGTTGTTGTACATCGTCTTCTGGGTGGAATAGGAACGGTAGGCGCTCTTCAGGTACAGCTTCCTATATCCGTTTTCCTCGGCAGCGGCACGGATCGCGGCGTTCATTTCGCAAAGCGCGTCAGAGCAGACCTTGCGCAGCTTCTGCCCGTCCTTGGGCTTTACCGCCCAGGAAATGCCGCCCTTATCAGGCTTGGAGGGAACCTTCACCAGATCCTTCGGCACATATTTCTTGTCCAGCAGGTAATGCTTGTTGGCCAGGACAATATACTCCGGATCCATATCCTCCAGTGCCACCGGGAAATCCCACACAGGTTCGGAAGAACCTGTGACTTCCTGCACGGGTTCCTCTCCCTCAATGACTTCCTCGATGAACAGTTCTTCCTCTTCTGATTCCGCGGCGGCAAATACCGGCAGAAGCAGCACAAGGGAAAGCAGTAAACAGAATACTTTCTTCATAAAGCAATCTTCACCTAATCGTATCATTCTTCTTTCACGGCAAAGCTGTCAGCTGCGGCAGGGAGTTTCACGTTTTTCTGCAGCAGGTTCTGCAGCACCTCTACCCGGTGACTGATCAGCCAGGTCTCCAGCGGCACATTGGCGTCATGGATCTCCTTGGCGTATTCCTTGCCTACATAGCGGAAATGCCAGGGTTCATACTTGTAGCCGGTGATTCCCTCCCAGGGCTCGTCATACCGCAGGATATAACCGAACCGCCAGCAGTTTTCCCGGCACCACTTTCCGCCTTCGGTATCCGCAAAGGATACTTCCAGGTGGATTTTATGCTTCTGTCCTATGTCCATGGCCACGCCCAGCTGGTGTTCGCTGGATCCGGGCGGTGCAACATACTCCTGTGCTTTTGCCACGTTGCCCTTCACAGTGCGCAGCTTCCGTTTATAGATACCCTCCTGTCTCTCATAGGAGCGGTAACCACTAATAGAAAGGAGCTGAACGCCAATTTCTTCCTTGCAGGTCTGGAACATTTCACGCAGGGCTTCCGCGGCTTCCTTGCGCATTTTACGCACCTGTCCGGGCACGTCACTCATTTCCAGGTCATCCGGCTCATATGCTTCGGAAACCATATACTGGCGGTTGGCCAGGAACAGTAGTCCGTTCACGTCGTTCTGGGGTGCGGCAGTATTCAAAGCTCCTGATACCGTCATGGAGGCGGCGGCAACCAGGGAGATCAGTTTGGTTAAAGACGGCATTTCTTTTCCTCCATGGAAAAATGTCATTCAGAACGATGCTCTGAATGACATGATTATATCACAAAACTTTATTTAAGAAATCCTTAGTTCTTTGTTCTTTCGGATTGGTGAAAATCTCGCCGGGGGTACCCTCCTCCAGGATCTTTCCTTCATCCATGAACAGCACCCGGTCCGCGACTTCCCGGGCGAAGCCCATCTCATGTGTCACGCAGACCATGGTCATGCCGCTCTTTGCCAGTTCCTTCATAACGTCCAGCACTTCGCCGACCATTTCCGGGTCCAGGGCGCTGGTGGGTTCGTCAAACAGCATCACTTCAGGTTTCATGCACAGGGCGCGCACAATAGCGATACGCTGTTTCTGTCCGCCGGAAAGCTGGGCGGGATAGCTGTCCGCCTTGTCTTCCAGGCCGACGCGCTTCAGCAGTTCCCGGGCTTCCTTTTCCGCCTGCTCCTTGTTCATCAGCCCGGTCCGTACAGGGGCCAGGGTGATGTTTTTCAGGATCGTCATGTTCGGGAACAGGTTGAAATGCTGGAACACCATACCCATCTTCTGACGAATTTTGTTGATGTCGCATTTATCATCCGTAATGGACTGGCCTTCAAAGATGATTTCCCCGCTGGTAGGTGTCTCCAGCAGGTTCAGGCAGCGCAGGAAAGTGGATTTTCCGCTGCCGCTGGGTCCGATCAGCACAACACGTTCGCCTTTGTTGATGTGCTCGCTGACGCCCTTGAGCACTTGCAGATCGCCAAAGCTCTTGGTCAGGTTTTTAACGTCTATCACTTGCGCGCAGCCTCCTCTCAAAGATTCCCAGCAGCCAGGTAAACAGCATAACCAGCAGCAGATAAATAATTGCCGCTCCGAGATACGGATACATCGGCTCGTAGTTCCGTGAAGCTACGCTCCGTGCCGCATACAGCAGTTCCTTACCGCCGATAACGCTGATGAGGGAGGTATCCTTCAGCAGCACGATAAACTCATTGCCCAGAGCAGGCAGGATCGCCTTGATGGCCTGGGGCACCACCACAAACCGCATCGTGTCTGTGTAATTCATGCCCAGGCTGCGGCCCGCTTCCATCTGTCCGTGATCCACGCTCATCAGGCCGCCGCGGATGATCTCTGCCGTATAGGCGCCGGAGTTGATACCCAGCGTCAGCGCGCCGACCATCACGAAATTACGGCTGGACGCGAAGATAACCAGACCCATGATCATCAGCTGCACCATCATAGGCGTGCCGCGGATCACGGTCACATAAATCTTCAGCAGGCCGTTGATGAATCCCAGCACGGGGTTCCTGTGCCCCGGGCGCTGCTGGTCATGCGCCGTGCGGATTACCGCGACGATGATACCCAGGATCACGCCCAGCAGCAGTGCCAGTATCGTCACATACAGCGTGGTTACCACGCCGTTCAGATACTGCAGCCAGCGGTCATTTTCGATGAATGCCTGATAAAAAAGGACGTAGAATTGCTGCCACAATGTAGTGGGTTCATTCGCAGCCATCATTGCCTTCCAGGCCACAAACTGTTCCATGGAAACGGATCCTCTCCTTCACTGGTTGATCGTACTGTTCCGCGATAATAACGCAGAAAGGAAAAGGCGGTTTTGCCTTTTCCTTCCGGCGTGAAAATTACTTTCTGCCTTCTGTATTACTCGTTCCACTTCAGGATGATCTGCTCAATGGTGCCGTCATCGATCAGCTTCTGCAGTTCAGCGTTGAAAGCTTCCAGCAGTTCGGTGTTGCCCTTGGCGAAACCGAAAGCGAAGTTTTCAGGCGTATAGTCAGTCTGGAACATTTCCAGTCCGGGGATCTGCTTCACGTAAGCAGCGCCGACCATATCGTCCACGATGATGCAGTCCACCTGGCCGTTCTGCAGAGCCTGGAACGCCAGGGAGTACTTGTCGTAAGAGGTCACATGATCTTCGCCGAAATTGTCAACAGCCAGATCCTTGCCCGTGGTGCCGCTCTGAGCGCCGATCATCTTTTCGCCCAGGTTCTCCATGGTGATGTCCGCGCCGGTCTTGTACACGATACCCTGCACGATCGTCACATAGGGGATGGTGAAGTCCATGCTGGACTTGCGTTCTTCCTTGATGGTCACGCCGGAAACCACGGCGTCAGCCTTACCGGCGCTGGGAGCAACCAGTGCGCTGTCAAAGTCGATGGCATAGGGTTCAGCGGTCAGGCCCAGGTTCTCGCAGATGATCGCCAGGATGTCGGGTTCGATACCGATGACGTTGTCATTGTCATCCGTGCTTTCAAAGGGCGGGAAGTCGGGGCTGGTGGCGTAGATGAACTTGCCAGCTTCGATTGTCTTATACTCAGCGGTAGCCGCGGCTACGCTCAATACCAGAGCCAGTGCCAGAACCATTGCCAGAATCTTTTTCATTGTAAGTTCCTCCTCGTTTCTGTTCTTTCCGTTAGGATTGGCGTCAGTATAGCACCCGGCTACACCCTTGTCAACACATTTTATGCATTTTTATACAATTATTTTTGTTTTTCATGAATATTATGCATAATTAAAACGATTATTCATGCATTTCCGCTGTTTTTATGCATTTTGGATTTATAAGCCGCCGGTCAGACCTTCATTGCCAGCTGGATAATGGTCGCTGCAGAGCACAGCAGATAGACAAGCAGCGCTGTATTCCTGATTGTCTGCTGTCTGTTTCCGGCGTTCAGTTTCGGGAGGCACAGCAGCAGGCAGAACAGGCATGGCAGGAAATAGCGGCCTTGGATTCCCCTGATTACTGCCGCGCCATCCTCTGTCCACCAGATCATCAGTGCGCCGGACAGGAATATCCAGCACAATACCACTGCCAGGATCAACAGGAGCAGAAGCTTCCTCCTCTGTTTTTTCTCCGGTATCAGGTTCATGAGCCCGTCATCTGTGAGTGCAATTCCCAGGAAGCATACGCCCAGCAGGATTGTAAGCGGCCAGGGGGAGAAAACATCCAGCCGTCCGAATACGCCGAACAGCTGCCGGATCCAACCCGGTGCCATCTGGATCAGCGTCCGGATCTGTGCGCCAATCAGCGTCAGCGGATGAGCCAGTATATGGGCAAAGCGGTTCATTGCCTCCCCTGTCAGTCCCTGTCGGCCGGACAGTTTCATCACAGAAGAGAGATACCAGACAACAGCTGCCAACAGGAAAGCCGCGGCCATGATCAGGTTTTCTTTCCGCTTTTGCTTTTTTTCCTCACCAGTCACTGCTTTAGGCATGATCCCTAATAGCAGCACCGGCGCGTAGATCACTTTGCAAAGTACTGTCAGGATGCCCATGCCTGCATAGCGCAGCGGCGTATCTGCCTTTTGTTCACCATTGCCGCTGATCCGTCTCAGCAGTTCCGCGGCAACCCAGCACATTCCTGCGATCGCCATTCCGTCACAGGAGGCTGACGCAGCCTCCTGAAGTGTCAGCGGCAGGAGGGCAATTGCCAGGAGGATCATTTTCCCTGCCGGGCATCTCCTGATTGCAAAATAGAACAGGAAACCGGTAACCAGCATGCTTCCGATTCTGGCGCTGTAAAGCAGCAGGATGATCCGGTCTGTAAACAGTCTTGCCAGGAACATCATCAGGCTCTGCGGCAGATAGGAAACCTGGGGATAAATACCGGTTGCCTCATTTCCCGCTTCTGTTACAGTTTCTTCTGAAAGGCGTGCTGTCCGGAATGCCTCTCCTTTCAGGACGCTGTTTTCTGTTCCGCCGATGGAATCTTCCAGGATGGAGCGCAGGTTTTCGGGATAGGTGCATGTTTCCGTGCCAATCTGACCGGTACTCAGCAACCAGATCTGTCTCAGGTGAGCCTGTTCATCCGGTGGTCCTCCCACCGGCATCACAAACATCATGGCCAGCACAAACGGGATATAGAGCAGCAGAAAAAGCCGCTCCATACGGATTTGTCTGAATTGTTCCCTTTTCATGGCCTGCTGTTCACCTGCTTCCTGTACGATGAATGCGTCCCTGTCTGCTCCCTGAGGGGCCGAAAACAGGATCACCGCCCGGGTTTGCTGAAACCGGGCGGTTCTTTACTTTTCTTCCTTATTCAAAAAGATTATATCACGATTCATCCGTTCAATCGCTTCTTTTTTAAGTCCGGGGGTCAGCCGGAAACGGGTCGGATCGAAAACCGGGGTCTCCGGTTTCATGCGAAACACACCATACTTGATCGGCACACCGAGCGCCGTATATTTTTCTTCATGTTCGCTGATGTAGTTAGGCTGGAATCCGTCCGCATGCAGGTCATAGCCGAGCTTCACCGGTTCAAAGTTGCACAGGTCAAAATAGGCCAGTGAATCTTCAAACAACGTATCATCATCCGTCTTGAACCAGATCTCCCCGTCTTTCTTCAGGAAGGTACGGTACTGTATCAGCTGCCGCGGATGGGTCAGCCGGCGCTTCTCGTGTTTGGGATGCTCAGTCCAGGGATTGCAGAAGTGAATATAGATCCTCTCCGCCTGCTCCTGCGGGCCGAACACCTGGTCCACAAAGCAGATGTCCGCCATGACCAGCTGGACGTTTCCGGGGTTTTCCCCGCAGGCGTCCACAATGTTCCGCCGGGCGACGCCCAGGATGTCCGCGCTCAGGTCCGCGGCCACAAAGTTGATTCCCGGATTGTCCGCGATCATTTTGGCCGTGCTGACCGCCTTGCCGCAGCCCATTTCAATGTGCAGCGGCAGGTCAGGATTTGCAAAGCGGGGGCGCCAGGTCCCCCTCAGCGCACCGGTTTTCGCGTCCGGTCCCTTGATCGCATCAATAAAGAACGGGCAGGCCTGAAGTTCAGGTCTTGCCCATTTCTTGGTTCGCATGTGCATCGGTCTAATTCCTCACAGATCGATGGAGTCTTTGGTTTCGGTGGCTTCCGTAAACAGCGGACGCAGCTTCTCCGCCAGTGCGGTCACCTGTGCGCCGCAGCGGCCGGTATATTTGGCCGGATCCAGCACAGCCTGCATTTCCGCTTCGGTCAGGCCGAAGTCCTTTTCCGCAGCCAGCCGGGCCAGCAGATCGCAGGGCTCGCCCTGCTTCATCTTCTCCGTAGCAGCCATGGAGCAGCGGCGGATGATTTCATGCAGCTGCTGCCGGTTTCCGCCACGCTTGACCGCTTCCATCATCAGGTTTTCGGTGGCCAGGAAGGGCATATACTCCCGCAGGGTCTTGTCGATCACCTTTTCGTTCACCCGCAGGCCGCCGGCAATATTCCGGATCAGGCGCAGGATCGCGTCCGCGCACAGGAAGGCTTCCGGCAGGGAGATCCGGCGGTTGGCAGAGTCATCCAGCGTCCGCTCCATCCACTGCACAGAGGCGGTCAGCGGTGCGTTCATAGCGTCTGCCATCAGGTAACGGGCCAGGGAGCATACGCGCTCGCAGCGCATGGGATTCCGCTTGTAAGCCATGGCGGAAGAACCGATCTGGTTTTCTTCGAAGGGCTCGTCGATCTGGCGGTCATGCTGCAGCAGGCGGATGTCGTTCGCCATACGGTAGCAGCTCTGGGCCAGGGCGCTCAGCGCATTCAGGATGCGGCTGTCCGTCTTGCGGGGATAGGTCTGTCCGGACACGGTGAAGCACTCAGAGAAACCGAAGGTGCCCGCAATCCGGCGGTTCATTTCATCAATCTTCGCTTCATCACCTTCGTACAGGTCCATGAAGCTGGCTTCTGTACCGGTGGTGCCGCGGCATCCCAGGAAGCGCAGGTGATCAATCACGAAATCGATCTCTTCCAGGTCGGAAGCCAGGTCCTGCAGCCAGAGGGAAGCGCGCTTGCCCACAGTCACCGGCTGAGCCGGCTGGTAGTGGGTGTAGCCCAGCGTGGGCATATCTTTGTATTTCTCCGCGAAGTCGCACAGGCTCTTCATCGCGCCCAGCAGTTCCCCGCGCAGGTACTTCAGTCCGTCCCGGTAGATCACCAGGTCGGCGTTATCGGTCACATAGCAGCTGGTAGCGCCCAGGTGAATGATGCCCGCTGCGGAAGGAGCAACCTTGCCGTAGGCATAGACGTGAGCCATGACGTCATGGCGGACTTCCTTTTCCCGCTCCCGCACGCAGTCATAGTCGATATCTTCGATATGGGCAGCCAGCTCGTCCACCTGTTCCTGCGTTACCGGCAGGCCCAGTTCCATTTCAGCCTTGGCCAGGGCAACCCAGAGACGTCTCCAGGTCCGGTAGCGCGTATCAGAGGAGAACAGCTCCAGCATATATTTGGAAGCATACCGGGAGGACAGTGGGGTTTCATACTGCTGTGTCATCGTTTTTCTCCATTCTGTATTGTATCTTCCGTAAAACCCGGTCGTCAGGTTTTACCGCAGCCTCATCCTGTTTCCGCCGCCGGCGGTCAAAAGGGGTTTATCCGCGCATGATGATACTGTCTCTTTCCGGTCCGACAGAAACCCACTTGATGGGGCAGCGGATCGCCTTTTCGATCATCTGTACATAGGCCTTGGCTTCCTCGGGCAGGTCTTCCCAGGTGCGTACGCCGCTGATATCCTTCTTCCAGCCCTTGACGGTTTCAATCACGGGCTTGCAGTCATCCAGCGCTGCCGGGAAGGGGAACTTGTCCGTCAGTTCGCCGTTCAGCTCATAACGGACGCAGACAGGAATCTCATCCAGGTAGCTCAGCACGTCCAGCTTGGTCAGGGCGATCTCCGTGGCGCCCTGCACCTGCACGCCGTAACGGGTGGCAACCAGGTCCACCGGGCCGACCCGGCGGGGTCTGCCGGTCTTGGCGCCGTATTCGTGTCCGGCTTCACGCAGTTTTTCTGCTTCCTCGCCGAACATTTCGCAGGTGAAGGGGCCTTCGCCCACGCAGGTGGAGTAGGCTTTCACCACGCCGATGATCCGGTCCAGCTGCGCACTCGGCAGGCCGGAACCCACGGGTGCGTACGCCGCGATGGTGTTGGAAGAGGTGGTCATCGGATAAATGCCGTGATCCAGGTCACGCAGGGAGCCCAGCTGGGCTTCGAACATAATCCGCTTGCCGTTTTCTTCCGCTTCCCGCAGCAGGTCGCCGGTATCGCAGATATAAGGTTTAATGGCTTCGCAGCTGGTGTTCAGCCAGTTTTCAATCTCATCCCAGGTATAGGGTTCAGCGCCGTATACGCCCTTGATGATCAGGTTCTTCCACTCCATCAGGTCCTTCAGGTGGGCACGGAGCCGTTCCGGATAGAACAGTTCCCCCGCCATGACGGTCTTCTTCTGATACTTGTCAGAATAGAAGGGCGCAATACCCTGCTTGGTGGAGCCGTACTTCTTGTCAGCCAGGCGCTGTTCTTCCAGCTCATCCAGCCGGCGGTGCCAGGGCATCAGCAGGGAGGCACGGTCACTGATCTTCAGGTTTTCAGGATTCACGGCAACGCCCTTGTCCGCAACGTCCCTGATTTCATTTATCAGGCTTTCCGGGTCCATGGCAACGCCGTTGCCGAGAATGTTGATCACATTCTTCCGGAAAATACCGGAGGGCAGCAGATGCAGGGCAAACTTTCCGTACTCATTGATAACGGTGTGGCCGGCGTTTCCGCCGCCCTGATAACGCACCACAATGTCAATCTGCTCCGTCAGCAGGTCCACCATGCGGCCTTTGCCTTCGTCGCCCCAGTTGATTCCAACGATCGCTGTACAAGCCATTTTGTCTTCCTCCGGTCGTCATACTTGTGTCAAAAACACAACAAGTTATTTTACCGCCGAACCCATAGTGTGTCAATCATTCAGGCAATTCAAAAGCCGCCAAAAAACATAGTCTTCGGCGGCTTTGAAAATCACATTCTTCCCTGTACCATCGTCAGCGCAATGCGTTTCTTTTGCTCATCCACGCTGACAACCCAGACCTTCACGATATCCCCCACCTTCACAACCTCGGAGGGATGCCGGATAAACTTCTCCGCCATGCGGCTGATATGTACCAGTCCGTCCTGGTGGACGCCGATATCCACGAAGGCGCCGAAGTCAATCACGTTCCGTACTGTACCGGTCAGTTCCATGCCGGGTTTCAGGTCTTTCATCTCAAGCACGTCCGTGCGCAGCACCGGCTTGGGTAGTTCATCACGGGGATCCCGTCCGGGCTTGGCCAGTTCACCCAGCATATCGTTCAGCGTCGGAAGGCCAACGCCGATCTCCGCTGCCAGCTTCTCATGGCCGTAACGGCTGGCCCGGTGCACCACGTCTGCCGCGCCGCCCCGGATTTCCTTCATATCATAGCCCAGCTTCTCCAGCAGCAGCTTGGCCGCGTCATAGCTTTCCGGGTGCACCGCGGTGGCGTCCAGGGGATTCTTGCTGTCCATCACCCGCAGGAAGCCCGCACACTGCTCATAGGCCTTCGGTCCAAGCTTCGGCACCTTCTTCAGTGCCGCGCGGCTGGCAATGCCGTTCTCTTCCCGGTAAGCCACAATATTCTTGGCCAGGGCCGGCCCGATACCGGCCACATGGCTCAGCAGCTCCGCCGAAGCCGTGCTGACCTCAACGCCCACCTGGTTCACGCACTGCTCCACCACGCCGTCCAGGGCCGCGGTCAGCTCGTTCTGTTTCAGGTCGTGCTGATACTGGCCCACGCCGATGGCCTTCGGGTCAATCTTCACCAGTTCTGCCAGCGGATCCTGCATCCGGCGGGCAATGGAAACCGCGCTGCGCTGGGTTACGTCAAAGTCCGGGAATTCTTCCGCTGCCAGCTTGCTGGCGCTGTAAACCGAAGCGCCTGCCTCACTGACGATCATATAAGCCACGCCCGGCAGTTCCGGCAGCAGGGATACGATAAACTGTTCGCTTTCCCGGCTGGCCGTACCGTTGCCGATGGCTACCGCTGTAATGCCGTATTTATTCACAAAGCCTTTGATCAGCTTTGCCGCGGCCGCCTTGCCTCCTTCATTGCCGGGCAGGGTGAAATAACCCACGCCGGTATCCAGCACCTTGCCATTTTCGTCCACCACGGCCAGCTTGCAGCCCGTCCGGAAACCCGGGTCCACGCCCAGGGTCACCTTGCCCTTGATGGGTGGCTGCATCAGCAGCTGGTGCAGGTTGTCACTGAACACCTTGATTGCGCTGACGTTTGCCCTGTCTGTCAGGTCGTTCCGGATTTCCCGTTCCAGGGACGGGAACACCAGCCGTTCCCAGGCGTCCGCGCAGGCTTCCGCCACCTGCTGCGCAGCCGGAGTACTGTTCCGCACAAAAGCTTTGCGGATCACATCCTGTGCTTTTTCTTCCGGTGCTTCCAGGGTTACTTTCAGGAACTCTTCCCTTTCGCCCCGGTTCACCGCAAGGATCCGGTGTGCTGCAATGCTCCTCACCGGCTCCCGGAAGTCGTAATACATGCTGTATACGCTGTCTTCCTCTTTGGCGGCCTTGCTGTGCAGGACGCCTTCCCGGTTCAGCAGCGCCCGCAGCTCCTTCCGGATTTCCGCGCTGTCGCTTACGGTTTCCGCCAGGATATCCCGTGCTCCAGCCAATGCGGTTTCCGCATCGGGCACGTCTTTTTCCTCATTGATATATTTTGCCGCTTCCTCCGCGGGATCTCCCGCCTGCTGCAGCATCAGCCACAGGGCCAGGGGTTCCAGTCCCCTTTCCTTTGCCACGGTCGCCCGGGTCCGGCGCTTTGGCCGGAAGGGACGGTAAATATCTTCCAGTTCACTGAGGGTCACAGCCTTAGCCAGCTGGGCCTTCAGTTCGTCGGTCATGACTCCCTGTTCTTCCAGGGATGACGCGATTTCCTCCCGTCGTTTTTCCAGGTTCCGCAGGTAATCCAGCCGTTCCGCCAGTTCCCGCAGTACCTGGTCATCCAGTGATCCTGTCGCCTCTTTCCGGTACCGGGCAATGAAGGGGATCGTATTCCCCGCATCCAGCAGTTCCACTGCTGCCTGCACCTGCTGCGGCCGCAGCTTAAACTCCCCCGCCAGTCTGTTCACAAAATCCATTCTGTACTTCTCCTTGTCAGATATCTGTCCGAAATCGGAACACCTTATTTCTTCATCCACAAACTAATTATGAATTGTGAATTATGAATTATGAATTGAATATTGGCATCCGCAGTAGTCCTGCCGGTACAGCTCGTACTGCCTGGACAGCTCCAGTGACCGGAGATACCCGTTCTTCTTCTTGAAATCAGCAAACAGGTATTTTACCCCGTACCGTTTTCCGGCTTCTTCACCGATCCGGTTTACGTTGTCCGCGTTCTTGTGCGGGCTGACGGAAAGCGTGGTCGTGAAGTATTCAAAGCCATGGACTTTCGCCTGCTCCGCGGTATAATTCAACCGCATGGCAAAACAGGCCAGGCAGCGTTCCCCGCCCTCCGGTGCTTCTGCCAGCGCCGGGGCGAAGGCTTCAAATGCCTCGTGGTCATATTCGCAGGGCAGCATCGGAATTTCTCCCGGCAGCAGCGTCAGCAGGCGTTCCTGCTCAGCCAGCCGGTGAAGGTATTCCTCTTCCGGTTCTATATTCGGATTGTAATACAGCAGTGTCACCTGAAAATGCTCTGTCAGCCGTTCAAGCACCGCGCTGGAGCAGGGACCGCAGCAGCTGTGCAGAAGCAGCGTCGGCTTGCGGCCTTCCAGCCGCGCAATTTCCGCTTCCATCTCCCGCTGATAGTTTCTTTTCTCCATGGGCTCCACTCCTCTTTCTACTGCATGGCCAACTTTACACTTCTCTTCCACTAAAGTCAACCAAGCCTCACCTTAAGCCGGCAACCGCCAGAATCATATTCTGGCACTAAAGCAACTATCACATCCGCTCGATATCGAGCGGATATTTCACATCGTGCGCAGCACGATATTTCACATTGAGGGGCACAGCCCCTCAATATTTCATATTTGCCTTTGGCAAATATTTCATTTACATGCTCGCCGTTTCCTATAAGCCTTGATTATAATACCCAATAGGAACAATCTATCTTTTACCTATTGACTTAGTAGGTTTACTATGATATATTGTCTGCAACACATCGAGGAGGTAAGGATCATGTCTAAGATTTACAAGGGCTCTCTGGAGCTGATCGGGAATACACCCCTGGTCGAAATCGTGAATATCGAAAAGGAACTGGGACTGGAAGCCACCGTCCTGGTGAAACTGGAATACTTCAATCCCGCCGGCAGCGTCAAGGACCGCATCGCCAAGGCCATGATCGAGGACGCTGAACAGAAAGGCCTGCTGAAGGAAGGCTCCGTCATCATCGAGCCCACCAGCGGCAACACCGGTATCGGCCTGGCCTCCATCGCCGCTGCCAAAGGCTACCGCATCATCCTGACCATGCCTGAAACCATGAGCGTGGAACGCCGGAACATCCTCAAAGCTTACGGTGCTGAGCTGGTGCTCACCGAGGGCGCCAAGGGCATGAAGGGTGCCATTGCCAAGGCTGAGGAACTGGCGAAGGAAACGCCCAACAGCTTCATCCCCGGTCAGTTTGTCAATCCTGCAAACCCCGCCATTCATAAGGCAACCACCGGTCCCGAAATCTGGAACGATACGGACGGCAAGGTTGACCTGTTCATTGCCGGTGTTGGTACCGGCGGCACCCTGACCGGTGTCGGTGAATACCTGAAATCCAAGAACCCTAATGTGAAAGTTGTCGCCCTGGAGCCGGAAGATTCCCCCGTGCTGTCCGAAGGCCATGCGGGTGCCCATAAGATCCAGGGTATCGGCGCCGGTTTCGTTCCGGATGTGCTGAACACCAAGATCTATGATGAAATCTTCAAGGCTGCCAATGCGGATGCTTTTGCCACCGCGAAGCTGCTGGCGAAGAAGGAAGGCATTTCCGTAGGTATTTCCTCCGGTGCTGCCCTTTACGGTGCCATCCAGCTGGCCAAGCGTCCCGAAAACAAAGGCAAGACCATCGTAGCCCTGCTGCCCGACAGCGGTGATCGTTACTACTCCACCGCCCTGTTCACTGAATGATTACCATGCATTTTGCATTGTAAGCATACAAACCACCTCCAAAGAGCAACCCCCGCGGAAGGCCTCCCGCGGGGGTTCGCTTATCGTAAAACGGATATCATGATTCATTGTTAATTGATATTCTCCTGCCAATGTCAGATCCTTTGGCTGTCATTCCGACTGAAGGCGCAGCCGTAATGGAGGAATCCCTTACTACGCCGAAGGCGCATATAAACATGAAAAACGCATCCGCCGGGTGCGTTTTTCTCCGCTATAATTCATTGTTAATTGTTGATTTGAATCTCTGATTCAGATCTTCAGATCAACCCACTTCCCCTGTTTGAAACGCAGGGAAACCATAATAAACCGGGAAAGCTGATCCGCAAGGATTCCCAGCCAGACGCCGGTCAACCCCCAGCCGAGCACATTCACCATCAGCAGGGTGGATACGGTCCGGATTCCCGCAATGGAGATCATGGCTGCATACAGTACATACCGTACATCGCCTGCCGCCCGCAGGCATCCGGTAAAGATAATCTGGCTGATCTGGAGCAGCACGATCACAATCAGGTACCGGCAGATCAGTTCGCCCATTTCCAGGATGTGCGGCTCGCTGAAATACAGTCCGTAGAACCATCGTCCGCCGAAGAACAGCAGCAATGCCAGGATAAAGGAGATCAGAAGGCCGATCCGCTGGCAGATACTGCCGTAGCGCTTGGCCGTTTCCTTCTGCCCGGCGCCCAGGGATTCACCCGCCAACGCCACCGCCGCCACCTGCATGCCATCCGCAAAGGAGAAGCCAAGACCCAGGATACTCATACCGATATTATGCGCCGCGAATTCATCTGTTCCCAGCCGCGCCGCGATCATGGCCGTCGCCAGGAAGCCGATCCGCGCCGCGATGTTTTCCAGCGACGTATTCAGCGCCAGATGCCAGATGGATTTGGCGCAGTCCCGGGAATACCGGAGCTTCAGCTGTTTCATCAGGGGAATACGCACATAGCTGTTCCTGCGGAACAGGGAGGATACCGCCATGGCAGCTGCCACCACCGTGCCCAGCACCGTAGCGATTGCCGCGCCCCGGATTCCCCACGCCGGGAAGCCGAAATGTCCTTCTATCAGCAGGTAATTAAACAGGATGTTAACCACGCTGCTGGTCAGGTTGGTGGTCATGGACAGCTTCGTATTGCCGCTCCCCCGCTGGGCGGAATTGATCACCATGGTGATCACGTTGAAGAACGTGCCGCCCATGATAATCTGGAAATAGGTTACCGCCGCCTCATGCGTATCCGCATTGCTGCCGGCCAGTTCCATCATCCACGGGGCAAAAACCACGAACAGTACCGATACCACAACACAGGCAATACAGGCCAGCACAATGGCTGTCAGCAGAATCTGATTGGCTGTGTCCTGGCGTTTTTCCCCCTTGCGGCGTGCCACCAGGGCAGAAACCGCCACATTGATGCCGAAAAAGATCGTCAGTCCGATAAACTTGGGCTGGTTGGTCAGTCCGACCGCCGCGATGGCATAGCTTCCCAGGGCGGAAACCATCATCGTATCGATCATGCCGGCCAGTGCCACAAAAAAGCTTTCCATCATCGCCGGCCAGGCAACAGACAACGCCTTCCGGGTCATGGCTCCTGTGGTGGTTAATTCATTATTCATCATTCACAACTTAATATACGAGTCTTTTCTGATGCTTGATCATTATGCATTGTGCATTATGCCTTATGCATTGGATCAGAATCCGTGGCTGCTACCGCCGCCGCTGAAGCCTCCGCCGCCACTGAAGCCGCCGCCTCCGCCGAAGCCGCCGTGGGATCCGCCGCCGGAAGAGCTGCTGTGATGCACCTTCCGGCTCAGCTTCTTCGCGGCAATCGCCGCGCCGACGCCTGCCGTGGCTGTGATGATTTCCGGCATGCTGACCTTGACTTCCTGCTCATGTCTTGCAGAAATGAACAGGTAAGCCAGCAGCAGGGCAACCACAATTGCAAGCAGTCCATTGCTGATATACTTCATCGGTCCGGTGACCTTCTCACCCCTCAGCACACGAAGGAGCTGGTTGAAGGTCGTCTCTGCACAGCGGGCATACTGTTTGTCAGAAGCGTAGGTATAAACGTTGTCCACAATGATATTGCCCTTGGTCTGGGTAATTGTCTTCCTCATGTCATCGCTGGACCAGACCATCAGCTGTCTTGTAGTCATGTCAATGACAAACAGGGTGCAGTGGCCGGTAAAGGTCCTGTTTGCCCAGGTCTTGGCTTTATCACCCACATATTCCCTTGACCCGTCGTTGCAGGTATACAGGCCCGTATTGCAGTACTCTGTAATCCCCATCATCGTGGACATCACATTGCTGTACTCCGCCGGATCCAGCAGGGATGCGCTGTCATCAATCACCGCAATGTAGCCGGTTTCTTCATTGGTCTTTGTCAGCTTTTCCGCTCCCGCCAATCCGGGAACCAGCAGGATCAGGAGCAGCAGGATGGCAGCAAGCTTTTTAAACGCAGAAATCATAGCAGCTCACCTCCCTGATGGCTCTCAAACTGAGGCAGCGTATTCGAGCAGGATTTGTTGTACAGTTTCAGCAGCTCCAGGCATTCCCAGATCACGCCTGCCATGATAGCCAGTGTTACGATATAAATCGGCATATCCGCGCTGTGGAAAGGATCCAGCAGCAGGATTATGGCGCCCGCTGCCATGGCGGCAAAGGTAACAAAGCAGCCGAACGGCAGTTTGGTACGGTCGCCCAGCGGCAGGATCATCAGACCCATAACCACCAGCAGGGCCAGGGAACCATATTTATAAATGCGGATATTATCCAGACCCGACAGGATGTCCATACTCAGATAGGAAGCCGCACCCAGCGCAAAAATCCCCAGATACCGGAAGATCCCGTGATTGTTCTGGCGGGCCACCCGTTTTTCCAGCCGTTTCATCTTACTGATCCGGTCCTGTACGTCCACCGTTTCTCCCTGGATAACGGCTTCCATCATTTCCTTTTCCTTCATCCGGGTTCTTCTGGAATTAACGGCCCACTGGGCAAAGAGTGCCAGCAGCATCGCCGTAATCATAACCATTTCCGGACGCAGGGCCAGGTAATTCTGGAAAAGGGCATACAGGGCCGCGGCAAGGGCTAGGGCCACCAGTGCGAACCGTGGAATATCCATCGGAATATCCGCCCACATTTCACCGGTCACCGCGTTCTGTACCGCGTAAAGCACCCGCTTTCCGCTCTTCATGGACATAAACCATACCGGCAGGAGTGCGTCCCCGGTATAGGTTGCATGCGCTTTGGCAGTCAGGGCTTTTTCCGCTTCCGATGTGGAATAAGAAAGCGAATCGTCCTTCAGGCTCGGCAGGGTATCCTCCAACCCCTTGCGGATGGCTTCGGACTTGGCATACGGCACGTAAAGATCCGGATCCGTATCGGCCACGTCTGCGTAAAAACCGCTCAGGTAGGCAGGGGAAAACGGAACCATCCGTTCCTGTGCGCCATGGGCGATCGAGATGGACTCAGAAATGTTGTCCGGCATTTCACGGGAGGCGTCATGCATGATCCCTTCATACCGGTGATCCAGTTTTACCTGGGTCTTGTAGTAATAGGTGGTGTTGCCCTTGTCCTCATGTCCTTCAAGGGTCATGGTGCCATCCACGCTCGCGTTGTAGGTGTGGTAAGGCACATAAATGCCGCGGAAGCTGTCTGCTGAAATATGCTCCTTCAGCCGGTGATCGGCACAGAAGCTGCCCTTCAGCATGCTCCGGTATTTTTCGAAGCACTGTTCCCGGGTAATCTGGAAAGGAATCACTTTCTCCGGCGGGTCATACTGTGCTTCCTGCTTTTCCAGCATCACGGAAGAACCGCAGTAGCTGCAGAAAGCTGCCGCGGCTGTATTCAGCGCATGGATTCCCGCGCCGCATGTCGGGCAGGTCAGCAGTTCCATATCAAAGCTGCTCCCTGCCTGCCGGGCCTCCTTTTCATCCGCCTCAGCAACGCTCATGGTTCGTTCGCAATGGTCACACTTCAGCATCTGGCTTGGGATATCAAACAACATCTGAGACCCGCACCCGGGACAACTGTACATGTATATTCCTCCTGAAAACTTATTTCAGTCTGTTCTTAAACCAGACAGAGATCAAATGGAAATCCCTCGCTGTCGAAGCAAACAGGCCGCCCTTGAAAGCACCCACCAGCACGGACATCAACACCGGTCCGCCGATCAGGCCGAGGATCCCGCCGAAGCGCATACCCACGAACATGCCGATCAGGCTCTCCAGGGGTGTAATGCCGATGGAATCGGACATCAGTTTCGGTTCCAGCACCCGTCTCAGCAGCTGCAGGCCCAGCGTCAGCACCAGGAGCTGTACGCCCTGAGCCGCGTTCCCCAGCAGGAACTGAACGATACTCATGATGATATAGGGCACACCGCTGCCGATCATCGGCACCAGCTCCATCACACCGCAGAAGAGGGCCGTAATGCCTGCATAGGGGAACCCGAAGCAGGTCAGGTAAATCCAGGAAACAATCCAGACGATCAGTCCGAATGTGCCCTGGACCCGCAGGTAGCCAAACAAGCTCTTCAGCGTGGAATTGGTCAACTGTGTGGTCCGGCTGTCCTGCCTGCGGCGTTTCCCGCCCGGCAGGTAGCTGCGGATCTCCTCATAATTTTTGGCAATAAAGTACAGGCCGATAGTCAGGAAACTGATATAGATGATACTGTAAGGTGCGGCAGCAGCCAGGCCCAGGGCAAAGCCTCCCACATATCCGGCCACACTGGCGCCCCACTTGCTCACTGTTTCCAGTCCGGAACCCACGACATCACGGATCCAGTTCTCAACGCCGGGATCCGTAGTCTCACCAACCCGCTCCAGCAGGTTGTTAAACGCCAGCCGGATCATGTTGATGCTTTCCGTGATCATATCTCCGGAATGAGCCACAAGCTTGGGCGTCTGCTCGATGGCAAAGATCAGCAGCCAGATCAGCAGTCCCAGGAAGATAGCCAGCAGTAAAAGCACCGGGATCAGCGCTGCGGGGCTCCGCCTCATCTTGATCCGTTTTTGAAGGAAGCGGATGACCGGCTGCAGTGCGGCAGCAATCGGCACAGCGATGATAAACGGAGAAAGCTTGTCCCAGATTTCGGGCAGCACCCAGCGCACAACAGCAAAAGCTGCGGCAAGGGCCAGCAGGCGCAGCAGCAGCCGTTCAGCCGCTTTTCTTTCTTCGCTCATACATTCACCGCCTTTCAGGCAAAAAACTATTGTTTATTGTACCTCTGTCTTTCTGTCTTTGTCAAAAAGAAAAAGCCCCTCAGCGGAGCTTTTTCACGGCTTCTGCAATTTGATCCGTACCGTTCAGCGGGTGTACATAGCCTTCCAGCAGCTTTGCCTTTTCGCTCAGCCCCCTGGAACGGGGATTCAGGAAAATATCGCATTTTCCGCGGCCGTTGCGCGCCTCCTGGATCAGGTTCATGGCCGGCGCGTTGCCGTCAAAGGCCAGCAGTACAGAATTCATGCGTTTGAAGATCTCATAGGCGAAGCTCTTGTACAGGCCCATCCCGGAGCTTTCAATGGAAATCCGGACCGATACGCCCGCCTCCTGCAGCCGCTTCTTCTCTGCCCGGCTGATCCGTGTGGGCACAATGGCATAAATCCGGAATCGTCCATTGTTTCTCGCGGCAAGGCGGCCCTCCAGGCCTGTCAGGCTGTGACCGATCACAAAGAAGGTTTCAGCCGGATCCAGGGTGTCCAGCAGCCGGTCAATCATCTGCAGGTCTTCTTCCCGGATCACTGTCCTGTGTCCGCTGTGATTAAAGCTTCCGCCCGCCACGATTACCGGGAACAGGCCATCCGGCAGCGGAGCAATCAGTTCCTTCAGTTCCTCCGCCGCGTCAATCCGCCCGGATTCCCTCCACAGGTCCTGGGTAATCCTCGGCGTTTCCTCCAACCTGCGTTGATACCACTTTTCCGCGTCTCCGGCGCCGCAGTCTTCCCGGAATGCCGCCATCCGCTGTTCAAAGATCTGCCGGCTCCTTTGCAGGATCCGCTCATCCGCCCGGCGCATCTTCTTCAGTTCTTCAAAGCTCAGACCCAGCAGTTTTTCCAGGGAGAGTTCCTCGTCAATGGAATCCGTTCCGTACAGGGCGCCGCCGTCTGTTCCCTGCACGCAGGCAATGCCTGCCCGCAGATACCGGCGGAGCGGATGGTTGTCCAGCCTGGAAAGGTTGTTCAGCCGCACATTGGAAGTAATCTGGAATTCCAGCGTAACCCCCAGTTCCTTGATGTCTTCCAGCAGTTTCCTGCCCCGGGCTGTCTTCAGGTCGCAGGTATACAGTCCGTGGCCGATCCGCAGGGCCGGCATAGGCTGTCCCGGTGCCAGCGCTTCCTTCACACAGTCAATACTGTTGGCCACGTTATCCCGCAGGGAGTCGTTCTCGCCCGCGTGAATCCGGATCACAAAGCCTTCATGCTCTCCCGCAATCCGGACCAGTTCCCGGATCACCGCCCGCAGTTCCAGGATGCTGTTGATTTCTTCACCGATGATATCGCTTCCGGCCACGTAGGGATCCCCGGCAATCGCCCGGAGAATCTGCAGGTTGTCCGCCAGGTAGTCGTTCGGGGTAATCCGGTCCCGGATAATCGTCAGCGGGATTCGGCGGATACCGGCCAGGAACCGGAGCATCACCCCGGTTTCCCGGGTCACTGCCGGCATAACTTCATGGATCTCCCGCAGCCTTGCCGCAAACAATTCCCGGTTCAGCAGGGCCGTATCCGAAATCTCCGCGTACTCGATTCCCCTGTGGCGGTATTCCCGGGCAATCCAGAGCAGCAGGTCCTGGTACAGCGTATTGCTTCCGAACCGCTCCGTCTCCCGGTCCCTGCGCATCTGCTCCGCGTAGGCCAACACTTCCCGATCCGGAATCAGCGCCAGGTTGATCCCGCTGAAGGTATCCTCCGCCGGCTGTCCCTTGGTAAACACATAGCGGTACAGGTACACTTTTTCCAGATCCGCAAACACCGCCTGCCCGTCCTTGGGAATGGTCAGGGAATTCCGGATCCGGTCGATATTGTATTGTGCGTCCGTCGGGTTGCCCAGGATCAGCTCAGCGAAATTGATGAACGTATGGTCGTCAATCCGGCGATCCCGATGCTTGCCGGTCAGGCCGGTTTCTCCCAGCATTTTTTCCGCCTCAGCCCGGCGTTTCTCCAGCTTCGCCTTCTGGGCAGGATCGCACCGCAGGCCCAGCTTTTTGATGTAGTAGTAGGGATAACGCAGCTGGCGCACAATACCCAGGGCAATCAGCGCGTCCGGCGGCAGGTTGCCGTTCATGTGCGTATGCAGGTCCGTATGGAACTTGCATTCGCTGCGGATATAGGTTTTCACGATCGTCTTGGCCACGCCCAGCTTATAGTCCCGGGTCTGGCTCATCAGGGTCTTGGAAATGGCGGGAATCGAAGCCTTCATTTCCACCCTGCCGTCCGGGAATATGTTGGCGATCTTCGTATTCCCCAGTCGCAGGATATACATTTTCCGGTTGTCCCCGTCATAGTAGCAGGGGATCTCGTCCCGGATCACCTTCAGTCCCCGATCGTCCTCCTCGGTCTGCAGGCCGCACAGCCTGGCCAGGTTTGTGATCAGGTTGCCGGTATGGTGATTCGGCGTCCGGATGGTATAAAACAGGCGGTCTCCCTCCATGCAGAGGTCGACCGCAATATCCTTTTCTTTATCGAGATAGAACTGCTGAAAAAAGATCATGCCCTTTCCTTTCCCGCTGTGCGCTCCTTCAGTTCCCTTTTGATCACTATATCACGTTCCGGAAATGCGTTCAACCCTGCCGCTTTGCTGGACGCTCTTCCCCGGATGTGGTACTATGACGTTGTTCCAGAGTGTTCCCCGCCGTTTCAGGCGGTTTGTATGATCCGGAGGTTTTCCATGAATTACGAAAGTCTTGACGAGGCACTTAGCCCCCTTACAGCCGATGCATTGCAGTCGGTCATCTTCAGCAATCCGGTTCCTTCTAAAACGAAATACCGGAAGATCCGGGCGGAAAGGAACGGGGACGATTTCTTTGTCTCCTCCTTTACGGTCACCCAGGTTTTTCACGAGACCGTTCCGGCCGCTGATATTCTTCCCTTCTGCCTGAAAACAGCGGCGGAAACCTACCGCCAGCTGAATCTCTGGCTGAACGACGGCAGCGTTATGGAGATCCTTCTCTCCAAAAAAGGAAAGGCACATGTCAGCACCACCGCCGCGGTTCAGGCCACGCCCATGGTCCGGGCCAAAGCCCTCCCCAACCGGCAGAAAAACCACATCCTGCAGGAAGGCATGATCGTTCCCCCGCTGGTGGATATGGGCGTCATGACTCCGGAAGGCAAGATCATCCGCGCCCGGTATGACAAGTTTAAACAAATCAACCGGTTCCTGGAAATCATTGATGACGAGTATAAGGACTACACGTCCGACAGGCCCCTTCGCGTCATTGACTTCGGCTGCGGCAAGGCCTATCTCACCTTCGTTCTCTATTATTATTTCACCGAAATCCGGCATCTGGCCATGGACATCATCGGCCTGGACCTGAAAACAGACGTTATCGAGAAGTGTAACCAGGCGGCCAGGAAGTACGGCTACTCCTCCCTCCGGTTTGAGGTCGGCGATATCGCCGATTACTCCCCGGATGACGACGTGGACATGGTCATCACCCTGCACGCCTGCGACACAGCTACCGACTATGCCCTCTACAACGCGGTCAAATGGAACGCGAAGAAGATCTTCTCCGTTCCCTGCTGCCAGCATGAGATCAACAACACCATCACTTCTCAGAACCTGAACGTCCTCACCCGCTACGGCATCATCAAGGAGCGCTTCTCCGCCCTGCTGACCGACGCCCTCCGGGCAGACATCCTGGAGTGCTGCGGCTATGAAACGCAGGTACTGGAATTCATCGACCTGGAGCATACCCCCAAGAACATCATGCTTCG
Organism: Clostridia bacterium; assembly: GCA_017428385.1. Taxonomy (GTDB): domain Bacteria; phylum Bacillota; class Clostridia; order Christensenellales; family Aristaeellaceae; genus Aristaeella. The sequence goes on along the minus strand of JAFRQX010000033.1, from coordinate 153,959 downwards.
TGCCGTTCTCCGTCCCGGCGGTGCCAAAGCCTCCGCCAAGCGGAAACAGGCCATGCTCCCGGAAATCGAATCCGCCCTGAAGGAATTTCAGGTGGAGCCCACACTGTATAAACTCCTCCGCGACCGCATCGCCTTTGAGGATAACACCTGAGCTCATTACGCTTACCCAATCATGCAATAAAAGTCAAACACCCAATACGCAATGCGGGAATGTGACTGCGGGACAGATACTCTGTCACTGTTTTCGAAGAAAATGTGACTGAGTGTCTGTCCCCTCTGTCACGATCCCGCTCACCATCGTTTTAAAAACAACGCATCCTTCTTCTGCGGTAATAAATACTCCTACAAAAAACAGAAGCGATTACTGATCGCTTCTGTTTTCATATACATACTTTATCCTGTCCTGTTACTCAGCGTCCGTAAAAACCGGAATCCCATCCTCCGTGTACTCTATCACGCGCAGGAAACAGTGCCTGTTCGGATCGCTGAGGGCGTCTCCGTGGAATCCGGGATAAGGCCTGGCATGGAACACAATCAGGTCCCGGCCTTCCTCGTCCACGGTAAAGGAATTATGTCCCGGTCCGTACAGGCCGTTCTTTTCCTCGGTCACCATCACCGGGACAGACGATTTCTCCCACGCTTCGGGATTCAGCGGATCCCCGCCTTCCTTCAGCGTCAGCAGGCCTACCGCGTACCGCTCGTCCGTGGCGCTTCCGGAATAAGTCAGGAACAGCCGGCCGTTATGGATCAGGCAGGCAGGCCCTTCATTCACCAGGTATCCCTGGCATTCCCAGTCATACTCGGGGATACTCAGTCTCACCGCCGGCAGCTTCAGCTCAAGCGCGTTTTTCATTTCCGCGATATACAGGTTGCTGTTGCCGGGGATCTCATAATCCCGCTGTGCCCAGATAAAATACCGTTTCCCGCCGTATGACACCGTAGTGGAATCCAGGGAAAAGCTCTCCCATCCGGTATCGATTCTTCCCTTTTCGGTAAAGCCGCCGGAAAAAGGATCCGCCTGATCGTTTTCCAGCGCGTAGATCCTGTGGTCATAAACGCCGGATTCATCCGCTCCCCGCCGGGCTGCGGCAAAATACACATACCATTTCCCATCCACAAAATGCAGTTCCGGCGCCCAGATATTGCAGCTCATCGGGCCTTCCTCATGCCGGGTCCAGATGATCTTTTCCACCGCGTCGGGAAGCTCCTCCAGGGTTCTTGCCTTCCGCAGGATAATCCGGTCAAACTCCGGGGCAGAAGCCGTAAAGTAATACCAGCCGTCCTTGCGGATAATATAAGGATCCGCCCGTTGTTCAATAAACGGTTTCATCGGGAAGTTTCCTCCTCATGTATCGTTTCCTCGCTGAGCCAGACGCATTCGCCCTCCCCGCTGATGACGGAAATGCTCATGATCCGGCCGCCCCGTTCATCGTCCGTCTGCCAGAGAGCCACTCCGTCATAGCTGACGCCGTCCAGCGTCAGGTTTACCCGGCCGTCCTCCAGTACACAGCTTCCCCGGTTATCCAGCCTACCGTCCTTCAGGATGATCCTTTCGGAAACCTTCGGGGCCTTGTTGCTGTCGGTTTCATGCCGGATCAGGTTATAGGTCCCTTCCGGCAGTTCCGTTACCGGCTCAAAGTCTTCGCCCTGGTAGCTCATCGGCATCACCAGCGGCCAGCCGTCCGCGGACAGCATCATCGGCCGGATCTGCATGGCAAACCACCAGTCGGCCAGCTTCTGGGTCCGGGTATGATGGCACAGCCAGAGCCTGTCTCCGTCCACAACAACAGAGCAATGTCCGGGGGCTTTGATCCCGATGGAAGAGCCCTTGTCATGCTGCAGCTGATAGCCGCCCATCAGTTTCACGCCGATCCGGCTTTCGTTCGCCGCCACAAGGTCCGTCATTTGCCGTCCGTTGGCATCCAGGTACGGACCTTCGATGGTCTGTGAGCGGCCCACCCTGATGTTGTAATCCTCCAGCAGTGAGCCATAGGAAACGAAAAGATAATAGTATTCTGTCTGCGGCAGCCAGATCAGGTAGCTGCCCTCTGCCCTGCAGCCCCGGAAACCGGCAATCCGCACAGGCTCGCCTTCGGCAAACCCTTCCTCATCCAGCGCGGTCAGCCAGATGCCGCCGAAGAAGCTGCCCCAGGTCATATACTGTTTTCCGGAAAGATCTGTAAATATGCAGGGATCAATCGCATTCGGTTTTGCCGACGCCCCGGCATCGCTGCGGATCACGATTCCTTTATCCTCCCAGGGACCCGTCAGGCTGTCGGAAACCGCCATGCCGATCACGGATCGGCTTGAACCGAAGGTGGACGCGCTGTAATACATCCGCCACTGATCTCCGACTTTGACCACGTCAGGAGCCCAGAGGCCGTCATGCTTCGACGGATCCAGCCTGGCAGCCGCAATCTCCTCAGCGCAGGTTGTTTCATAGTCCTCAAAAGCGGTTCCGAGATACTCCCAGTGAATCAGGTCATCCGAAACCCGTACCTGGACGCCGCAGCGGTGGATATCCCCTGCGCTGGCATCAGTGGAGAAGACGTACCATCTTCCGTCGTCCCCGCGAATCAGGGAGGGATCATGCGTGTTGACAGCTCCCCAGTCTGCCGGCCGGTTAATCAGCCCGGTGTTGCCCAGGTCGCTGAAAGACGCCGCCCGGGAAGGAGCCGGAACCGCCAGGATCAAAGCCGTAAGCAGCATAAGAAGGATTTTCAATGCTGACGCTCCTTTGGAAAAAGATTATTCCTTAACCGCGGCAAACATCATGGATTCAATGATCCACCGCTGGAAGAAGCCGTAGATAATCAGTACGGGCACAATCAGCATCACGCTGCCGGCCATGATCCGCGGCACATGGTTATTGATGGCATACTGCTCGTTGAACTTCGCGATCATAACGGTCACAGGCTGCCAGGAAGGATTTTTGATAAACAGCGTCGGCGCAAGGTAGTCGTTCCAGGCCGCGATAAACCAGAGAACGCCATGCGCACTCAACGCCGGAATCGTCAGAGGCAGGATGATCTTCCAGTAAATCCGCAGATGGGAACAGCCGTCAATCTTCGCAGCCTCCACCAGGGAATCAGAGATTCCGTAAAGGAACTGACGCAGGAAGAAGATCATCATTACATTGCCGGTCAGCTTCGGCAGGATCAGGGGCCAGGGCGACTGGAGCAGATTCATCCTGAAAACCCAGAACTGGCCGCTGAACAGCACATACTGGGGAACCATGATCGACGGGAACGGGATCATGATGGAGCCCAGCAGGAAAAGGAACAAAGCATTCCGTCCCTTATACCGGATCTTGGCAAAAGAGTAAGCTGCCGCCACCGAGACCAGGGAGCCGATGATCACCGGCGGAATCGAATACATCGCTGTATTCAGGAATCCGCGGAGCAGGTCTATTTCGCCCCAGATCTGGGTATAGCTTTCCGTTGTCCATACCTGCGGCAGCAGGCCGCCGATATAAACATGCAGTTTCGGTTTGAATGAGGTGAATATCATCCAGACAAAGGGATAAAGCATCAGCACAGATCCTGCCAGCAGCAGGACAAGGATGATGATATCAACAATCCGTTTTCTCGTTTTCATTTCACTTATCCCCCTTTCCGTTCAGTTTGAACTGGATCAGGGTCAGGATGAACACGATGACCGCCAGGAACACAGCCACAGCGCTGCCGTAGCCGGCCTTGGAATTGACAAACGTCCGGTCATACAGATGGATTACCGTAGTAAAGGTGGAGTTGTTCGGTCCGTTGCCGGTGAACATCAGACGCGGCTCCACATACATCTGGGATCCGCCGATGACGCCGGTCACAATCAGGTAGAAGGTTACGGGCATGAGCAGCGGCAGGGTGATCTTCCGGAACGTCTGCCACCAGTTGGCTCCGTCCACCTGCGCCGCTTCATAATAGGACCGTGAAATGCCCTGCATACCGGCAATATACAGAATGATGGAACTGCCCAGGCCTTTCCAGATGGCCATGATCATAATGACCCATTTGGTATAGCCGGCATGGCTCATCCAGTTGGGCGGATCTGAAACACCCAGCGCACGGAGTCCTTCATTGATGATCCCCACGTCTGAGTTAAAGATCTGCTGGAAAACGAAGGTGATGGCTACCACGCTGGAAATCACAGGCACATAATAAACCACACGGAAGACCTTCTCATAGTGCGTTCCCCGGTTCATGGCATAAGCCAGCAGCAGGGAAATCGCCAGGCCGATGGGGATACCGATCATGTAGTAAAAGGTATTCCCCAGGCTCTGCCAGAAGAGCTTGTTATTGAACATGTCAATATAGTTCTTCAGGCCCACATTCTTTGCTTTCTCAATCGCCTGTCCCATAGGCCAGGAAGTAAAACTGGCATACACGGACATACCGAAGGGGATCAGCACAAAAATCAGCATACCGATCAGCGGGATCGTGATCAGGCCGTATCCCCAGAGGGCATCTTTCTGCCGGTAATTCAGCCCGCGCCGGCGCAGATCCGGTGCTGCCACAGTTGTTCCTGCAGTCCGCTGCATGTTTCCGCTTCCTTTCTTAAATGGTCCCCGGCCTTCCGCCGCTGTAGTCAAACAAGAAGGGAAGGAGGAGGGGAATCCCTCCTCCTTCGAATTAAAAAGGAGTTACTCCGTCAGTGGTCAGGGTTTCATGGCTTCCATATCGTCAATGGCGTCATTCAGCAGCTGCTGAGCGTTATCCTGGATGGATTCGCAGTAGGTGCGCACGTCCATGGGGGTCACGCCCAGGTCGCTCTTCTCGTAGAAGCTCCAGACGCTCGTCAGGCCGGTGTTGAAGCCTTCAGTCAGCCACAGGTCATTCCAGGTCATGGAGGACACTTCGCGGTGACCGTTCTGGCCTTCCAGCATCTTCACGAACACCACGCGGGTTTCCGGGAAGTAGCTGTCATCGGTCAGGTACTCGCCTTCAGCCATTTCCTTCAGGTTCGGCAGCTGGCCGCCCTTCTTGGCCAGGAAGCGCTGCACTTCGGGATCCGCGCTCATGGCGTAGGCGAACTTCGCGGCCAGTTCCGGATACTTGGACTGGGCGCTGATGCAGAAGCCGACGGAATCCAGACGGCCGACCCACTTGTCCTGGCGTTCTTCGATGGACAGGGAGGCGTATTCGTCGCTGATGGGCCAGGGAGCTACGTCAAAGTCAAACCAGCTCTTGCCGGGGTTCACAGCTTCATCTTCTTCAATCGCCTGGAAGGCGCCCACGTCCCATGTTCCGCAGGGGAAGAATGCGCAGCGGCCGGCCAGGAACTTCAGGTAACCGGAGGTTTCATCGGTGGAGGAACCGGAGCCGCCCACTTCTACGATCTTCATGAAGCCTTCATAGCCTTCGATGAACTTATCGCTGCTGAACAGTACTTCCGTGCAATCCTCATTCAGGTAATCTCCGCCGGCGCCCCAGATGAAGGGCTTCAGGCAGAAGTCTTCCCACAGGTGGGTACCGTAAACCTGCTTGGATCCGGCAGTCTCGGGCAGGGTTTCATCTTCAAAAGTGCAGATCTTGCACAGGTTGGCAAACTCGGTGAAGGTATAAACCGGCAGGTTGCCGTTCTCATCGATTTCGGGATAGAAGGGCAGGATGCCGTCAGCAATCGCCTGCTTGATTTCAGCATCGCGCTTGCGGATGATCGCCTTGTTCACGGTCATGGAAACAGCGGAGAAGTCCTTGGGCAGGCCGTAGATCTTGCCTTCACCCAGTTTGTTGGATTCTTCGTCATACTTGTACAGGTTCAGCGCTTCGGGCCAGATATTGTCCAGCGTGCTCACGTCCAGGTAATCGTCCAGGGCAGCCACAGCGCCGGTCCAGACGCGTTTGCGAACGTCGCCTACGCCCAGGTAGAAGACGTCAGGGGCATTGCCAGCGGTCAGGGACGCTTCGAGTTCGGGCCAGTACTGGTCGCCGGAAACCCGGAAGTCCACGATGCAGTTGTTTTCTTCTTCAAACTGCTTGATCACTTCTTCATACATGGCCTTCTCGTGTTCCTGGGCAAAGGTGTTCACGACGATGGTGGGTTTGTCTTCCGCTACCGCAAATACGGTCCACAGGGTGGACAGCAGACATACGGTCAGCAGCACAGCCAACAGTTTCTTCATGGGTTCTTCCTCCTTTTATTTCTGAAGAGCATTTCGCGCTCATCATTCCTCAGATTTACATTAACGTTAATGTTGTACGATGCTTTGATACCATCTTTCCTCTTCATGTACTATTTGGAAAATATTAACGTTAACATTAACGTTAATGTTGTTCGGTGATGACAATATAACACCGATTTTATTCCTCTGTCAAGCCCTAATTTTTTGATTTTTTAAAAAATGTATGGTAGGATGTGTTCATCATCTTGGAAATGGAAGTGCGGCACATATGGCCAGGGACAACAGCCGGGTAACCCTGCAGGATATCGCGAAAGCTACGGGTTTTACTGTTAATACCGTATCGCGCGCCTTGAAAAATAAAGAAGATATCAGTCGGGACACCTGCCTGCATATACAGAACGTCGCCCAGGAAATGGGATACGTCCGTAACTATATTGCCAGTTCCCTCCGTTCCGGCCGGACAAAAACCATCGCCATGATTGCCGGTTCCATGATGAACCCCTTCTACGCTGTTCTGGGTGACCTGATCCAGCAGGAAGCTGTTCGTCTTGGATACAGCCTGATGATCCTGGGCTCCCGCGACGACCCGGAAACCGAAAGCCGCATGGTGGAAATGGCCCTGTCCCGCCAGGTGGACGGCGTACTGATCACCCCCTGTGCCATTGACTCCCCCGCCCTGGAACTGCTTCGTTCCTCCGGGATTCCCTTTGTCCTGCTCAGCCGTTACCTGACGGGCGCACAGGATGACTGCGTCATCTGTGACGATGCCCAGGGCGGCCGTCTGGCTGCAAACCATCTGATTGAACGCGGTCACAAAAACCTGGCCATGATTTCCTTCCGTCACGTGATTTTCTCTTCCCAGAAGCGTTTTGAAGGCTTCCAGCAGGCCTGTCTGGATGCCGGCATTCCGGAAGGAAACATTCACTACGCCGAGCCTGAAAACGAGCAGGAAATCCTGAAACAGCTTCAGTCCTGGCAGGAGGAAGGCGTCACCGGTCTCTTCTCCTTCTGCGATGTGGAAGCCTGGAGTATCATAACCATGATGGAAAATGCGGGAATGAACCGCAGTTTCGGCCTTGTGGGCTTTGACAACATCATGCGGTATATCAACTTCCCCAAGCCCATCTGTACGATTGATCCCAACCTGCGGGAAGAGGCGGTTACCGCCATCGATCTGCTCCGGAAAAGGATCCATGATCCTTCCCTTCCGCCCCAGCAGGTTGTCCTTCCCGTCTCCCTGATCTGCCGCGGCAGCTGCTGAAACTGATACACCTGTATATCAAAAAACCGTCCGAAATATCGGACGGTTTTATCATTCATCAGTTATTCAGATCATTCTGCAACGCCCAGCAGCATCCTGTCGTTGTCCAGCGCCCGGCCGCTCAGCTGGCGGAACTTGTCCGTCAGGTCATTGATCGTCAGGCTGGCCCGTTCTTCGCCGGTCACGTCGTAGATCACCCGCCCCCGGTCCATCATCAGGGTACGGTTCCCCAGGTCCAGGGCGGACTGCATGTTATGCGTGATCATCAGGCAGGTGATGTGATTCTCTTCCACAATGCTCCGGGTCAGTGCCAGCACTTTTTCCGCCGTACCGGGATCCAGGGCCGCCGTATGTTCATCCAGCAGCAGCACCTTCGGCACGTGATAGGTTGCCATGAGCAGTGTCAGCGCCTGGCGCTGTCCGCCGGAAAGCAGGCCCACCGGCTGGCGCATCCGGTCTTCAAGGCCCATATCCAGCAGGCTCAGGCGATCCCGGAAAGCCTTCTTGTCTGCCGCGGAAACCCTGGACAGCCAGCCGCCGTTGCCGGCTGCCAGCGCCAGGTTTTCCTCAATGCTCATATCCGGAGCACTGCCCCGCATGGGATCCTGGAACAGGCGGCCGATCTGTCTCGCCCGCTGATGTTCCGGCACCATGGTCACGTTCTTTCCGCCCAGGTAGATCGATCCGGAATCCAGTACAAAGCTGCCGCAGATGGCATTGAACAGCGTGGATTTCCCGGCGCCGTTCGCACCGATAATGCTGACGAAATCGCCGTCTTCAATCTTCAGGGATATGTCAATCAATGCCTTCTTTTCATCCGGCGTCCCGGCATGGAAGGTTTTACAAACGTTCTTCAGTTCCAGCATCAGGCATTCCTCCCTTCCCGGGAAGCCTTCCACCGGCGGATCATCAGCGGAAGCTGTTTCCGCAGATAGGGGCCGGAGATGGCCAGTACCACGATGATGGAAGATACCGCCTTGAGCATAAAGGCCGGCATATTGAACCGCAGGGCCAGGGCGTATACGATCCGGAAGATCACCGCGCCCAGCACTGCACCCACAGCCCTCAGCGGAATCGGCTTATGCTTTGCGACAAACACGCCGCCGATCAGCAGGCTGGCCAGGGCCACCGTCACCATGCCGGAGCCCATGTTGATATCAAAGCTCTTGGCCTGCTGTGCCATCAGGCAGCCGCTCAGTCCTGTGAACGCGTTGGAAACACAAAGACCCACAGTGGTCGTGAAAGTGGGATTGATTGAGGAAGATCTAACCATGTCTGCATTGCTTCCTGTTGCCCGGATCGCCAGGCCCAGCTTGGTCTTCAGGAAGAAGCACAGGAAGCACACCACCAGTGCCACAATAACCAGCATCACAATCAGCGTGCTCTGTCCTGCCAGCGGGGTCCCCTTCAGCAGGTTCTTCGCCATGGAGAAAATCGTGGTGGTTTTATTCATGGCCAGGGTTGCTTTGTTGCCGGTCAGCGCCATGTTCACGGAATACAGGGCTGTATTCACCACAATGCCTGCCAGCAGGCTCTGCACACCCATCCTGGTCTGCAGGGTCGCCGTCACAAAGCCGGAAATCATACCCGCCAGCATAGCTGCCGGAAGCGAAAGCCAGGGATAACCGGCTATCGCCACCAGCGCGCCCACAGCTGCGCCCAGCGTATAGCATCCATCCGTGGACAGGTCGCACACGTTCAGCATGGAATAGCTCAGGAACAGGCTCAGTACCGTCAGGGAGTTGATCAGGCCCAGTTCCATGGCCGTCTGGCCTAAAGCAAGAATCTTGTCTATTGTCATAACACACAGCCCGTTATTTCATGATTAGAAAACACCGCAGCGGAGGGAAGAACCCTTCCCTCCGCGTTACTTTGGCAAATCAGGTACGGAATCACTCAAAGGCTTCCGCCGTGGTGATCTCCTGCACCTTGGTGCAGTAGGGAGCGAAAGCTTCCTTGATCGTTTCAAAGTCGAAGCCGATCGCCGCGCAGGTTTCGATGTTCACAGTAGCAGTACCGTTGTCGAAAGTCTGCACGGGAGTGGTTGCGGGATCCGCGCCGTCCAGCAGGATCGCGGCAATCATGTCGCCGGTTACACGGCCCAGGTTGGCATAGTCCACGCCGTAGCCCAGGAAGGCGCCGTTCAGGGCGAAGGAGTCTGCGCCGGTGTAGTGCGGAATCTTCGCTTCAGCCAGGGTCTCATAAATGGACAGTTCCGCATTCATGATGGTGTTGTCGGTGGGGGTGAAGACCGCGTCCATTTCATCGCTCACAATGGCTTCCGCAGCCAGCATGACTTCAGAGGCATTGGAACCGGTGTATTCTTTCACTTCAATGCCTTTTTCACCCAGGATTTCCTTCGCGGCAGCGATCGGCGTGGCGGAAGCGTCTTCAGAGGGATTGTACAGCAGGGCGACCTTCTTCGCGTCAGGATTGGCGGCAAAGATCAGGTTCAGCACTGCGGCAGTATCCAGGTAGTCAGAAGTGCCGGTCATGTTGGAGCCGGGTTTTTCCAGGCTTTCCACCACTTCTGCCCCGATCGGATCAGATACGGCAGCGAACACAACCGGAATCTTGTTGTCTTCCGTCATAGCCTTCATGTTCTGGGCCACGGGGGTCGCGACACCCACCATCAGGTCCACTTCATCCGCGATGAAATCGGCAATGATCTGCTGCATCACGCTGAAATCAAGGTTGCAGTTGTCTTCGGCAATTTCAATTGTCACGCCCTTTTCCTGTTCAATCTCGCCCAGCCGTTCACGGATGTTCGCGATGATCTGGTTCAGGCTCGCGTCATCAACCAGGTTGCAGATGCCGATTTTGAAGCTTGTCTTTTCTTCAGCGGAAACCAGGGAAATCATGGAGAATACCATCATCAGGGAGAGTACCAGTGCCAGTGCCTTTTTCATTGTTTTGTCCTTCCTTTCATCTGTGGATGTATGAAATTCAGGGGGGATTGAGCCGGAAACAAAAAAACCTCAGCACACAGGATCTCTGTGTACTGAGGCGATTATCTCGCGGTGCCACTCAGTTTGACTCTCCCCGGAGGGAATGCCATCTCATTCATCACGTACCCCTGATACGTGCCGCCCTGATAACGGGTGCGTCCCCCGTCGTTTCCTACTCATTGCTTTTCGGAACGCCCTCAGGAGCCCATTCACATCCTCCGCACGCGCCGCCGTTCCACTATCGGCAGCTCCCTGTACCGTGCCGCGGGGTTGCTACTATTCTCCTTCAATGGTTTATGTGAAGGTTACTCTTTCTCCGGTCATCTGTCAAGAGTGCAGATTGTTTTTACCCTGTATTATGAATACCGTACTTATTCAGCCCGGTGATCGAACACGCGCTGGGTCTTCTTTTCGGAACGCGGGAGCGTATTCAGGGCAATCACGGCCACCTTCGGCGTCACATTCAGCCTGGACTTGAACAGCTGTTTGATCTTCTCCCCTGTCGCTGTGAAGTCCACCCGGCCTTCCGCTTCCACGGTCACCATGATGATATCCCGGTTGAAATTGTCGTCATGGGCGATGTCGATCTTATACTCGCTGGAGACGCCGTCCACCATGCCGAGCACTTCCTCTACCTGGCTCGGGAACATGTTGACGCCGTGCACCTTGAACATGTCATCGCTTCTGCCCTTGATGATATCAAGCCGCGGATAGGTCCGGCCGCAGCGGCATTCGCCGGGCAGGATCCTGGACAGGTCGTGCGTACGGAAACGGATCAGCGGAGCGCCTTCCTTGACCAGGGTCGTGATGACGATCTCGCCCTCTTCTCCCTCCGGAAGCACTTTGCCCGTCGCCGGGTCAATGATCTCCGTGTACAGGTAATCGTCAAAGATATGCATGCCGGTTTCACCCGGACAGTTGATGCCGATACCGGGGCCGTAAATCTCCGTCAGGCCATAGATATCATACAGTTCAATGCCCAGCGCTTCGGCAATATACTTCCGCTTGGCTTCGCTCCAGCGCTCAGAGCCGATAACGCCCTTCTTCAGCTTGATCTTGTCCTTCAGGCCGCGCTTGTTGATTTCCTCCGCCAGCAGCAGCGCATAGGAAGAAGTGGCGCAGATCACGGTGCTCTCCAGGTCGATCATCATCTGCAGCTGCTTGTCGGTGTTGCCGGGACCCATCGGGATCGCCATGGCGCCCAGTTTTTCACAGCCGGCCTGGAATCCGATACCGGCCGTCCACAGGCCGTACCCGGGGGTAATCTGGATCCGGTCCTTGGGGGTAATCCCGGCAATCTCGTAGCACCGGGCAAACATGGTGGCCCAGTCATCCACGTCCTTCACGGTATAGGGAATAATCACCGGCTTGCCGGTCGTGCCCGAGGAGGAGTGAATCCGCACAACCTGTTCATCCGGAACAGCCTGGATTCCCAGCGGATACGCGTTGCGCAGGTCCGCCTTATCGGTAAAGGGGATCTTTTCAAACTCTTCAGCGGTGCTCACGCCGGTGATACCGGCTTTTTTATACACTTCGCTGTAATAGTTTCCGCTGGCAAGAATACGCTTGATCTGCTTGTCCACAAGGGCCAGCTGGGTCTCGTTGATTCTCATGGGTTTATTCTCCTTTCCGTTCACCGGATGCCTGTCCGGCAATCTCGACGCCGGCAAGGAAGGCCCTGGTGTTTATCTCCAGATATTTGGGCGGTACCCGCTTCTCCAGCTGCTTCAGCAGGGTTTCCCGGCTCAGGCCAAGATGGCCGGAACCCGCAGCCACGCCCAGCAGGATAACGTTGAAAAACCGGGTGGATCCGAAGGGTTTGCAGACTTCCTCCGCGTTGATCAGGATGCAGTCACATTTCTGCTGCAGGTATTCAATCATTTCCCTGCCGTCATATCCCGTGTCCCGCAGGGATTCCGTGACAGGTTTCGTCGGGGCGGTATTCACCACCGCGATCCCGCCCTGCCGGAGATACTTCAGGTTCCGGACTGCTTCCCCGGGTTCAAAAGCCAGGAGCATATCCGCGCTGCCATAGGGAATCAGGGGGGAACAGGCTTCCCCGCCGATCCGCACGTGGCTCGTAACCGATCCGCCCCGCTGGGCCATTCCGATGGTTTCGGCGGAATGAACGGGACTGCCTTCTTCCATCGCTGCCGCGGCAATGATTTTGGAGGCGAGGACGGTTCCCTGGCCGCCCACACCGCAGATCAGGATATCCTTGTTCATCACTGCTCACCTCCGATCGCGCCGGTGGGACAGATATGGCTGCACAGGCCGCAGCCCGCACACAGGTTCCGGTCAATGGCCACCCGGCCGTCCACCGTGATCAATGCGGGACAACCGATCTCCCGGATACACTTTTTACAGTTAACACACTTTGCAGTGTCAATCGCGCATTTCTTTTCCGGCTTTGTGATGGCTACGCAGGGCGATTTGAAGATGATTGCGCGGACGCCGGTTTCCTCGGCACACTCCTGCACAGCCCTGATGCTGTCTTCCAGTGCCAGGGGATCGACCGTCACGATCTTCTTAACCCCGATTCCTTCCAGTACTTTTTCAATATTTACTTTCTCCACCACGTTCCCCATCATGTTCCGGCCGGTACCTGGATGGGGCTGGTGGCCTGTCATGGCAGTAGTGGAATTGTCCAGCACGCACAGGATCATATCCGCTTCGTTATAGACCGCGTTCACCACACCGGTCATTCCGGAAGCAAAGAAAGTGGAATCTCCCACAAAGGCAAAGCTGACCGTGTCCCGGTTCATGTGGCTCAGGCCCTGGGCCATGGTAATGCCCGCGCCCATGCACAGGCAGGTGTCCACCATATCCAGCGGCATGGCATTTCCCAGCGTGTAACAGCCGATATCGCCGCAGAATACTGCCTTCCGGCCTTTCATTGCTTTCTTCACCGCGTAGAAAGAAGCCCTGTGCGGACAGCCGGCGCACAGCACCGGCGGACGCACCGGAAGTGCCGGTGCATCCGAAAGATCCCGCTGATCATAGCCGGTCCGGACGCCCAGGAAGGTATTCAGGATGCCTGTACAAAGCTCCACGCTGTTTTCTCCGTTATGGGGAACGCTGCCGTCCAGTTTTCCGGAAACCCGCAGCGCCAGGTGATGCTTTCCGGCTGCTTTCAGGATCTGCTCCTCAATAAACGGGCTGAGTTCCTCAATGCACAGCACTTCCTTCACGCCTTCCAGGGCCTTCAGGATGAAATCCTCCGGGAACGGGAATGCCGTGGCAATCCGGATCAGCCGGACCCCCTCATGGCCTTTCAGGCACTCTTTGACGTAGGTATAGCTCACACCGGAGGTCACAACCGCTTTCTCCGAGGCTTCACCTTCGGCGGTGTTGAACCGGAAGGAAGAGAAATCCCTGCCGATTTCCACATTGCGCGCTTCCATTTTGCCGTGGTTGATATAGGACAGCCGAGGGAAAATCACCCACCGGCCGGGATCCCGTTCAAAGCCTTCATACGCCTTCGGTGCGAAGCTGTCCGGGGTTTCCACGGAAGCATAGGCATGGCAGACCCTGGTGGTCGGCCGGAACAGCACAGGCGTGCTGTATTTCTCGGAATACGCAAAGGCCTCCTGGATCATCTCATACGCTTCTTCCGGAGAAGAAGGATCAAATACCGGGATACGGCAGAAATCCGCATACCTGCGGGTATCCTGCTCCGTCTGGGAGGAGATGGGGCCCGGATCATCCGCGCTCACAATCACCAGCCCGCCCTTCACGCCGATATAGGCCACAGACATCAGCGGGTCAGAAGCAACGTTCAGGCCCATCTGTTTCATTGTGACCATCGCCCGTGCGCCGCTGTAGGCGGCCGCCGCGGCTACTTCCAGCGCAGCTTTTTCATTAACGGACCATTCAAGATGCAGGCCCTCGTGCGGATAGTGGGAAATCGTCTCTATGATCTCGGAAGACGGCGTACCGGGATACCCCGCCACAAGATTCACCCCTGCGGCCAGCGCGCCCAGCGCAATTGCGCCGTTTCCCATAACGTACTGTTTCATTGACTCACCTCTGAAATGATAAACGGATCTCTGTTTTTACCGTTTTCTTATCTTACCATCCGGTACAGGACAGGACAATAACGAAACGGGGAAAGAACAGAGAAAAACCGCCGGAGCATTCGCTCCGGCGGTCAGGTTCAGTTGTCCGTAAAGCTTTATTTGGCCAGGTAAGCCATGGCACTTTCCGCCGCGATCCGGCCGAAGATGACGATATCCGCCACCGCGTTGCCGCCCAGGCGGTTGCCGCCATGCACGCCGCCGCAAACCTCACCGGCTGCGAACAGTCCGGGAATGGCAGCGCCGTCGGTATTGATGACCTCAGCCGCGGTATTGATCTTCACGCCGCCCATGGTGTGGTGGATACCGGGAGCGATCTTGATGGCGTAATACGGCGGGGTGGTCAGGTCCTCATTCATACCGGTGGTCCGGCCGAACTGGGTATCCCGCTTGTTCTTCACGATCTCGTTCCAGTCAGCCAGCGTCGTTGCCAGCGTCGCGGGATCGATGTTCAGCTGTTCCGCCAGGCCTTCGATCGTATCCGCCTGAACGGTAATGCCGCTCTTCACATACTTTTCAATGGCCTTCAGGTTATCCCGCAGCTTCTGGTCAAAGATGATGTAGGCATAGCTGCCTTCCTGGGCCAGTTCCGCCGCGGATACCGCGTCACGGGTCAGCAGTTCGTTGGTAAAACGTACGCCGCTCTGGTTCACCAGGATAGCGCCGTCGCCGCGGACCGATTCAGTAATCAGGATGGAGGTCGTCTGTTCCACGGTGGGATGGAGCTGGATCTGCTCAATATCCACCAGGTCGGCACCCAGGGCCTGCGCCATCACGATACCGTCGCCGGTTGCGCCGGGCGCGTTGGTGGTCACCGTACCCTTCAGGTCAGGACGGTAGGTGGTATACATTTCCTCGTTGGCGCCGAATCCGCCGCTGGCCAGGATCACGGCCTTGGCGTTGATGGTGTAGACTGCGTCCGGACCTTCCGCCTTGACGCCGGTGATCTTTCCGTCCGCGTCCGCCAGCAGCTCGGTTGCCGCGGTTTCGAGCATCACTTCCACGCCCAGCTCATTCAGCTTGGCGGAGAAGCGGTCCACCAGGTACGCACCGACGCCGGAGCCGTCCTCCGGAGCGTGGATACGGTTCACGGAAGCGCCGCCGGAGAAGGAGATCTTCGGCAGTTCCGCGCCGATGGTATCCAGCCAGTCAATGGCTCCCGCGGAGCTGTTGGCCATCACAGCTACCAGGGAAGAATTATTCAGCGCGTGGCCGCCCTTCATGGTATCCGCCGCAAACAGCGCGTTGGAGTCTTCAATTCCCTGTTCCTTCTGGTAGTGGGTTTCGGAAGCGTTCATGCCGCCGGTGGCCTTGGTGGTATTGCCGCCCACATAGGGCATCTTCTCCAGGATCACAAAATCCTTTCCGGCCTGCTGCAGCATGATGGCCGCGGTCATACCCGCGCCGCCGGCACCGATAATCACGATTTCCGTATCAATCGTCTTCTCTTCCTTGGGACCGGCGTCCTTGGTGTCCTTGCGGTTCGCGTCCAGCACTGCAATGTCCGCGCCCGCCTGCTCCAGGGCGGAGGTGGCGGCGGCGATAATCGCATTACTGGTCACGGTGGCGCCGCTCACGGTATCCACATTCGGAGTCTGCGCGTTCATAATGGCCATGGCCATCTTTTCCGCGGCAATGCCTCCCAGCTCGGGCGTTTCACCGGTAGCGTCCACCAGCACGGTCTCAATCTCGTTCTCACTCACCTGCACCGTTACTTTGACCGGCACAAAGATACCCTGGGCCTCCCCGGTGTAGGCACCGGGCGTAAACAGGGACTCCTCCGGCTGCGCCTCCGCGAATGCCGCGGCGGATGTCAGCAGCAGGGCGAACGTCAGAATCAGACAAAACAGCTTTTTCATCGGTTTTCCTCCATTCGGTCATGTTCAGTTGTCAGTCAGTAATCATCCACCTTCATCTTACTATATCCGCCGAATCACTGTCAATTATTGTCAGCCAAAAAGAGGGGAACAGGTCCGCAGACCCGTTCCCCAAAGTCAGGAGATTACCGATTATTTCATGTAGCGGTCATAGGCAGCCTGATAGACAGCCAGCACGTCCGCCAGGCCCATGCTTTCCACCTGTGCGACATAATCATCAAATTTATCCAGCGGTTCAACGCCCATGATGAACTTGTCGATCGTCTCGTTCATATAGGTTTCGATTTCGGTATACTTTTCGTTAATGATATCCTGCTCATCCTCGGTGAATGCCAGCGTCGGGAACGCGTCGCCGATGTGGCCCTCCTGCTCATAGATGTCACGGATGCGGTTGACCTCGTCGCTGACGAAGGCACGCTCATAACGGGCATCCTGCAGCAGGGTCAGCATGCTCTGGATACCGAAGGAGCGCAGCGCGTCCTGGGGAGAAAGCCCGTCGGGGTTATTCATGATCAGGTCGGAATACTTATAGTCGCCGTCCACGATATTAAAGTGGGTGCCTTCTTCGCCGAAGTTCATCAGGATCATGCCTTCATCGCTGTAGACGTAGTCCAGCAGTTTCAGGGCAGCCTTCTTCTGTTCATCCGTAGCTCCTACATAGATACCGGCGTTCCAGTCCTCGTCCACAGTAATGGGCTGCAGCTGGTCGCGGGTCTCACTGATGCCGGTGGGGCCTTCCGGAGGAACAGCACCGACGATGTTGATATCGGTTTCCACATCCTTGAACAGGTTGGCTACGTTGTCAATGTAAGCGCTCCAGTCATAGCTCATGAACACCTGGTTGTTGGTCCAGGCGCTGTACCAGGACGTCTTGTCCCGGGTCAGGTATTCCTGGTCGATCAGGCCTTCCGCATAGCAGCGGGCCAGCCATTCCAGCGCGTCCTTCATCCGGGGATCGGTGGCGCCGAACTTCACCTGGCCGTCTTCCGCAAAGAAGGTTTCGGCAATGCCCCAGTTGTTGATGAAGGGAATCACATTGCCGCGGTTGTTACTGCCGTTCTTGCGCACAGCGAAAGGAATCTCGTCCGCCTCGCCGTTGCCGTTGGGATCACCTTCCTTGATGGCCTTGAAGACGTTGTACAGGTCTTCGGTAGTCTTCGGGGCTTCCAGGCCCAGCTTGTCCAGCCAGTCCTGACGCCAGAAGTAAAGCTTGCCGGCGGTGATGGCAGTCCGCTGGCCGATGAAGCGCATGATGCCATCCGCGTCGGAGACCTTCCTGCGGATTTCATCGTCGCTGTAAACCTTCCACAGGTTCGGAGTGTCGGTTTCATTGATCAGGTCGTTCAGGGGCGTCCAGGCATCCTTGTAAAGCAGCAGGTCCTTCGCCTTGTACTGCACGATGGTGGGGAAATCTCCGCCGGCGATCAGCAGGCCGAATTTTTCAGCCAGGTTTTCCGTCGGTGCAGAGATGATTTCAATCTTGATGCCCAGCTTTTCCTGCAGCTTATCGATAGTCCACAGTCCATTGCGGAAGGGCATGTTCTCACGGTCGGAGCCCCAGATGGTAATGGTCACTGGTTCTTCCGCGGATGCAGCTGCCACAAAGGTCAGCGGCAGCAGGCAGACTGCAAGCAGCAGCGCCAGGAGACGGGAAAAGTGTTTCATGATTCTTCCTCCTTCTGTTTTTGGTTAACTGTCTATCTTAACCCCTTTGCCGGGGGTTGGACCGAAAGGAAGCTCATTCCTTCACGGAACCGATCATAACGCCCTTCACAAAATACCGCTGCACAAAGGGATAGATGCACAGCATCGGCAGCATCGCCACCACGATGGTGGCATATTTGATACCCTCCGCCATCACGTTTTCCGTACTGGTGGAATTTTCCACAATTTCATTCAGCAGCACCACCTGGCGCAGGATAATCTGCAGCGGATACAGTTCAGGTTTACTCAGGTAGAGCACAGCCGAAAAGTAGGCGTTCCAGTGCGCGACAGCGTAAAACATACCGATGGTCATCAGGCTGGCCAGGCTCAGGGGAAGCACAATCCGGAACAGGATTCCGAAGTCCCGGCATCCGTCCAGTTCAGCCGCTTCCACCAGGCTGTCCGGTATCTGGCGGAAGAATGTCCGCATCAGGATCATGTTATAGGTGCTGACAGCACCGGGCAGCACAATCGCCCATATCGTATTCAGCATTCCCAGCCCCTTGACCACCAGGAATGTCGGTATCATACCGCCGTTAAAGAACATGGTAAAAACGCACATCAGTGTAAAGAAACGCCTGCCAACCATCTTTCTCTGGCTTAAAGCCCATCCGCCGAACACCGTCAGCGTCAGGTTGATGGCAGTGCCCAGAACAGTGTACAAAAGCGTATTGCTGTAGCTCTGCCACAACAGCGGATACACGAAGACCTTCTGATAGGCTTTCACATGGGCGCCCACGGGAATAAAGGTAACGTCCCCCCGCAGGATCGCCGTTTCCTCGGAAAAAGACGCGGCAACAACATAGATTACCGGATACAGCATCACAAAGCAGATCAGCAGCAGGAAAACCGTGTTGAAAATCAGGAACGCCTTCCGGCTGGGGGCGACCCGGATTCCGGTATGCTTTCGTGTCAGTTCCATTTCCGCCCCTCCCTTCACCACAGGCTCGTGTCCGAATAGCGGCGGCTGAGCCAGTTCGCAAGGATCACCAGCGAAAAGCCTACAACGCTCTGGAACATACCCACGGCAGTGCCGTAGCTGTACTCCCCGCCCTTCAGTCCGCGGCGGTATACATAGGTACCGATCACATCGCTGGTTTCCTGGTTGGCGTTATTCTGAAGCAGCAGGATCGTTTCATAGCCCACGTCCATCACATGTCCCAGCCGCATAATCAGCAGCACCACAATGGTGCTGGCGATTCCCGGCAGAGTAATATGCCACATCTGCCGGAGATAGCCGCCGCCGTCCACCCTGCAGGCCTCATACAGTTCTCCGTTGATCCCGCTGATGGCTGCCAGGAAAATGATGGAGTTCCAGCCGATGCTCTTCCACAGGTTCATGATCGTAAAAATCGTGCGGAAGGATTCCGGCTGAACCATAAAATACTGCCGTTCCCCGCCCATGGAAGCAATCAGGTTATTGATGATACCGCTGGAGGGCGACAGGAACTGTACCACCATACTGGCCAGTACAACACTGGAAATAAAATACGGCATATAGGTAATGGTCTGAACCGTTTTCTTGAACCGGCGGTTTTGTACCTCATTGATCAGCAGAGCCAGCATAATGGCCGCCGGAAAATTGAATATCAGGTCATAGAGATTGATCAGCAGCGTATTGCGGAGCAGTCTCCACACATAAATGGAATTGAAAAACTGCTGGAAATACTTGAACCCAACCCACTTGCTTCCGGTGAAGCCCTTGATTAAGTCATACTTTTTAAAGGCTATGGACAGCCCCAGCATCGGTCCGTAGCGGAAAACGATATAATAAATCAGGACAGGTAAAAACATCAGGTACAGGTATCTTGCTGCCCATATCCTGCGCCAAAGCCGCGAACCGCGGGATGTATGCATGAGGTCCACCTCCGTTGTTTTGAAGGTAGCATGAAAAACGCTCCTCAGGCTATCCGCGATTCTGTGAAACTGTTTTCAGATTTGCTGAAAAGCGATCATCCATTCTGCGAATCGATCGCCTGATTTGCCACCCGGTACTGTCCCGGTGTGACGCCTTCCGCCTTTTTAAAGGTGCGGATCAGCGTATTCTGGTTCTCTATTCCGACTCTTTCACCGATTTCCCGCAGCGTCAGATCCGTTTCCTTCAGCAGTCGTTTTGTCTCTGCCATCCGGATATCTGTCAGGTATTTCAGGAAACTGGTCTCCCCCACCTTCCGGAATACAAGACCGATGTAGCTGGGCGACATGCCCAGGGCTTCCCCTGCACTGTCCAGGGAGATTTCATGCATGTATTCCTTCCGGATGTATTCAGTCAGCCGCGCGTAATGCTTCTCTTCCCGGCTTTCCTCGCCGCTGCGCAGGTCGATCATCGCATCCACAAGCGATTCTGCCGCTCGTTCTTTTTCGCGGATTCCGCCCAGGCCGATGGCACAGGGGCACTCCCCGAACACCTGTTCACGGCAGACTTGCAGCCATTGCCCGACCGACGCGGTTTCGGACGGCTCTCCGTTCAGGTTGAACAGGATCAGGATCAGTCCGTCCGTCCGTCTGGCACACCAGACCCGCAGCAATCCCAGGTCGGATTCTGCTGCCAGGGTTTCAATACGATCCGCCGTATTTGCTCCCGTCCGTGCTTCCAGTCGTTCCAGGTCCCGCGGCGCTGTTTCAGCCACGGCAATCCGCACCAGCCCATAGGGCAGTTCCACACCGACCTTGGCCAGCGTTTCGCCAGCGTCTCCCTTCAGGCGGCCTTCCATCCAGTCATTCAGCAGCCGGTTCTTCAGCAGCCGGTTCACTTCCCGGTTGGAAAGCGTCAGTTCATGGTTTTCCGCCGAAATCAGGTGGATGGCGTCGTCCAGCATCTTATATTCATTTCCCCGGCTGTCATCCGGCAGGCTGCGGCACAGTTGCCGGACGTTGCCCAGCAGTCTCTCCAGCGGCGCATACAGGCGCCTGGAGGCAAGCACAGCCGCCACAAGGCCGATCGCCATGCAAATGCCCATCACCAGCATCACCACATCCCGCAGGCGCAGGCTGGGTTTCAGCAGTTCACTGTAAGGAATGACAGCGGTACAGTTCAGCCCCTCAGCGGCCGTTTCCATGCTCAGCACACCGTATTCGCTGCCGTTATAGCGAATCCGGTTTTGTTTTTCCTGTACATACTGCCGGCTGATTGCGGCGCTGTCTTCTGTGTCCGCCGGGATCACCGGGATGCCTTCCCCGTCCGTCAGCAGCAGCGTTCCGGCGTCGCTTTCCGGCAGGCAGGCATACAGCCTGTCCGCGTTCAGCTGGAAGAAAGCGTAGCTTTTCCCGGCCTGTGCGTTCAGCGGCAGGCTGCTGACAAAGACCAGCACCGGCTCCTTGCTCAGAATCCGGCTGATCGTCCCGTTCCCTGCATAGCGCCCAAGCGCCACCGAGCCCGGTACAGAGCGTTCCCCGATCATCTTCTCCAGTGTAATGCCGTCGATCCGGCTGTAGTAATCCTCCGCCCGATAGCTGCTCTCACCCGTAATAATGATATCCATGCCTTCTGCATAGATTCCGATATCCGCCATGGTATTGCTGAATGCCTTCATCTGCTGCAGTTTTTCAATGATGCCCCGTTTGGTCAGGATATCCTTCGGTGTTTCCTCCGTCAGGTGCAGGTACTTCTGCACGCTGCTGTCATTGCTGATCTGCCAGGAGAAAGACTTCACCTGCTCAATCTCCCGGTTCACCGCTGCCACTGTACTGCGGAGCAGCGCCTCCTGTTGCTGCCAGGTATCCCGGATCACCTGGTCCGAAGTCCGGTCATAGATAATCCATCCCGTCAGCGAGGTCGTCAGCAGCGTAAAGAGCAAAAGCAAAACAACCATCTGCAGCTGAACCCTGCGATGGCGCGTTTTGTTTTCCGCTCTGTGTATCATGGGCTGAACCTTCTGTCTTTTTTTGTGATGAGAAGAGTATAACACAATCCCTTACGGGATCTCAATGACTGTTTCTGTATTCAGTCTGACCTGTCCGGTGATCTGTACAGAGAGGATCCGTCCGTCCTCCGCCTCCGCGCTGACGCCGATCACGCCGCCCGGCTGCTTCACCTGCGTAATCTGTAATCCGTTTCCTGTCCGCAATGCTTCCGCCGCGCCGACAGCTGCGCTGCCGCTGCCGCAGCCGTTTTCCCAGACCATGCTTCCGCTGCCCCGGACGTACACCAGCGGACGCATATACTGTGTATCCCGGTTCCATTGCAGAAGGCCGACAGCGTCGTCTGAAAGTGCGGATGCCGCCTCTTTGAGCAGCTTCTCCGCGTCTTCTTTCTTCAGGGGGCCTCCCTCATAGATCAGGTGAACGATGCCGTCCATCCGGACCAGCGTGAAGGCTGTGCCCGCAATGTTTTCTTCCCGGATTTCCCTCACCGGAGGCATTTCCACCGTGCCTTCAAAACCCTCACCCTTCCGGCTGATCCGGCAGTTTACCGGCTCGGCCGCTCCGGATACCTGCATCAGGAAGGACATTTCGTTTCCCGCCGCCAGTTCATCCCGGACCAGCCAGGCTCCTGCCGCCATGGCCGCGTTGCCGCAGAACTCGCCGCCCATCAGGCGGATGGCCGCCACGGTGCCGGGAAGCGAAGGCTTCTCCAGGTAAGCCACCTGTTCGCATTCCTTCAGCAGTTCCCGGGTCAGTTTTTTTTCGTCCCCGGAATCCGCCGGATCCAGTACCAGGCAGGTGATATTGCCTGTCGGATCCAGTTTTACATACCGGTATGTTTTCATTTCTCCTGCAGTCTCCTCAGGAACTGGATGGTCCGCTCCTGGGTCGGATTGTCAATCACTTCCCGCGGATCTCCCTGTTCCACAATCACGCCGCCGTTCATGAACACCACCCAGTCGGAAACGTCCCGGGCAAAGCTCATTTCATGGGTCACGATGACCATGGTCATTTTCTTCTCCGCCAGTTTCCGGATAACCTTCAGGATTTCTCCCGTCAGTTCCGGATCCAGGGCTGAAGTCGGCTCGTCAAAGAACAGGATCTTCGGATTCATCGCCAGCGCCCGGGCAATGGAAACCCGCTGCTGCTGTCCGCCGGACAGCTGATAGGGATAGGCGTCCGCCTTGTCCGAAAGGCCCATCTGCTCCAGCAGGGCCAGGGCTTCTTCCCGGACTTCCTTCTCCTGCCGCTTCTGCACCAGCATCGGTGCTTCCATGACGTTTTTCAGCACGGAATAGTGCGGGAAAAGATTGAAGTTCTGGAACACCAGGCCGAACATTCCCCGGATCTTCTGCAGTTCCGGCTGCGTCGCGTAAACGGCTTTTCCGTTTACGTCCCGGGCAGCATAGTTGCCCAGGTAGATCAGGTCGCCGCCATCCATGGTCTCCAGCAGCGTGGCACAACGCAGCAGCGTGGATTTTCCGCTGCCGCTGGGGCCGATAATGGACAGCACCTGTCCCTCTTCCACTGAAATGCTCAGGTCCGTCAGCACCTCTGTGCTGCCGAACTGTTTCCTGCAGTGATTAATTTCAAGAAGCTTGCTCATCGTCATCACCTGTAATAACTCAGTTTTTTCTCAAACCGTCCCATAACCCAGCCCACAATCGCATTGAACAGGAAATAGAATACGCCGGCGATTACAAAGGGCATGAAACTGGTCTGGGAATTCGCGATCTGCTTGCCGATGGTGAACATTTCCTGATAGGCCACGGTAAAGGCCATGGAGGTATCCTTCACCAGGGTCACAATCTCATTGGTGACCGAAGGCAGGATCCGCTTGATCACCTGCGGCAGGATAATCCGCATAAAGCACTGGAACTTCGTGTATCCAAGCACTTCCGCTGCCTCATACTGTCCCTGGCTCATGGATTCAATGCCGCCGCGGTAGATTTCCGCGAAGTATGCCGCGTAATTCAGGGAGAATGCGATCACCACCGGGATCAGCTTTTCACGGGAAACGTTCATGCCAAAAAGATAATACGGTCCGTAAGTCACAGCCAGCAGCTGCAGCATCAGCGGCGTCCCCCGCAGGATGGAGATATATACCTTCATGATGGCGGAAATCACCTTGTTCTTGCTCATCCGCAGCAGGGAAACGATCAGGCCCAGCGGCAGAGCGAACAGCAGTGTCAGGAAGAAGATCGCGCAGGTTCTGCCGAGACCTTCTCCCATCTTGGTGATCATTGTCAGGATGGACATAAAAAACTCCTTTAATACTGAAATCGCAGGGACCCGGAAAGAGGGCCCCTGCTGAAAGGATCATTCAGAATCAGCCATGATTATTCAGCCGCATTGAGCAGGATAAAGTTCAGCGGATCCAGGTCTTCATACTTGGCCAGCAGTTCAGCATAGGTGCCTTCCGCGACCAGTTCTGCCACGGCAGCTTCCACCTGCTTGCAGAGTTCTTCATCACCGGCGCGGAAGAGGATACCGTACTGTTCATTTCCCAGCACCTCGTCCAGCACGATGAAATCTGCGTATCTGCTCTTCAGGTTGATCGCAACGGGCAGGTCAACAATCACAGCGTCGACGCCGTTTGCGTCCAGTTCGGTGGCACAGTTCAGGAAAGATTCCATCGTTACAGGAGCTCCGCCTTCAAAGGTTTCGGCGAGTTCAAGCTGGCCGCCTTCAGCCTGAGGTGTTCCGAGCATATCTTCACCGGAGGTTCCCAGCATAACCGCAACCCGCTTGCCGGCCAGATCGGCGCTGGAAGTGATGCCGTTGGCTTCCTTGGTCAGGATTACCTGCTTGTTCTCATAATACGGCGCGGAAATAACAAAACCAGCGTCGATCATGGACTGCTTGATCGTCATACCGGACCAGACGCAGTCATGCTCGTTGGCATTCAGGGACTGTTCTTTGGTATCCCAGTTAACCGGAAATGCTTCGTACTCCCAGCCCAGCTTTTCACAGACAGCTTTGCAGACATCCACATCAAAACCGGCAAATTCGCCATTGTCGTCCCGATAGCTGAATGGCGGATATTCCGGGTCAATTCCCTGTCTGAACGTATCAGCCATCGCAGCGGAAGTGCCGAGAACCAGACACAGGGCCAGGGCAAGAGCAAGCAGTTTCTTCATAGGTTTTTTCCTCCTCAGAATCATTGGATAAGGATCCGTTTTCCGGATCACATCAGTACATTATCACTTTATCGAGCTAAAGTCAAGCTCTTTTTCCCGGTTTTCTTGCATATTTTCCGCTTTTCCCGTATACTTTCACAGGAGCAGCGGAAAGGTTTTCCGCCGTTTTCGCCGTACTGATTCGGAGGGAGAATTTCCATGGCTGAAATACTGGTCATCGGTGGCGGCGCAGCCGGCATGATGGCTGCTGTGTTTGCCGCCAGGGCAGGGGCAAATGTGACCCTGCTTGAAAAAAACGAAAAGCTCGGAAAGAAAGTCTATATCACCGGCAAAGGCCGCTGCAACCTGACCAACGACTGCGACCTGGACGAGTTTCTGTCCCAGGTGTCCCGCAATCCGCGGTTTCTTTACAGCGCGCTGAGTTTTTTTTCGTCCCGGGATATGATGTCCCTGATGGAAGAGAACGGCTGCCCTGTTACCGTGCAGCGCGGAAAGCGGGTCTTCCCCGCTTCCGAAAAAGCCAGTGACGTCACAAAAGCCCTGGCCGGCCTGCTGCGGAAGCTGAATGTCCGGATCCGCCTGAATGCCGATGTCCGCAGCCTGAAAACGGAACAAGGCCGGATTTCAGGTGCAGAACTGGCGGACGATACTTTCATTCCTGCCGACGCGGTCATTCTGGCCTGCGGCGGTCTGAGCTATCCCTCCACCGGTTCCACCGGTGACGGATTCCGCTTTGCCGGGGCACTGGGGCACACCGTGGTTCCCTCCTCCCCTGTTCTTGTCGGTCTGGAGACAGAAGAAGCCTGGCCGAAGGAACTCCAGGGGCTCAGCCTCCGCAACGTAACGCTGAATCTGTTATCCGGCAAAAAAACGCTTTATGCCGAACTGGGGGAAATGCTTTTCACCCACTTCGGAATCTCCGGCCCCCTGGCGCTGGAAGCCAGCTGCCACCTGCCGGATCCTGCCAAGGGTGCCCGCCTGATCATCGACCTGAAGCCGGGACTCACCCGTGAGCAGCTGGACGCCCGTCTCCGCCGGGACTTCTCTGAAGCCGGTAAAAAGCAGCTGAAAAGCGTCCTGCCGGGCTTGCTGCCTGCCAGTCTTGCGGAAATCTTCCCCAGGCTCTGCGGCATTTCCCCGGTCCTGCCCTGCAACCAGATCACCGCAGCCCAACGGGAGACCCTGCTCACCATGCTCAAAGCCCTGCCGCTGACCTTCAAGGCTCCCCGGCCCATTGCCGAAGCCATCGTCACCCGCGGGGGTGTGAGTGTAAAGGAAATCGAACCCGGCACCATGCGCAGCAAGCTGATCCCCAACCTGTATTTCGCCGGCGAAATGATCGACGTCGACGCCCATACAGGAGGATTTAACTTACAGATTGCCTGGAGTACAGGCGCTCTCGCAGGAGCGTCTGCAGGACAGGCAATCAGCTTGGGGAGCGAAGGAAGCGGTGACCCTGTGTGTCATTTGACGCAGTCAAAAGCGACCTGAACGAGTCAATCGAAACGAGCAGAGAACCGAAGCGCCCTCGCAAGGTTCACTGCGACGATTGAGATTGCGGAGCAGTGGCGCGCTTGCGGGAAACAGCGCCGCATCAATCGAAGCAAACGAATAAACACTATCTGATTATGCATTATGCATTGTGAATTGGGGTTTTAAACCGTATGACCTACATCATCCTTGACCTTGAATGGAACCAGCCCATCTCCTATCAGAGCCGCACCTACCGTGAGGTCGGTGACAAGCTGATTTTCGAGATGATCCAGATCGGCGCCGTAAAACTGGACGCCGACCTGAATCCCGCTGACTCCATTTCCATCCCGATCGCGCCGACTCATTACCTCCGGATCCATCCCCGAATCCGCCGGATGACCGGTTTGGATTCAGAAACCCTGGCGGGAGCGCCCGCTTTCCGGGAAGCGCTGGAGCAGTTCACCTCCTGGTGCGGTGAGGACTACACCCTGCTCACCTGGGGCATTGACGACGTCAGCGTCCTGTATCAGAACATTCATTTCTTCCACTGCGAGGATATTCCGCTGCCGCCCCTGTGCGACATCCAGCAGCTCTTCAGCCAGGAGCATAAGCTGAAGGACCGTGCCGGCCTGAAAGCCGCCATGGAGCTGATGAATATCGAACCGGATGAAAACATGGCTTTCCATAACGCGCTGAATGACGCCTGGTATACAGCGCTGGTATTCCGTACCCTGCCCGATCCCTCCGCTGTGCTGAATTATGCCCGCGAACCCAGGGAACTGATCCACGGCCGGCGCTCCGTCCGGGAAAAGACGCCGGGTGAAATTTTTGACTCCGTCCGGGAAGCCCTGGCCAGCGAGTCCGCGATTCATCCCACCTGCCCGCGCTGCGGAAGGGTTCTGGCCCTCGACGGCGAATATATTAAACAGAGTGCTGATAAGTACATTGCCATTGCCAAATGTAAAAACCATGGCCGGATCCTGATCCGCCTGCATTTCCGCATCGATGACGATGGCAAAAAGATCATGACCCGTGCCACCGCCCCGGCTACCCATGCCAATGTGGCATATGTGCATACCAAGCAGCTTCAGATGCAGCAGCGTCTGGAAAAATACCTGGCGGAGCACGGCTCCCTGCCCGATCCGGATGAGGAACTGCTGAATGCGGAAGTGTCCAGCATGCCCTTTGATTAATCCGTTTTATAAGCATACAACCCGTCAACGATGATAAGGATGATACAGATCATAATGTAAGCAAACCCGACAAATTGTTGATAGGAGGGTTACTATATGATTATCCGTTCCATGAACAAAGAAAAAGAATTCCCGGAAGGCACCACAGTCGCTGCGTGCCTGAAAGCGCTGGACGCGTTCCCCGTGGGAACCCTTGCCGCCCAGTCCGGCGGTGTGGTCTGCGAGCTGAATGACGAGCTCCGCCAGGACTGTACGCTGATCCCCCTGACCCTGGAAAACGAGGAAGGGCGCCGGATCTATGAGCGCTCCCTGCGTTTTGTGATGCTGCTGGCGCTCCGCCACCTTTATCCCTATCAGCGGGTAAGGATCGAGTATTCCGTCGGCTATGGCGTTTTTGTCCGCCTCCCCGGCTTGGATCTGCACCGCCAGGATATTGTCCGGATTGAAAATGAGATGCGCCGGCTGACTGACCTGGACCTCGTCTTTGAAAAGAAACGGTGGACAAAGGACGACGCCATCAGGTACTTCGAAGAAGAGCAGCAGGATGACAAGGTTTCCCTGCTGAAGCATCGTCCTGCCCCCTATTTCAACATGTACTGCATCGACGGCATGTGGGAGTACTTCTACGGCGCCATGACCGTTTCCACCGGCTATGTGAAGGTCTTCACCATGTTCGAGCTTCGCGGCGGCTTCGTACTGCAGCTGCCCGCCGGTTCAGACTTTGAACACGCGGCGCCCTATGTCTACCGTCCGAAGCACCTGGAGGTTTTCAGCCAGAGTGCGGAATGGTGCGAGATTCTGGGCGTCACCAACGTCTCGGACCTTTCCCGGATGATTGAGGAGAAAAAGCTGCGGAATTTCATCCGCGTCAACGAAGCGCTGCATGAATCCGCCATCAACGATATTGCCCGGAAAATTCACGAGCAGAACAAACATATTGTCCTGGTCGCCGGTCCTTCCTCCAGCGGCAAAACCACCTTCTCCGGACGCCTCGGTGTGCACCTGCAGATGTACGGTCATTCCTGCCGCCGCATCTCCATGGATGACTTCTTTGTCAATCGGGACGATATGCCCCTGCAGCTGGACGGCACCAAGGATTATGACTCCATTGACGCGCTGGACCTGAAGCTCCTTTCCGATACCCTGACCGGCCTGTTGAACGGCGAGGAAGTCTTCATGCCCAACTTTGACTTTGCTTCCGGCGTCAAGGACTACCTGACGCCGCCCACCGCTCTCGCGCCCGGTGAAATCATCATCATGGAAGGCATTCACGGCCTGAATCCGGTGGTTTGCGATATGCTCCCCGCAGACGAGATATACCGGGTCTTCGCCAGCGCCCTGACCTGCCTGAACCTGGACGACCACAACCGGATCCGCACCACAGACGTCCGTTTGCTGCGCCGGATCGTCCGGGACAATCAGTTCCGCGGCTATCCGCCGGAAACAACCCTGGAGCTCTGGCCCCGGGTTCGTCGTGCGGAGGAAAAATACATTTTCACCTATCAGGAGAATGCGGACAGCATGTTCAACACCGCGCTCCATTATGAGCTGCCGATCCTGAAGCTGTATGCCTTCAAGCTGCTCATGGACGTGCCTTCCGATTCCCCGAACTACCTGCTCTCCCGTCGGCTGATCAAAGCCCTGAACTACCTGCCGGATGTGGATGAGGAAGTGCTGAGCGAGATTCCGCCGCTCTCCCTGCTGCGTGAATTCATCGGCGGCTGCACCATGGAGGAGGTCTGATATCAGCATAGCTGATATCAGACACTTTTTCACTTTTTCACTCTTCACTCTTCACTAAAGGAGACTTTCCCTATGAAACGCTTTCTTGCCCTGTTCCTGTCTCTGCTTTTCTGCCTGATTCCCCTGTCTGTCCCGGCTGAAGAGGCCGGCACGGTTTCGGAAGATTATGATCCAATGTGGCAGCTGGCCGAACCTTATGGTTTTAAGTTTGGCGGTGCCTTCAGCTATGACGACATGAGGAACCAGACCTTCATGAATTTCCTGGCCCGGCATTTCAATTCCGTCACATGCTGCAACGAGACCAAGGCCTATTCCCTGCTGGACGAAGGCGCTTCGAAATCCGCCAAGGACGGCATGCCCTGTATGAGCTACTCCCGGGCGGACGCCATGCTTACCTGGGCGCAGCAGAACGGCATCCGGGTCCGCGGGCATGTATTGGTCTGGGACGCCTATATGACCCAGTGGTTCTTCCATGAAGATTATAACATGGCAAAACCCATCGCGGACAAGGAAACGATCCGGGCTCGCCTTGCCTGCTATATTGAGCGGGTCATCAACCATTTTGAAAAGAAATTTCCAGGCGTGATCTACTGCTGGGATGTTGTCAATGAGGCCATCGGCGATAATGGCGGCGAATACAGCGTGATGGATCTGCGCCATCTGCGCACCAAACGGAACGGAGACAAAAACTGCTTCCTGGAGTATGCCGGGGATGACTACGTCGAGTTCGCGTTCCTCTGCGCGCGGAATGCCATAGACAAACTCGGTGCGGATATCAAACTGTACTATAACGACTATAATCTGTTCTTCCCGGCCAAGCGCAAAGCCGCCTGCGCACTGGTGAAAAGCATCCAGTCCTACGCGAAGGATGAGGAAGGCAATCCCCGTTCCCTGATCGACGGTGTCGGCATGCAGGGATATATGGGCGGCTACGGTGTCCAGGACGGCTGCCTGGATCCGTCCATCATCACCAATGTGAAGGAATCCATCGAAACCTACGCGTCCCTGGGTATGGAAGTACAGCTGACGGAAATGGCTGTCCGTAACTTTGACAAGACCAAGGTTGCGGAACATGACGCTTTCTATTCAAAGCTGTTCAGCGACGTCTTCATGAAGGCCAACACGGAAGAGAACGCGCCGCTGACCGCCGTTTGCATCTGGGGTCTGGTGGATGCTCCTGCCGTTATGAAAGGCAATTATGTCTATAACCTGAACAGCCCCTACGGCTGCCTGCTGACCACCAACTACAAAATCAAAACATGCTTCGACTCCGTCTACCACACCCTGAAAGGCGATTCTCCGGCTACTCCCACAGACTTATGATTTGCCGGAACAGTATAAAAATGCAGAAACTCCCGCCGGATTAATCCGGCGGGAGTTTTGTTGACACTTCATTCTTCATTTTTCATTCTTCATTCTTCATTGGAAGCTCATGCTTCCACAAGCCTGATCTTCTTAATCTCTTCTTCTTCCGGCGTCATATACGCGGTTTTCTGGTGCGTATAGATCACCTTCCCGGGCGCTGCCCCGGAAGGCTTTTTAACATACTTCCGCAGGGTATAGTCCACCGGCACCAGCGAGCTCCGCTGTCCCTTGCTGTACCAGGCTGCCAGCATTGCCGCCTGCTTCATCGTTGCCAGGGGAACCTCTCCCTCGTGGCAGATCACCACGTGGCTTCCCGGCATATCCTTGGCATGCAGCCAGGTGTTTTCGCCCTTTGTGCCGAGGGTAATCCGGTCGTTCTGGGCAGCGTTCTTGCCTACCAGGATTTCAATTCCGTCCGCGGAAACATAGCGGTACGGTTTGCTGCCGGGCAGCTGGCGCTGCTGGCGGCGGTTGGTGTTCTTTTTCATGTAGCCGGTGCGTACCAGCTCCTGGCGGATCTCCTCCAGCTCACTTTCACCGACGCACTTGTCCACGTCCAGCAGCATGCCCTCCAGGTAGTCCGTTTCCTCCAGGGTCTTGTCCCGCTGCTGCGCGGCGATTTCCATGGCAGAACGGGCTTTCTGGTATTTCTTGAAGTATTTCTGGGCGTTCTGGCTGGGCGTCAGACGGATATCCAGCGGTACCGTCAGCGTTCCCCCGTCCGGATCATTCCAGTCGGGTAGTTCCGCCTCCGTCATGCCTTTTTTCAGCTGATAGAGATTGGCGTTGATTGCCTCTCCCATCCGGCGGTATTCATCCATCCGCTCCGCGGAAGAAAGCTCTTCCAGCTGGATCGCCAGCTTCCGCTGACAGCGTTCCAGCTGGCTCTTCAGCATCCGGATCATCGTGGCACTCTTCTGGTTCAGTCTCTCCCTGGCATCCCGCGTCCCGAAGTAGACCTCCAGTGCTTCGCTCAGCGTTTTGCAGGGGCGCTGCTGGTCTGTCGGTCTGGACAGATAAGCAAAGGGGAAAACGTCCTCCGCCTCTCCGTTATCCTTCATCAGTACCCGGGCGTCCACCATGGACGGCAGCTTTTTCAGGAACGCTGCCAGACGTTCGCAGGCATTCTTCAGGTCTGCCGGCTTTTCCTCCCCGGGCTGCAGCACGCGGCAGGCCAGTTCATCCGCCGACGCACGGCTGAGACCGGTGATGCTCTCCGCCAGTGCACGGCTCAGCCGGGCATCCGGCATTGCGTTCAGCCGGACATACAGTGCTTCCTCTGTCAGCGTTTCCGGATTCAGCTTGTCCTGTGCAGGCGGCGGCAGATAGGTCATTCCGGGCTGGATCTGCCGCACCCGGCTCATTTCCGGGTTCACATGGCGGGTCGCTTCCAGAATCCGGTCATTTTCATCCAGCAGTAGCAGGTTGGAATGCCTGCCCATGATCTCCAGCACGAGGCGCCGGAGCACGTGATCTCCCAGTTCGTTGACCGCGTCCATATCCACATAGACGATCCGGTCTCCCTCAACCTGCCTTATTTCCGTAATCCGCGCGCCGGAAATCTGCTTGCGCATCAGCATGCACATCGCCGGCGGTTCAAGCGGATTGGAATAATTGTTCATCGTCAGATGGCAGCGGGCATTGTTCGGCGAGGCACACAGAAGAAGCCGGTGATTCGCGCCTCCCGCACGTATCACCAGCACAACTGTATCGCGCTCCGGCTGGGTGATCTTGTCAATCCGCCCGTCCCGGAGGATTTCATTCAGTTCCCTGGCGGCAAATCCCACCGTCAGTCCGTCCATCGGCATATGCTTGTCTTTCCCCTCTCCGGTCTCAAATACAATCCGGCATCGACCGTGAATTGGTGCTCCCGTAAACCGGGTTATTCGGATTATACCATGTATACCCGGAAAAAGCATGAAAAAAATGGGCCGGGAGGGATTTCTCCCTGCCCGGTCCTGTAGGATGAGGATAAGGATAAAGCTTCATTAACGAACCTTCGCGTGAAGGATCGGGGACAGCGGCTTGTAGATCAGGCCGGCCACCACGCTCAGCACCACACCCTTCAGCAGGTTGAAGGGACCGGTGATCATGAGCAGCAGCTTCCACTCGCTGTCAACGCCTGCCACATTGGCAAACCGCAGGATACCGTCCATATCCATGTGGAAAGCGCCCATGTAGAAAGGCAGCATGATATACTTGTTCGCCAGCACGCCGGCAATCACCATGCACAGAGTGCCGACAGCCATACCGATGATCGCGCTCTTCCGGGTCTTGTTCTGCTGGTAGATCAGCGCGGCGGGAAGCACCAGTGCGGCGCCCATGATGAAGTCCGCCAGTTCGCCGATGCCGGCGCTGGAGGAAGACAGCAGGCCGATCAGGCTCTTGAGCGCCAGGATCATCATGCCCGGAATGGGGCCCATGGAGAACGCGCCCAGCAGAACCGGGATGTTGGACAGATCCAGTTTATAGAAGGCAACGATCGGGATCTGGATCAGGAACAGGATGGATGCGGCAGCCGCCAGAATGGCGACGCGGGTCATCACGCCGACGGAGAAACGGGTCTTTGTTGTGCTAACCATGGCTGAAAGCCCTCCTTCAAATGAGCGCGCCCCCTCAAAGCAACTTCTCGGTTTGCTTCAAGGGGGCGGAGAGCTAAAAGCGCGCGCACGCGCATATATGACTCTGTTTCCGTTCTTCTCTCATCCAGACTTTACTGTCGGCTCCGGAATCTGACCGGATCGGCTGAGCAGATGCTCAGTTCGCGGGCTTTACCGCCGGTAGGGAATTTCACCCATCCCCGAAGAAGCTTTAAGTGGTACGCAATGTACGGGTACATTATAGGGACTTCTTTCCCGTTCGTCAATCCCTTTCTGTATCTTCTCTTGCGTAAATCAGTTCGATGAACGCCTTGATCTGCTGGTCCCAGAATCCCCATTCATGGACGGCGTCCGGTTCCTCATGGCTCATCACAGTCCAGCCGTTCTTTCTCAGGTTCGGAACAAACGCCTTGTG
Organism: Clostridia bacterium; assembly: GCA_017428385.1. GTDB lineage: Bacteria > Bacillota > Clostridia > Christensenellales > Aristaeellaceae > Aristaeella. Next base: position 120,182 of record JAFRQX010000033.1, on the reverse strand, counting down.
CTGATCAAAGAGGAAGTCCTTCGTGCCGCAGCTGACGTACAGCCAGGGCTTATGCGCGGCCTTTGCGTTCTTCTCCGTCAGGTAGAAGAGGTCGTACTCCGAGCCTTTGATCTGCTTCTGCTCACCGAATACCCGGTCAATCTCGGTACCCAGATGCCGCTGATAGAAGATCGTTTCCAGGTCCACCGCGCCGCTGAAGGAAGCCGCGCCGGCGAAGTGCTCCGGATAGGTCAGGGCGAGCCTCATGGCACCGTATCCGCCCATGCTCAGGCCGGCCACATAGGTATCTTCCGGTTTGCTGCTCAGGCGGAAGAATCGGTGCATCGTCCTCGGCAGCTCGTCGCTCACATAGTCCCAGTATTTTTCCCCGTAGACCTCGTTGCAGTAAAAGCTGTGATTGACCGCCGGCATAATCACCGCCAGGTTATGGTTCGCCGCGTACCGTTCCACGGAAGTCCGCCGCATCCAGATCGAATGATCATCGCTGTATCCGTGCAGCAGGTACAGCACTTTCGGCGGGCGTTCATCCTTGGACGAACCCATCCCAATGCCCTGGTTGACCTCAGGCAGGATCACATTCACAGTGGATGCCACATTCAGTGCTGCGGAGAAAAACTGAACCTGTATAAATGCCATGGAACCTCTCCCCTTTCGGTTCTGATACCGGAATGACCTTTATTATTCGCACAGGGCCTTTGCGATCTTTGCGCCGAGCCTTGCGTTGTTGAAAACCAGCTGGATGTTCGCTTTCAGGGAATCGCCGCCGGTCAGCTTCTGGATCTTGTCCAGCAGGTATGGCGTAGTCTGTTTCCCGTGAATGCCCAGCTTTTCACATTCGGCAATCGCTTCGTCAATGTTTTTGTTGATGTAATCCGGATCCATGGAGTACTCCTCCGGAATCGGATTGGTCACCAGCATACCGCCCTGCAGGCCGCAGTCCAGTTTTACCTTGAAGGCGTCCGCCACTTCCTTGGGGGTATCCAGGCGGTAGTCCACCTTAAAGCCGGAGGAACGGGTATAGAATGCGGGCAGTTCTTCCGTACCGTAACCGATCACCGGCACACCGTGTGTCTCCAGGTACTCCAGGGTCAGTCCCAGGTCCAGGATGCTCTTGGCGCCCGCGCAGATCACCATCACCGGAGTCTGTGCCAGTTCTTCCAGGTCAGCGGAAATATCCATGGTGGTTTCCGCGCCGCGGTGCACACCGCCGATACCGCCGGTGGCGAATACCCGGATGCCCGCCAGGGCCGCGCCGATCATGGTGGTGGTCACAGTGGTCGCACCGTCCTCGCCGCGCATCAGCAGCACCGGCAGGTCGCGGCGGCTGGCCTTGGTAACCGCCAGGCCTTTCTTGCCCAGGTATTCAATCTGTTCCGGGGTGCAGCCCACGGTAATCTTTCCCTGGATGATGGCAATGGTCGCCGGTACGGCGCCGTTCTCCCGGATGATCTTCTCCACGTTCAGCGCTGTCTCCACATTCTGGGGATAAGGCATACCGTGGGAGATAATGGTGGATTCAAGGGCCACAACAGGCTTGTTGGCCGCCAGTGCTTCCTGCACTTCAGGAGATACGGAAAGATATTTGCTCAGATTCATAACGAATGCTCCTTTTTACATTGAAAGACCCAGTTTCAGATCAATTGCTTTATTACTTAATTTCGGGCTCACTGCCGCGGAATCCTCCGCGCAGATGGCGGAAGCCGCCAATGCCCGGTCTGCCGCCTGCATGGTGTTCAGGCCGCTCAGGTAAGCGTCCGCCGCAGCCGCCACAAAGGCGTCGCCGCAGCCGGAGGAATTCACCACAGGACCCGGTATGCAGGGAAGCAGCACGCCGCCCTCCCGGGCGTCATCCGCCCACACGCCTTTTCCGCCCAGGGAAATATAGACCCGCTGAACACCCAGCCGGTGCAGCGCGTCCGCCGCCTTCGGCAGGTCGGCGTCTCCGCCGATGGTCATGCCCGTCAGCAGCTCCGCTTCCGGCACATTGGGTTTCAGCAGCGTCAGGCGGGAAAGCAGCGGTTTCAGGCGCGCCGCCTTGGATACGGATACCGGATCCGCCGCCATCGGTACAGTAATATGTTTCGCGAGCCACGCCAGCGTTTCCTCCGGCAGGTTCGCGTCCGCGATCACCATGCTTCCGTGGTTCAGCACCGGCAGCAGGGGTTCCAGCTTGTCCGGGGTCAGCTTGTCGCAGATGGACATGTCCGATACAGCCACGTTCAGGTCGCCGTCCTGGCCGTTGATGCACAGGTAGGCTGAAGTGCTTTCCCTGGGTTCCGTAAAACTGTACTGCAGGTCAATGCCGGCCTTCAGGCAGTGCTCCCGGATGATCCCCGCGTAGGGATCTTCCCCCATGATGGTAATCAGGGAAACCTTTCTGCCCAGCAGGCTCAGGTTTTCCGCAATGTTCCTGCCTACCCCGCCGGGGGTCAGGGTGATCCGCCCGGGGTTGGAATCTCCCTCACGCAGCGGATTCGTTGGTGTTCCGGCCAGGTCCATGTTAACCGCTCCGATTACAAACACCGGAGCTTCGGTCCGCAGCCTGGCCTGGCGGTCAAATACCGGTCCTTCCCTGCGAGGCACAGGGCATGTATACAGGTTCACCGGATTCACTCCCAATCAAATTTCTTTTCTGACAAAATGACAGCCGGGCAATCGGCCCGGCTGTCCGTGTTTTTTATTTCAGCATGGACTTTTCCCAGCAATCATAGGGCTTCAGTCCCAGAAGCTCTACCACCGTGGGTGCAACATTTGCCAGACCGAAGTCGCTCTCCGTGTCCATCTCGTGCCGTTCATCCGCATCATGGATGATGAAGGGAACGGGACGCAGGCTGTGGGCCGTACGGACGGAAACAACGCCCTTCTTGTTCTTTTCCAGCATCTGGTCGCTGTTGCCGTGGTCGGCAGTCACTACCAGGATGCAGCCGTGCTCATCGCAGGCCTTCAGAATCCGGGTCAGGCAGAGATCAACGGTCTCCACAGCGATTTCCGTGGCATTCAGATTGCCGGTATGGCCGACCATGTCGCCGTTGGGGTAGTTGCAGCGGATGAAGCCGTACTTGCCGCTCTCGATGGCTTCGATCACCAGGTCGGTAATCTCGGTACCCTTCATCCAGGGGCACTCATCAAAGGAGCGCACGTCAGAGGGCACTTCCTGCCAGGTCTCCAGCTCTTCGCTGAACTTCTCGCTGCGGTTGCCGTTCCAGAAATAGGTCACATGGCCGTATTTCTGGGTTTCGGAGCAGGCATATTCGTTGATGCCGTTCTCCACCAGCAGTTCGGTCAGGGTGTGGCGGATCTGCGGCGGGTTCACCAGGTACTTGTGGGGGATGTGCAGGTCGCCGTCATACTCCAGCATGCCGGCATACAGCACCTTGGGCATCACGCCCCGGTCGAACTTATCGAAGGAAGCGTCGCCGTCAAAAGCCATGGAAAGTTCCAGGGCACGGTCGCCGCGGAAGTTGAACAGGATCACGCTGTCGCCGTCCTTCATGGCGCCGACGGGCGTTCCGTTCTCAGCAATCACAAATCCGGGCAGATCCTGGTCGATCACGCCGGGCTGTTCCGCACGGTAGGTTTCAATGGCTTCCTTGGCGGAGGCAAAGGCGCGGCCTTCACCGTGTACATGGATGTTCCATCCCTTTTCCACCATGCTCCAGTTGGCCTGGTAGCGGTCCATGGTGATCTGCATGCGGCCGCCGCCGGAAGCAATGCATACGTCAAAGGAAGCATCCTTCAGCTCCGCAATGGTATTCTCCAGCTGGTCCACATATTCCAGGGCGGAGGTGGCGGGAACGTCACGGCCGTCCAGCAGGATATGCACCCGGGCCTTGCTCACGCCTTCAGCCTTGGCTTCCTTCAGCATGGCCAGCAGGTGGCCGATGTTGCTGTGCACGTTGCCGTCACTCAGCAGGCCGATGAAGTGCAGTGCGCCGCCGGAAGTCTTGACGCCGGCAACCAGCTCTTTCCAGGTATCGGAAGCATAGATGCTGCCGCCTTCAATGGATTCGTTGACCAGTTTGGCACCCTGGGAGTAGACCTGGCCGCAGCCCAGTGCGTTGTGGCCGACTTCGCTGTTGCCCATGTCGTCGTCTGAGGGAAGACCAACGGCGGTGCCGTGGGCCTTGATGGTCCGGAAAGGATCATTGGCTTTCAGCGCGTCCAGGGTAGGAGTCGTGGCCTGCATGACCATGTTTCCCAGCGCTTCGGAAGATTCACCCACACCGTCCATAACAACCAGTACAACGGGCTTTTTCATATCGGAATTTCCTCCTGTAACAGATATTAGGAATCCCTTTCCGGACAAGCCGGAGCGGGAATAGTCTAACCCTATAAACGATACAGGAAACCGGCCAAAAAGTCAATGTTGAAGCACGGCCAATATACGCTTTGTATCATGGATAAAAGTCCGTTTCCAAAGCGTTCCTGCATTATCCGGATCAGGCAGTAAACCGCCTTTATTTCTTGGTCGGCAGCGGTTCATCAAACGGAATCCACTGATGGTTCTTAAAGCACCAGATATAATGCTTGTACCGGGGATGATCCCGCCATCCATCAACTGTGGCAGCATGGGATGGATAAAAATACGACTCTGTATTGGGATGCTTTTCCCGGAAGCGGCCGATCTGTTCCTCAGGCAGTTTGCGCATCATATTCGCCCAGAAGCGTTCCAGCGTCTGGATGTCATCCAGCGGGGAAAGATCGGTCACAGGGCACCAGGTGATGTTCAGGTCCAGCAGTTCCGTGCAGTTGGCCAGTGCCGACAGATCGCTGAAGGAATTCTTGAACAGTTCCGCGTATTTCAGGTGCTTCAGCTGTCCGATGGGCGTAATATCGGTCACCTCGTTGTCCGCAATAATCAGCAGTTCCAGGTCAGGTACATACTGCAGGAAGTCCAGGGCGGTCACGTTATTGTGTCCGATATCGAGCGCCTTCAGGTTGGGGCAGTATTTCAGCAGTTCCAGGTTGCTGGAATTCAGTTCCTTCCCGGAACCGATCCGGTTCATTGTTGAATAAACGGTGGCTTTGGAGGAGACGTAATGTCCCTTGCCCAGGTTGATTTTCCAGTCAAAATGGATATCCGGATACTCCTCGATCAGCGGAATCATATCCTTGTTGGACGGATTTGCCTTATTGGAGTTGTCGACGCTTTTCAGGTTGGGGCAAAGCTGGACGATAGCCCGCAGCTCATCAATGGTCACTCCGGCGTCCTTGGGTTTCAGGTCAAGCTCCTCCACGTCATCGGAGAATGTGACTTTCCCCCAGGCTGTCGTAAAATGAAAAACGGAGTTTTCCGGCATCGCGTTCTTGATTTTCAGCAGATCCGTCGGCTTGAACTTGTTCTTTTCCAGGGTCAGCTCAGCCGGCTGATTGGTGTTCACATATTCGATGGCGGCTTTGACTGAAGAAAATGACTTTGTTTCAGCAAAACACTGGCTTGAAATCAGGCACAGCATCACAAGGATCGTGCACAGGATCAGACGCTTGATAAAACGCATATCGGTCTCTTCCCCTTTGGCAGTTTTCTTCTCCGGAATTGGCAGAACCCGGCTGTTTCCGGACAGCGGAGGTTCTGAACATAAAAGAAATTTTCTCATACTTCCTATCCGTTGTCAATGCGGGTGGAAACGCAGAACAGCCCGCAGCATAAGGCTGCGGGCTGTTTTCAGTACAAGGTTTATTTGACGGCTTCGGCACCTTTTTCCATGGCCTGCCGGTTGATAGGCAGCAGGTGTTCCTTTTTGGGGCCGAAGGTGGCCTTCAGGGCTTCCATGGCGGAGTCGATGCTCACTACGCCGGTCTTCTCCAGGATCGCGCCAAGCATAACCATGTTGGCGGTCCGGCTGTTGCCGAGCTGTTCAGCAATGCCGTTGCAATCCACGGGAATCGCGGTGATATCGTCCCGGTCGGGGGTGATATCGATCAGGGAGGAGTTGTACAGCATGATGCCGCCCTTTTCCATAGCGGGAGTGAACTTGATCATGCTGGGCTTGTTCATAATCACGGCGATCGGGATTTCCGTCACCAGCGGAGAACCGATGGGTTCATCGGAGATAACCACGGCGCAGTTGGCTTCGCCGCCGCGCATTTCCGGGCCGTAGGAAGGCATCCAGGAAACGTTCATCCCCTCGTGCATGGCAGCCTTGGCCAGCAGCTGGCCGATCAGCAGCACGCCCTGTCCGCCGAAACCTGCAATCAGAAATTGAGCTTCCATGAATCACTCAACCTCCTTTTTCACACCCAGCGGGTACTGGGGAATCATGTTGGCTTCCACCCACTTCAGTGCCTCCTGGGGCGTCATTCCCCAGTTGGTGGGGCAGGCGGACAGCACTTCCACCAGGGAGAAGCCCTTGCCGGCAATCTGCATTTCGAATGCCTTCTTGATGGACTTCTTGGCTTCCATGATGTGCTTCACGTCATGCACGGATACGCGGGAGATGTAGGCGGGACCGTCCAGGGTAGCCAGCATTTCACTGACCCGGATGGGATAGCCGCACAGCTTGGGATCCCGGCCATAGGGAGAGGTGGTGGTCACCTGGCCCGGCAGGGTGGTGGGCGCCATCTGGCCGCCGGTCATGCCGTAAATGGCATTGTTGACGAAGATTACGGTGATATTCTCGCCGCGGGTCGCCGCATGGGTGATTTCCGCCGCGCCGATGGAGGCGAGGTCACCGTCTCCCTGATAGGTAAACACGATGTTGTTCGGGTTCACCCGCTTGCAGCCGGTAGCCACAGCCGGAGCACGGCCGTGAGCGGCTTCCATCATGTCGCAGTTGAAATAATCATAGGCAAACACGGCGCAGCCAACCGGCGCGATACCAATGGTCTTTCCCTGGATGCCCAGTTCGTCGATGGCTTCCGCCACCAGACGATGGATAATACCGTGGGTACAGCCGGGGCAATAATGCAGCGGCTTGTCGGTCAGCAGCTTTGTTTTTTCATACACAACAGCCATGCTTATTTCCCCTCCTTGGCAAGATTTTCAACCTGGGTGATGATCTCCCGGACCGTCGGCACAATACCGCCGGTACGGCCGAAGAAGTGAACGGGCTTTTTGCCGTCCACAGCCAGCTTCACGTCATCCACCATCTGACCCATGCTCATTTCCACGGTCAGGAAAGCCTTGGCATGCTCAGCAGCCTTGGCAATCGCAGCCGCCGGGAAGGGCCACAGGGTGATGGGACGGATCAGGCCGGCCTTGATGCCTTCTTCGCGCAGCTTGCGCATGGCGCTGCGGGCAATACGGGCCGTGGTGCCGTAGGCGACAATCACGAAATCCGCGTCATCAGTCATTTCTTCCTGCCAGCGGCATTCGGTCTGTTCCATAACAGCGTACTTGGCGTACAGCTTGTTCACATGCTTTTCCAGTACAGCGGGATCGATGTACAGGGAGTTGATGATCGCCCGGTCCCGGCCGCAGTCCGGCGTCCAGCCGGTCGCCGCCCAGGTCTTCTCAGGCAGGTCGGTCCGCTCCTTGCGTTCCGGCATCTCCACGGGCTCCATCATCTGGCCGATCAGGCCGTCGCCCATGATCAGCACGGGATTGCGGTACTTGTCCGCCAGGTCAAATGCTTCCTGTGTCAGTTCCACTGCTTCCTGAACGGAAGAGGGAGCCAGCACCAGCATCCGATAGTCGCCGTGTCCGCCGCCGCGGGTAGACTGATAGTAGTCGCTCTGGGCAGGCTGGATAGAACCCAGTCCGGGGCCGCCGCGCACCATGTTCACGATAACGCAGGGCAGTTCCGCACCCACAATATAGCTGATGCCTTCCTGCTTCAGGGAGATTCCCGGGCTGGAGGAAGAGGTCATAACCCTCGCTCCGGCGCCGGCCGCACCGTAGACCATATTGATAGCGGCTACTTCACTCTCCGCCTGCAGGAAACAGCCGCCTTCAATCTTCGGCAGCCGCTTGGACATGTATTCCGGAATCTGGTTCTGAGGGGTAATGGGATAGCCGAAGAAGAAGCGGCATCCTGCCTGGATCGCGGCTTCGGCGATAGCTTCATTTCCCTTCATGAGCATTTTTTCACCCATGGATTCGCTTCCTCCTTTATTTCTCCACTTTGATTACGGCGTCGGGGCACATGCGTGCGCAGAACGCGCAGCCGATGCAGGCTTCCTGATCCGTAATTCCGATGGGATGATATCCTTTGGTGTTGATCTCCTTGCTCAGCGCAAGCAGATGCTTGGGACAGACATCGGCACAGAGGCCGCAGCCCTTGCAGGTCTCACGGTCGATGGTCAGCTTGGCCATGACTTCCGCCTCCTTAGAAAATGATTAAGCCTATTATAGGTTTCCCTTCCCTGTGAGTCAACGAAGGTACAGTAAAAATACCGAACAGAAAATGCTTTTGTCGGGACAATTAATTCTGAATTTCTTTCAGGAATTCTCCCAGCATTGTCCCGACTTTCCGGTTGTACTCCGCGTTGGGGTGCCATCTTGCGCCTGTTTCTTCCTCGCCGTAATCCGGCATCACAAAGGAATACACTTCCTTCATGCCTTCCGCCTGCACCCGGCGGACAGCTTCCGCCGCCAGTTCCGGATGGCATTCGGTGCCGGGCAGAATCCAGACAATTTGAGCTTCCGGGTTATATTTCCTCACCTTCCGGATCAGGTTCACAGCACCCTGGATCGCCGTTTCCCTGTCCGCCTCAAAGGACTGCCGTTCGTTCATACCGTTGTTGTCGTTGGTCAGCAGGCGGATACAGACAATATCCGGCTGCCAGGAGCTGAAATCCCAGGGTTTCCGGCATCCCCGTGCCTCCGCATCCGGCCCCTGCAGCACGCCGGCGGTATATTCATAGGCGTCGGTCATGTTGTTCTTTTCCGTATGCTGATAATCCCAGCATACGCCCCAGCCGCTCTGGGACAGGATGCTCCGTTCCGCGTTCAGCGCCTCGCAGGCGTACCAGGAATAGTTCCCCCGGGCCGTAAACCAGGGCGTCACCCATTCCATGTTGTCCCGGGCCGCCAGCGCGCCTTCGCCGCTGGTCAGGCTGTCGCCGATGAATTCGATCCTGTGTTCCTTCGCCGACAGTTCCAGCAGCTCCCCGTCGATGCGCAGGCTGTGAAGCAGCACAGTTGCCGCCGGCTGATCCGGCATGCACTGGGTTTCCTTCATCAGGGTAACCGTCCGTTCCTGTTCCGCCTCCAGGCCCAGCAGCAGCGGATACATCCGGATCCCTGGTTCCACCGGAAAGCGGGTAATCGGCTGCCCGTCCGCCAGCACAATCATCCACATGATCGGGGAAGCAACCGGCGCCTCCAGCTTTGCCCAGGCGTCCGTTCCGCGGAAGCGGAATTCCATCCCGCTCCCGGTCCAGTCCAGCGCCAGCGGCTTGTGTGTTTTGTCCATCCGCCCCATCAGGCGGATCTCCGGCATCTCCGCCGTGATCTCAATAGTCTGGAAACTCACAGGTTTTCCTCCTTATTATGCATAACTATGAATACCCGGCAGGAACGTATTCACACCGATATAGGTAAATATCACACAGATAAAGCCGATCACGGCAAACCAGGCTGCGGCCTTCCCTCTCCAGCCTCTGCGTATCCGCAGGTGAAGGTAAATCGCGTAAATAATCCAGGTCACCAGTGACCAGGTTTCCTTCGGATCCCAGGACCAGTAACTGCCCCAGGCCTGTTCAGCCCAGATTGCTCCGGTCAGAATCGTAAGTGTCAGAAACAGCATTCCCAGGCATACGCTCCGGTAGCTGATCATATCCAGCTTTTCCGGCTGCGGAATGTGCTGTCCCCAGAACCCTTCTCCCTTGATTCTTCCCCGGAAGAGGAAGATCAGGGAAAGGACAAAGGCAACCCCGAAAGATCCATATGCGATGATCGCCGTGGAAACATGAAAAGCCAGCCAGCTGGAACGCAATGAAGGCATCAGTTCCTTCACTTCCCTGCTTTGCATGGCTGCATAGCCAATCATCAGCAGAATCAGCGGCGAAGAAAAAGCCCCCAGCACCGGAAAGCGATACTTCCGGATAAAAACCAGGCTGACCAGGCAAAGCGCCCAGGCAAAGCTGGTGGCAAACTCATACTGGTTCGTCATCGGCCAGTGCCCCGCGCCGATTCCCCGCAGTACAAGCGCAGCAGTATGCAGCAGGAAAATCCCCGTCTGAATCCCGAATGCAACTTTGGCCAGCGCGTCCTTCTTCAGGATCACAAAAGCGAAGTTCAGGGCCGTAAGGATAAAATAACCAATCACAACAATTGTGAACAGCGTGTTTTCCGCCTGAAGCATCATGCATCATCTCCTTCAATATCTGAGGATTTGCAAGGGGTAAATCCGGTCTCCGCGGCCGCCTTCAGGAATTCCTCCCGGAAAAGGACTCCTCCCTTTTGACATCGGCCAAACACATGCCAGTTTTCCCCTTCTTTCACCGCGCAGACAGCCCTCGGCTGCAGCCAGAAAGCCATCACCAGGCCGGCCAGTGTAACCAGGCCCCCCAGCAGCACCAGCCAGGTAAAAACATCGCGTTTAACTGCCAGCAGCGTATAGTTCCTTGGATTTTCAAACAGCACTGTATACTCGTCAATTGTCAGTTCTTCCCCGGCTTTCAGTACATTCATGCCGAGAATCTGACCCTGGTAATAGACCTGGTACAGGTACGCCGGATCCTTCACCGGCAAAGACGGATCACTCTGTTTCGGTTCTCCTGAATAATCCGGATAAAACGCTGGAAAATAGATCACCAGCTCCGGCTTGTCCGAGATTGCGAAGAACTCGCCGACGCAAAGTCCCTCCTTCTGCAGTTCCTGTCCGTTTTTCAGCACCCGTACGTCAGCGCCCCAGCCCACAGAATTCTGGAAGAATTTATAACCGTATAAATTCGCCGGCGCATTTACACCGGTTGTTCCTTTTTCCTCCGTATGATTCACAGGATCCAATACAGTCAGCTCAGCTGTGTACTGCTGCACTGCGCCGCTCTCCGCGCGCAGGATCTGAAGATCATCTACCGTCACCTGCAATCCGGAATCGTCCATCCCTTTTGTTTGTCCGGGCAGGGCATAGACTGTATATTGTTTCATGGTAATCTGTCCCAGTGCAAACCCAAGGATCAGCAAAAGAATGCCCAGATGGCAAACCCACGCGCCCCAGAATCCGGCCCGGTTCCCGGTCGCATAAAGCTGACCGTTCTCACTTTCACGAACCGACGGCATATGCAATGCCGCAAACAAGCGATGCGGATCCCCTGTGCCTTCCGCTTCAGCCGTGGCATTTGATGCAGTGGTGCCGTCCGGTTTTGCAAAGGTGCGAACCCGTTTCAGCAGTCCGGGCAGCCGGATCAGGTTGCAGCAGAGCAGATTCAGGCACAAAAACACGCTCAATCCGATAAACCACCAGCTGTGAAACGCGTCGTCCAGATGCAGTGCCAGGATCAGTCCGGCAGTTCTCTCTCCATACTGCGCTGCGTAGTATTCATATGCTTGTCCCTGTGAAACAGTGGAACTGAACGCGCAGGCCGCGGCCAGCAGCACCAGCAGCGTAATCGCAAATGGCATGGAAGAAAGGAATTTTCCGATCTTTTTCATGATCTCTTTTCCTTATACAAGGGAGACCGCGGATGCATTACGTCCGCGGTCTCCGTAATGATTCAGCCGATTCTTTTTATCTGCCGGACGCCTTGTCCAGGATTTCTGTTACCGCTTCCTGTACAGAAGCTGCAGAAAATGCAAGCGTTGCGCCGGTAATGGCGTCCGGTGCCGCGCTTTGGCTCTCCAGAACAGCCTTCGCCCATTCCTCTTTGATTTCATCCGTCAGCAGATCTTTTCCCTCTTCACCTTCCGAAAGGATCTTCATGCTGGTCAGCATCCCGTTCCTGGCGGAGGCGATAACAGTAATCTTACTGAACGCGTTTTCCTTTTCCACACGATAGCCTGCATACATCGGAGGCGTTTTCGGAGCCGCCTCTCCTTCTGCAGGTGCTTCCTCGGAAGGCATCTGTGCGCTTACGTCTGTCATTCCCGCAGAAGCAATCAGATTCATAGCTTCGCCGATCTTCGTTTCAGCAGTGTCCAGACAGCGGTAGGCCAGTGCGGAGTTATGTGCACCCTCTGAGTTTTCCACATAGCAGAAATCAAAGAACCACTGCGCTTCACGATGCAGTTTCCGAACCGCATTCAGATCTTCTTCGCCCATCTGTCCGGCGGAAACCGTCTCCGTCAGTTTATCCTTCAGACCGGACAGCAGGTTGCCCACTTCTGTCTCACGCGCTGTAACTTTAGCCTGAATATCCCGCACCAGGGCAATGGTGTTATCAGCGCTCCCATGACAGGAAGCGCATTTTTCCAGCAGAACTTCGTTCTGCAGCGGGCTCACCAGGTGATGATCGTGATACTGCATGCCGTTCTCCATTGTGACTGTCGGCATATGGCAGTCGGCGCAGCTGAGCATGGCGGCATGTTTGCCATACGCCCAGGTTTCCAGTTCCGGATGCTGCGCCTTGAGCATCTTTGTTCCGGTTCCCGGCTGTTCCCAGTCGAAGAAGCCCATCGCGTCATAATAGGCCAGTATCGCCTCAGGCGTCATTTCCGCCTTGCTGTGGTACGGCATCATGGTTTCGCTGTCTTCCGGCGTGAAATAGTATTCAATATGGCACTGTCCGCAGGACAGCGATGCCGCCTTGATTTCACTGATGTTCGCGCCCAGCGCCTCGTTCACATACTGGTGGGTGACAACCATCTTGCCGCCGTTACCGTCATCCGCTCCATGACAGGTATAACAGGAGATCGGCTGTGTCATCTGAGCCATGACCTCGTCAAAAGCCATGGAATAGACGCCGACGCCCAGTTCCTCAATCATCTTGTGCATATCCGGCGTCTTGCAGGTCAGGCAGTTGGCCTTTGGATGCGGCCGCTGTGTCTTTGCCACATCCGTCAGGGTGTAGGAATGTCCGCGGGCGCTGCCATAATCCTTTGCAAACCCATATCCTTCATAAATGTTCACCAGATATGGATCCTGTTCCAGATAATCTGTCACATAACTGTTTTCCTGTTCTTTACCCATAGAAACAGCGATAAGCGACAGCATATCGCTGCCGCTTATCGCGGATGTATTATTCTCTTCCTTGGGTTCTTCCGCAGGCGTCTCTGCCGCAGGTTTATCCGCAGCTGTCCCGCCGCCCGCCATCTTTGCCAGGATCTCCTCCATGGCTTTCTGCACGGAACCGGCAGAGAACTGCAGAGTTGCGCCGGTGATGGCGTCCGGAGCCGCGCTGCCGCTCTCCAGGATCGCCTTGGCCCACTCCTCTCGGATGGCATCCGTCAGCAGGTCGTTGTTTCCTTCTCCCTCGGAGAGGATTTTTACAGCCGTCAGCTGTCCGTTCTTCGCTGAAGCAATGACTGTTACCTTACTGAAGTTGTTCTCAGCTTCCGCACGGTAGGCAGCATAAAGCGGTACCACCTTTTCAGGGGCGGCTGCAGCAGGCTCTTCCTTTGTTTCGGAAACGGCTTCTTCTGCGGCAGGTTCCTCAGCCTTGGGTTCTTCAGCCGCAGGCTCTTCAGCAGGAGCCGCAGCAGTTTCCCCGTTCATCCGGGCCAGGATTTCTTCCATGGCTTCCTGCACGGAACCGGCGGAGAATTTCAGGGTCGCGCCTGTGATGGCATCCGGCGCCGCACTGCCGCTTTCCAGGATGGCCTTGGCCCACTCGCTGCGGATTTCATCCGTCAGCAGGTCCTTGCCCTCTTCGCCTTCGGAAGTGATCTTCACGTCTGTCAGGGCGCCGTTCTTGGCGGAAGCGGTAACCGTTACCTTGCTGAAGGCATTCTCCTTCGTTGCACGGTAAACAGCGTAAGCCTGTCCGTCAGAAGCAGCTTCCTGCTTTGTCTCAGCCTTTTCCGCGGGTGCTTCGGTTGCTTCCGGTGCAGGTTCAGCTGTCGCTTCAGCAACAGGTTCAGCCGTTGCTTCCGCAGCCGGTTCTTCCGTCGCGGCGGCTTCTTCCTTCTGTTCAGCCGCGGGCATCACACTGTTGATCGCCTTCAGGGCGGCATTGGAGGTGATCGTCGCGCCGGTCAGCGCTTCGATTCCGTCTTCGCCGTAGGTGAAGGGGCCGCTCTTGCCGATAAACTGATCGGTAAAGGCCGCTTCGGAAGCCCGCTGGCCCAGTCCGGCGGTTTCATTGGGTGTATTGATGGTCAGTGCCTGGATCTTGTCTCCGTCCAGGGTGACGTGCACTGTCACGTCGCCGCCGAAGCCCTGCTCCGATGCGGTCACAGCGGCAGCATCTGTTGCAGCAGCCGTTCCGATCGCTTCTGCAGATTCTTCTGCCGGTGCAGCTTCTTCGTTCTGTTCAGCCGCCGGCACAACGCTGTTGATCGCCTTCAGCGCAGCTTCGGAGGTGATCGTCGCACCGGTCAGCGCTACGATTCCGTCTTCGCCGTAGGTGAAGGGGCCGCTCTTGCCAACGAACTGATCGGTGAACGTCGCTTCGGAAGCCCGCTGGCCCAGGCCAGCGGTTTCATTGGGCGTATCAATGGTCAGTGTCTGGATCTTGTCGCCGTCCAGGGTGACGTGTACTGTCACGTTGCCGCCGAAGCCCTGCTCCGTTGCGGTGATGGCATTCTCATCCGCCGCAGCCGCTTCAGGTTCCTTGGCCGGTTCTTCCGCGGCGGGTTCTTCGGCCGCTTCCTCACCGGTGATGGCCTTGTTGATCGCCTTCAGGGCAGCCGTGGAAGTCACGGTAGCGCCGGACAGGGCTTCAACGCCGTTTTCACCGAAGGTGAAGGGACCGTCCTTGCCGATGAACTGGTCAGTGAATTCCGCGTCAGACGCGCGCTTGCCCAGACCTTCGGTCTCGTTCGGCGTATCGATGGTCAGTTCCTTGACCGTGTTGCCCTCCAGGACAAGATGCGCCGTAACGTCACCGCCAAAGCCCTGCATGGCTGCTTCCGCTTCAGACTCACCGGCAGCCAGTTTCTTGGCGGACGGGTCATACTTCAGGGATTCGGTTCCGCTGAACACACCGGTCATCGCCAGGACGATCGCCGCCACCAGCACCGCGCAGATTGCGATCCGGATCCATTGTTTCTTAGCAAAATAGTCCATTTTCTTCCCTCCATTAATTCGGAGTGGTCATGATGACCTTGGCGGGGCACTTCTCCGCGCACTTGCCGCAGAGGGTGCACTTTTCCGGATCAATCCGGGCCAGTGTGCCGTCAAACGCGATGGCTTCGGATTCACACTGCTTTACGCACAGGCCGCAGCCGATGCAGCCGGCGGAGCACATTTTCCGGACAACCGGACCCTTATCCCGGTTGGAGCACTGAACGCGGATGATCCGGCTTTCCGGAATCAGGGAGATCAGGCCCCTCGGGCAGGTCTTGGCACACAGACCGCAGCTGACGCAGCGGTTCCGGTTCACAACGGCAACACCGTTCTGAATGGAGATGGCCTGTTCCGGACAAACCTCGGCGCAGGAGCCGAAGCCCAGGCAGCCGTAGATACAGTCCGTGATATTCATGCCGGAAAGCACAGCGGTCCGGCAGTCCTTGATGCCGATATAGTTGCCCTGGTTCTTTGTCACTTCGCAGGTGCCCTTGCAGGCCACGAACGCAACCTTGCGTTCCATTGCACCGGCAGTGGTTCCCATGATGTCGCCGATTGCCTGGGCCACAGGCGCGCCGCCTACCGGGCAGGCGTTTACCGGAGCTTCGCCCCGGGCAATGGCGCCGGCCAGCGCGTCACAGCCTGCATAACCACAGGCGCCGCAGTTGTTGCCGGGGAGCTGTTCCCGCACGGCCACTTCCCGTTCGTCCACTTCCACCGCAAACTTCTTGCCGGTGAAAACCAGGCCCGCGCCGACGCAGATACCGATGACCGCGATAACCAGGGTCGTGATCAGAATAATGTTCATCTGTCCGCCCCTCCTCTCACAGTACCAGGCCGCCGAAGCCCATAAACGCGATGGACATCAGCGCGGCAGCGATCATGACAATGGGCGCGCCCCGCAGCGGAGCGGGCAGGTCCTTTTCATTGATCCGGGACCGGATGCCCGCCAGCAGCACGATGGCGATGGTATAGCCCACAGCCGTGCCGAAGCCGCTGGTCACGCACTGGATGAAGTTGTAGCCGTCCTGCACGTTGGTCAGGGCAACGCCCAGCACCGCGCAGTTGGTGGTAATCAGGGGAAGATAGATACCCAGGGCCTTGTACACCGCCGGGGACTTCTTCTTCAGGAACATTTCCACAATCTGCACCAGGGCAGCAATGACCAGGATAAAGATGATGGTCTTCATGAAGTCCATGCCCAGGGGCTTGAGGACGTAGTCGTACAGCAGGCTTGCCACAGCGGAGGCGATGGTGATAACGAAGATGACCGCGCCGCCCAGGCTGATGGAGGCCTTCATCTGTTTGCTCACGCCCAGGAAGGAACAGATGCCCAGGAACTGGTTCAGCACCACATTGTGCACCAGCGCGCTGGTCACGATGATCATAATCAGACTCGTGTTATTCATGCGTCCGCGCCTCCCTTCTGTTCTTCTTCAGCTTTCGGATCGGCATCCCGGGATTCGCATACGGAGCTGCACAGTGCGCAGTTGCCGTCACAGCCGCTCTCAACCAGCTTGCGCTGACGGGTCTTGATGCCGATGGCATTCATCACCGCAATGATCAGCGCGAAGACCAGGAAGGCTCCCGGAGGCTGGATGAAGATCGTCATACCGAAGCTTTCCGGCAGCAGGCGGAATCCGAAGACCGTTCCCGCACCGAGAAGTTCACGGATCATGCCCGCCAGGGTCAGGGCAATGGTAAAACCAAGGCCCATGCCGATACCGTCCATCACGGACAGCAGCGGGGTATGTTTGTTCGCATAGGCTTCCGCACGGCCGAGGATGATGCAGTTCACCACGATCAGCGGAATGTAGATGCCCAGTGCCTCATAGAGGCTGGGCAGATATGCTTCAATCAGCAGTTCGGTCACCGTCACCAGGCTGGCGACGATTACGATGTAGGCAGGAAGCCGAACCTGATCCGGAATCACCTTCCGCAGGCAGCTGATCACGAAGTTGCTCAGTACCAGCACGGCCAGCGTGCTCAGACCCATGCCGATGCCGTTGGACGCCTGGGTGGAAACCGCCAGCGCCGGGCACATGCCCAGCATCAGTACAAGGACCGGGTTTTCTTTAATCAGGCCGTTCCAGAGGCGTTCGATATACTTTTTCATCTCAGTTGCCTCCTTTCAGCACAGTATCATAGAAGTCCAGGCCGGCATTCAGGGCGTTGGTCACAGCCGTGGAGGTGATGGTCGCGCCGGTCAGGGCACTGATCTCGTTCTCTCCGGCGTCACCCTTCACCAGGCTCACGCCGCCGCTCTTGCCCGGGAACTGATCCTTGAAGGAGTCCTCATTGGCCCGCATGCCCAGGCCCGCGGTTTCATTCAGCTCTGTGAAGGAAATCTTCTTCACTTCGCCGTCCGGGGTCAGGCCCAGCGCCATGGTTACGTCGCCGCCGAAGCCCTTGGAAGAGACACTCAGGGCATAGCCGACCACATTACCGGCGGCATCCTTGCCCACAATCGCCTCGTTGATCCGGGTGGAACCGAAGTTCGTTCCCCAGTTTCCGCCGGCCAGCTCTTCCAGCTTTGCCTTCGCGGCTTCGGAGTCTTCAAAGGTCTCTGCCTCGGGGCACACTTCCCTGTAGGAAGCCCGCTCCGCCTGCAGCTTCTGTTCTTCAATGGTATCCTTGGTCATGGAATACACACCGCTCAGCGCCACACCGGCGATCGCCGCAATCAGCGTCAGGGCGATCACAGGCTTCGGAATCCGGAAGGGCTCTTTGCTGGTCTTCCGGGTCTTGCCGATCTTCCTGTAGGCGAAGGGTTTCTGAACGATATAAGTATCAATCAGGGGAGAGCATACGTTGCCGATAATGATCGCGTAGCTGAAGGAGTCTGCCGTGTTGCCCTTCAGGCGGAACAGTCCGCCCAGCACGCCGATCAGGCAGCCGTAAATGAACTGACCCAGGCGGCTGACAGGACTGGTCACATAGTCCGTGGCCATGAAGAAGGCACCCATCACCACACCGCCGCCGCACAGGTGCGCCAGCAGGTAGGCGGGATCAAAGCCTTTTCCACCGAAGAGGCCCAGGAACACGGTGAAGCCGATCAGCACGGAGAAGCAGATCTGGCCATGGATGATATCCAGGCTCCAGAGCAGCAGGCCGCCCACCAGCAGCGCCAGGATGGAGCTGCCGATTACGCCGTCCGCCGTGCCCAGGAACATCTTGGTGATATCCACCACCTCGCCGGCTTTCATAGCGCCGACGGGAGTCGCGGACGCGACTGTGTCCACAATCGGCTTGATTGCCATCGCGTTTGCGAAGGAAATCAGCAGGAAGCAGCGGGCTGCCAGTGCGGGGTTGATGAAGTTCTTGCCCAGACCGCCGAAGCAGCACTTGCATACCACAATAGCGAACACGGAACCGATCACCGGGATATACAGGGGCGTCTGCGGTCCCAGGGACAAGGCCAGCAGAAGACCGGTAACCACCGCGCTGCCGTCCCAGATAGTGCTGGGCTTTTTGCAGGCTTTGCAGAAAAGCCATTCAGACGCCACAGCGGAAACAATTGCCAGTGCCACAACGCCGAAGGCGTTCCAGCCGTATACCAGGATACCCACAATCGTGGCAGGCAGCAGGCTCAGGGTGACCATCCGCATGATGAACGGAGTAGTCCATTTATCTCTTGCGTGAGGAGCCGCGGAAAGATTCAGCATATTCACTTCTGAGCGCCTCCTTCCCGTTTTCTCTTCTCAAGGATTTCTGCCTTCGCCTGCTTGAACGTAGGCGTCAGGGGCCGTTTGGCCGGGCAGGCAAAGCTGCAGCTGCCGCACTGGATGCAGTCCATGCCGTACAGCTTCTTCTCATACCGTTCCAGGTCGCCGGCCACCGCCGCATCGCACATCAGCTGGGGTGTCAGGCCCATCGGGCACACCGTTGTGCAGCGTCCGCAGCGCAAGCAGCTGGTCATCACGGCTTCCGCCGCTTCCACCGGGTCCTCCGCCAGCAGCGTCAGGCCGTTGTTCTGCTTCTGGATCGGGATGTCCAGTGAACCGATGGCAATACCCATCATGGGTCCGCCGGAGAGAGCCTTGCGGATCTCCATGCCTTCCTTCACACCGCCTGCAGCTTCCAGCAGTTCGGCATAGCTGGTGCCCACCCGGACCATATAGTTTCCGGGTTCTGCAACCGCCTCACCGGTAATGGTGAAGCACTGGCTGAACAGCGGTTCTCCGTAGAGCACAGCGCGCTGGATCGCGTATAGCGTTCCAACGTTCTGCACCACGCAACCCACGTCAGCGGGCAGCTTGCTGGTGGGGAAATCCACACCGGCCACAGCCTGGATCAGGCTGCGCTCACCGCCCTGGGGGTACTTGGTAATCATGGTCCGTACGCTGATCTTCGGCTTATCCGATACAACACGGCTCATCGCCTCAATGGCTTCGGGTTTGTTATCCTCGATGCAGATTACACCTTCGGCGTTCGGGAAAAGCCGAAGCACCAGCTCCAGGCCTTCCGCGATCTCATTGGAATGGATCCGCATCAGCTGATCATTGCAGGTCAGGTACGGCTCGCACTCAGCGCCGTTGGCGATCACGTATTCGATCGCGTCAGCATTCTTCGGCTGGAGTTTTACAGCCGTCGGGAAACCTGCGCCGCCCAGGCCGACGATGCCGGCCTTCTGTACCCGCTGGATGATGTCGCTGTTGGACAGTTTGGAAGCGTCCGTCCGCTGGGTATAATCTTCCGCGGGCGTGAACAGTCCGTCATTGTCGATGACAATGCATTCTGCCATGCCGCCGCCCAGCACCCGGCGCTTTTCAATTGCCTTCACCTTACCCGAACAGCTGGAATGAATCGGTGCGGAAACAAAGCCGTCCGCTTCCGCGAGCAACTGCCCCACCTTCACCTCATCATTCTTTTTCACCACCGGTTTCGCGGGTTTTCCAATGTGCATGGAAAGCGGGAAAACCATCTCTCCCTTCGGATCGAAGAGACGCAGACGGCTTTCCCGGCTCAGGTCCTTATGACCTGCGGGATGTACGCCGCCGCGAAATGTGTTTTTCACTGCAATGCCGACTCCTTTCATAATGTGTTTTTGTATTAACCGCAAACGACCGGGCAGGGTTGTAAGTTACCGTGCCGGCGTCGTAGTGGGCACCATGGAATGTAGTTTTTTCGGATACCTTATTTTACCAGATCCGACGGGGCTTGTAAAGCGTAGACCCGTTGCCACACATGCCCTGCAGCCAATCCCATCCAGAGGCACGCCAGCCCTGCGAGCAGGTGGCAGACGTCTGCGGGCCAGGATTGAATCAGGGTGATTTTTTTCTCGAAAGCAGCGAATTCCATCGCCACCACGATCAGGACAGCCGGGATCACCTGGGCAAAGCAGACCAGCGCAGCTTTGCCGCGTTCCGTCTTGTCCAGCTTCTTCAGGCAGATGCAGATCACCGCAACCAGGGCGACCGCGCAAATGACCTGATTGGCCCGCACGAAACCCAGCCATGGCAGATGCAGCACCTCGCCCCGCAGCATGGCCTCCAGCACGATCTGTCCGCAGGAATACAGGATGATGAACAGGATTGTTTTCCCGCCGTCCTTCGCCCGGCACCGGGAGATAATCCACGCTGTCACACACGCCCAGATGGCTTCCGGCACAAAAATCGCCCAGCACCATTCGTCATAGAAGTTCTGGATGGCGAAAGGAAGCCGTTCAAAGAAGCTGTAATCTTCCAGCGCGAACAGGCTGAAGCGGTTGGCATATTCCGCCTCTTCCGGATCCAGCCAGTCCGTGTTGAACCAGTCTGAAAGCGGGAAACCGATTCCCTGGTCCTTGAAAATCAGGCCGCAGATGATCCGCCCCGCCGCAATCAGCAGGCAGGCCCCCACAACGGCAGAGTCAGCGATTTTCGCGGAGGGCTGTTTCGTGATTTTTCCGGTGATCCAGGCCGCCAGCAGGCCGCCGCAGAGCGCGCCCCACAGCAGGAAGCCGCCTTCGTTCACCCGGAAGATCATGCCAAAGTCTTCGCTCCCCAGCATCTGGTCAATCACGAACAGGCAGAAGCCCAGCCGTGCCAGCGCAAAGCAAAGCGGAACCGCCAGCAGGGCAAACCAGCCGGCGGTTTCTTTTTTCAGTCCTGCCTTCCCCATGCTCCGGGCTGCCAGCAGCAGCGCGCCCAAAGCTGGGAGAATCATCAGCAGACCGAAGGGATAGATGGTCAGAAAACCCAGTTTGATCGGTTCCATCTGTTATTCCTCAACGTAGCCTTCAGCAGATGCAAAGTAAATGATATCGGTAATCTCCCGCAGACCGGGGGTCTTGCAGATCTTTTTGTTGTTCAGGATCAGGTTTGTGGATCCGCCGCCGTCAAAGTTATAGGCGATCTTGGCATCCGGTACCTTTTCCGCGATAAGATTCGCAAACTCTTCCAATGTCAGGCCGGCAGTGGAGTCCGTCTGGCCGAACACTTCCACAATGGCGTATTCCAGATGTCCGGTCTGCACCAGCGCAATGCGCTGCTGGGGATAATTCCACTGGTAGTCTCCCTGCTGTGCCGCCTGGGAGGAAGCGATATCCTGCACCTCTCCGTCGATTACGAGCGCGGGTCCCAGGTTGAACGTGTCCATTACGGTTCTTCCTTCAGGGGTCAGCGTATTCTCGATGAACGCCTCAATCTCCTTCGTCCGGGCCTGGGGAACAATATAGAAGTCTCCCTCATTGTCCACCACCAGCATATCGAAGCAGATCGGCTGGCCCTTCTTTTTCCGGCTGGTATCCGTTGCGTCCCGGATAAATTCAGCCTGGCGCACAACGTACCCTACATCGTTTTCGTATTTGAAGAAATCCCCGTTCATCGCAACAACGGCATTTTTGCTCTTTGCGATATCTTCGCCCTTCGCCTGTCCGCGGCCGTTGTAGGTATCCTTGCTCACCGCGGTGCGCAGCTGGGAAGCGTCCTGGATCTTGATCCGGATCACCCAGACTTCATGCTTGACGTTCTTCCCCTTCACCTTGGCGGTTACAGAGCTTTTTTCAGATGTGACCTCGATCGTGGAATCGCTGTAGGCAACAGGTGTTTTCCCGTCATAGATCCACTTGTCTTTATCTGTCTTGACGCCGCCCTTGGTGAAATCCATCGGCAGTTTCGTTGCTTCTTCAGCTTCCACAATGGACGGACAGGAAAGCCCGGCCGCCAGTGCAAGCAGCAGCAGTACCGCGACGATCCATCGGACAGTATTACGCTTCATATCGTTTTCTCCTTACTCTTCAGTGCCGGCGGGAACGATCTCGTAGGGATCCTCCATTGTGCCGGATCCGGATATAATGCTGTAGCTTCCCTCTGCCAGATACAGGGCAGGACGCACGCCTTCATTATCCCGGCCGACCTCAATCCGGCCGACCTGGCCGCCGTCCTTGGTGCAGACAGCCTGTTTCTTGTCAGTGGTGGATTGGGACCTGCCCCAGTACGGGCTGCAGGATCCGTATTTCGCCTGGAACACGTACAGCCGCTTTTCGCCCAGCGTAATGTTCGCGGTATCTGTTGCGTTCCGTACTTTTGCTTTCGGATCCGGGTACTCTGCCGGATCATACCCGTTGTTTTTGATCGCCCATTCAGTTCCCCAGGCCCGGACAGCAGGATTCTCCTGGATCTGCTTCAGGGTCGGATCCTTCTTGGATGTCCAGGCACCCAGTCCGATTTCCTTGTTCTTCATATCTTCCCGGGTGATCAGGAATACCTTGCCGAAGTTTTCACAGGGAAGCAGCATGGACAGCTCTTCCTCAGTAAAAGCAGCTTCTGTAAACGTCGTGTTCAGGTACTGGCACAGCTCGGTCTGGGCGAAATCACCCTTGAATTTTGCGTATTCATTCCTGTTGTTGTGCAGTGCCCTGGCAAAGAGAATATATTCACTGAGCAGGTAGGCCTTCTCGTCATCCTTTGTCAGAACCCGCCACAGGATCGGCTCAATGCCGCCCTCTGCAGTCTGCGGATAACGTCCGAGCCGCAGATAGGTATACCCTTTTTCTTTGGAATAGCCTTCCAGTCCGTCTTCAGCCAGGGCGCACGAAGCCAGCAGAAGAACCGCCGCCAGGAGTGCTGCCAGCCATTTTCTCCCATGCATACTGGTATTCTTCCGTTCCTTCATTACCGTTTCACCTTTCCGAACACAAAGCAATCCATAAATCATGGACATCTTATGTATTATAGCATTTTCTATCCGTTTTGCATAGTGGATTTCTAACGTCCGATGCCCGTAAAACCAAATCGTTTCGCCCTGTAAAAGATTGACATTTTGGCAAGTTTTAGTGTATATTTTTATAGCTGTACTGATGTATTGTAAATATGTAACAAGTTGCAGGGAATCTATATGGCTGCGGATCAGAAGAAAAAGTTTCGGATTGCTTTTCTCACAGCCGACTGGAATTACGAGCTGGTGGAAAGCACCCTCCACGGGTTGACACAGTATACCGTGGATCATCCAGATGTGCAGATCCGTGTATTCGACTGCTTCGGCAAAGATCAGGGAAATGACAAGGACCGAAGTGAATACACGATTTTTCAGCTGCCTAATTTGTCCTGCTTTGACGGCCTGCTCATCCAGAGCAACCAGATTGTCCTGCGTTCCGCCCGTGAATCTCTCGAAAAACAAATAGAAGAAAGCGGCATCCCTGCAGTTGCCATCGGACAGGAGCTGAAGGGGTGTTCCCTTGTTTTCTTTGACAATATCCAGGCACAGTATGATATGACCGAGCATGTCATCCGTGAACACGGTGCCCGCCGCCTGGTCTACCTGACCGGCAACCTCCACTGCGGTTCCGAGGGGCCGGACCGTCTGAGCGGTTTCATGGCCGCCTGCCGGGATAACGGCATTCCGAAGGAACAGATCGAAATTGTCGAATGTACCTGGCGTCCCAGCGATGCCGTGGACCTGGCAAAACGCTGGATCCGTGAAAAGCATCCCCTGCCGGATGCCTTCATCTGTGCAAACGATGAAATGGCCCTCGGCCTGATGGAAACGCTGCAGGAAAACGGTCTCCGGATTCCCAGGGACGTACTGGTCTGCGGTTTTGACAACCTTCCCTCCGCGGAGCTCTCCAGTCCCCGCCTTTCCACCGTCCATACGGACCACAGCAAGCTGGACTATTTTGCGGCGGACGTGCTGCTCGGCATGATCCGGGGAGCGGAAACCCGTACCCGCATTTCCTTCGGGTATGACCTGATCTGTTCCGAATCCTGCGGCTGTCATAACGCGCCGCGCCGCGGCGTGATCCGCGACCTGTATTTCCAGCAGACCCGTTTCCTCCGTTCCTTCTATATCAAGCAGGACCTGATGGCTGAAGAGCTGTTCGAAGCCCAGGATCTGCAGGACCTCATGAGCATTTTCAACAGAAGCCATGCCATTTTCGGCTGTGACAATGTGTACCTGTGCATCAACGAATATTACTTCGACAATTATGATAAAAACATGTGGCCGCGTTATGCGGAGCATTTTGATTCCACCATGGTACTGTTTGACAGCAGCGCGGATAACGAAATCGTCCGCTTCCCTACCAGCAGCCTCCTGCCGGAGCACCTGATGGAGAACGAACCCTTCCTGATCTTCTATCCGCTGCACTACAACACCTATTCCATCGGCTATATCGTCATGAACGGCATCTGTGGTGCGGCGAAACATAACCTGCACGAAAGCATCCTGAACTTTCTGGAAATTGCCATTGAAAACGTGCGGAAAAAGAGCCTGCTTCACAACCTGAATGATACCCTGGATGAGCTGTATGTCCATGACGCGCTCACCGGCCTTTACAACCGTTTCGGCCTGTCCCGCTTCGGACAGCAGCGTTATGATGACCTGATCGCTTCCGAAGGCTCCGTCCAGGTGCTCTTCATTGATATGAATGATATGAAGGCCATCAACGACCGTTTCGGTCATGAATCCGGCGATGCCGCGCTGAAAGCCTCCGCCCGGATCCTCCAGCGGATTTGTTCCGAAAACGCCTTCATTATGCGTTATGGCGGCGATGAGTTCATCATCATCGACAGCGGCTGCAATCCCTCCCTTTGCGAGGAAATTGACGCCACCGCGGATGAATACAACCGCACCTCCGGCATTCCCTTTGTCCTGAGTCTTTCCATCGGCGTCGTCCGCACCACCAAAGAGGAACGCAAACCCCTGGATGAATGCATCCGGGGTGCGGATTCCCTGATGTACCGGAACAAACAAAAGAAAAAAGCTGCCCGTAAAGCTGGGCAGCCTTTCCCGGAAAACCCGGAATAAATCAGTCCTTCCGGATGGACGTGTCTCCCTGGTCACAGCGGTAATAGACCTTATATTTTTCCAGTTTCACGCCATCCTTTGCAAAAAGCTCATCAATTGTGAGCGGCATATAACCTTCTTCCTCCAGGTATCGCACAATCTGGCGTGTCGATTCCGGAGTATTGTTTTTGATGTCATGGCAAAGAATGATATCTCCGTCATGCAGTTTTTTCTTCACCTTGTTCAGCACAGCCGAGGTGCTCAGTCCGCGCCAGTCATAGGTGTCCAGGCTCCACTGGATATAGGCCCAGCCCACCTTCACCTCAACCATCCTCGGATAACGCCCGCCCGGCACCCGGTCATAGCGCACCGGAATACCGATGGATTTGATCATTGCGGTATTGACTTTTTGCGGCATGGCGCGCAAGGCCGATCCGGAGGATTTGGTTACATTTCCGTGATGCCAGTTGTGCGCGCCGATCGCGTTGCCGTTGTCATGCTCCCGCTGAACCAGCCAGCGGTTCTCCTTGATCCGGTTTCCGATTACGAAAAAGGTTCCGCGCGCACCGGTTTCCATCAGTGCGTCCAGTACGCCGGGCGTATTCTTGGCGCTGGGGCCGTCGTCAAAAGTCAGCGCGCAGGTTTTGTAATAGGCTTCATTGTTGGTTTCAGTTCTGCCCGTCTCGGTCATCATGTCCCGGATTTCCGGGTAGAACAGTGTCACGTCCATCAGGGTGAAATGATCCGGATACAGGATCTCTGCCGGGTAATGCAGCACCAGGGACATTCCGTGAAGGGTAAAGTCCGCTTCTTCCAGGGCTTCCTGTTCGCAAAGGCGGTTCAGGGCTGCCTCATCCGGTTCCTCGTCCGGCCAGTAGTCCGTCAGGGCCTGCCGGACCTTTTCTCCCAGCATAGTCCAGATCTCGTCCGTATCATCAAAAATATCCGTCAGCCGGATCTGTTCCCCGGTCTCCATATTATAGGTCCGGGTGGTAAACTTCTGGGCTTTCAGCTGCTGATGATAAGTGGTTCTCGCCTGCACCAGGAAGCTCATCCAGTGGAGGCCTGTCCGGCTGTACCGGATTTCCACATCCAGCCGGCTGTTTTTCTTGCCGTTGTTGCCGGCTTTCGGCAGATCAGATCCCAGCTCTTCCGCCCAGGCCGAAGCAATACCGTTGATTTCCTCGGTCACCGCAGGATGTGCTGTTTCCACGTGCCACAGTTTTACCTGCGACTTGTTCTTCTGCGTGGTGATCTCTGCCTTATTGGTTACTTTATGGCATTCCTGCAGGGTTTCCGCCCCGGCGGAACAGGCTGTACCCGCAAGCAGGCAGATCACCGCAAGCAAAGCAAGCGCGGCTCTTATCGTCTTTCTCATCATATTCCTTCCCATATAATAATGCGCCCTGCCCCGCGGTTTCACTGCTGGGCAGCTTCAGCCTGAGCCGTTTCTCCGCTCTTCTCCAGGTATTCCGTACGCCACGGTTCAGGCATGTTTTCCGGATCAGAATCCGCAAACGGTTCATAGACCTTGGAGTGGAAGATCCGCTGGATAACCTCCTGATGCGGATGCCGTACCCAGCCCTTGGAACGGGAGGTTCCCCTTGCTTCAATCTGGCAGTCCGGCAGCGCCTCCTGCAGCATCTGAACCGTTTCCATATCCGGCGATTCCAGATCGTGCTTGATATTCCGGTAAATCCACAGGCGCTTCAGGCTCTTTATCTCCGTCAGCGGCGTCAGATCCTCCACATAATTCTGTACCAGGTCCAGGTCCATCAGGTATTTCAGGTCCTTCAGGCAGGAAACGTCAGTAATCTTGTTGTGGAAAATCTCCAGGTATTCCAGGTGCTTCAGGCTTGCGATGGGCGTAATGTCCGTCAGGTCGCACAATGCAACAATCAGCACCCTGAGTTCCGGCAGTTCATACAGGAAATCCAGCTTCTTCACCGGCTGATGTCCGATATCCAGCGCGTACAGGTTGGTGCACCAGGTCATCATCGCGATTTCATCATAGTTATATTTCCTGGCGCCTTCTGCCCACAGTGTGGAAAAAGCAGTGTCATCTGTCCGTACCCTGTGGGCGCCGTACCTGAATGAAACGCCAAACTGAACGTCCGGGAAAAGCTCTTTCAGTTTATTATACACCTGCAGGTTCACAATCACGTTGTACATATCAACCTTTTTCAGGTTGGGCAGTTGCAGCAGGAAGTCATAGAGTTTATCCCACTGGAGCACCTTGCGGTCTCCCAGGTCCACATACTCCGTATACTTGTCTACAGTGATATCTCTGTAAGTAACTTTTTCCGTTTCCTCGGCCAATGTCTGTGTGACCAGCATAAGGAGCACAAGAAGAAGCAACGCTATTCTTTTTAATACCATCCTGCCATTCCAACCTTTCCCGTATGATTTCCTATTATAGTAAAATCGTCATATGTGTGCAAGATTCCCATGTAATCGTATACATGGCCAAAATAGCATCAGAAAAAACCAGATTCTCACTTCTCATAACAAAAAAATGATAGTATAATAACTCTGTTCGAGTTTTCCTGATCGCATGAGGGAGGATCGTCATGACAGATTTTGTCAGTACCTGGAACAAAGACTCATTTCTGACTTATCCCGTTGGTCCTCTGGGGCTAATCGCCATGCCCGGTACCGAAGAGATGGGTATCAAGGTGAACAGCTGGCTGAAAAAGTGGCAGGATCATACCGAAGAATCAATGCCCGGCGACATGAGCACCACCCCCGGTGCGGAGCGGCAGGACTTCCTGATCGATGTCACCTGTCCCCGCTTCGGCAACGGTGAAGCCAAGGGCATGATCAAAGAGAGCATCCGCGGTTACGATATGTACATTCTCTGTGACCCCGGTGCCTACAATGTCGAATATGAGATGTTCGGCCGCCGCATTCCGATGAGTCCGGACGAGCATTTCGCCAACCTGAAGCGGATCATCGCCGCCATGGGCGGCAAGGCCAAGCGTGTCACGGTCATCATGCCTATGCTGTATGAAGGCCGGCAGCACCGCCGCTCTGCCCGTGAGAGCCTGGACTGTGCCATGGCCCTTCAGGAACTGGAGAACATGGGTGTCAGCAACATCATCACCTTTGACGCACATGATCCCCGGGTTCAGAACGCCATCCCCACCACCGGTTTTGAAAGCATCATGCCCAGCTATCAGATCTTCAAGGCTCTGCTCAAGAAGGACAAGACCCTGCGGATCGATAAGGAACACATGATGATCGTCTCCCCGGATGAAGGCGCCATCGACCGCAACATCTTCTATGCCTCTGTCCTGGGGCTGGATATGGGTCTGTTCTACAAGCGTCGTGATTACACCCGCATCGTGAACGGCCGCAATCCCATCGTTGCTCATGAATACCTGGGTGACAGCGTGGAAGGCAAAGACGTTTTCGTCGCGGACGATATGCTGTCCAGCGGTGAGAGTATCATCGACCTGGCGAAAGAGCTGAAAAAGCGCAAGGCCAACCGCATCTTCGCCGGCTGCACCTTCGCCCTCTTCACCAACGGCCTGGATGCCTTCGAAGAAGCCTACCGCAACGGCTTCATCGACCGGGTCATTTCCACCAACCTGACTTACCGCAAGCCTGAACTGGCGGAAACCGAGTGGTTTATTGAAGCGGATATGAGCAAGTATATCTCCTTCATCATCGCCACCCTGAACCACGACCGCAGCCTCAGCAAGCTCCTGAATCCCTACGATCGGATTCATGCCCTGCTCAAGCGCTACAATAACGAGCAGATGGCCGCGGGTATGCGCCTGGTCTGATTACTTAAACAAAATAAAAAACCGGCTCCGGAATGATCTTCCGGAGCCGGTTCCGTTTTGTGGATTATTACTGGGCGATTTCGTCCACAACCGCCAGTTTGACTGTCAGGTCAAGATAGTCGCCTTCAGTGGAAATCCGTCCGTCTTCAGACACGCTTTCAGGCCGCCAGACTCTCACAGCAACCTCGTCGCCTTCCTTCAGCTGAGAGATGATCTCAATTTCTTCCGACACGGTGGTAATCACCTGGCCGTTCACTTCGACCATGATATCGCCCGTTTTCAGGCCTGCTTCTGCTGCCGGGCTGCCTTCATCCACGCTGACCACATAAGCGCCTCTCGGCAGCTGGCCGTTGGTATCCTTCACCGTGCTGACGGTAACACCCATCCGGGGCTTTCCTGTCAGTCCGCCGGTAGTTCCTTCGCCGTCCGTCGGGGCCTGCTGGTTTTCTTCCACGTTGCCCTTGCCGCTCAGTGCCGCTTCAATCACGTCCTTGGCCTCGTTGATCGGGATGCACATGCCGATGCTTTCAACGGTGGCGTTGGCGCTGTAGCGGGTACCGGTGTACTTCAGGGTCGGAATACCAACCAGCTGGCCGGCTGTGTTGAACATACCGCCGCCGCTGTTACCGCTGTTGATGGCAGCGTCCGTCTGGATCATGCGGTTCACGACAGGGCTGTTCTTTCCGTATTTGTCAGGCTTGGTATTATCGGATTCGATTTCCCGGTTCAGACCGGAAACAATACCCGCGGTGGCGGTACCGGTAAATCCGATGGGGTTGCCGATATTGACCACCCAGTCGCCGATCACCAGTTCGTCGCTGTCGCCCAGTTCAACCGGCTCCAGCGGCAGGCCGGGCACCTTCAGCACAGCTACGTCCTTGTCGGAATCGCTCGCCACCACGGTCGCGTCGTACAGGTTCTTCTCATCATCGCCGATGGAAATCTTCAGGCTGTGGGCGCCTTCCACCACATGGTAGTTGGTCAGCACATATTCCTTTTCAATCACCACACCGGAGCCGCTGCCATACTTGATTTCCTGGGAGGAATCAGGCTGGCTGTATCCGTAGCCGTTACCATATCCGTTCCCGTAACCTCCGCCGAAATAGCTCCAGGGGAAGTATCCGCCGAAGTTGTCATATCCGCCGTAATTGTTGTTGACGATCTGATAGTTGTTTACGCCGACAACGCTGTCCCGAACCTTGGCAATCGCCTCCGTAAAGGGAGAAGTCAGCACAACCTTTTCTTCCGCACTGGCGGAAGGCTGCGTGGCACCAATCACAGTACCCGCAAATACACAAACAAGCGCCAGGGCAATCACACCCAGGACTTTCTTATTCATAATCTTTCTCATCTCAAAAACCTCCTTTCCGGTTTTCGGTTATATTCTATCCCCCCTTTTTGTCCGGAATATGAACGCAATATGAACTTATCATCTTTTTTACTGAAAATGCCGGAAGCCTGCTTACGCATTCTCCTGCAGCAAAACACTATAATTCTTAAGTTTTCAGTCTTCAGTTTTCATTATTCATTAAAAGGACCGGGATCATATCCCAGTCCTTTTATATTTTATCCCAGCCCTTTTTCAGCCAGGCCAATATTATACATAAACTCTCCGGCCCAGTAGATCGTCCCCGCAACGTATTCCACCTGCGCCCCTTCGAAGAAGAAGCGTACCCGTTTCGTTCCGGTATTCTTGCACAGCGTATTCACCATGCTGTAGCAGGCCAGGGCCTCTTTCTCCGCACCCTGTTCCAGGATCGCTGTCCGGAAGTTTTCACTCAGGTTCACAAGCAGTGTGTCCCCCTCCGCGGAAATCCCCAGAATGTCGTATTCACGAACCGTACCCGGCAGCGTCGCCTTGATTCCGTCTTCCCTTTCAGATTCGTCAGGGCCTTCCATCAGGGCGCACAGCTGCGTCCGGAGGCTGTCCACAGACCGGGGTGCCACAGGCCGCTCGCATTCACAAAGAATCCCGTTCCGGGCAAAATAAACGGTCACGCTGCTTGTCAGGAACTGCTCCACGGCGCTGCGTTTCACCATACCGCTCAGTGCAATCACCGGATCAAACCGGGGCGTTTTCAGCTCCGTTTTCGCCTTGTCGCCGATCCGGATACACACCGCGGAAATGTCAGGAATAAAAGTCGTCAGGGTATAGGTCAGTGCCGCCACGCAGCAGGCCAGGTCCGTCTTGGCGGCCTCCAGTACAGACTCTGCATCTTCCCGCAGGCTCACTGTCAGGAGCCGTCCGCCGTCCGGCAGGTCACTCGTCACAGGATCATGCAGCAGCAGTTCCGTCAGTTTCGGAAAGTTCTGTCCGCCTGACAACGCCCGCCGTTCAGAGCTGATTTCATCCATCAGTTTGGTTGTCAGCTGCGCGGGGGTCTGGCCCGCGAAATTGACCATACGGATCGTACAGGCAATACCCCGGCTGTCCGGCAGCGGATAATACAGCGTTGCAAGCGCGTTCAGGGGATTCCTGCCCGGATCCTTGTCTGTAGGCGTCATCGGGGTTTTTTTCGCTTCCATCTGTTCCCACAGCACCGGAAGCGATTCTCCTGCATGGCCCATCAGGGTTCCCATGGGCAGGTATCCGGGCGTATCCAGCGGAAGGCTTTCATCCTCCACCAGGATGTTCACCCCATTAATATCATTCAGTTCGCACAGGGTCGTGGAAATCGCCAGGCAGTGCTTGTAATACTCGCTCAGTTTCAGCTGCTTCGCCGCACGGGTCAGGTTCACCGTGCAGATGCCGCCGCTGATTTCAATGGGATGCGTCCCATACAGTTCCAGCGGTTTGCTTCCGCCCAGGGGTTTCGCGTCCGTATCTCCTTCATAGCTGAGCAGCTGCTTCATCAGCTTTTCCACGGCGTCATTCAGGTTTTCCGCGTCTATTGTCACTTCCCGGGATACGAGGCGAAGCCCGTCCCTGGCCGGAAGATAAATCTGGTATTTCAGATTCTCCATGACAATCCCGTCGCCATCCGGTGCGGTATAGCGTGCCGCTGCCGGTGGAAGGGTTGACGCCGGCGTCTGGTAATCCTCAATTTTCCTTCCCGCGCATCCATCCAGGAGGAACAGGAAGCAGAGCGCCAGTAAAAGGCATAATCCTTTTTTCATCATGGCTCCGCTCCTTCCTGCGGGAATGTCACTGTAAACTCAGAGCCCTTTCCCGGATTGCTCTCAACGGTAATGGTACCGTCATGCATCCGGACCATCTGTTTCACGATGCTCAGGCCCAGGCCCGTTCCGCCGGTCTCCCGGCCCCTGGCCTTGTCCACCCGGTAGAAACGTTCAAAGATATGTTCCTTGTCCTCTTCCGGAATACCGATACCGTTATCCTTCACCCGCCAGACGATATTGCCGTCTTCCTCCCGCAGGGATACGGATATTCTTCCCTCTTCCGGGGTGTATTTGATCGCGTTGTCCATCAGGTTGTAAAGGATCTGGCTCAGCTTGCTCTTATCTCCGTACAGGAACAGCTCTTCCTGCACGTCGCCGGTCAGCGTCTGGTTATTCTTTTCCGCGGCCGGAGTCAGCTGATGGATGGTCTCCCGGGTCAGCTCGGTCATGTTCACGATGCCGCGCTTCATTTCCTCACCGTTATCCATCCGGGTCAGCACCAGCAGGTCCGTGACAATCCCGGTCAGGCGGTCAATTTCATGGTTCATGTCCTTCATGAAGTCCGCCCGGACCTCTGCGGGCATATCCGGCTCGTAAATCATGGATTCCAGCAGGATCTTCATGGTCGCCAGCGGTGTTTTCAGTTCGTGGCTCGCGTTTGACACAAACTGGTTCCTGGTCTTGTCCAGGCTTTCCAGCTGTGATGCCATGGTATTGTAGTTTTCAGCCAGTTCCCTCAGCTCACCGCTGCCCCGTACCGGCACACGGACGCTCAGGTCGCCTTTTCCCATTTTCCTCATGGTCCGGCTCACGGCGGTGATCGGGTTCGTCAGCAGCCGGCTCAGCAGCAGGGCAAAGGCCAGCGCAGCCACCGCGATCACAGCAAACACGCGCAGCAGCTGAACCTCCACCCGCTCAATGGAATTCACCAGGCTCTGGATCTTGCTCACAAACATTGCCGCGCCGATCCTGCCCTTATAGCCGTTCATCTCGTAGGTGCTGTAGGCCACATATTCGGCGGCTTCTCCGCTCATAGCCTCCACCACTGATTTTCCAGGGGTATGGATTCCGTAATCCTTGACCGTTTCCCCTCTCAGGACACGGATCACCTCATCCACCTGTGTCCTCTGTCCGCACAGGCTCTGGAAGGTGTCATACTGGATTTTTCCGTCATTA
The DNA here is from genome assembly GCA_017428385.1 of Clostridia bacterium. Taxonomy (GTDB): domain Bacteria; phylum Bacillota; class Clostridia; order Christensenellales; family Aristaeellaceae; genus Aristaeella. Next base: position 86,842 of record JAFRQX010000033.1, on the reverse strand, counting down.
TCAATCAGGATCAGGCGGCCGTCCATGGTTTCCGCCTCTTCCTCCAGCAGGTCATTCAGTTCGTTTGAAGAGACAGACTGAAAAAGAGGAGCCGCCTTCTGGGCAAGCTTCCCGGTCTTTGCAATATCATCGCGTTTGCGCTGTTCAAACAGATAGTCCTTGACCATGCCGTTCAGGCTTGTCGCGGCCACAAAAAAAGAAAGACCCACAATGAGAAAAAAGGCCAGCAGGATTTTCCACCTGATGCTGGCCAAGAATGCGAGTTTAGTCCTGATCCGTGAAATAGTAACCAACTCCCCATTTGGTAAAGATGAATTCAGGCTTTGATGTATCCCGTTCAATCTTTTCCCTCAGACGGCGGATATGAACATCCACCGTACGGGCGTCGCCGGCATAATCATATTTCCATACGGTTTCAAGCATCTGTTCTCTGCTGAAAACAGTGCCCCGGTTCGTCACGAACATCTGCAGCAGATCAAATTCCTTTGCGGTCAGCTTAATGTCTTTGCCGCCGAGGGTCACGCTGCGCTTGATCAGGTTCACTTCCATATCGTGAACACGGATCACCCGGTGTTCCTGCTGCTGAACGCTTCCGGAAACGCGACGAAGAATCGTCTTGATGCGAGCCTTCACCTCAAGGATATTGAAAGGCTTGGTCATATAATCATCCGCGCCGTACTCAAGGCCAAGGATCTTATCCATATCCTCGCCCTTTGCGGTCAGCATGATGATCGGGATATCGCTCCGTTCACGAATCCTCTGGCAGACAGCAATACCGTCCAGCTTCGGAAGCATCACATCCAGAAGGATCAGATCAAAAGAACCCGTCTCAAACTTGGACAGGGCTTCTTCTCCGTCCATGGCACTGTCTGTCTCGTAACCTTCCTGTTCCAGCGTATATTTCAGGCCCTTCAGGATCAGAGGTTCGTCGTCCACCAGGAGGATCCTTTTTCCCACTGAAAACACCCTTTCGTAACCAATACTGTACGAATTGTATAATACTTATTAGAAAAAATCAAGGGTTTGTTACATACCAGTGCAAAAACTGTAACGAAAAATTACTCTTCATGTATCAGACGGTCACATATCTGCCCGGACAGCCTTCATTTCCGTCTGTTCGACGCTTATTCGTAGCTGACTTTACTCTTCTTATTATTATATCCCATCAGGATGATCAGCGTGCGTCCCCGCTGAAGCTCAATTTCATTACCGTCTTCTCCGTAGAAGACCGTACGGCTGTCGTAATCCGTCCGTTCCCATACGCCGGCAATGTGTTTTCCGCCCATAAAGTAGTCAGCGTTTCCTGTGCCGATCAGAACGGGATCAGGCCGTGCGCCGCCTTTCCATTTCATCTTGATTCCCTGAATAATCACATTGCTGAACGTGATGGTATTCCCGGGAATTTTCTGTTCATAGGCAACCCTTCTGACCAGCTGGCCTTTACTGTTTCTCTCTTCCACATTCTCGGCGCCGATCAGGGCCGTTTCACGGTAGGGCATATCCACATAATTGTCCACCGCTACATACCGGATGTAGACGTTTTCATCCTCATCATATTCCAGTCGGCTGTCGGAATCGTATTTGCTGCCGAAAGTCACATAGATTATTTCACCCCTGTCGCCGCCGGCAGGTATTTCATCTGTAAATTTCCATGTATGGTTAGCTGGAACGTGATCCTTGGGCACCACGTTGTCCAGCAGGTCCTTCAGCAGGAACACCTCGCTGTTTACATCCTTGATTCCCTTCACGCGCCTGACGTATTGTTTCCACGGTTTGTTTTCCCCTGCGTCACCTACGTAGATAATCCCGGGATCCTTCGCATTCCGGTTCTTGGACATCGGATTTTTGACACCCAGTTTCCGCCATTCATCCGGAACGTCTGCATTGGTATATCCGGAAGTGCAGAAAAATGCATTCCATTCCTGCCGGATTCTCGGATGTGTTAAGCGTGTACTGCGAATATATCCCACATAGTCCGGAATCGTATCGGAAAAAATCATGCTCATACGGGTCTCGGCACCGCCCTGGCGCTGGCAGGCTTCATACACCACGTCCGCATAGGAACCGTTTACTGGTGCGGGAGCATACAGTCCGCCCTTCACCGTTCCCACGCCGTTATTCGCATTGGAAATCTGAACCATGAAGGGCCGGTATTGTCCGTCAACCGCCACGCCGGCAAAGGTGTCCGGGCATTTAATACTGCTCAGTTTCCTGCCTGTGGTAGGGCTGATTCCCTGGGCAATCATTTCTTCCGCAGACGGATTCAGTCCCGCGGGATTGATCTTGATATCCCTGGGGGTCAGGCCATCGATCTCCTTGGGACTCGCCATAGCCGATGTCGTCCCCAGGATCAGGATCAGGGCCAGCAATACACTTGTCAGTTTTTTCATGTTTTTCTCCCCCGGATATCTCCGGATCCGTCTGTCATTCCGGTTCCGTGATATTCTTCATCATGATACTGCGCCTTTGCTTAAGAAAAAGGAACCACTTCGAAAAGTGGTTCCCGGAAATCCGGTGGATTCCGGATTTATTCGTACTGTAAGCTTCTGCCCTTGTTGTTGTAGTCCAGCAGAACGATCAGCGTCTTGCCGCGCATCAGTTCGATTTCATTGCCGTCTTCGCCGTAGAACACAGTGCGGCTGTTGTAATCCTTGCGCTGCCATACGCCGGTGTAGTGTTTGCCGCCGATGAAATAATCAGCGTTGCCGGTGCCGGTCAGTTCGGGATCAGGACGTTCACTGCCGCGCCAGTTCATGGTAATGCCCTGCACGATAACATTGGTAAAGGTAACCAGATCGCCGTATACGCGTTCATCGGGCTCAACCATAACCACCCTGGAGCCGTTTACGTTCTTGGAGCTCAGTTTCGGGTTCACCAGCGTCTGGGCACGATAAGCGAAGTCATCCTGGCCGCTCATGGGGACGTAGCGGATGTATGTATTGGTTTCTTCATCATACTCCAGACGGCTGTCCGTCTTGGTGCCGCCGCCGAAAGTAATATAGGCAATCACACCGGAATCGCCGCCTGCGGGGACTTCATCCGTGAATTTAAAGGTGTGGTTGGCCGGAACATGATCCTTGGGAATAACATTCTGCACAATGTTTGCCAGCTGGTACACATGGTCGTTGGCATCATAGATATTGGTGCAGTGGAACATGTACTTTGCCCAGACCTTCGGGAAGTTCTGCACATACACAAGACCGGGATTATCAGGCGTGGCGCTCTGGGGATTCATTACGCCGAAGTTCTTCCATTCCTGCGGAACGTCCGCGGTAGAATAACCGGACGTTACGAAAGCGCAGTCCCACTCCTGGCGGATTCTGGGATGGGTGGAACGCGTGCTGCGCACAAAGCCAACATAATCCGGAACAGTGTCAGAGAACAGCATGCTGAAACGGGTCAGGGTTCCGCCATTGGAGGAATTGGCCTGGCAGGCTTCGTACACAACGTCAGCATACTGGGCATTGATCGGAGCGGTAGTCGGCCGGCCCTTGGAGTCCGTATTCACACCGCCGCCGGCATTGGAAATCTGAACCAGGATCGGCTGATAAACACCGGTCACAGCAGTTCCGACGAATCCATCGGGATATTCGATGGTATCCAGCTGTCTGCCCGTAGTGGGGCTGGTCATCTGGGCAATCATTTCATCGGCAGAGGGATTCAGACCTGCTTCATTGATTTTAATATTCCGTTTGGCAAGACCGTCAACACTGATCGGATCTGCAGAAGCTGCAGACATGCTGAGAATCAGTGCGATGGCCATTACCAGACTCAGCAATTTCTTCATGAGAGTGCACCTCCAAAAGTATACTTGAAAACGGTTTGCATTTTACCACAGAACCCCAGTTTTTGTCAAACATTTGTAACAATTTGATAATTTATTTTCCGGTGCCCTGATACCTCCTTTGGGGAAGGAAATATAAGGAATTTCCGGTTGTCACAGCCGTCTGTAATCCTGTGCCGCAGTCTGTTATTGAAAAGAAAGAGGAAGCATCCGGAGATGCGTCCTCTTCATATACTCTTCAGGCTGTCTTTGGCTCAGCCTTCTGTTTCGGTTTCAATGGAATCCTTGGCGGTAACAATGACCTTCCGCTCATAGCAGGAGAAGATACGATCCACCGTATCCTTGTCCGGTGCCTTGGAAATCAGGCTGATCAGCGGAACGATGATCAGGCCTGCAATCATGCAGAAGGCACCCGCGTTGATCGGGGACTGCAGGAAGCCGAGGCTGATGTTCAGCACTTTCAGGTTGGCCAGCATATCAATGATCATGAAAACAGAGGAGAAGATCATGGCAGCCCAGCAGCCGGTCTTCGTGGTCCGCTTCCAGTACAGGCCGTAGAGGAAAGGAGCGAGGAACGCGCCGGCCATGGCGCCCCAGCTGACGCCCATTGCCTGGGCAATGAAGGCCACGCTGGAGTTTGCCTGGACAATCGCCAGGGCGGCGGAAATGATGATGAATACCACGATCAGTACCCGCATCACCAGCAGCTGCTTCTTCTCGTCCATATCCTTGATTGCGCGGCCCTTGAGCAGGTCCAGCGTCACCGTGGAAGAAGAGGTCAGCACCAGGGAAGACAGGGTGGACATGGATGCGGAGAGCACCAGGATGATTACGACCGCAATCAGGAAGGGAGACAGGGTCTGCAGCATCGTCGGGATTACGTTGTCAAAACCGCCCGCCGGATTTCCGCCTTCCGCTGCACCGAGTTCAGCGGCAAAGAGACGCCCGAAACCGCCCAGGAAATAGCAGCCGCCGGCAACCACCATGGCGAAGAGTGTGGAGATAATGGTTCCCTTGTGAATGGAACCCTCGCTCTTGATGGCATAGAACTTACCGACCATCTGGGGAAGTCCCCAGGTACCCAGGGAAGTCAGCAGCACGACGCCCAGCAAGCTCAGCGGATCCGGTCCGAAGAAGGAGTTGAAGATCCCGGGAACGGTGCCGTTTATAAAGCCCTCGCTGGTATCCTTTGCCGCAGACAGTCCTTCCAGGGAAGCCATGAAGCCGCCCTTGCTGCCCAGCACGGCCCCGATCACCGCGACGATACCCACCAGCATGATGATGCCCTGGATAAAGTCGTTCACGGCCGTTGCCATGTAGCCGCCGACAATCACGTAAATGGCGGTCAGCACTGCCATAACGATCACACAAACAGAGTAGTCAATATTGAAGGCCATCCGGAAAAGACGGCTCAGTCCGTTGTACAGGGACGCGGTATAAGGAATCATGAAGATAAAGATGATAATGGAAGCAGCAATTTTCAGGGAAGTCGCGTCAAACCGCTTCTCAAAGAAGTCAGGCATTGTGGCACTGGACAGATGCTGCGTCATAATCCGGGTGCGCCGTCCGAGGATCACCCAGGCCATCAGCGAACCGATCAGGGCGTTGCCGATACCCACCCAAGTGGCGGCAATACCGAACTTCCAGCCGAATTGTCCGGCATAGCCGACAAAAATAACGGCGGAGAAATAGGAGGTACCGTAAGCAAACGCCGTCAGCCAGGGGCCGACGCTCCGTCCGCCGAGCACAAATCCGTTCACGTCGGTGGAATGCTTTCTGCAGTAGAAACCGACATAGACCATGACGCCGAAGAAAACCAACAGCATACCAAGTTTGAGTGCCAGATCACCAAATGCCATACTATTCCTTCTTTCTGTGATACCGTTTCATAAAAAAAGCCCTCCGTGTCTGTTCGGACACAGAGGGCGAATCAACTCCGCGGTACCACCTCGTATTTGCCGCCCCGTTCAGGGTCGGCCTCCGGATACTTTCATATCCTTTGCGCTGTATCGGGCGCCCCCGGCTTTCCTACTACCCTTGCAGGATTCAGATTACAGCTCCGGAGAGTATTTCGGATAAACAGCTCCGGCTGCCTCGCACCTCCCGGCAGCTCTCTGTGCGGATTATCTGTTCCCTACTGGATCTCCATCATTGCATCGCAATCGTATTACGAAACCCGAACCCCGTCAAGGGGAGAATCCTGAAAGAACAAGAAACAAACAATCAGTTCTGTCCGAATACCTTTACCAGCAGGAGCCGCCCTTCCCGGACGGATACACAGGCCGTTTTACCGGGAAGAACTTCATTGCTGATGCCGTACTGATACTCGCTGGTAATTTCCCCATCCTCCAGCGGATACTTCGCGTTCAGGATTGTAATTCCTTTTGCGGTTCCGCTGATATTCAGCAGGGAGAACCAGGAACAGTCATCCTTCACTTCCGCTGTTTCCCGGGAGACGATCCTCATCTCGGAATAATCATCCAGGATGCAGGCCGGAATCCCCAGGTCATCCAGGTAAAGCAGCAGCGATACGTTGCCGAAGGTGTGATCAAATCTTTCCCCGATCACACCAATCAGCAGGAATTCCCTGAAACCGCACCTCACGGCTTCCTTCACCGCGTAAACAGTATCCGTATCATCTTTCTCACAGGGCAGGACAATTGTTTCCGTATCCGTTTCCGGCCGCTCGTACGAATCAAAGTCTCCCACAATCAGGTCTGGTTTCCGTCCGAGCTCCTGTACATGTTTCAGTCCGCCGTCACAGTATACAAACCAGTCATCCTCCCGCAGGCTGTCACGGATACGCTGATATTCACAAATCCCTGCTCCGCCCACAATCACACACCGTCTCACGGTTCAGTCCTCGCTTTCCCCCGGAGTATATAGCAGATATTCCCCGGTTTCCCGGCAATCTCCTGCCCGGCCGCGCAAACTCCTGCGGAATCCTTCCTGTCTGTTTCTCACTTTCGCGTATCGAAAGACGCCTCAATCTGTTGACAAACAAAGCCCCGGTGATATAATGTCGCTGTTCCGATGCGAACATGCACGCTGGGGGGGCCGGTTTCCGGCTGAGAGGGCATCGCCCGACCCTTGGAACCTGTGTAGGTAATCCTACCGTAGGGAAGCGGTCATACCATCCAAAGCCGTTTCCCGCATGTCTTCAGGCATGTGGGTTTTCTTATGTCCGCCGGATCAGAAAAGGAGGAAAACCATGAATAAAAACCTGACCCGCAAACTGACCGAAAGCGCCATTATGATCGCGCTGGGAACCGTACTGAGCCTTCTGAAGATTGACCTGCCTTTCGGTGGCGGCGTTACCATCGCCAGCATGCTGCCCGTTGTACTGATCAGCCACCGCTGGGGCTGGAAGTGGGGTGTTCCCACCGCCTTTGTTTACAGTGCAATCCAGCTCCTGCTCGGCCTGGACAACGTCGGATATGCTGCCAACTTTATTATGGCCGTCGGCGTTATCCTGCTGGACTATATCATTGCCTATACCGCCATCGGTTTCTCCGGTTTCTTCGACACCGTTCTTGGCAAGACCCGCAAGAGCCTGGCTGTCGGCATCGTTGTTACCTTCGTGCTTCGGTTCATCTGCCACCTGATCAGCGGTGCCTGGATCTGGGGTGTGTGGATGCCGGAATCCTTCATGAACATGACCATGACCAATCCCTGGATTTATTCCTTCCTGTATAACGGCTGGTATATGCTGGCAGAGCTTGTGGTAACCATGGTCATCGCCATGCTGATCTATCAGCCCCTGGCCAGGTTTATCCGTCGGGAAGACATCCGCTGAAAATATCTGATATTTCCTTATAAAGACAGCAGTTACATTGCTGTCTTTTCCTTTGTCTAATTTTTAGTTACGCAATTATTGTAAATTTAGTTGACGTCAGTTACATTTTGCTGTAAAATGATGAAAAAACAGCAAACGATTACCGATTTGCGGAAGGAGGATTCATTCGATCATGGTCAGATTGAAGGATATAGCGGAGGTGTGCGGTGTATCCGTCGCAACGGTCTCCCGTGCTCTGAACGGTTTAACTAGCGACAGCAGGGAGAGGACCGCATTCATCTGCCAGACGGCCAAGGATATGGGATATTATCCGAATGCCGCTGCCAGAACGCTGAAGACCAGCAAATCCAACAACATCGGCATCATCTATGAAGACCGGATGAATCATGAATATTTCAGTTCGCTTTTCGACGAGCTTCGCCTGGAAGCTGAACGCAACGGTTACGACCTTACCTTCATCGGCCGGGGCGGTTTCGCTGAAAGCAACTACTACGAGCACGCCCGGCAGCGGAGCCTGGACGGTGTCATCGTGGTTCAGGCCGATTTTGAATCTGCCGGCATCATCCGTCTGGCTACCAGCAGCATTCCCACCGTCATCATAGACCATACCTACGAAGGTGTGGACTGCGTCACCAGTGATAACCGCAGGAGTATGGAACAGATTGTCCGTCACATCTACGCCCGCGGCCATCGCAAGATCGCATTCATCCAGGGTGAAAAAGGTGCGGTCAGCCGTGAACGTCTTGCAGGATTCTACAAGATCTGTGCAGAATTGGGTATTCGTGTTCCTGTGGAATATGTTCGTGAGGGACACTTCCATAATTCCGCAGACTGCGCCGCTTATATTCAGGAGCTGCTTCAGCAGAAAGAAAAACCCACCTGCGTCCTTTGTCCCGACGACTACAGCTGCCTCGGTGCCCTGTGGCTGCTGGAAGCCCAGGGAATCAAGGTACCCGATGATATCAGCCTGGTCGGATACGACGGCATTCTCATGAGCCAGATGATTACGCCGCGGCTGACCACCTACTGTCAGGATACCCCGCGCATTGCCAAGGAAGTTTTCAGCCTGCTGATCGACGCGATCGAATTCCCGGACAGTCATATGCCGAAACAGGTTACTGTTTCCGGTAAGTTGATTGAAGGAGAAACCGTCTGATGCCATTTACCTCGCGCAGGAGCCTTTCCTTCCTGCTGGCTGCCCTTCTCTTGATACTGTGTCTTTTCTCCGTCCCGGTATACGGGGAAGAAGAGACCGAAGATATTTCTCTGGATGAGGAAATCCTCTCCGATGAGACCGCCTCTTCTCCGGACGGGGAAGAGGCCTCTTCCGTTGCCCGGGATGCTTTTATTGAGGACATCATCTCCCTGGGTAAAGAACTCTACGATAAAGCCAACGGCAAGCTTCAGCGCGCCCATTACAAGGGCGATATCTACGTCTGCAAGAATTTCACCGTTCATCTCTTCCGGCAGACACGGGAGCGTTACCGGATGGCGGAGTACCCGGATAAGGAGCTGAAAATTCCCAACAACCTGCCGGAAAAGAAGTGCAAGCCTTACGCTTATGGCTACTGCTGGGAAGATATTCCTGCCTCCGACGGTAATCCCTTTGAGATTGCGGCCCAGTTCCTGTATGATAAATCCCTTTCCAGGGACGAAAATATCGCGCTCGCCCGGGAATTCATGAAGCAGACCCGAAAGGGCGATTTCTTCCAGATGACAGGCGATTACTCCGGCGGCAAGGGCGCCCACAGCGCCATTTTCATGTCGGATTATGATCCCGAAACCGACACGGTCCGCTCCCTGGAGAGCAACCGGAGCGGTAAACGGATCAACGGCCTTCGTTACGGAAAGGTCATGTATGACTGCGAACTGTCCATTGACGAATGGGTCGGCTTCTTCTGCCGTAAGAAATGTGGTGCCACGCTCTACCGGCTCCGGGATGATATCATCTTTGCCGGCGAATAATCACAGCAATCAGAAAAGCCGTATCCGGCCTGAAACCGGATACGGCTTTTATATTTTCTTTCGGTTTACTGTTTCCGTTCACGCAGCTTGGCAAATACCGCCTGCAGCATGATGAACACAAACAGCAGGAAGGCGGATACCACATTGGGTACCGTACCGCCCAGCCGTGTCAGTTCTCCGTTGAAGCTGACCAGGCTGTTGATCGTACCGTTGATCAGCACGCCGACGAAGGAACCGAACACGTTGCCCACGCCGCCGGTCAGCAGCGTACCGCCGATAACCGCGGAGGAAATGGCCTTCATTTCCAGGCCCAGCGCCTGGGTGGTGGTGCCGCACATGGTATTCATGCAGTACAGCACGCCGCCGATGGAGCACAGGAAGGAAGACAGGATGTATGTGATCATCTTGGTCCGCTTGGTGTTCAGGCCCATCAGTGCGGCGCTCTGCTGGTTGCCGCCCACCGCGTACATGCTGCGGCCTGTCCGGGTGTAGCGCAGCATCAGGAACACCAGCACCACAACCACCAGCGCGATAATCACCGGAATATTCACATAGGGTACCATCTTGACGCCGCGCTTGTTGACCACAGCGCCCAGTTCAAAGGGCATATACACCTTGATGCCCGCCACCTGCTTGAACCAGTTGTCCACTGTGATGTTGACCTGGTCCGTACAGATCATGGCCGTCATACCGCGGGCAAAGAACATGCCTGCCATCGTCACGATGAAGGGCTGGATTCCCAGGTAACCGATCAGGTAGCCCTGTACCGCGCCGAACACAATACCGATCAGCAGCACAAAGGGCACCAGCAGCGTGGGAGAAATCCCGCTGTTCTCCATGCCGACGGACAGGATCATACAGTCCATCGCCACCAGGGAGCCGACGGAAATATCAATACCGCCGGTCAGCATAACACAGGTCATACCGCAGGCAATACAGATCAGGGCCGCGTTGGTCCGGAAAATATCGAGGAAGTTCTGGAGCTTTTCAAAGCCCTTGGCATTGGCTCCGAAGCCATACATGAAGTATCCGGCTGCGTACAGCAGGATAAACAAGCCCACGGTGATGAGCAGCAGTATGGAATGGCTGTTGATATTCTTCTTTTTGTTCATGTTGTTCTTTTCCATTTTGCTCAGCTCCTTCCCGCGACTGCAAGGCCGCCCTCTTTCTGTGCCTTGCGATGCGCAAAGTACGCTTTCACCGCCGGAGACTGCACCACCACGATCAGGATCACGATGATCGCTTTATACACGGGAGCCTGAGCCTTGGCAACACCCAGCGCGTACATGGTGGTCGTAATGGCCTGGATGGTATAGGCGCCGATAATGGAGCCTGCCAGGTTAAACCGGCCGCCGCCCAGGCTGTTGCCGCCCAGGGCTACCGCCAGGATTGCGTCCAGCTCCAGGTTCAGGCCGATATTGTTGGAGTCAGCCGAATAGATACGGGATGTGGCCACGATACCGGCCACGCCGGAGAACAGGCCGCAGATCACGTAGCACAGCAGGATAATCGCCACAGAGTTGATACCGGCAATCCTGGATGCTTTCGGGTTGATACCCACGGACTGTACATACATGCCCAGGGAGGTTGTTTTCAGGATAATCGCCATAACCAGGATACATGCCGCCGCAATCACCGTAGGCGTGGGGAAAATCCACAGTTTTCCGCCGAATACCTTGAACTGCTCCAGATGGATGTAAACCATCTTATTGTTTGTGAGCAGCAGGCCGATGGCGCGCCCTGCGGTAAAGAAGATCAGCGTAGCTACCATTGGCTGTATCTTCATCTTTGCCACCAGGAAGCCGTTGAACAGGCCGCACAGGCCGGCCACAGCAATACCGGCAATCACGCCGACGAAAATCGGCATCTGCAGTTCGCCAAGCTCACGCACATGTGTCACGCCGAATCCGGCAAGCAGCATACAGCACAGGCTGCCGGCCAGGCTCATCACGGAGCCCACGGAAATATCCGTACCGGCAGAGGAGGAAACCACCAGCGTCATACCGATCGCCAGGATAGCCGCCTCGCTGCCGCGGTTGAGAATATCGATGATACGGCCGTACAGTGCGCCTTCCTTCAGCTCAAACTTCAGGAATTCAAAAACATAGTTGCCCTGTATGGCGTCATACACCAGATTGATAACCAGCACCAGGAAAACGCTGACCAGCGGCAGGAACAACGGTTTCTTGGATACCTTTTTCAGCCAGTTAATCACACTTTTCAACTCCGCTCACCTCCGGCAATGACTTTCATCACTGACTCCTGGGACAGATCTTCCGTCAGTTCTCCCACCTTTTCCCCGTCACGCAGTACCGCGAGGCGGTTGCAGGTACGGAGCATCTCTTCGATTTCGGAAGAAATGAAGATCACGCTCTTCCCCTGGTGCGCCAGGTCCACCACCAGCTTCTGGATCTCCGTCTTGGTACCGACGTCGATACCGCGGGTAGGCTCGTCCAGGATCAGGAAGTCCGGGTTGGTTGCCAGCCAGCGGGCAATGATTACCTTTTGCTGATTGCCGCCGGACAGCTGTTTGACCAGCGTCTCTGTACTGGGTGTTTTGATGTCCAGCAGATCGATGAACTTCTTTGTGATCTCCATCTGCTTTTCCATCGGGATCCGTTTCACAACGCCCGCCAGGGACTGCATCGCCAGCATAATGTTCTCACGGACAGACAGGTCTTCCACTATACCTTCTGCCTTCCGATCGTCAGGCAGCAGGCCCATACCCAGCCGCATGGCGTCGATCGGCGCGTTGATTTTTGTTTCTTTTCCCTTTACCTTCAGGGTGCCGGTCTGCGCCTTGTCCGCACCGTAAATGCAGCGGGCCAGTTCACTGCGGCCGCTGCCCAGCAGGCCGGTCAGGCCGATAACCTCACCCTTATGAATATCAAGATCAAAAGGCTTGATCTTACGCACATGGCTCAGGCCCTTTGCGTCAATCAGCACTTCCTCGGAAACAGCTTCGTCTTCCTTGGATTTGATGGACTGCAGGTCGTCGAAATCCTTACCCATCATGGCTGCCACCAGCTTGAGGCGGGGCAGGTCGGAGATTTCATACTCGCCTACCAGCTGGCCGTTGCGGAGCACCGTAATCCGGTCGCAAACCGCGTAAACCTGCTCCAGGAAGTGGGTAACGAAGATGATGCCGATTCCTTCATCCCGGAGGGCTCTCATCATCTTGAACAGCTTTTCCACTTCGTTGTCGTCCAGGGAAGAAGTGGGCTCGTCCAGGATCAGCACCTTGCTCTCCATGTCCACAGCGCGGGCAATGGCGATCATCTGCTGCAGGGCGATGGAATAATTCTCCAACGCCTGGGTTACGTCCACCTGGATGTCCAGCTTTTTCATCAGTTCCCGGGCCCGGTTCAGCATGGCTTTATGATTGATGGTGCCAAACTTCGTCAGCGGCTCGCGGCCGATGAAAAGATTCTCCGCCACGCTCAGGTTGGGACAGAGGTTAACTTCCTGGTACACCGTGGCAATACCGTTTTTCTGTGCTTCCAGTGTGGAGTGGTTCCTGATGGGACGCATTTCCGGTCCCATGAAGATCTCGCCCTTTTCAAAATCATTGACGCCCGTCAGGCATTTGATCAGGGTGGATTTTCCCGCGCCGTTTTCCCCCATCAGTGCGTGTATCTCTCCGCTCCTGAGCGTAAAATCAACATTGCTCAATGCCTTTACGCCAGGGAACGTCATGCAGATGCCGCGCATGCTGAGGATCACTTCATTGCTCATGACTGCTTACCCTTTCATACTGATCTGTAGGATTGTTACTGTCTTTTCTATCTGACTCTGTTGCTGCATAATTCAGCATCCAGAAGCATGTTTCCTTCTTTTTGAAATGGCGGTTTTAACATCAAAGGCGGAAGGAACCTTCCGGTTCCTTCCGCTGAGTGTCTCTTGTTTCTTCGCAGAACCGGCTGCTGTTTTTCTGATTAATACTTGCGGGCAGCCAGAACTTCGTCGGTCATGACGGTCACGAGAGCGCTTTCGATTCCGGGAGCGCAGAAGCCTTCGTCGGGCACGAGGGTGAACTTCGGAATGTCTTTGCCAGCCTGGATGTCCTCGATAACGTTCTTGACGATAACAGCCTGGATGGGGTTGCATTCAACGTTGCACAGGATCTGGCCGGCCAGCGTGCGGGTCAGGCCTTCCTTGGTAGCGTCGAAGGAGATGATGATCTTTTCGCCAACGCCGTACTTGATGCCGGCAGCGTCCATAGCGTCCATGGCGCCGTAGGCTTCGTTATCGTTGTGGCACACAACCACGTCGAATTCGGGGAAGCGCTTGATGAAGTCTTCCATAACAGCCTGTCCGCCGTTCTGGGTGAAGTCGCCGTCCTGGCTGGCCAGGATTTCCCATTCGGGATGATCAGCAGCAACCTTGTTGAAGCCTTCAGCACGGCCGATGGCAGCGGAGGAACCGGTGGAGCCTTCGATCACCAGGATCTTGGCAGCCTTGCCGGCCAGGTATTCTTCCAGCCACTTACCGGCGGTTACGCCTTCAGCGGTCATGTCGGTACCAACAGCGGTGGTGTACAGTTCATCGGAAGCATCCACGGAACGGTCAGCGATGATGCAGGGGATTCCGGCTTCCTGAACCTCTTTCAGAACATCGTCCCAGCCAGCGGTCTGGATCGGGTCGATAACGATGTAGTCGAAGTCCTTCTGAACGAACTCACGAACCTTGGACAGCTGGAGAGCGTGGTCGTTGTCGCAGTCGATCAGTTCGAGTTCGAATCCGGCGTCTTCAGTGAAAACGTCGTAGTAGTTCTGGGTGTTCGCCATACGCCAGTCAGATTCATGTCCGACCTGGACGTAACCGATCTTCAGCAGTCCCTCCGCGAAAGCGGAAGTCGCGGCCAGCACCATCACCAGTGCGATAACCAGAGCCAACAGTTTCTTCATGGTAAAAAACCTCCATTTCATTTTTGGCATTCCTGCCATGTTGGTTACAGTATAAAAATAATCCCCTGTGATGGAAATACAGAGGATTATTGTTTTGGTTTGTTTTTTTCCGTTTCTGCCATGTCGGTTTGCGGATCCGGTTTGAAATCGTTTCCCTGAAGTTGATTTTTTTACTCCCCGGTCCGGTTGTTCCGGCGGAATTCGCTGGGGGTCATCCCCGTGGTTTTCTTGAACAGATAGCTGAAATAATGGGAATCATTGTACCCTACTTCCTGGGCGATCTGGGAGGATCTCATCTCCGTTGCTTCAAGCAGTTCCTTGGCTTTGCCGATCCGAAGCGCTGTCAGGTACTGAGTGAAGGTCAGGCCGGTTTCCTGGGCAAAAACCGTGGAAAAATGGCTCTGGGACAGATGTACTTCTCCGGCCACATCCTGCAGCATCAGGTTCGGATCCGCATAGTGTTCGGATAGATAGGCCCTGGCCCGGCTGATGGTCGGATCCCCGTATCCGGCCCGGTTCCGGTTCCGGAAGGCAATTGCCTTCCGGAGCAGTTCTGCCAGCAGGTGGAAGCCTTCTTCACCTTCGGTACGAAGGGCTTCCTCCACCGTATCATCCGACAGCACTTCCTTAGGCACGCCCTCCCCCTCCTGGATAATCCTGCGCGCCGCCAGCAGTCCGGCAACCCGAAGATACCCCAGTGCCAGGGAAGGATCCAGGGATCGGGTATACTCCGTCAGGATCGGTTCCACTTCCTCCTCGGAAGCATACTGCAGCCGCTCATACAGCGGGCTCAGTTCGGTTTCGGACAGGGGCTGCAGCTGGCTGTTGTTTTCGTTGACGCCGATGATTCTCCGCTCTTCGTTTGCCTCAGGGCCCTGCAGGTGCCGGGCATGCCGGGCTCCCTTCATGGACTGCCGGATATCCCGGAAATCCGTCACCGTTTCTCCCACAGAGATCAGCAGCCGCTTCTCCTGGGCCAGTTCCGGCAGGTGCATCGCCGAATTGGCGAAGGAATAGGCCCGTTCCTCCGTGTCTTCCGGATTGTCGCCAAGCACCAGTGCCCGGGCTCCCTTCGGTGCGCCGCAGACGTACACTCCGCCGCCGCTCATTTCTGCCAGGGAAGTCAGTGCGTTCCGGCAGCTGATCCGTTTCTCCCCTTCCGCCGGGAAAGCAATGTCGATCACGGCATAGCAGCCCGCCTTCAGGTTCACCCCCAGCTCCCGCATCTGCCGGAGCATGGCCGCGTCATCCTCGCTGTCCCCTTCATCCGTAAACAGGGAGGCCAGCAGCTTGTCCCGCAGGAACTGGTTGCCGGAGGACAGGCGTTCCCGCAGTGCCGTCAGGTTTTCCCGGTCGCGGCGTTTCTCCTCAATCTGGCGGCTGACCCGGTTCAGCGCAGCCTCCAGTTCCGCTGCGGTCACCGGCTTCAGCAGGTATTCCTTCACGCCCAGGGAAATTGCCTTCCTTGCATAGGTAAAGTCGTCGTAGCCGGAAAGGATGATCCGTTCCACCCACGGCATTGTACGCTGCACTTCTTCACACAGCTTGATTCCATCCATAAAAGGCATCCGGATATCGGTCAGGAGGATGTCCGCGTTCAGGTCCCGCAGCATGGGCAGCGCCATTTCGCCGTCCGGTGCTTCGCCAACCAGCTGATAGCCTTTCTCTTCCCATGGAAAGGAATTCCGGAGATTCTCCCGGATAGCAATTTCATCATCCACGAGAAAGACTTTCATCATGGTCGATTTCCTCCCTTGTACGAATCGGAATACTGAATGATACCTGGGTTCCCTCCGGTCCTGAACTGATCAGCAGGCCGGTCTTTTTACCGTAATACAGGCGGATGCGCATGTCCACGTTCCGCATACCGAAACCGGAATGTCCCGGTTCAGGTGCAGGCTGGGCTGTCGGTATGTTCTCTTTCAGGAGCGTTTCCACTTCTTCCAGCTGTTCCGGTGTCATTCCCTTTCCTGTATCGGCCACCGTGAATGTCATAATCCGGTTCTGGATCTGAACCTTTACCCGGATCATACCGCCGCCCCGCTTATTCTTGATTCCGTGATACAAGGCATTCTCAACCAGCGGCTGAAGCAGCAGCTTGAGCATGTAGATTTCTTCCAGGCCTTCCGGCTGATCCACTTCATAGTCCAGGATATCCCGGTACCTGGTTTTCTGGATACTCAGGTAGGCGGACACATGCTTCAGTTCCTGGCTCACCGGAATCCAGTCTGCACCGGCGGACAGGGAGATCCGGAAGAAGTCGCTCAGGTTACGGGTCAGGTGAACCACTTCTTCTCCTTTACCCGATTCAGCCTGCCAGACAATGGCGTCCAGCGTATTGTACAGGAAGTGAGGATTGATCTGTGCCTGCAGCGTGCGCAGTTCTGCCCGCGCCAGGTGGTCCTGGTTCTGGCGGATCTGTGCAATCAGGGTTTCCAGCCGGTCCGCCATCTGGTTGACCTTTTCGCCCAGGTCACGCAGTTCTTCCACGTTCATGCCCTGCACCCGGTCGCCGAAGTTTCCTTCCGCGATCCGTCGGACCGTTCCTTCCAATGAATAGATGGAAGAATGAATCGATTCTGTCAGCTTGTTTGTTTCATACCGTGTGCGCAGGAAGGCAATCAGGAGCAGCAGCACCTCTGCCACCGCGGCGATCATCACAATGATTCTCAGCCGTCCGCTGACAACCGAGGCATTGGCAATTTCCTCCGTAGTAAAGGCATCCAGCATGTCTGATACCAGACGCCCGACGTCACGGACTTCATCCACGATTTTTTCAATTGTACTGATGGGTGTTCCGGCTTCCATGCCGTCCCGTACCCTGAACACATACTGTTCCAGCGTGCTCATTGTCCGCCGGGCGATGGTCAGCTGCATCTGTCCGCTGCCTTCAGTCTCCGCCAGGAGCATATCCAGTGTATTGTCCGTCTCAGCAATCAGTTCCTGCACGCCGCTGTCCTGGAAAGTGGTCCGGCCGGCAGCGACAGAGAACAGGTTCTCAGCAATAGTGCTTTCCAGTGCGGGTTTCATCCCGGCTATGGCGTCCATCCTCCGGATCATGGCCTGGGTCCGGGAGGAATAAAGCATCATAACCACCAGGCCGATCACCGCCGGCACAGCCAGCAGGAAGGCGATGGAAAAAACCGAACGGCGGACCTGCGCGGTAATGCTGGTCATTCCGCTGCGTTTCATATCAGAAACCCTCCACCGCCGGATCAGTCAGGTCATCAAAGTCGCTGAACACTCCCTCATCCGGATGATATACTTTGGGAATATCCTTTCCGGCCGTCACATCCCTGACCAGCTTCATCACGGAAGGCCCCAAATGCGGCGTGCACTGCACCACACAGTTGATTCTTCCTGCTTTCAGGGCGTCCACTGCGTCCTTTTCCCCGTCCACAGTGATGATGATCATATCTTTGGATGAAGCTGCATTTTCTTTCTCCAGCACATTCAGCGCACCCAGCGTCATGGCGTCGTTGTGGGAGAAAACCACATCAATTCCTTCTGTCCCGTATTTCTGCAGGAGTTTCCGCATGCATTCTTCGCCCTTGGACTGGAGGAAATCTCCGTCCACGCTGTCAATTACGGTGAATCGTTCATCTTTCCCGATCACGTCCATGAAACCGCGCTGCCGGTCCTGCATAGGTGTGGATCCCGTCGTACCGCAGATTTCCACAATGCGCAGATGCTCCGCACCCAGCGCGTCCGCCTTCCGGACCAGATATTCTCCGGCCCTTACGCCTTCAGCATAGAAATCCGCGCCCACGTATGCCCTGTACAATGTATCGTCCTGGGTATCAATCATCCGGTCCATGATAATCACGGGAATATTGGCCTGTTTGGCTTCCGTCAGCACATTGTCCCAGTCCGTCTGCACAATCGGTGAGAAAACAATCACGTCCACCCGGTATGCAATAAAGGAACGAATCGCGTCGATCTGTTTTTCCTGTTTCTGGTTCGCGTTTTCCATCATCAGCCCGTAGCCAGCTTCTTTTGCGGCCTGTTCCATGCTGACAGTATTGGCAATACGCCAGGAGCTTTCCGCACCCAGCTGGGAAAAGCCAACCACAACAGACGCACTGTCTCCGCCTGTTTCCTGTTTCCCGGCACAGCCGGTCAGGAGGAACAGCACCAGCAGCACAAGGATCGCCACGATTCTTTTACGCATACGTTTCACCTGCTCTTATCTTTCTTATGCTGCGGGTTCTTCTGTCAGTTCTTCTGTCTCTTCCGAAGGCTCATCCGAGGATTCTCCCGGATCCGATTCAATCGTTTCATTTGTATTGCCGGAGTCCGCGTCATTCGCTGACCGGGTGACCGGATTCTGAATGCTTCCATCTTCCAGTCCCTGGATATATTCCTCCAGACACAGATCATGATCCCTCATATACAGGGCATGTTCTATCCCCACATAGCGGATATGCCAGGGTTCCGCTTCAAAACCGGTGATCTTTTCCTTTTCTTTCTGGTAGCGGATAATGAATCCGTACTCCCAGCAGTGCTCGTTCAGCCAGTCGCTCTGCTTCGTACCTGCGAATTTGGAAGCCCCTTTTTTGTTGATATCAAAAGCCAGTCCCAGGTGATGCTCGCTGCTTCCCGGTTCCGCCACCGTCCGCAGGGCGGAGCGGCGCGCTTTGGAGCTGCTCCAGTCCTTGTGGCTCTTCTGAATGCTCTTGACCTTGGCGTTCAGCATGCTGACCTGGTCGTCCCAGGTGCGGTAGCCCGCGCTGATCTGCCACTTGCCGATCCCGTCTTCCTTCGCCGCTTCCAGCATCTCTTTCAGCGCATCCACGGCTGCTTTGACACCGCGGGTCTTTTTGTATTTGATCGTAACCAGTTTGCTGCTCAGTTCCTTATTCAGCTGTACCAGGTCAGCCGGGGTAAAAAACTCACCGTCCGCCAGCGGATGTTCCTTATTGACCAGCATGGGAACGTCTCCGGCCAGCGTATCTACGGGACTGCCGTCCGGTGCGGCCAGTGCGTCTTCCGCATAAAGCTTGTTCTGTGTGTCTGCGCCTGCCACACCGTCTGTGGTCAGCCCGTTCCGGCGCTGGAAGGCGATCACCGCGCGCTTGGTTCCGCCGCCATACTGGCCATCCACTTTGCCGTCCAGATATCCCAGGTCCTTCAGCCGCTGCTGAAGTTTGGTCACTTCCTCACCTTTTGCTCCAACTGTGAGAATGCCCTGGGCCTGAAGCTCTGAGGCGGACATTTTTGTCTTGGTGGTTTGTTCCGTTGTCTGGGATTCCTCCGCCGCTGTATTCTCCGCGAAAGCAGCCTGTTCCGGACACAGGCACATCAGCATAAGCACTGCCATCAGCAGCGCTGTAAGGTTCCGTAAACCGTGTTTCATATATATCTCCTCCTTCGATCTGAAGGCTTTTCCCCGGCGCTTAGCCCGGATGTCATCAGTTTGATTATATATCACAAATGCATTCCGGGCAATTGTCCTTGTCGGTTTGTGCAAAAATTGTTATACTGAATGGGTAATTTGCACCCAGAAAGAACAGGTGAGAACGATGCCTGACGTTGCGGTTCATGCGGCTTTCGGCCGGGAAGTTCTGGCCTCCCTGCCGGAGGAAGTTCGGGAATATCTGATTCCCGAACCTTATACTTTTGCGCTTTTCGGCCCCGATGTCTGGTTCATGTATAAACCCTGGCACCGCCGGGAAGGCCGCGGCCGCCGGATGCACACCGGGAAACCCGGTCTTTTCCTGACAACCCTTCTCCGGCGGGCACAGGTCTCCGCTTCCCCGGTGGAGCTGCTTTCCTATCTGTCCGGTTTCCTTTGCCATTACGCGCTGGACAGCATCGCTCATCCTTATATTATCTATGTTACTGCAGAAGAGCATGTTTTTCCCCGCAGCCATATGAGCCTGGAGCATGCGCTGGATGTGGTGCAGTTCCGTCGTGACGGTTATGAAAATGAAAAGCATCCCGTCACAGAGCATTACTATCCCCGGCTTCACCTGCCGGAAACCCTGCGTCCGGACCTGGACGCTGTCTTTGAAGAAGTCTACGGCTGGAAAAACTGCTGGTCGGCGCTGAACCATTCCTGCCGCCGTTACCGGCTGTGCTACCGGGCGCTGGAAAACCCGCAGGGCCTGGCCGCACGGATAGCCCGGCGGACAAAGCGTGACGTGCTTTGTTCCCTTGCCTATTCTGAATCCCAGTTTCATTCCCTGGATCCGGAAAACACGGAGCACCGTCCCTGGAAGCATCCTTTTGATCATGAACTGTCCTTCACAGAAAGTTTCCCGGAACTGCGGGAAAAAGCCCGGCAGTTTGCCCTGCAGCTGATTGAGGCTTCTTACCGTCTGGTCCGGTACGGCGAAGGTTCTGTTGAAAGCATCTCTGAACTGATCGGAAACAATTCCTACCTGAGCGGCCTGCCTGCGGATGATCCCCGGAATTACCGGGTCAAATCCCTGCTGCCCCCTGAAAAGGAGACACGGTAATGGATTTCAACAGTTTGAAGATGAATGTCGTGATTACCGTCCTCGTGCTTTTCCTGGTTTTTCTGCTTCCCTGGGCGGATCGGCGGATCTGCCGGCGCCTGCGGCTGAACCTGGAAGGCGGCCTGAGCGACAATCCGAACGCTGACCGGCTGCTCAGGCTTCGGCAGAGGCTCCTGACCATCGGGTTATTCCTGTATTTCCTGCTCTTTGCCTGGCTTGTTTTCTTCTCCCGGGCGTCAACTGCGTATTATACTGTACATATTGCACCCCTGGAGGATCTGAAAAACGCGTTCTCCACTCCCACCGGTTTTTCCGGATGGTTCCATACGTTGTTCACGGAAGGCGTTTCCTCCGCCTTTTCCCAGATTTCTATCGTCCGTCCGGAAGACATTTCCCAGTTCTATCTGAACGTGATGATTTTTCTGCCCGTTGGCTATCTGCTGCCCTATGTCTTCCGCTGGTTCCGTGCACGCGTCAGGATCCGTCCTGTGGCTTTCTGCCTGCTGCTCAGTTTCATGGTGGAAAACCTGCAGCTGATTTCCCGGCGCGGCATGTATGATTTTGATGACATCATCTCAAACACCCTCGGCGGGCTGATCGGCCAGCTGCTGTATATCGCCGTCGGCTATGTGGTTACCCATCCCGGCTGGCGTCGCGAACTCCGGGCCTACCGTTCATGGAAACGCCATGCCCGCCGCAGCACCCTCTTCCCCTATACCAAAAAAACGCATATGTTCCGTACCACGCTGAAGGGATCAGATGAAGAAGCGATCCGGAGCTTTTTTGTGGACCGCCTGGGTTTCCGTCTCCGCCAGCAGATCGACCGCCGGGAATCCGGTGATGTGGTTTATCTCTTTGAAATGGGTAAAACGCAGATCCAGGTTATCTGTTCACCGGATGAACCCGTTCCGGAAGCCCAGTACCTGACGCTTTTCGCGACCCGTCTTGCCTCGGTACGGTCACGGCTGGAAGCGAACGGAATCCATCCTGGCGATTACCGCCGGGATCCTGCCACCGGCCGCCGGCTGCTCCGTTTTACCGGACCGGATAACCTGCAGATTGAAATCATCGGTGCCGAGTAAAAACGCAATGAAAAACCGGGCGGTTCATGGATACTCTCCACGAACCGCCCGGTTTTATATTTTCAAAGCACTCTTTTCCGTTTGTCCTTCAGTTTTCCTTCTTTACCCAGGGCAATCAGCCGCTCATAGCGTTCAACCGCTGTCTCCAGCACTTTCTCCCAGGGTACCGGAATTGTCTCCCGGGCCGTTTCACCGATCAGGCTCAGCTTTTCCGGTTCCTTCAGAGTTTCCGTCATCACCCGCGCCAGATCCTTTGGATCATTGTCGCACAGCAGGCCGTTCTCCCCGTGGCGGATAATCTCCGCAGCGGTACTGTTCCGGACCATCACAGAGGGAGTCCCCATGACAGCCGCCTCCCGTACTACCATGGGAGCCGCGTCATACAGCGAAGGGAACGCAAACAGGTTGGCCCTGGCATAAAGGGCATCCAGCAGGCTTGCGTCCGTGATATGGCCGATCTGCTCCGCCCGGTCCTGGATATTCAGATCATGAATCTTCTGGCCGATAGCGTTCATGTCCATCCCCTGTCCTGCCAGCAGCAGCCGGTATTGAGTTCCGGCCTTTTTCATTTCTGCGCAGGCTTCCAGCACGGTCAGGATGTTCTTCTTCCAGTCCATCTGGCCCACAAAGAGGATCAGTGGATCCGTCCCCAGGTTCCACCTGAGGTTGACCTGCTCCACGTCACCGGGTGAAACCGTACGCAGGGTGGCGCCGTTGGGCATCACCTGGATTTCACCCTCATAGCCGTATTCCCGCAGTACGTCTGCAGTGTTTTTACCCACAGCCCAGACTTCATCACAGCGGTTATAAAAATTCACAACCAGCTTGACGCCCACCTTGGCAATGGATTCTGATCTGGTTGCCTTGAGGAAATCATCATAATACTTGGAATGGAAAGTAGCCACCAGCGGCAGCTTCCTGACCGATGCGAGACGAAGTGCTTCCGAACCGGCGGTAAAAGGGCTGTGCGCGTGAATCAGATCCAGGTCAATCATCCGGATCCGGTGACGGTAGTGGGCATCCAGCACAGCCTCTCCGACCTTGTACTGTTTCATTCCCGGCACGCTGCTGCCCACATATTCCACCAGCTGGAAAGGAAAACCTCCCTGGAAACCTGTATCATACATCGGCGCCACTACGGTCACCTGATGGCCCATTTTACACAGCGTCTCTGAATAGGCCTGGACCACCCGGCCCACGCCATCGACAATCGGCAGAAATGTATCTGTAAATTGCCCGATCTTCAGCATCGCATTTCACCTTCAACACAGACGTTTGTCTGTTTTTAGCCTGAATATTATCTCATGTTCCGGAGAAAAAAGCAAATCAGTCCGCACCCGCTGAAAAACAGAAGGAAAACGGACGGAATCCCAATGGATCATTGACATCCCTGACTCCCGGGTATATTGTTTCCCTCAGGGAGGGATTCCGATGAACCGTGAAACAATCACCCTGCCGCTTGGCGTAAACAGTTATGATATCGTGCTGGAGCCCTGCTGCCTGGGCCAGGCAGGAGACCTGCTGAATCTGAACCGGAAGGTGCTGGTGGTCACCGATTCCGGCGTACCTGCATCCTATGCGGATTCCGTTGCTGCTGCAAGCCTGGCGGCGGAAGTTGTCTGCATTCCCCAGGGCGAAGCCAGCAAAAACTTTGATCATTTCCGTATGCTGCTCAGCCGCATGCTGGCTTTCGGCATGGGACGCGGCGACTGCGTGGTCGCTGTCGGCGGCGGCGTGGTTGGCGATATGTCAGGTTTTGCTGCGGCCTGTTATATGCGCGGCATCGATTTCTACAACATTCCCACCACCGTCCTGTCCCAGGTGGACTCTTCCATCGGAGGGAAGACCGCCATTGACCTGGATGGTATCAAAAACGTCGTCGGCGCGTTTTACCAACCGCGCCGTGTCCTGATTGATCCCACCACCCTGTCCACCCTTTCCCGGCGTCAGATCTCCAACGGTCTGGCTGAAGCAGTCAAAATGGCGCTTTGTTTCGATCAGGAAGCCTTCGCCCGTTTTGAATCCCTCGATTATGAAGCGGAGCTTGCCCTGCTCGCTTCCGGCCGGCCTTCTCCGGCTTTGATCCGGATCATTTCCGATGCGCTTCATACGAAAAGGGACGTGGTGGAAAAAGATGAAAAAGAACAGGGACTGCGCCGCGTCCTGAATTTCGGTCACACCCTCGGCCACGGCATTGAAAGCGTCAACGTCAAAAACGGGATGCTGCACGGTGAATGTGTGGCTCTCGGCATGCTGCCGATGTGCTCGGATGCAGTCCGGGAACGCCTGCTTCCTGTGCTGGCTAAGCTTGGACTTCCAACAACCTGCGATTCCGACCCGGATCAGGTTATGCAGGCAGTCGTCCATGATAAAAAGAAGTTCGGGGGAAAGATTCGCTCCATCCTCGTGGACGCCGTCGGTACCTTTACAGAGAAGGAACTCACCCCGGAGGAACTCCGTCAGCGCTACACCGGTTTTTTCCTCTCATAAGCATACCAGTCACATTCGCAGATGATTATGAATAAAAAAAATGGGAGTTGTTATGAAGAATACCTTTGGCACTTCCCTCACCGTCACACTGTTCGGTGAAAGCCACGGAGCCGAAATCGGCGCGGTCATCGACGGCCTTGCGCCCGGCATCCCGGTGGATGAGGAATTTATCGCTTCCCAGCTGACTCTTCGCCGTCCTGCCGGCCGTATTTCCACTGCCCGGCAGGAAGCGGATCCCTTCCGGATTGTCAGCGGCGTTTTTGAAGGCCGTACCACCGGTACCCCGATGGCAATCCTGATTCCCAATGCGGACACCCGCAGCGGAGATTATCAGCGCGGCCCGGCCCGGCCCGGGCATGCGGATCTCACAGCCTATGCCAAGTATCATGGCTATGAAGACTACCGTGGCGGCGGCCATTTCAGCGGCCGGATCACAGCCGCGCTGGTGGCCGCCGGCGCTGTTGTGATTGCTGCCCTGCGGCGCAAAGGAATTGTGATCGGCACCCATGTTGCCCGCTGTGCCGGCATTGATGATGCTCCCTTCACGGATCTGTCCGTGGATCTGCCCCGGCTGAACAGCCTGTCCTTTGCCGTTCTGGATGAAGCAAAAGGCCAGGCCATGCGTGAAGCGGTTGAAAATGCTGCTGCCCGGTGTGACAGCGTGGGCGGCATTCTGGAAACCGCCGTTACCGGTCTGCCGGCAGGCGTCGGTGAACCCTGGTTCGACACGGTCGAAAGCGTCCTTTCCCATGCGCTCTTCTCCGTCCCCGCTGTCAAGGGCGTTGAATTCGGATCCGGGTTTGCCTTTGCGGATATGACCGGCAGTCAGGCAAACGATCCCATCCGGATGAAGGACGGCAGGCCAGTGACCACAACCAACAATAACGGCGGTGTGAACGGCGGCATCACCAACGGCATGCCGGTAATCTTCCGCTGTGCCGTTAAGCCCACCCCCTCCATTGCGCAGGAGCAGCAAACCGTCAACCCCGGCACCGGTATAGAAACTGCCCTGGTCATCAGCGGCCGTCATGATCCGGCCATTGTGCACCGTGCCCGGGTGGTTGTGGACAGCGTCACTGCCCTTGTCCTCTGCGACCTGCTGGCTCTCCGCTACGGCACCGACTGGCTGGCCCCTTCAAACGACTGAACACTGCAGAAAGGTTTCAGCATAAATGCTGAGCATCTGTCAAAAGCCTGACAGCATTCTCATCATTGTGCATTATGCATTATGCATTCTGAATTGATTTACGGCTGCATCGGCGAACACCTGCCCCACAGTTTTTCCCGGGAGATCCACGGGGAAATCGGCAGCTATGCCTATGAACTGAAGGAACTGACCCCGGAAGAGCTTCCCGGCTTCATGACCTCCCGGGGATTTATGGGAATCAACGTGACAATTCCTTACAAGCAGGCAGTCATCCCCTTCCTGGATGAAATCGACGAAACCGCCCGTGCCATCGGCGCGGTCAACACCGTCGTCAACCGGGATGGTAAACTGTATGGCTATAACACGGATCTGTACGGCCTGACCCGGCTGATCCGCCGCATTGGTCTGGATCTGTCCGAAAAAAAAGTGCTGGTGCTTGGCACCGGCGGCACTTCCCGTACCGCATCCTACGCAGCGGAAAAGCTTGGCGCCCGGGTGGTATACCGGGTCAGCCGGACTTCCCGGGAAGGCAGCCTCTCCTATGAGGATGTCCTGCGGGATCATACGGATGCGCAAATCATCCTGAACACCACTCCCTGCGGCATGTTTCCCAGGCCGGCGGAGCAGCCTCTTTCACTGGAATCTTTTACCCGTCTCGAAGGCGTGGCGGATGCAATCTACAATCCCCTGCGCAGCCGTCTGGTGCTGGATGCCCGTTCCCGCGGCATCCCCGCGGAAGGCGGCCTGTATATGCTGGTCGCCCAGGCCGTGCGGGCTTCTGAACTGTTCCTGAATATGTCATATCCGGATGACCTGACAGATCAGATTTATGACCGGATCCTTCGCCGGAAGGAAAACCTGGTTCTCATCGGTATGCCCGGGAGCGGCAAATCTGCCGTCGGTAAAATCCTGACGGAAACCACCGGCAAACCGCTGGCCGATACTGACCAGCTCATTGTGGAAAAGGCCGGAAAGTCCATTCCGGAGATCTTCCGGGAAGACGGCGAACCCGCCTTCCGTGATCTGGAAAGCGAAATCATCCGCGAGCTCTCCCTTCAGGGCGGACAGGTTATTTCCACCGGCGGCGGGGCTGTGCTCCGTCCGGAAAACGTCACCCTGCTTCGGCAGAACGGCCGTCTTTTCTGGCTGGACAGGGCTCCGGACAGCCTGGTTCCGACAGACGATCGTCCGCTGGCGGATACGGCTGCGAAAATGAAGCAGCTCTATCAGGAACGGGAACCCGTCTACCGTGCTTCCGCCGATATGATTATTCCCGTTTTCGGCACACCCGAAGACACCGCTTCCCTTATCCTTCAGCAGTAATCCGGAACATATAATTGTTCATTGTTAATTGTTTAGGCAGGTGCTTCCATGAACATTCTTGTTATTAACGGACCAAACCTTAACATGCTGGGCATCCGTGAACCGGAGATCTACGGCAAAGCCACCTATGCGGATCTTTGCCGTCTCATTGAGGAACATGCCGCTCAGCTGGGAATTGATGTCACCCTGTACCAGTCCAATCATGAAGGGGATCTGGTGGATGCCATCCAGCAGGCGTACGGCAAAGCCGACGGCATTGTGATCAATCCCGGTGCCTATACCCATACCAGCATCGCCATTCTGGACGCGCTGAAGGCAGTGGCTCTTCCCGCGGTGGAAGTCCACATCTCCGATCCGGATACCCGTGATGAATTCCGGAAAATCAGCTATGTCCGTGCCGCCTGCGCGAAGACCATCAAAGGCCATGGTTTCAACGGCTATCTGGAAGCCATGGATTATCTCACAGGAGTTGACCAATGAGAGCAATCATTCAACCCGGCACAGCCCGGGGCTCTGTGGCGGCACCGCCTTCCAAATCCATGGCTCACCGCCTGCTGATCTGTGCCGCCCTGGCAGAAGGAGAAAGCACAGTGCGGGGCGTGGATCCCAGCCAGGATATTCTCGCCACGGCGGACTGCCTGACCGCGTTGGGGGCTTCCCTCTCCTGGGAGGGGAATACCGTCCACGTCCGGGGCTGCGATCCCCGGAAGGCTGTTTCCGCGACACTTTGCTGCCGGGAATCCGGCAGCACCCTGCGTTTTATGATTCCCCTGTGTCTCCTTTCCGGTCAGCCCATGCGGCTGGAAGGCAGCGAAACGCTTCTGTCCCGGCCGCTTTCTGTCTATGAAGACCTGTGCAGGGAACAGGGGCTCCGCCTGGAGCACAGCAAAGACGGACTCCTGGTACAAGGCCGCCTGACCGCCGGAGAGTATACCGTTTCCGGAAGCATCTCCAGCCAGTTCATTTCCGGCCTGCTTTTTGCCCTGCCCCTGCTTCCCGGTAACAGCAGGATCCGGCTCCTGCCTCCCGTGGAAAGCCGCTCCTATCTGTCCCTCACCCTGCAGGCCCTGCAGGATGCGGGTGTACAGGTATCCTGGGCGGATGAGTTCACCCTGGATATCGCCGGCAGCGCCGCTTTCCGTACCCAGGATACAGTTGTGGAGGGTGACTACTCCAACGCCGCTTTCTTTGAAGCCTTCAATTATGCCGGCGGGGATGTGACGGTGACCGGTCTCCGGGCGGACAGCCTGCAGGGAGACCGGGTATACCGGGATTATTTCAACGCTCTGGCCAAAGGATCCGCGGAGCTGGACCTGACCGACTGTCCGGATCTGGCGCCTGTGCTCTTTGTCACTGCCGCCCTTTGTCATGGTGCTGTTTTCACCGGCACACGCCGTCTTCGCTTCAAGGAAAGCGACCGCGGCGCTGTCATGGCGGAGGAAATGGCCAAATTCGGAATCATCCTGGATATGGAGGAAAACCGGATCACCGTTCCGGCGGGTGCTTTCCACGCTCCGGCCGAACCGCTTGACAGCCATAATGATCACCGGATTGCCATGGCGTTGTCCCTGCTCTGCAGCCGCACCGGCGGGGAAATCCATTGCGCCGAAGCAGTCCGCAAGAGCTTCCCCGACTACTGGGACCGTCTCCGCTCCCTTGGTCTGAATATCACCCTTATGGATTAACCATTAATTTTTCATTTTTCATTTATTCCGGAGGATTCTATGTCAGTTTTCCACTCCTTACAGGAGGCTCGTGACTTCTTCAGCAAAGATCTTTTTGCCACATCCAATAACATGACCCTGGACGCCCTCACGGAAGACGGCGCTGTCTGCGGCATGGAGATCACCGAGCGGCACATGAACGCCGCAGGCGGCCTCATGGGCGGCGCGATTCTTGCCCTGGCAGATTTCACCTTTGCCGCCGCGTCCAACAATGCCCATCGTCCCACGGTTGCCCAGCAGGTCAGTCTGAATTTTCTCAATGCCAGCAAGGGAAAACACCTGACTTCCACCGCCGCATGCCTGAAGAACGGCCGCACTTCCTGCGTCTATGTCATCAGCATAAAAGATGACCTGGGCAAGGATATTGCCCAGGCCACATTTACAGGCTTTAAGCTCTGAGATTATTTGATCGTTTCCAGATGCTTCAGGATGCCGCCGGCTTTCAGTGCCGGACGGACCGCATGGAAGAAGATCGGAGCCGTCACCACCGCAAAGGCTGCATTAATCAGCGAAGGAATCAGTTTGGCCACCATAATGCCTGGAATTGTATCCACCGGCACCGGTTCCACATACAGTTTGAACAGCCAGGTCTTCAGCATATACAGCGCCACATAGGTCAGCGCGCCCAGCACGCAGGAAATGATGAGCGGAAGGAGATTTTCCTTCCAGCTTTTTTCTTCTTTCTTCAGCACCCATTTCTGATAAAGGATGCCCGTCACCCAGGCCATGGCAAACTTGCTGACAAAGGTGATCAGTGCGTCAAAAAAGCTGTATCCTCCCAGCAGCACGTCATAGATTGCGGAACCCAGTCCGGCCGCCGTACCGCCCCACACTGGTCCAAGCAGCAGGCCGCTCAGCAGGCACATGGAGTTTGCAAAATGGACCTTGCTCTGGCCCAGGGGAATCCGGAATGTGGTAATCACGCAGATAATGGCGGCCATTACACCGGCAAAAACGATCCGGGTGATCAGCGCGTTGCTGTTTTTTCCGCCTGCTGTATTGCTCATGATAAGAACCCCTTTCAGAACCCTTGACTTTGGATGCAAAGGAGTATATGCTTTGCTTGGCCATATGAAAAGTGCCAGAAATGGAGAATTTTATAAGACCAGATGAGTGTGAAAAAGCCAGCTTACCTGACCCTGTATGAGTCTCTTCGGGAGGAGATTATTTCAGGCATCCGCCCTTTCGGCAGCCGTCTGCCTTCCCGCCGCATCCTCGCCCGGGATCGGGGCGTCAGCGCCATCACCGCAGAGCACAGCATTGAGCTCCTGTGCGAGGAAGGATATGCTGAATCCCGTCCCCGTAGCGGCTGCTATGTCATTTACCGGGAAACAGACGGGTTCACCCTTCCTTCAGTCTGCCAGGAACACCGGATTTCTTCCGTGCCTCCCGCGCCGGACCGGGATACCTTCCCCTTTCCCGCGCTGGCCCGGGTCATGCGCCGGGTGCTGACCGAGTACGGTGAGGAAATCATGGTCCGTTCTCCCAATGCCGGCTGTCCCATTCTGCGGGAAGCAGTATGCAGTTATCTTGCCCGAAACCGGGGAATCCGCGTACAGCCGGACCAGATTATCATCGGTGCCGGAGCGGAATACCTTTACGGTCTTGCGGTGGAACTGCTGGGCAGCGACAGGATCTTTGGTATCGAAGCACCGTCCTATCAGAAGATCGAACAGGTTTACCGCTCCCGGAATGTGCAGGTAGACTTCTGCCCGCTGGGAAAAGACGGTATTCTCTCTGAAGCGCTTCAGTCCACAAAAGCCTCCGTGCTTCATATCACTCCCTTCCGGAGTTTCCCCAGCGGCGTTACCGCGACCGCTTCCAAGCGCCGGGAATACCTGCGCTGGGCGTCGGAACCGGATCGGTACATCGTGGAGGATGACTATGAATCAGAGTTTTCCCTGCTTCGCAAGCCGGAGGAGACGCTTTTTGCAGGCACCACCCGCCAGAATGTCATCTATCTGAACACCTTCTCCCGCACTGTATCTCCGTCTTTCCGTGTGGGATACATGGTACTCCCCCGGGCCCTGCTCCCTGTCTTCGAACTCCGCGTCGGCTTTTACAGCTGCACTGTCCCCACTTTTGAGCAGTATGTACTGGCGGAGCTGATCAGCGGCGGAGACTTTGAACGGCATATCAACCGGATTCGCCGTGGCGAGCGCAAA
Organism: Clostridia bacterium; assembly: GCA_017428385.1. Classification (GTDB taxonomy): domain Bacteria; phylum Bacillota; class Clostridia; order Christensenellales; family Aristaeellaceae; genus Aristaeella. Next base: position 55,998 of record JAFRQX010000033.1, on the reverse strand, counting down.
GCCGCCGGAAACTGAAAAGCGGGAACGGATTTCACTCCGTTCCCGCTTTCTTTTCAGCCGTTTTCACTCTTCCGCGCCGTAGGTACACAGGGCGCCCACGTCCAGCTCCGCAATATTCAGGATCGTCACATTTCCCTGCAGGTCTTCATACAGGTACACGATCGTATAATACGGTTCCGCACCCGGATACACAACCGTGGCCTGGCACAGGAAAGCATGGTTAGTTCCCGCCACCACCTGGGATCCCAGATAAGCGACCGGTGTATATCTGACGCCCACCAGTCCTTCAAGTCCCTTGTCAAACACCGCCTGCAGTTCCTCCGTTACAGCGGGATCCACGGAGGGAGTCCAGCCGCCGGACAGAGGGCCGTCCTCCGCGGCAGCGATACTCATCAGCATCAGCAGGGCAGCCAGCACAGCAAAAAGCTTTTTCATGATCTTGTTTCCTTCCTTTCGGCCGTTTTTCCGGTCTCATCTATTGATACGCAAAAAAGAGTGTCGTGGGGGTCGTTCAAATGTTTTTCTCTCTTGTTTTATTGTATTTTTCTTTTGAAAAGAACGCAAGGATTAAATTGACGATGGGTTTTCGGAACTATATAATGGATGCGACAAATGAATAGCCGGTGTATCTGCGCAGCGATGCGCGGCGCCGCTTCTCAGGAAGCGCGTCATAGGAACACGGATGAGAGTTCCGGGCTATCCCAGTAACCGTGAAGCTGACGAAAGCACGTTATGAAGCCACTGCGGCCCCAGGCCGCGGGAAGGTGTGCAAGTAGAATGAAGCCAAGCCGGGAGACTTGTTTACACCGTGAAAAAATCATTCCCCTGGGGGTGGGATATGCTATAAAACTTGCGGACAATCCGTCTGCGGGTTTTGTTGGCGTGCCTCGGGGAGGGACGCTTTTCTTTTGCTTCCTCCCGCTGATTCATTTGATCATTGTTGAGGAGGGACTGAAAATGTCCAAAAAACTTGTTTCCCTTTTCCTTGCCATGCTGATGGTTTTCAGCATGACATCCGTTCTGGCTGATGATGCCGCGGTCACAGTTACGGATATGTACGGCCGTGAAATCACCCTGGCGGAGCCTGCCACCCGGATTGTGGCCCTGCAGCCTTCCGACTGTGAAATCCTGTGCGCGATCGGCTGTGAGGAAGCCCTGGTGGGTATCGGACAGTACTGCGATTACCCCGCTTCCATCACAAGCCTGCCCAAGGTTCAGTCCGGCAAGGAAACCAATATTGAGGAAATCCTGAACCTGAATCCCCAGGTCGTCCTGATGAACGACATGAGCCAGTCCGAGGATCAGGTGAAGCAGCTGGAAGATAACGGCGTGAAGGTCGTCATCAGCACCACCTCCGACATCGCCAGCATCTACACCGCCATCCGCATGATCGGTACCCTGATGGGCAAGGATGAAAATGCGGAAGCGCTGATTGCTGACATCCAGGCCACCTGCGATGAAATCAGAGCTAAGACCGAAGGCAATGAAAAGAGCGTCTATTTTGAGATCTCTCCGCCTCCGTATCTGTACTCCTGCGGCAGCACCAGCTTCACTCATGAACTGGCTGAAATCTGCGGCCTGAAAAACATCTTCGGCGACCAGGCGGATCCCTGGCTGATGATCAGCGATGAGCAGGTCATCGAGCGCAACCCGGACTATATCATCCTGATGAACGGTATGGGTGCCGAAGGCATCGATGAGATCATTGCCCGTGACGGCTGGGGAGACATCACCGCCATCAAGGACAAGAACATCTATTACGATGGAACCAGCATGATGACCCGTCCCGGCCCGCGCCTGAAGGACGCTGTCATCGAACTGTATAACTTTGTCTATGGTGATGAAGCCGAAGAAGTTCCGGCTGCTTAATTCCGCTTATTCCGGGGGAACCGGACCGTTTCCGGTTCCCCTTTCCTGTTAATGAGGTTGCTATGCAGAAATCGCGGCTGCTCCTGCGGGAGCGTTTCTCACCCGTCACCTATCTGTTCCTGTCCATAGCGCTGTTCCTGACCATGGTTCTGTGTATCTGCGTCGGCAGTGTCAGGATCACTTTTTCCGATACCGTTACAGCGGTATGGAATGCCGTCTGGGGGCTGCCGATTCCCCAGAACATCGCCAAAAACATCATACTGAATGTCCGACTGCCCCGCGTGCTGTGCGTTACGCTGGCCGGGGCGTCTTTATCCATATGCGGTGCCGCCATGCAGGGGTTGCTGCGCAATCCCCTTGCGGATGGATCCACCATGGGTGTCTCCTCCGGTGCGGCCCTCGGGGCAATCATCGCCATTGTCATCGGATTCACCATTCCCGGCTCCGCCTACGGTGGCACTATGATCATGGCTATGGCTTTTGCCTTTGGCTCACTGATCCTGATTCTTTCCCTTGCTTATGCCCTGGACCGGTCGCTGAGCACCAGCAGCATCATCCTGATCGGCGTCATCTTTACCATGTTCATTTCCAGCATTATTTCGCTGCTGATTACCTTCTGCAGTGATCACACCCGCTCCCTGAGCTACTGGACGCTCGGTTCCTTTTCCGGGGTAAACTACGACCAGGTCAAACTGCTGTTCCTGGCATTGCTCCTGTGCGGCGGAGTCCTGTTCCGTTTCAGTCCGGAGCTGAATGCCTTTGCCATCAGCGAAGACAATGCGCGGCATATCGGTGTGAACGTGAAGCGGGTGAAACTGATTATCATGATCACTGTTTCCGTACTCATCGGTGTTTGTGTGTCCATTTCCGGCACCGTCAGCTTCGTCGGTCTGGTTATGCCGCATATTGCCCGGATGCTGGTCGGGCCGAATCATAAGCGTCTGCTTCCGGCTTCCTTGTTCTCCGGTGCCATTTTCCTGCTTCTGGCGGATCTGGTCGCCCGCACCCTGCTCAGTCCCATTGAACTGTCCATCGGTGTGGTCACGTCCATGGTCGGAGCCGTCGCGTTTGTAATCATATTCAACAAAACAAGAAAGGCCAGGTGACCGGAATGCTGCAGGGAGAACATATCACCGTCCGCTACGGCAGCTTCACGGTTGTCGAAGATCTTTCCTTCCACCTGGAAGAAGGGCAGTGGCTCATGCTGGCCGGACCGAACGGCGCCGGCAAATCCACCCTGATCGAGACCATCGCCCAGGGCACTCCCTACACCGGCTCCATCCGGTGGAAGGGTGAGGATATCCGCAGCCTGAAGCCGTCAGAATTGGCGCGAAAAATTGGCGTACTGGCACAAAAAAACAATGTAGGCTATGCCTACACTGTCGAGGAAGTTGTCGGTCTGGGCCGTTATGCCTACAAATCCGGCCTGTTTTCCGGCCGGGATGACGACGGAAAAGCCGAGGTGGAAAAAGCGCTGGAAATCACAGGGCTCTCAGAGCTCCGTCACGCCAGCATGCTGACGCTTTCCGGCGGGGAAATGCAGCGCGTCTTCCTTGCCCAGGTATTTGCCCAGAATCCGCAGGTGCTGGTCCTGGATGAGCCCGCTAATCATCTGGATCTGAAATACCAGCAGCATATCTTTTCCCTGATCCGGGAGTGGCTGAAGGAACCCGGACGGGCTGTCCTGTCCGTCGTTCATGACCTGAGCCTGGCCCGCCGCTACGGCACCCACGCTGTCCTGCTGGATCACGGGAAAACTGTGTCACAGGGGCTGATCGCCGACGTCATGACACCCGAAAACCTCAAGCAGGTATACGGGATGGACGTCTATGCCTGGATGCGGGAAATGCTGTCCCAGTGGCAGGAACCCTCACAGCCCGATGCCGGTATATGATCCGTCTTCTTTCAGGATATAGCCGCAGCCGTTTTTGACCTGGAAATCATAGTAGTTTCCCCGGGGATTTGCCATTGCTTCCATGATGGACATGATCGTGCCCCCGTGCACAATCAGGGCACAGTCTTCATCGCCCGCGTCCTGCCGGACGGACTGAAAAGCCGCAAGGCTGCGGGCTGCGAACTCTGCCCTGCTTTCACCGTCCGGGAAAGGCAGTTCCCCGCCGGAATCAATCCAGGCCTGGTAATCTGCCCGTCCGTTCAGTTCTTCATAGTTCTTATACTCAAATTCGCCGAAATCGCATTCCCGGAAATCCGGAATGATTTCGGCTTTTATTGTGGGATAAAGAATCGCCGCCGTCTCCAGGCACCGGCGCATAGGACTGGTATAGACCTTCTGAACATCGGGATACGTTCCCTCTTTCAGCTTAGCGATGCCCGCCTCGCAAAGCGGTTCATCCGTCCGGCAGCCCACGTAGCGTCTTTCCGTATTTCCCTGTGTCATCCCATGTCTGATCAGGATCCAGTTCATTTGATCCGCACCCCGATTCCGCATATGCACCTGGAAACCTGTTCCGCGTTCCGGGCAATCACGCACAGGACACGCCCCACGGCTTCCCGGAAAGTCCGGTCTTCTGCCGCCATGGGTACCACGCCGGATCCCACTTCATCGGAAACAACCACTGCCTCCGGATGTTCCCTGCAGAACTGTTCTGCGAACGCCAATGCTTCTTCTCCTTTTTTCAGAACCGCTTCCCGGATGGTTTCATGAAACCTTTCAAAGATCTGAACGTCAGGATTCTCCTGCCTGGCCAGTTCATCCTGTCCCTGGTATGCTCCGCCTATATACAGTTTCAAAGCAGCCTTCCTCCAATCACAATCACGGCAGTCAGCACCAGTTCTGTCACCTGCAGGAACCATCCTGCCAGATCGCCCGTCACGCCGCCGAACTGCCGGTAAGCCATGCGCCTGTACCCCAGGACACAAAGCGCCGCAGCAGCCGCGCAAAACACTGCGATCCAGCCGCCCGTCAGCGCCCAGATAACCAGGCAGATCAGGGCATATATCCCGCCGCTGACCGACACCATCCTGATTCGGGTAACCCTGGAAAAATCGTCCAGCATTCCCTGTTCCCTGGCGCCCTTCATCACAGCCAGCGCCCATGCGCTGAGCGCCCTGGACAGAACAAAGACACAGATCAGGCCGGGGCCCGCCGATGCGAATACCTCACTGTACAGGGCAGCCGAAAGCAGCAGATAACCTGCGCAGGCCATCACTGCGAAAGCTCCCGTATGGCTGTCTTTCAGGATCTCCAGGCGCTTTTCCGCCGGCTGCCAGGACGCCAGCGCGTCCACGGTATCCATAAAGCCGTCCATATGGATGCCCCCGGTAATCACCAGCGGCACAAGCGCTGCCACCGTGCCCCGGAGAAACAGATCAATTTCGAAATGATCACACAATGCCAGCCATCCCCACAGCACCAGGCCGGTCACCAGCCCGACCAGGGGAAAGAAACACATACTGTACCGCCGGTTTTCCTCTGTCCATTCCACCTGCGGAACCGGAATCCGTGAATAGGTGGAGAAAGCGATCAGCAGGGATCGGATCAAACGCATGGTAATTCTCCTTTCAGGGAAACAGGAATGGAATAAACCACTTCAGCCACGCAGTCGGCCATTTCCGCCGCCTGCCGGTTAATCTCTGCCAGGCACCGCAGGTATTCCTGTACGGAAGGTGAATACTCCGCGCCGTCCGAGAACAGATCATTGGTGACCATCACCAGATGACGGGACCGCGCAGCCAGCATCCGGAGTGCCGGAGCAATCCGTTCCGGATCACCCCCGTCAAACATCTCATTGGCTGTCAAATTCACCAGGTCTTCCAGCAGGACGGTACTGCCGTCTTCAATCGGAGCTCCAGCCAGGTCCTTTTCACACTCAACTGTCCGGAATCCCTTGTCTGCACGCTGCTTCCTGTGCCGTTCCACACGAAGTTCTGACTCCCTGTCGTATACCTGCATGGTCGCCACGTAAACGCGTTTCTCTTCCGGCAAGGTCTGGATCAGTTTTTCTGCCCAGGTGGATTTCCCGCAGCCGCTGCCGCCGGTTACCAGAACAATCATGCTTTTCCCTCCTGCGGCGTATAAGCTTCCATTCCCAGGTTGCTGAAGGTATGGGGCCCGTTATATACCCGCAGCGCCATATCCAGCAGCGGCAGCAGCATCACGCCTCCTGTTCCTTCTCCCAGGGCTGTCTGCGCATGGATCACCGGTTTCATATCCAGGGTTTCCATAATCAGCCTGTCCGCCGGCTCCTTGCTCATCGTTCCCGGCAGGATGGACCGTATAACGTCGGGATTCATCCGCGCGGCTGCCAGGGCAGACGCTGCCGGGATCATGCCGTCCGGTATCGTCGGAATATGATATTTCAATCCGCCCAGATAGGCGCCGGCCATACCTGCCAGTTCAAATCCGCCTACCTTGGCCAGCACGTCCACCGGGTCATCCGCGTCAGGCCTGTTTACCTGAATGGCCTTCCGGATCGCGCTGATTTTCCTTTTCAGTCCGGCATCGGATAGTCCGGCGCCGCGGCCTGTCACTTCTTCGGGATCCATTCCCAGCAGCACGGCAGAAACCGCGCTGGCCGCAGTTGTATTGCCGATGCCCATTTCACCGATGACGGCAATCTGATATCCCTGCTCATGAAGCTCTTTCATCTGCTCCATACCGGCCCGGATTGCTTCCTCCGCCTGTGCCCGGGTCATGGCTGGCCCTTCCGTCATGTCAGCGGTCCCCCGGCCGGCATGCCGGTCCACAGTGCCCGGCACAGGTTTCAGCATGCCCATGTCTACAGCCAGCACGTCCGTATGAGCCTCTGCTGCCATCAGGTTGATGTTCCCGGTTCCTTCTCCGATCGCTTTAGCCACCAGTGCCGTTACGCTGCTGTCCGTCTGGCTGACGCCCTGCCGGACCACTCCGTGATCCCCGCAGAAAACCAGCGCGCACCGGTGGTCGATACACACGTTTTCCGTTCCCTGGATGCCCGCGATCCGGACAACCAGATCCTCCAGGAGTCCCAGGGAATGCAGCGGCTTTGCCACACTGTCCCAGCGCCTGCGGGCTTCTTCCTGTACGTTCATAGATTCTCTCCGTCCATCATCCGGACCACTTCTTTGATTTCATCAAACCGTGCTGTCACCTTCCCGTAATTATCCCTGATATGCGGGAAGACACAGTTGATACAGCTTTTGATGTTTTTGTCCGTGTAAACATAGTTTCCCCCGCACTTCCTGCCCAGCGTATACAGGGGACAGTAGCAGAACAGGCAGTTGAATTCTTCTTCCGGCACTCCCTTATGGCAAGGAAAATACCGGCATTCCCTGTTCTGGAAAAAGTTGCTGCTGTTTTGGGTCTTTTCCATCTTCAGTCTCCTATTTCACTAATCCGGTCACTGCGGCAATCAGCATCATCAGTCCGCTGGTCACATAGAGAAGGCGGTTAACCTTTCCGATATCCTCTTCCTCCGCCGGCCGGTCATCATCGCCGATCGTCGGCTTCTCCACCGGTTTGCCGAAGTAGAGATGCGTTCCGCCCAGCTGAATATGCAGGGCGCCCGCCGCCGCGGCTTCGCTCCAGGCACTGTTGGGGCTCTTGTGATTGGCGTGATCCCTGTGGACGATGCGCAGGGCGTTTTTCGCATCCAGGCCGGTCAGCCGCGCGGCAAGAGCCATCAGCAGGGCGGTCAGCCGGGCCGGGAGATAGTTCAGGACGTCATCCAGTTTTGCGCTGCTCCAGCCGATATCCCGGTATTGCTCATCCATATATCCTACCATGGAATCCAGTGTATTCACCGCTTTATATCCCCACAGCAGCACCGGTCCGCCTATCAGCGCGTACAGGATCGGTGAAATAACCCCGTCCGTAGTATTCTCAGCCACCGTTTCAACCGTAGCTTTGATAATCTCTTCCTCGTTCAGGCCCTCCGTATCTCTTCCGACAATGCGGGCCACCTGTTTTCTGGCCGGACCGACCCCCAGTTTCAGGGCTTTTCCGACTCCCCTGGCTTCCTTTGCCATGCAGGTAACCGCAATACCCATCCAGTCCATCAGCGCCATGCCGATAAACAGTGGAACGTCTCCCCCCAGCTTAAGCAGCCACAGGATCAGGGCAGCTGCCGCCATGGTCAGCAATGTGGTGGAAACTGTCAGGATCAGGGCGCTGATCCGCAGGTTTCCGCCCCTTTCCCGGAGACGTTTTTCCGCAAAGGATATGTATTTCCCAATCAGCCGTACCGGATGATAAAGCCATTCCGGATCACCCAGCAGCAGATCCAGCAGATAACCGGCAATCAGCGCAGCAATACCCAGTTTCATTTTCTGTCCTCCCCGCGCATGATAGCATAGACCTTTTCCATATCCACACTGCTCCGCACAATGGCGGCAATCCGGTCAAATTCCTTTTCCCGGAATTCCTCAAAGCTGACCGGAATGCTTTCTTTATCGGTTTCTCCACGCGCTTCACGGATCCGTGCGGCCATGGCGGCAAAAAACTTTCCATCGTCAAATACGCCGTGCAGATAACTGCCCAGCACATTACCTCCCGCATTCATGATGCCGTCCGTTCCCTCCGCTGTCCGCAGCCAGGGGTGCGCACCTTTCCCAAGGATATTCTGTCCCGCGTGGATTTCATAGCCGTCCATGGAGGTTCCGTTATACTTCTCCAGCCAGCCGGAGGCACACTCCACTGTGCCGACCGCCTGTGTTGTCTGTTTTTCCTTTTCAAAAATGACGTCCATGTCCAGCAGTCCGAGTCCGGATGCCTCCGGTACTCCGGATTCCGTATGTTCCGGATCTTTCAGCTGGTTTCCGAGCATCTGGTATCCGCCGCAGATGCCGAACACCATTCCCCCGCGGCGCGCATGCCGGATAATCGCCTGGTCCATTCCCCGGTTGCGCATGTCAATCAGGTCCTCAATGGTATTCTTCGTACCCGGAAGCACAATCAGGTCTGCCTTTTCCAGGTCTGCGGCGCTTTCCGCATAGCGCAGCCTGCAGCCCGGCTGCAGTGCCAGGGACTGGAAATCCGTAAAGTTGGAAATATGCCGCAGTTTCACCACGGCCACGTCAATGTCACCTTCGCCGCTCTGCCTGCGGAAGCGTTCCGTAACGCTGTCTTCGTCTTCCAGTTCCACATTCATCCACGGCACGACACCGATCACGGGAACATGGATCCTGTCCTCCAGCATACGGAGGCCCGGCTCCAGGATTTTGACGTCACCCCGGAACTTGTTGATGATGATTCCCCTGACGCGTTTTCTTTCCTCTTCTGTCAGCAGCATCACTGTTCCCAGCAGGGAAGCGAATACGCCTCCCAGGTCAATATCCCCTACCAGAATCACGGGTGCATCGGCAGCCTCCGCCATGCTCATGTTGACAATATCGCCTTCCCGCAGGTTAATCTCTGCCGGGCTTCCTGCGCCTTCAATGATTACATAGTCGTTCTCCGCTTCCAGCGAATCATAGATTTCCTTAATCCGCCGTCGCAGGGCGGGCTTGTATTCATGATATTCCATCGCCGTCATGGTACCGATGGCTTTTCCTTCAACGATCACCTGGCTGCGCCGGTCGCTGGTTGGTTTCAGCAGCACAGGATTCATCCGCGCGTCCGGTTCCATGCCGGCGGCCTGAGCCTGTGTCACTTGTGCCCGGCCCATTTCCAGGCCTTTTTTCGTCACAAAGGAATTCAGGGACATATTCTGTGCTTTAAAGGGAGCCGCTTTCCATCCGTCCTGCTTCAGGATCCGGAGCAGCGCGCTGCAAAGCACGCTTTTCCCGACCGAGGAAGCTGTTCCCTGGATCATCAGGCATTTACCGTACATTTATGATATCCTCCAATGCAGCAATCAGCCGGGTATTCTCCTCTTCGGTTTTCACTGCCAGCCGCCAGCAGCTTCCCGGCAGGCCGAAGGAAGCACAGGTGCGGACCAGGATCTTCCTGGCCTTCAGTGTATCCGCCGCAGCGGACATATCCCGTTGAAAATCAGCCAGCAGGAAATTTCCTTCCGAAGGATAAACTTCCGCGCCAAGCTTCTCCAGCTGTTCTCTGAACAGGCTTCTTCTTTTCCGGTTCAGCTCGCACTCCGCCGCAATCTGTTCCCTGTGTCCAGGAAGCGCTGCAGCGATTTCAGTTGCCGCCGCGTCCGGTGTCCAGGGAAGCATCTTCTGCCGGAATTTGTCAATGGTTTCCGGTTCCGCGCAGAGATAGCCGAGACGTATGCCGGGAGTACCGAGAATCTTGGAAAAGGATCCCAGGATAATCAATCCCGGACGCAGGTCCCTGCGCAGGCTGTATTCCGGACAGTATTCAATAAATGCTTCATCCACAGCCAGGCTTCCGCCGCCCGCTTCCGTTTCTGCCAGCAGCGCCAGCAGTGTTTCCTTTGTCCGGATCTCGCCTGTGGGGTTATTGGGATTGCACACAATCAATGTATCCCCCGGTTCACAGGCGCCCTCCCACACAGCCGTCTTTCGCCCATGGATTGCTGCCCGCGCGGTGTATTCTCCGAAGGTCGGAGGCTGTGTTAAAACCCGGCCGTCTGTCAACTGTACAACCAGGTCGATGGCCGCTGCTCCGCCGGTAACGGGCAGGACACATTCATCAGGCACGCCCAGAAAAAGAGCGATCCCCTTGCAGGCCCGCTTCATTTCAGGATCCGGGTAGTATCGTATATTGTCAAGGGATTGCCGAATTACTCCCGGAATCCATTCTGCCGGGCCTTCCGGCCTCAGGTTCGCGGAAAAATCAAGCCATTCGGACGGGTTCTCAGTGACCCACACATTGCCTCCGTGATTCACTGCCCGTCCCCCTTTATTGTATATGATCGGATTATGTCAGTATTTTACAATGGATAAACAGGCACGTCAATTTGCCGTACTGATCTGCCGCGACAGAAAACCCTTGACTTAAAGCTTACTCTAAGTTCTATCATGATTTCAGCGAGATCCTGAACCATATTGATCATATATACAGTCTGGAGGGAATACGATGTTTGGATTCAACTACTACACCCCCACCAAAGTAGTCTTCGGTAAAGAAACGGAGACACAGGTTGCTTCCCTGATTAAGGAATTTGGCGGAAAAAAGGTCCTGATTCATTACGGTGGCGGCAGTGTGATCCGTTCAGGCCTGATGAAGAAAGTAACAGATTCGCTTGACGCGGCCGGAATCCCCTATGTCATGCTCGGCGGTGCCGTACCGAATCCCCGCCTCTCTCTGGTATACGAAGGCATTGGCCTGTGCAAAAAAGAAGGCGTTGATTTCCTGCTGGCCGTAGGCGGCGGAAGCGCCATCGACTCTGCCAAAGCCATCGGTTACGGTGTCACCAACGAAGGGGACGTCTGGGACTTCTATGATTACAAGCGGAAAGCAACAGCCTGTCTGCCGCTGGGCGTCATCCTGACCCTCGCCGCCACCGGCAGCGAAATGAGCGACTCCTCTGTCATCACTAAGGAAGAAGGCCTGGTCAAGCGCGGCTACAGCAGCGATTACTGCCGTCCGAAATTCGCGATCATGAACCCGGAACTGACCATGACCCTTCCGGACTACCAGACCGCCTGTGGCTGCACCGATATCATGATGCACACCATGGAACGCTATTTCACCAACGGCGGAAACATGGAAATCACTGACGCCCTGGCCGAAGGCCTGATCCGCACCGTAATGAAGAACGCGGAAATCCTTGTTAAGGATCCGAAGAATTATGATGCCCGCGCTGAGGTCATGTGGGCCGGAAGCCTGTCCCATAACGGACTCACCGGCTGCGGCAATGACGGCGGCGACTGGATGACACATAAACTGGAGCATGAGCTGGGCGGCCTGTATGACGTGGCCCACGGTGCCGGACTGGCTGCCATCTGGGGAAGCTGGGCCCGGTACGTCTGCGGAAACTGCCTGCCCCGGTTTAAGCAGTTTGCCGTCAATGTCATGGGCGTCGAACCTGTCGGTTCAGATGAGGAGATCGCGCTGAAGGGTATTGAAGCCATGGAAGACTTTTACCGCCGGATTCATATGCCCACCAACCTGCGTGAACTCGGTGTCAACGCTACGGACGAGGATCTGGTCGAAATGGCTCATAAGTGCGCCGTGGGTGTAGGCGGCTCCATGGGTTCCGCCCGGCTGCTTTATGAAAAAGACATGCTGGAAATCTTCAAAGCCAGCAGATAATGAAAGGAAGACAGAGGTGTATCAGGTTAAAGGAAAGTGGGCGCTGATAACCGGAGCCGCCCGTGGGATTGGTTATCTGACAGCCAGATTCATGGCGGAACAGGGTTGCAATCTGATCCTGCACAGCCGGAATCTCGCCCATACGGAAAAAATCCTGGATGAAGTCCGGGCATGCGGTGTTTCCGCGTATTCTGTTGCCGCAGATCTCAACGACCTCAGTGCTGTCAGAAGGATGCTGGATGAAATCGACGGTCTCGGCGTGGATGTGGACATTGTGCTGAATAACGCCGGTCTCCAGATCGCTTACCGGACTGATTACTGTGCCACACCGGCGGAAGACTATGAAATCAGTTTCCGTGTAAATACGATTGCTCCCGCATTAATCTGTTATCACTTCCTGCCCAGAATGATCAGCAGGGGAACCGGCCGCATCCTGAACACCACCAGCGGAATCGCCCTGGATGTCTGTCAGGCCGGCTATTCTGCCAGTAAAGCAGCCCTGGATAAGATCACAATCGACCTGGGATCAAAGGTTGAAGGCACCGACGTCCTGATCAATCTGACCGATCCCGGCTGGTGCCGGACGGACCTGGGCGGACCGCAGGCACCGAACGCCCCGGAAAGCGCCATCCCGGGCATTGTAACCGGCGTCTTTGTCAACGACGGCAAATCCGGCCGGTATCTCGGCGCCCAGCACTTTGCCGGCATGACGCTGGAAGACGCGGTGAAAAAAGCCGAGGCTGAATTCGACAGTCCTTACGGAAAATAAGCCTGACAGAGGAGAAAACGGAATGGAAAGCAGAATGAATGTGCTGATGCTCAACGGAAGCCCGCGGACGAACGGCAATATCGCCCTGGCCTTTCAGGAGATGGAGCAGGTGTTCCGGGAGAACGGCATCGGCGTGGAAAACATCCAGCTGGGCAAGCAGGTCATCCGGGGCTGCATCGCCTGCGAATCCTGCCGGAAAACCCACAAATGCGTCTTTGACGATATTGTCAACAAGCTGGCCGAAAAGTTCGAAGCCGCGGACGGGCTGGTCATCGGTTCCCCGGTGTACTTCGGTTCCGCCAACGGCACCCTGATGTCCGCGCTGCAACGGCTGTTCTACAGCACCTCCTTCGACAAAAGCCTGAAGGTCGGCGCCAGCGTGGTCAGCGCCCGGCGTTCCGGCTGCACCGCCACCTTTGACGAGCTGAACAAGTTCTTCACGCTGGCCAATATGCCGGTGGCCACCAGCCAGTACTGGAACAACATCTACGGCTGGGAACCCGGCGAAGGCAAGGCGGACGCGGAAGGCCGCCAGGTGATGCGGGTGCTGGCCCGCAACATGGTTTTCCTCATGAAAAGCATTGCCCTCGGAAAACAGGAACTGCTCGTTCCCGGTTCCGAGGAGCAAAGGGTCTGGACCAACTTTTTCCGTTAAACAATAGAAAGGCTTTTTCAGCAGCAGGGGATCAGAACAGGTAGCGTCCTTTTCCGACCGTTCTGGACTTTCCGTTCAGGATGATTTCCGTCGGAACCGGGGTATCTATCTCGTATCTGATCCCCTGTTCCGTATGTTTCCAGGCGGAGCGGATCCGGCCGTGCACGGTGTCCAGCACCGCGCAAAGGCTGTTCAGCCGCGGATCCGGCTGCGGCGCGATCCGGGCCCGGGCATACCCCGGCTCCGCCGGCTGGATGCCGCAGGCCACCCCGAACACCCAGTCGGCCACGGAACCGTAGGCATAATGGTTATAGGAGTTCATATCATCCGACCAGAAGGAACCGTCCGGCTTGATGCCGTCCCAGTGTTCCCACATGGTCGTGGCGCCCTTTGAGATGGGATAAAGCCAGCCGGGATACTCCTTGCGCAGGAGCAGGGACCAGGCGATATCCGCATGGCCGTACCGGCTCAGCTCATGCAGCAGGTACGGGGTGCCGACCAGGCCGGTCTGCAGCTTCATGCCGCAGTCCCTGACCTGCTCCGCCAGGCTGTCCGAGAGCGCCTGCGGATCCTCCGCCAGGTTGAAATGCAACGTGAGCACCTTTTCCGTCTGGGTGTTCAGGCGGCCGCCGAACCGTTCCCGGTATGCGCGGACAATCCGTTCATGCAGCTCCTCATATTCGCTCACGTCCCGCCCCAGCAGCCGGCCGGTCCGGATGACGATAGCCACCGAGTTGGCATAGAACGCGCTGCAGACCAGGTCGTCGTCGCTGTAGCCGCGTTTGGAATCCTCCATATCCTTGGGCTGGTAATCCTCCGGCGCGTCCAGCGCCAGCCAGTCGCCGTAGGTCCAGACGCCGGTACACAGGTCTTTGGCGGTGGAAACCGTGGGGATATAGGCAATCCATTTTTCCATGGCGTTATACATATCCGCCAGGAAGGAAACCTCCCCGTAGGTCTGGTACAGCTGCCAGGGAATAATGGTCACCGCGTCGGACCAGGCGCTGCCGCCGGGCTTGTAGGCCGTCAGGCTGGGCACCACGTCCGGCACCCACCCGTTCTCATGCTGCGCGGCCCGCACGTCCGCCAGCCATTTGCGGAAGAACTGCCGCACGTCATACTGCAGGGTGGCCGCCCGGCAGAAAATCTGGCCGTCGCCTGTCCAGCCGTACCGTTCGTCCCGCTGGGGACAGTCCGTCGGGATATCCAGGTAATTGCCCTTCTGGCTCCAGAGGATATTGCTGAACAGCTGGTTCAGCGTCGGGTCGCTGCTGTCCAGCCAGCCGGTACGCTTCATTTCCGAGTGAAGCACCACCGCATGGATCTGATCGGCGTCAAACCCTTCCGGGGCTTCATCAATCCGCAGGTACCGGAAGCCGAAGAAGGTAAACCGGGGTTTATAGCTCTGGTATCCTTCCCGGCAGATATAATGCAGCTGGCTGCGGGCGGAACGGTAATTGGCGGTATAGAAATTGCCGTCCCTGTCCAGCACCTCCGCCGTGGATATGGACAGTTTTTCCCCGGCACGGGCGTCCAGCTCAAAGGCCATATACCCGGTCAGATTCTGGCCGAAGTCAATGACCCATTCTCCCTTCGGCGTCCGGAAAGAGGAGCGGGGATACACAATCTCCTGCTCATGAACCTCCGGCCCCTCCTGCGGAATCAGGATGGATTTCGGATAATCGCAGACCTGCGCGGGGCGGAACGCCGGCACACGGGTCATATCAACATCTTCGCCGATGAAGATGCCGCTGAGCGTGACGGTACTTTCGGAAACCTCCCATGCCTCGTCGGTGAGGATAACGGTCTCCTCGCCGTCCTCCGTCACCACCCGCAGGGCGGCGATCAGCATGGCCGGAAGGAACTCATCCGGATTGTGCGTCCCGGTCCAGGGCGCGTTTGTCCGGCGGTACCAGCCGTTGGCCACGGTGATCTCCAGCGTGTTTCCCCGCGCCAGCAGATCCCGGATATCATAGGCCTGGACCTGCAGGCGCTTGCGGTATTCCGTCCAGCCGGGCGCCAGGATAAAGTTCCCCACCCGTTTCCCGTTCAGCACAGCCTCATAGACGCCGTCACAGGTCACTTCCAGCGTTGCGGAGCAGATGGGCCGGCCGCAGGAAAAACGTCTGCGGAACACCGGCACCACGGTGGACGCCGCGTCTTTCATGGTAATCCAGGATGCGTTCTGAATCAGCATAATGATCCCCCTGTTGTCCTGCATAGGATATTCATTTTCTTCTGTCCATGATTTTACAGGTTAAAGCAAGCTCTAAGTCAAGGGGCCTTTTCCCGCAGAAAACACTTGACGAAACGCCCGGGAAATGATTTATCATGATGGAAAGAGCTTCGGCAAGAAAGCGGGAAGAGGAAAAAAGATGAGAATCCTGAACTTCGGTTCCCTGAACCTGGATTACGTATATCAGGTGGATCATTTTGTGCAGCCCGGCGAAACCCTGTCCGCCCTGTCCCGGGCGGTCAAAGCCGGCGGAAAAGGCCTGAACCAGTCCGTCTCCCTGTCCCGGGCCGGCGCCGCGGTCTGCCATGCCGGCTGTTACGGCGCGGACGGCGCGGTGCTGAAAGACCTGCTGGAGGAAAACGGGGTGGATACGGCGTTCCTGCTTCCGGTTCCGGAAGCCCAGGGGCATACCGTCATCCAGGTCAGTCCGGAGGGGGAAAACTGCATCCTGCTTTACGGCGGGTCCAACCGGTGTATACCGGAAGAGCATATCCGCCGGGTTCTCGGCTCCTTCAGCCGGGGAGACTGGCTGGTCCTGCAGAATGAAATCAACGATCTTCCCCTGATCGTGGAGCTTGCCTCCGCGCGGGGCCTGCAGATCGTGCTGAATCCTTCGCCGTACAACCGGGCGCTGGACAGGGTGGACTTCGGGGTGCTGGACTGGCTGCTGGTAAA
Organism: Clostridia bacterium; assembly: GCA_017428385.1. Classification (GTDB taxonomy): domain Bacteria; phylum Bacillota; class Clostridia; order Christensenellales; family Aristaeellaceae; genus Aristaeella. Next base: position 39,680 of record JAFRQX010000033.1, on the reverse strand, counting down.
TGAAATTGAAGCGGAACAGATTACCGGGGAAACGGAACCGGAAAAGGTCTGGGAAACGCTTCACCGGCAGTACGGCCGCCTGTCGCTGCTGCTCACCCTTGGAAAAGAGGGCAGCATGGCCTGGCGGGTCAAAGACGGTACAGTTGAAACCCACCGGGAAGCCGCCGTCAGCGTCCGGGCAGTGGACACCACCGCCGCCGGCGATACCTATACGGGATATTTTCTGGCCGGGCTGGCGGAGGGCCTGCCCCTGCAGGAATGCATGAAGCGGGCCAGCCGGGCCGCGGCGATATCCGTCACCCGTCCCGGCGCGGCGGAATCCATTCCCTGGAAAAAGGAACTGAACGAAAACAGATAAAGGAGAGAGCCGAAAATGAGTCAGAAACAGGCGGTGGAGGGCCTGTCCCATATTGCGATCCGCACCCGCGATATCCTGGAAAGCGTCCGGTATTACACGGAGACGCTCGGTCTGCCGGAAGCCTTCCGCATGCACGGGGAAGACGGTTCCCTGGCTACGGTATATATTTTCCTGGCGCCCGGGCAGTATCTGGAGCTGTTCGCCAACGGGCGGAAAGAAACAGCAGCTGATTCGGAGTCAATCGGCTTTTGCCATCTATGCCTGATGACCCATGATATCCAGCGTTCCTATGAAACCGTCCGGGCAAAGGGCGGGCCATTGGATTCGGAGATCCGCCGCGGCCTGTCCCGGTGTCTGATGTTCTGGACCCATGATCCGGACGGTACACAGATCGAAATTATGGAGATGCCGCCGGAATCCCTCCAGGCTCAGGCGGACAAACGTCTTTCCGGTTCAAAGGAGTAACTCAAGTCAAAAAACGCACAAAAAAAGCTCAGATCGTAATCACCACGATTCTGAGCTTTCCTTTTACGTGAATAAATCTTCCTGCTGTCCACGGTTTTCGTGACCGGGCTGAATTCCCAGGTCACCCGCCGCTGACGGTTGAGTTCCTTCTGAGCTTTCTTGCTCATTTTGTCCTTAGGAACAAATCTGGCTATAGTAATCATCTCCCTTCGTATGGTGCAGGAGGATTCTATCATTTTTTCACAGGCTTTACAAGGATTACGCAGTACCGCCGCTTTCCTTTCAGGATTCAGAAATCTGTGTTAGAATCATACAGAACCAATAATCCTGATAAGAATAAGGCGGCATACACATGAGAATTGAAACGGAAAGACTGATCATTACTGAATTTACCCCGGACATGGCGCAGGCGGTCCATGAAAATTCCCTCGATGAAGATAACCGGAGATTCGTTCCGGATGAGGTTTTTGAGACAGTGGACGATGCCCGGGAAACCATTGAGTTTCTCATGGGACAGTATGGCCGTTGTGACGGTCCCCTGGTATATCCCGTCCTGACAAAAGCCGGCGGTGAAAACATCGGATATGTACAGATGGCTCCCATCGGAAACGGGATCTGGGAAATCGGCTATCACATCGCGAAGCGGTACACCGGTAACGGTTATGCCACGGAGGCTGTAAACGCCTTCCTGCCGTTCATTGCCGAATCCATCGGTATTGATGAAGTGTATGGAATCTGCCTCAAAGAGAATATTGCCTCAAAACACGTCCTGAAAAAGTGCGGATTCGAGCCGGTCTATGAAGGCGTCAGCGACTACCAGGGGGAACAGCGGGAGGTATTCCGGAGTCTCTGGAAAAGAGCCTGAATTCCTGCATAAAGTAACCTGACAAATCTCCGCAAACCGGGAAATGTCAGCTTTTCAGATTGCCTGTATAGTATGTCTCGACAGGAGGGAAACGTATGGAGTGGATCGCGGCGATGCAGCAGGCAATCACCTACATGGAAGAGCATCTGCTGGAAGAAATCAACTATGAAGACGTGGCGAAGCATGTGCACACTTCGTGTTATGAGTTTCATAGGGCTTTCAGCTTCCTGACTGGAATCACTGCCAACGCGTATATCCGTAACCGCAGGTTGTCCCTGGCAGCTCGTGAAATCGTTGAAACCGATGCTTCCATCACAGACATTGCACTGAAATACGGATACGAAACGCCGGAAAGCTTCACCAAAGCCTTTGCAAGGTTCCATGGAATAGCTCCCAGTTTTGCCAGGCAGAAATCCGCGAAGCTCGTACTTTTTAACCCTCTCACAATCAAACTGACAGTGGAAGGCGGTAAAAGTATGGACTACAGAATCGTTCAGACAGAGCAGCAGAAGTTTATTGCCATGGTTCGGAGTTTCCCGATTGAGATCATCAATGACGATGACAACCACGATGTTGCTGATTTCTGGGGAGAATGCAATCAGAAGAACCTGATCAGCCCGATGTGCGGCCTGCGTCCGGACGGCAAACGGGACCTGTACGGCCTCTGCACCCCGACAAAAGAAGGCAAGGATACGTTTGAGTATGGAATCGGCGTCCTGCTCGACAAGGAGACGGCTCCGTTTGACCTTGCGGAAATGGAAAAAGCGGGATATAGCCTCTGGGATGTGAAGCCGGGAACCTACGTGGTCTTTGACTGCATCGGAGAGGACGGAGACTGCATCACCGAAACCTGGTCCAAATTCTACAAGGAATTCCTGCCCCAGATGGGCTATGAATCCTCCGAAGAAACTGATTATGAAATCTATTATGAAAAAAGCAGGCCCGGCCTCTTCTGTGAGCTGTGGATCCCGGTAAAGAAAAAGTAACATATAATTCCTTTTAGGCAGGGCGCTGCGGCGCCCTGTTTCTTCTTTCAGGTTATCTTCTGCATTTTCAGTGTACAGGATCAAAGAATCTGATTTCCGGTGTTGACAGGAAAATAAATGCGTGCTATAACATTGCCTATAAATCAGATAGGTTATCTGTGATTTGGAGATGAAGTGAAATGAAATTCCTCCTCAGTAAGCGATGTTGACCCGGCAGGCAGGCCATATGAAGCACTGAAATGCAGCAGATTGAGAGGAGTATAAACATCATGAATACCTACGACAGAATTACCGACCTGATCGGGGGAACCCCGCTTTTAAAGCTTACGAACTATAACCGGCTGAATTCACTCGGCGCAACGGTCTACGGAAAGCTGGAATACTTCAATCCCGCCGGCAGCGTAAAAGACCGGATTGCGAAAGCAATGATCGACGATGCGGAAACCAAGGGGATTCTTAAGCCCGATTCCGTTATCATTGAGCCCACCAGCGGGAACACCGGCATTGGCCTGGCTGCTGTCGCGTCGGCCCGCGGTTACCGGATTATCCTGACCATGCCTGAAACCATGAGCATTGAGCGCCGCAATCTTCTGAAGGCATACGGTGCCGAGCTTGTGCTGACAGAGGGTGCCAAGGGAATGAAGGGCGCAATTGAAAAAGCCCACGAAATCGCAGCCGAAACACCGCACAGCTTCATCCCCAGCCAGTTTACAAACATCGCCAACCCGAAGGCGCACTATGATACAACCGGTCCGGAAATCTGGGAAGATACAGACGGCATGGTCGATATCTTCGTCGCAGGAATCGGTACGGGCGGTACCATTTCCGGTGTCGGCCAGTACCTGAAGGAACAGAATCCCAATGTCAAAGTTGTCGCGGTTGAGCCCGCAGGTTCGCCGGTGCTTTCCAAGGGAGCCTCCGGACCGCACAAGATTCAGGGAATCGGCGCAGGCTTTGTACCGGACACCCTCGATACCGGAGTCTATGATGAAATCATCACGGTAGAAAACGAGGATGCTTTTGAAACCGGCAGAACCCTGGCCAGGAAGGAAGGCCTGCTGGTCGGTATCTCTTCCGGCGCCGCGGTCTGGGCCGCAACTGAACTGGCAAAGCGTCCGGAAAACAAGGGCAAAATCATCGTTGCCCTGCTGCCGGATACCGGTGAGCGCTATCTGTCCACTCCCATGTTCTCTGATTAATCAGAAGAGGAATAAAATGATGAAATTTGCCGTACGCCCCCTGAACAGCCTGGATACCGGAGCGATCATCCGTCGCCCCGCCGGTTTTGCTGCTTCCGCGGGCATGTGTCGCTGTCTGTGTTGTCATAAAGGCACAGGCGGCAGATAAAGCATAAGCAATCACCCCCACTGAATCCCGCCTGTTCCGTTTCGCACTCCTGCGGAAAAAGAACACGGCGGGATTTCTGTATTTTGAGACTGTATAAAGAGGTGGTTTTATGATCGATGATATGGAAAGCATCACAGCGAAGCTTTGCTCTTTCGCCCGCGCTTACCATTCCAACCATGAGAAGAATAAGATTTTTGATGATTATCTTGCCTATGACCTGATGGGCAAGGAAGAATATGATGAAATCGGCCAGCTGATCGAGCATGAATACGACAAAAACCGGTTTGATCTGGCCTATACCTTCAGCGGAAAAAGAATCCGCGACAAACTGAACCGGTATATCTCCCCTATTCCGCTCTCCCGCGCCGCCTTTGCCGAGCGGGAGCTCACCCGGTTCACCTGGCAGCGGGGAAAATGCCAGTACGTGATCTGCGGAGCCGGCATGGATACCTTCGCCTTCCGGAATGACAATCCCAATATCCAGGTTTTTGAAATCGACCATCCCGATACCCAGCGCTACAAGCTTGAGAAAATCCGGCAGCTGGAATGGAATATTCCGTCCAATGTCCACTATGTTGCTGTGGATTTCGCAAAGGACGATATGGCCGCAGAGCTGAAAAAAGCCGGATATGATCCCGCCGCGCCGTCTTTCTTCGCGATTCTCGGCGTCACTTACTACCTGACGCTGCCGGTCTTTGAGGAAACCCTGGAGCGTATCGGCGCTATCTCTTCCTTTGGCAGCAAACTCGTTTTTGATTTCCCGGATGACACCACCTTCTCCCCGGATACGGCAGAACGGGTGCACCGCCTGTCGGAAATCACCCGTTCCCTCGGTGAGGAAATGCAGCATGGCTATGCGCTGTCAGAGGTTTCGGAAGCGTTGGAACGGCACGGTTTCCTGCTGGATGAGCATAATTCACCGGAGAAAATCCAGAAGCGTTTCTTCGACGGCCGGTCCGATGGCCAGAAGGCTTATGAAAATATCCACTTTATCCTGGCGAAAAAGGGAGACCGCTTCAACGAAAGCTATTATCTGTATATCTGATTCTCCCTTATCGGAGAAACAGGATGATTACGTAAAGGAGAGACAATCATGGACAGGATCGCCAGTTTTTCGGTCAATCATGACCTGCTGGAAAAAGGAATGTATATATCCCGCGTGGACGGTGACGTTGTCACCTATGATATCCGGATGAAAAAGCCCAATGGCGGGGATTACCTCGGCTATGCCGAGCTTCACACCTTTGAACACCTGTTCGCCACTTACGCGCGGAACAGTGCTTACAAAGACAGTGTGGTTTATGTCGGTCCCATGGGATGCCGCACAGGTTTCTACCTATTGCTTCGGGATACGGTCAGCAGCCGGGATGCCATCGATCTTGTCAGGCAGTCTTTCAGCTTTATCTCGGAGTTTGAGGGCGAAATTCCCGGCGCAAAGCGTCAGGAATGCGGAAACTGGCTGGAGCACGATCTGGCCGGAGCCCGGCGGACAGCGGCGGACATGCTTGCAGTCCTGGAAAACTGGAACACGGAAAAACTCGCATACTGAATCATATACAACAGGGAGGAACAGGATTATGGCTCATTACAAAAAAACAGGCACCGCGCTGATCCACGGCGGTATTTACGGAGACAAGGTAACCGGGGCGGTCAATACACCCATTTATCAGACTTCCACTTATGAACAGCATGGTCTGGGGGAAAACACCGGCTGGGAATATTCCCGCACGGGCAATCCGACCCGCGCCGCGCTGGAAGCGCTGATCGCAGAGCTGGAAGGCGGCACGGCGGGTTTTGCCTTCGGCTCCGGCATGGCAGCAATCACAGCCGTCCTGACGCTGTTCAAAACCGGTGACAAAGTGATCATTTCATCCAACGTTTACGGCGGAACTTTCCGCGTGCTGGATAAGGTGTTCAAAAACTTCAACCTCAGTTACGAGATTGTCGATACCTCAGACCTGGCGCTGCTGGAAAAAAGCATTTCGCCGGATGTCAAAGCGATCCTTGTGGAAAGCCCGGCCAATCCGCTTCTGACTGTCACCGACCTGGGAGCCGTGGCAAAGATCGCGAAAAATCACGGAATCCTGTCCATCGTGGACAACACCTTCATGACGCCTTATCTCCAGCGGCCGATTCAGCTGGGTGTGGACATCGTCGTTCACAGCGCCACAAAATACCTCAGCGGGCACAGTGACCTTGTGGCAGGCCTGGTGGTAGTGAATGACGCCATGCTTGCCGAGCGTCTCGCCTTTATCCAGAATGCCACAGGCGGCGTACTCGGGCCCTTCGATTCTTTCCTGCTGATCCGCGGCATCAAGACGCTTGGTGTCCGGCTGGACCGTCATGTGGAGAATGCGGAAAAAGCCGCGGCGTTCCTCAAAAATCACAAAGCAGTGAAAAAAGTTTATTATCCGGGATTGCCGGACGCGCAGGGGTATGAAATCAACAAACGGCAGGCGAAAAACGGCGGTGCAATGATTTCCTTCGAACTGGATGAGCGTCATAACATCCGTAAATTCTTTAAAGCGCTGAAACTCATTGCCCTGGCCGAAAGCCTCGGCGGAGTGGAAAGCCTTGTCTGCCATCCCGCAAGTATGACCCATGCCTCCATCCCAAAGGAAGTGCGGGACAGGGTCGGCATTACGGACGGACTGATTCGCCTGTCCATCGGTATCGAGGATATTGAGGACCTGCTTACAGACCTTGAACAGGCCATTGCGGAAAGCGAGGAGTAAAAATGAGCTATTTTGAATCAACCCAGGACCTGATCGGCAACACGCCGATTGTAAAACTTTCCCACCTGAACCTGCCGGAAGGGGTCAATCTGTTTGCGAAACTTGAACTGTATAATCCGGGCGGCAGTGTCAAAGACCGGATCGGCAGGTCCATGATTGAGGATGCCGAGGAAAAAGGCCTGCTGAAGCCCGGCGGAACCATTGTCGAAGGCACCGCCGGAAACACCGGCCTCGGAATCGCTTTTGCGGCGCTGAACCGGGGCTACCGGGTCATCTTTGTCGTGCCGACCAAGTTCTCCGTGGAAAAACAGACCCTCATGCGCGCACTGGGTGCGGATATCATCAATACCCCCCGGGAGGAAGGAATGCTCGGTGCGGAAGCAAAGGCAGAGGAACTGCGCGCCTCCATTCCCGGCGCCGTAACCCTGCGGCAGTTTAAAAACCTTGCCAACCCCAAAGCGCATTATGAAACAACCGGTCCGGAAATCTGGCGTGACCTGGAGGGAAAAATTGACTACCTGGTGGCCGGTGCCGGCAGCGGCGGCACTTATTCCGGCGTCGTTCGCTATCTGAAGGAGCAGAATCCGGCCATCAAAGGGGTCCTGGCCGACCCGGTCGGTTCCACCATGGGCGGCGGAGAGCACGGGGATTATAACATCGAAGGGATCGGCAATGATTTCGTCGCTGATACCATGGATATGTCCCTCGTGGATAAAGTGGTCAAGGTGGATGATAATGATGCCTTTACCGGTGCCCGGGAACTGGCCAAAAAAGAGGGCATCTTCGGCGGCTCCTCCTCCGGTGCTGCACTGAGTGCGGCGAAGAAGCTCATTGATTCAGGAGCCCGGGGCAATATCGTGGTCATCTTTCCCGACAGGGGCGACCGCTATTTCAGCAAAAACCTGTATGAATAAAAATCAGGCGCGCCTGATGATTCAGACACGCCGTTTACTTCCCGCGGTATAACAATTCAGATTACATAGTCGTTTGCGTACCGGTCACGCTGCCGGTCCAGAATATCCTGCAGGGTGATACTGTCGAGATACTCATTGATGACCCTGGACAGTCCCTGCCAGACCGGAAGCATCACACAGTATGCGCTGCGTTCACACTCAACAGGATCCTGGTCAGCACAATCCACAGGCGCCAGCGATCCCTCCGTGCAGCGCAGGATATCACCGACGGTATACTTGTCCGGTGACTTGGCCAGCATATATCCGCCCTGGGATCCGCGATTTGCCCTGAGAATATCCGTCTTATTGAAGATCGGAATAATCTGTTCCAGGTACTTTTTGGAAATGTTCTGGCGCTTCGCAATTTCATTCAGGGAAATATATCCTGCCTGCTGGTGCTCTGCAAGGTCAAGAAGAAAACGAAGTGCATAACGGCCTTTTGTGGAAATCTTCATCGTCATTACCTCACAATCTTATAACCCCATATTACCATCTATTTTGTAGGAATTCAATAGTGGAAGCAAAAGCAAGGAGAAACAGATGACAATACAGCAACTGAAATATGTGATCGCCATCTCGGAAGCCGGTTCTTACAACAAGGCTGCGGATCTGCTGTACCTTTCACAGCCGACGCTGACCAATTCCGTCCGGGAGCTGGAGAAGGACCTGGGCATTACCATCTTCAACCGCGGCGGCCGGGGCGTATCCCTGACGAATGACGGCGTTGAATTTGTCCATTATGCGAAACAGGTGGCACAGCAATATGAGCGCCTGCTGGAGAAATACGGCAAGGACGGAAAGCTGAAAAAGAAATTCGGCATCTCCGCACAGCATTATTCCTTCGCAGTCAAAAGCTTTGTGGAAATGGTGAAGGAATTCGATACGGAAGAATATGAATTCGCGATCCGGGAAACAAAAACCAGTGAGGTCATTGATGATGTCTCCACCGGAAGAAGCGAAATCGGTATCCTCTACCTGAGTGATTTCAACCGAAAGGCTATCCGGAAAATCCTGCGGACCAACAGTCTGGAGTTTCATCATCTGATCGACTGCAATGCCTATGTCTATTTATGGAAAGGCCACCCGCTTGCCGGCAGGAAATCCATCCGGTTCGGAGATCTCGTGGATTATCCGTGCCTTTCCTTTGAGCAGGGAGCAAATGGCTCCTTCTACTATGCGGAGGAAATTCTGAGCACCAACGAGTATCCCCGGACAATCAAAGTCAACGACCGGGCAACAATGCTGAATCTCATGGTCGGACTGAACGGGTATACGCTCTGTTCCGGCATCATCTGCGAGGAGCTGAACGGTTCCGATCATATCGCTGTCCCCTTTGAAACAGACGGAGATCCGGCCGGAAGCAGAATGGAAATCGGGTTTATCGTCAAGGAAAACATGATCCTGAGCCGGATGGGTCAGCTGTATATCGAAAAGCTTCGCAAATACTTGGAAAACAAGTCGCAGAGCGAAAAGCAGCACATGTGAGTTATAGCCGGAGGCTATTACCTATTATTCCTATATGATATTAGACAAATGTGTGAACGTCATGTACAATACGGTCATACTTTTGAAGGGAGGAACGAGGCATGTCACTGAAGCAGACTGGCACACGAATGGGCATGTGTTTATGTACGATGCGGTTCAGCGTTTCCCGGATCGGCCGATGTTGCACGTCCCGAATGTGACAGCTCAACAAAAAGGTTCAGATAAGCGGAACGCTGGAAGTATGTGTAAGACTTCCATTTTTTATACTCATTTTACGGTTTGGAGGGCACTCGATTGATTCAATTCCTTAGTCTCGTTCTCAGCTTCATCTTCCTCTTCTTTGCCGGAAGCATCCGGAGTGCAGAACCCAGTGATTGCTGCGGCCGGGAAGGAACGAACAGCTGCTGTCAGCAGGAAGCCGTGAAAGAGACTGTTTCAGAAAAAACTCCGGACTGCTGCATTCCGGAAGCGGCGAAGGAAAACACTTCGGAAAACGCTCCCGACTGTTGCAGCCAGGAAAACCGGGAAACAGAAAGCTGCTGTCAGGAGGAAAGCCATGAAAAGAGCCTTCCGGATAATATCCCTGACTGCTGCGGAACCTGATTACACCGCCTTACAGGCAGACTGAAAAAGATTGAAAGGATGATTTTCCATGAAAAAGATTGTTGCAATTGCCGCGCTTCTGGCGCTGGTGCTTACGCTGGCCGTTCCGGCCGGTGCGGAAAACGCCGCTGTTGAAAAGGCTGATTTCGGCCTGGGCTACCTGAACTCCACCGCTCACCTGCTCGGCTTCATCGCCAAAGAGGAGGGCTACTTTGAGGAAGAAGGCCTGAACGTTACCCTGACGCAGTTCTCCAGTGCGTCCGAACTGGCCACCGGCCTGATCTCCGGCAAACTGGATGTCGCGTTCATCGGTTCCGTTCCGATCCTCTCCTTCCAGAGCCAGGGCCAGGATCTTTCCATCTTCGGCGGCGCAATGACAAACGGCCACGGATATGTGATCAAGCCCGAATATACGGAGGGCCTGGAAGACTGGGATGTTTCCATCCTGAAAGACCGCAATGTGGCTTCCGTCAAAAACAGTGTCCAGGACGCTGAACTGCAGATCCTCCTGAAAAACGCCGGCATTGAAATCGGCGAGGGCGAAGGCCAGGTGCACATCATCTACTTCGACAGCCAGAAGGATGCCTTCAACGCCCTGCAGAACGGCTCTATCGACGCAGCTTCCGTTTATTCTCCCTACGCCTCACTGGCCAAGGGCCTGGGATATGAAATTGTGTATCGCTGCTCCGAGGAGGAGGCCCTGAAGAACCAGCCCTGCTGCCGTCAGGTCGCGCCGACCGCAGCGCTGGCGGATTACCCCAACGCCTATAACGCGTTCGAGCGTGCCCTGATCAAGGCTTACAAGTTCTCTCAGGATCATCAGGATGAATCCATCCGGGATATCAAGCAATACATCGACATTGATGAAGACTATATCAGAACTGAGGTCTACGGCGGATACGGCACTTCCGTTCCCGATCCGGACAAACAGGGAACGGTCGCGCTCAAGGCTTCCATTGTTGAACTGGGTTACATTCAGGACTATGACATAGATCCCCTCTACAACACGGCGGTCTATGACAAGGCTCTTGCCAGCATCCTGGCAGAGTTCCCCGACGATCCTGTTTACCAGTCCCTGAAGGAGCACTTTGATCTGTACGAGTAATCCGTTCATTTCACGGGACGGGAGAAACGCTCTTCCGTCCCGTCTCTCTGTAACACACCAGCGGAAAACGAACTGTGAGGTGAAACACATGAGTAAGATCGAGATCAGCCATTTGTCCGTGGATTACACAGAAAGGAATAAGCACTTTACGGCACTGAATGACGTATCCTTCTCTGTGGAAAACGGCGAATTCGTCAGTGTGATCGGATCCAGCGGTTGCGGAAAAAGCACCCTGCTCAGCATCCTGGAAGGCATCAGGCATCCTTCCGAAGGTTCCATCCTGATCGACGGAGAGCCGGTCAGGGGCACAGGGAATGACCGCGGTGTGGTCTTCCAGAACTATTCCCTTTTCCCCTGGATGACCGCCAGAAAGAACGTGGCTTTCGGGGTAAAGCAGGCCCGGCCGAAGCTTTCCAAGGCGGAGCGCTTCAGGGTGGCGGATGAATTCCTGGACCGGGTCGGCCTGGATGCCTTCAAGGGCAAGTATCCTTCCCAGCTTTCCGGCGGCATGCAGCAGCGCGTGGCGATTGCCCGGGCCCTGGCCATGGATACGGACATCCTGCTCATGGATGAACCCTTCGGCGCGATTGACGCCAAAAACCGGACCATTCTCCAGGAGCTTCTGCTCAAGCTGTGGGAAGGCGACGGAAAAACGGCAAAGAAAACCGTCCTGTTTGTCACCCATGATATTGATGAGGCCATTCTGCTGTCAGACCGTATTGTCATGATGTCAGCAAGCCCGGGCCGCGTGTATAAGGAGATCATCGTGCCCTTCTCCCGGCCCCGGAATCGCTCTGAACTGGTCCAGACGCCGGAGTACAGTGCCTTCCGTAACAGGCTGCTTTCCCTCTTCTATGGGGATATCGGGGACAAAATCGGCGGAGATGAGGTGGTGTTGTAATGAGTTTGGGGAAACGCTTCCTCAGGGTCACGAACCTCCTGTTCCTGATCCTGGTTGCCGTGCAGTTCCTGCCGGACAGGACCGCCAAGCCGGCTGAATGCCTCAACGTGCTCTGGTTCGCCATAGGGCTGGAAATCCTTGTGCTGATTGTGTCCGCGCTGATCAAGAAGCCGGAAGGCCTGGCGCTGTTTCTCGACATCATCGGCTTTGTGTATGTCTTCCTGATCCTGTGGACCCTGGCTTCCGCAAAGCTGATGTGGCTGAAGGAAACGCTCTTTCCGCCGCCCGGCAGGGTTTTCGCCCAGTTCATCACTGATTTCCCGAAGATCATGGTGAATATCCAGAGTTCGCTTTCCATCATCATCCAGGGTTACCTGCTGGCCGCGCTCGTTTCCATTCCGCTGGGGCTGCTCCTCGGCTGGAAAGCGCGGGTAGGCAATGCCGCCACTTATATTTCCAAGTTTCTGAGCGCCATTCCGCCGATTGTCTACATTCCTTACGGTATTGCGCTCCTGCCCACCTTCCGTTCCGTTTCCGTCATGGTAATCTTTCTCGCCACCTTCTGGCCGGTGCTGGCCAGCACAATGAGCGGGGTGCTGAATGTAGAACAGAAGATCATCGATTCAGCCCGGGTACTGAATGTGAATCCCTTCACAATGCTGTTTTCCGTGATTCTTCCCGCTTCCCTGCCGCAGATCTTCATCGGCTGCAACCAGGGCCTGACGGTTTCCTTCATTCTGCTGACCTCAGCCGAAATGATCGGCGCCCGGGACGGTCTGGGATATTACGTCAAGAATTACTCCGATTTCGGTGACTATACGAGAACCATTCTCGGAATCATTGTCATCGGTATCGTGGTTGTCGCAATCTCATTCCTTTTCAATAAGCTGCAGCAGCACCTGCTTCGGTGGAAGAAATAAGAGGAGGACTTATGACAGAGATCTTATGGCACGGAAGAGGCGGCCAGGGGGCCTTCACTGCCGCCAGGCTGCTGGGTGCGGCTTATGTTGCGGAAAGCGACGGCTTTTACGCGCTGGCGTTTCCCTCCTTCGGTCCTGAACGGCGGGGCGCACCGATCCGGGCGTTTACCAAGCTCAGCGATTCTCCTGTCGGAGACCGGAGCCAGGTGGTCAGGGCGGATTACAGCATCTACCTGGATGATACGCTTTTCACAGACGCTGCTTTTGATGAGCTGAAGGAAAACGGAAAAATCATCCTGAACACCCGGCGGAAAGTTGATGATGAACGGGTCATCACCCTGGATGGAACCGCGATCGCGCAGGAGATCCTGCATATGCCGATCACCAACACCATCATGCTGGGCGCCTTCGCGGCGGTTTCCGGAATTGTCTCCGCCGGCGCTGTAGAGCAGGCCATCCAGGAGAATATGCCGGAAAAACTGCAAATCCGGAATATTGCCGCCGTCAACGCGGCGATCAGGGAGGTGGCCGGATGAAACCGTATCTGAGAGAGCATATTCCGCAGGCATTTTCAGAAATCCCCGATACAACGTCGTATGAAGCGGGTTACCTGGTTTCGAAAAATGCCGGATGGCGCAGTGTTCGTCCCGTCATTGACACAGACCGGTGCGTCGGCTGCCTGCAGTGCTATCTTCACTGTCCTGACGGTGTCATTTTCAGGAAGGATGGCAAGGTAGCCATTGACTATGATTTCTGCAAGGGCTGCGGTATCTGTCTGAAGGAATGCCGGCCGGGGGCAATCAGGATGGAGGCGGAAAAATAATGGCAAAGAAGTTCCTTTCCGGCGACGAGGCCTTCGCCGAAGGCGTCCGGCTCGCCCGGCCCCAGGTCATCTCCGCCTACCCCATCACGCCCCAGACCATTGTCGTGGAAAAGCTCTCGGAAATGGTGGAGGACGGCAGCCTGAAGTCTGAGTTCATCCACGTGGAATCAGAGCATTCAGCCCTGTCCTGTGCCATGGGTGCCTCATCGGTCGGCGCCCGGGCATTTACCGCCACCTCGTCCCAGGGTCTGCTGTATATGGCGGAATGCCTGACCTACGCGTCCGGCGGCCGCTTCCCGATCCTGATGATGAACGCCAACCGGTCCACGGCCCTTCCCTGGAACATCTACGGCGATCAGCGGGATTCCATTTCCCTCCTGGACAGCGGATGGATTCAGGCTTACGCGGAGAATGCGCAGGAAGCGCTGGATCTGGCGCTGCTGGGCTATTACATTGCGGAAAAGAAAGAAGTATCCACCCCGTATATGGCCAATCTGGACGGCTTTGTCCTTACGCACACCTATGAGGTGGTGGATGTGCCGACCCGGGAGCAGGCGGATGCCTTCCTGCCTCCTTTTGAAACGGATAACCGCCTGGATCTGGAGCATCCGCGCAATCTTGGATTCTCCGCCGGTCCGGACTATAACACCCAGTTCAAGATGAAGGAGCATGCAGGGCTGCTGAAAGTCCGGGAGGTTGTGGCGGAAGCGGAAGACCGCTTCGCGGCTATCTTCGGCAGGCAGTATACCGGGCTTACGGAAAGCTACCGGACGGAAGATGCGGATTACATCCTGGTCACGCTCGGCAGTATTGCGGGCCTGGTCCGGGAAACCGTGGATGCGCTGAGAGCCAACGGAAAGAAAGTCGGCCTGCTGCGGCTTCGGTACCTGCGGCCCTTCCCCAATCAGGAAATTGCCTCCGCTGCGGCAAACACAAAAGCGCTGGCCGTGCTGGAAAAAGACATCTCCTTCGGCAATGAAGGAACGGTTTATACCAATGTGGTTTCCGCGCTCCACAAGGCGGGGATTGCCATTCCCACAGCCAACTATGTGGGAGGACTCGGCGGAAAGAATATCTCCGCGGAGGATATCCGGCAGATCTTTGAGGATCTGTCACAGGGGCAGCAGGGACTGCATTTTGTCGGAACCGGAGGTGAAGCGGATTGAGCCTGAATGCAAGAACACTGAATGAAGAGGAATTCTTCTACGGTCACAAAGCCTGTGCCGGCTGCGGCGGAAGCCTGGCCGTCCGCATAGCGCTCAAGGTGCTGGGAGAACGGTCCATTGCCGTGCTGCCGGCGGGATGTATGTCCGCAGTCGGATTCAATTTCCCGCAGCTGTGCTTCGGCAATAACGCGATCATCTCCACCTTTGCCGGAACCGCGTCCATGCTCACGGGTATTGAAGCGGGACTCCGGGCCAGAGGGGAAACCAATTATCACGCGGTCGGTTTTGCCGGTGACGGCGGTACCGCGGATATCGGTATCCAGGCCCTGTCCGGGGCGATCGACAGGAACGATGACATCCTGTACATCTGCTATGACAACGAAGCCTACATGAACACCGGCATCCAGAAAAGTTCCCTGACCCCTTTCGGGGCCCGGACGACCACAACGCCGGCAGGAAAAAACATCCGCGGAAACCTCCGGCCGAAGAAAAACATGTTTGAAATCGTCGCCGCCCACGGAATCCCCTATGCGGCCACGGCAAGCATCGGATACCTGAACGACTTCATCGCCAAGGTGGAGAAAGCCTCCAAAATCCGCGGAACGAAATACATCCACATTATCGCTCCGTGTCCCACCGGCTGGGGAATTGCCACGGATGAAACCGTGGAGGTTGCCCGCCAGGTGGTGGACTGCGGCCTGTGGTACCTGGCCGAGTATGAGAACGGAAACTTTACGCTGACGCATCAACCTAAGCAGCTGGCCGATCCCGCAGATTACCTGAAGCGGCAGGCCAGGTTCAGGCACCTGACGGAAGAGGATATTGAACTCATCCGGCAGTCCAGGGACCTGAAATGGGAACAAATCAGAAAAAACTATAAAAACATACAGGAGGAAAAACAACCATGAGCAGAGATGTGAATAACAAGTACTGGGATAAGGAACTGGAAACCATGCCCCGTGAGGAGCTTGAAAAGAAGCAGCTGGAGGATCTGAAGGAGATTGTGCAGTTCGCCTACGATCATGCCCCCTACTACAAAAGATCCTTTGATGCGGCAGGAGTAAAGCCCTCCGACATCAAAACCTTAAAGGACATTCAGAAGTTCCCCTTCATCGACAAGCGGACCCAGCGTGACACCCAGGGTGTCGGTTCCTTCCTTGGTGAACTGTGCGCCGTGCCGGAGGAGGATGTTGTCTTCATCTCCACTTCTTCCGGTTCCACAGGCGTTCCGACCATGAGTCCCTTCACCAAGAAGGACTTTGATGAGTTCCAGGAAACGGAAAGCCGCTGGTTCTGGCAGGTGGGTATGCGTCCCAGCGACCGCTATGTCCATGCGCTGAACTTCTCCCTGTATGTCGGCGGCCCGGACGTCATCGGCGCCCAGAACCTCGGTGCGCTGTGCATCTGGGGCGGCACGCTGCCCAGCGAGCGCCTGCTCTACGTGCTGAAAACCTATCAGCCCACCGTTATCTGGACCAGCCCCTCCTATGCCTGGCAGCTGGGTGAAAAGGCGCTCAAGAGCGGCATTGATCCCAAGAAAGACCTGAACATCAAGAAGATCATTGTGGCCGGTGAACTTGGCGGCTCCATTGAAGCAACACGCCATGCCATTGAGGAACTCTGGGGTGCTGAGGTTTATGACTTCTACGGCCTCTCTGACATCTTCGGTGCCTGCGCGGCCATGTGCGAAGCCAAGAACGGCCTGCACATTGCAGAAAACCATATCCTGGTGGAGACAGTTGATATCCATACCGGCGAAGTGCTGGAGCCCGGCCAGGTCGGCGAACTTGTTTTCACCACGCTGCGCAAGCATGCCCGTCCCCTGATCCGTTTCCGCACCGGTGATATCGGCTGGATCGACACCACGCCCTGCTCCTGCGGCAGAACGCATGGCCGGATCCACATCAACGGCCGGAAGGATGACATGTTCATCGTTTCCGCCGTCAATGTCTTCCCGAGCGATATCGAAGCGGTCATCCGCGACCTGCACGGCATCACCGGTGAATACCTGATCCGTGTATTCGAGAAGGACTTCACCTGCAAGTACTCCGTGGAAATTGAAAAGAATTCTGACAATCCCGCGTCCGATGACGCCGTCGCAGCAGAAGTATCCGCCGCGCTGAAGGCGCGCATCGGCGTGAAACCCGCCCAGGTGGTTGTCCATCCGGACGGCGGCCTGAATACACGCAGCGAACACAAATCCAAGCGTATCATCGACGAACGCAACCTGAGCTATGATATCTGACCGGGAGGAATAACCATTATGCCGCAGCTGTCAAGAAGAACGGAAACCTTTACTGACTCAGTCATCCGCCGTATGACGCGGGTATCCCTGAAATACGGTGCGGTGAATCTGTCCCAGGGGTTCCCGGATTTTGAGCCGCCCAGGGAAATCCTGGACCGCCTTGCAGAAGTCTCCCGGGAGGATTTCCATCAGTATTCCATCACCTGGGGTGCCCAGAACTTCCGGGAAGCCCTGGCGGAAAAACAGTCGAGGCTGATGGGCAGGACGATCGATCCGAACAGCGAAATCGTCGTCACCTGCGGCAGTACGGAAGCCATGATGGCAGCCATGATGACGATTGCCAATCCGGGAGATAAGGTCATCGTCTTCTCCCCGTTCTATGAGAACTACGGTGCGGACGCAATCCTCTCCGGTGCCGAGCCGATCTATGTGCCGCTGTATCCTCCGGATTTCGGTTTCAAAGCGGACGAACTGGAAGCAGCCTTCCGCCAGAAACCAAAGGCACTGATCCTCTGCAATCCTTCCAATCCTTGCGGCAAGGTGTTCACCTATGAGGAGCTGAAGCTGATCGCAGACCTGGCGGCCAAATACGACACCTTTGTCATCACGGACGAAGTATACGAGCATATCGTCTATGCGCCCAGCAAACATGTCTATTTTGCTTCCCTGCCGGGAATGTGGGAACGAACAATCTCCTGCTCCTCCCTTTCCAAGACCTATTCGATTACCGGATGGCGTCTGGGATACATCATCGCCCCGCCGGAAATCATCGACGTGGCCCGGAAAGTCCATGACTTCCTGACCGTCGGTGCGGCAGCACCGCTGCAGGAAGCCGCCGTGACCGGTCTTCGTTTTGGCGACGAATACTATGCCGACCTGGCTGCGAAATATACAGCCAAGCGCAATCTGTTCCTCAAGGGACTGGATGACCTGCACATCGCGCATACGGTTCCGCAGGGCGCCTATTACATCCTGCTGGATATCTCTGAATTCGGTTTTGAAAGCGACCTGGAATTCTGCGAGGTCCTGGCAAGGGATGTAGGGGTCGGCGCCGTTCCCGGATCCAGTTTCTTCCGGGAACCGGTCAATCACCTGATCCGCCTGCACTTTGCCAAGCGTGATGAAACGCTGTATGACGCGTTGAACCGCCTGGAAGACCTGAGGAAAAAAATCCCCGTAAGGCGATAA
The DNA here is from genome assembly GCA_017428385.1 of Clostridia bacterium. Lineage (GTDB taxonomy): Bacteria > Bacillota > Clostridia > Christensenellales > Aristaeellaceae > Aristaeella. The sequence continues at coordinate 21,535 of JAFRQX010000033.1, read as the reverse complement.
TGAAAAGGCACGCTCAACGTGCCTTTTTTATTGCACACTTTTCCGGATTCACCGGCCGGTATCCGTTGCAAACCTTTTCACAGAAAGAAAACAATGCCGGTTGTTGAGAAGCAATGATTTACATGGTAAAATTCGAATTATCACTTCAAGGCAATAGTATTGAATGCATGAATCCCGTCCCCGGGAAGATGCGCAGAATAATGAGGAGGTATCATTTATGTTTGGACGCAGACCGGATGGAAGACGCCTGAAGAAACAGGACCCTATTGTGCAGATGACCCCTTATCTGATGCCGATGCGCTGTGACGCGCAGGTGTTTCTTGAGCATAAGGCCGACTTTGAAAAGCTGAGCCGGTACATCGTGGAGAAGGCCCGGGAGGGACAGAAGATCACCTTCATGCAGATCCTGGTAGCCGCCTACGTCCGGGCGATCAGCAAAAATCCGGAAGTGAACCGGTTCATTTTCAACAAGCAGTATTATATCCGGAACAACTGTTCCGTCTCCTATACCGTGCTGAAGGATCCCCAGGATCACAACAGCAACGAGACCACCGTGCGCATCCTCTTTGACCTGACCGATACAATCTTTGATGTCCGGGACCGGATGAATGCCGCGGTGGAACAGAGCCGTGCCACAGAGGACGGGGATTTCGTGATCCGGCTGGCCAGTGCGCTTCTGTCCATCCCCGGTCTGGCCACAATGGTGGTCGGCCTGGTGAAACTGCTGGACAAATACGGAATTGCGCCGCCCGTTCTGATCCGGGAGCTGCCCTTCTACAGCGGTATGTTTATCACCAATAATGGTTCCATTGGCTTGCATCATCCCCTGCATCACATTTATAATTTCGGTGACGTGAGCCTTTTCATCGGTATGGGCAGCGTCCAGAAAGAAGCCTTTGTCGAACCGGACGGAAAAACCAGGATGCGCCGTTGGCTGCCGCTGGGCATCACTGCGGACGAGCGGGTCTGCTCCGGTGCGCATTACGCCGCCTTCTTCGCTGAGGTGATCCGCCTGCTGGACAATCCGGAAGAACTGGAAACCCCGCCGCAGGAAGTGTGCTTTGAGCAGGGCGTGGAGTATCACGTACCGAAGATTTCAGAACAGAAATGAGACATTGATTGTGAACGAAAACCGACAGGAAAGGAAAAAGAAGACAGTCTGGACAGCGTTGTTTGTCCTGATCAATATAGCGGTCATCGCCGCCACCGCGGTCAATGAGTTTTCAGGGACCACTGCCGGAACTTTTCAGTTTGGCTTCACGAAGCGGGCCCTTTTCTTCCTGGGGTGTACCGGGCTTTGCCTGGTTGTGCTGCTGTGTGCGGAAACCCTGAAGTATCTGCTGATGATGAAGTCCCTTGGGGAACCGGTTTCCGTCCGGATCGCGTTTGAGACGGCCGCCCTCGGAAAATACTATGACTGCATCACGCCTTCCGGGGCCGGCGGACAGCCCTTCCAGATTCTCTGGCTTCACAGGCACGGATATTCAGACGGGGCTTCCTCCGCAATGACAATCAGCGCCTATATCACCATGCAGGCCGGTTTCATTCTGCTGGCGCTGGGCGTCTTCATCTCCCACCGTTCCGTGGAGCTGGATGCCATCCGCTATACGGCTTATTTCGGCCTGCTGCTCTTTTCCCTCATTCCCTGCCTGCTGGCTTCGTTCTCCTTCATGCCGAAAACTGTGAAGAAGATCATCACCGCGGCCATCCGCCTGTGCGGCCGGCTGCGTCTGGTCAAAAATCCGGAGGAATCCACGGAGCAGGTACTGGGTATGCTGGACAGCTATCACACCAGCTTCTCGGTCATCGCGAAAAACAAGGTCATGCTGTGCCTCCTGCTGCTCCTGTCGCTGATCTACCGGATTGCCCTTTGCAGTATGCCCTACTTTGTGCTGAAGATGTTCGGAGCTCCGGTCAGCTTCCTGCATATTTTCGCCAGTACAATTTATATCTATGCCACAATCTGCCTGGTTCCGACGCCGGGCAATGCCGGTGCGGCCGAGGGTGCCTTCTATCTCGTCTTTTCTGCCATGCGGTCTGACGGTGTATTCTGGGCCATGCTGATCTGGCGAATCTTCTGCTATTATTCCTTTATTGTCATCGGTGCCGGCATTTACGGCGTCAACGCGATTCGCGCAAGGCGTGCCCGGGGAGGAAAACAGGATGAATGATCTTCAGGCGCTGCATCCGGTGCAGTTTATTGATAACTATTTCCCGGTCATTGACGGCGTGACGGAAACCGTTCATGAATACGCGCGGCATATGGAGAACGCCACCGTGGTCTGCCCGGCCATGGAAAGCCATTACCTGGAAAAGCACAGCTTCCCTTATCCGCTGCTTACATCCATGACCTTCCGGGTTCCTTTTTCCCGCTATGCCAGTGCGGTTCCGAATATTGACCGGGCCCTGGAAGCCGGCATTGCGAATGTGAAGCCGGATATCTTCCACATCCACAGTCCGTCACTGCTTGGCAAATATGCTGTTTCCCTTGGAAAGAAAATGAAGGTTCCCGTTGTGGCAACCTTCCATTCCAAGTACTATGATGCGATCCTGGAGTTTACCAAAAGCCAGGCCATCGCCAGAATGGTGACAAACCAGATCGTAAAGGTTTTTGAAAGCTGCGACGAGGTCTGGGCCTGCTCGGAAGAAACCGGCGAAACGCTTCGCTCCTACGGATACAGCAAGCCGTATCATGTCATGCCCAACGGAACGGACGTATCCGTTCCCGAAAACGCGCAGAAGCTGAAAGAAAAAGCCGCTTCCCTCTTTCAGCTTCCGCAGGACAAACATATCCTGCTGTTTGTCGGCCAGCAAATCTGGTATAAAAACCAGCGTCTGATTCTGGATACTTTCCGACTCCTCTGTGACCAGAGTAACGACTGGTTCCTGGTCATGGTCGGCACCGGTAAGGATGAACAGGATATTGAACGCTACGCGGCGTCCCTGAACCTGACGGATCATATCCGTTTCACCGGTCAGGTGAAGGATCGGGATCTGCTTAGGGGCATCTACCTGAATGCGGATTTACTCTTCTTCCCCTCCGTGTTCGACAACGCTCCCCTCGTCCTGCGGGAAGCTGCCGTCCTGGCCGTTCCCACACTGGCGACCGAGGGTTCCAACGCCGCCGGGGCTATCCGGAAAAACGTCAGCGGCTTCACCGCCGCCGCTGACCCGCAGTCCATGCATGACGAGCTGGTCCGGATTTTTACGCAGGAGGATGTGAAAAAGATCGGGCAGAACGCCCGGGAGCTCATTCCCCTTTCCTGGGAAAAGCTCATCCCGATGGTGCTTGATCGGTATCAGACGGTCATCGACCGGTATGAAAGGATAAGGTGAGAATCATGACAGAAAACACCAGGAGTCCGGAGCAGGACAGGCAGTCTAAGGACCGGAGTGAGTTGATCCGCACAGTCAAATTTGTGCTGTTTTCCATGTCTGCCGGTATCATTGAGATCGGTGTTTTCACCGTTCTGTATGAAATTCTACACTGGGAATACTGGGTGGCCTATCTTATCGCGCTGGTTCTCTCCGTGGTCTGGAACTTTACCCTGAACCGGGAATTCACGTTCCGCTCGGCCAACAACGTTCCCATCGCCATGCTGAAGGTCGCGGCCTATTACGCGGTCTTCACTCCCGTGACCACGATCCTCGGCAACTACCTGGAGGGTACCTGCGGCTGGAACGGTATGCTCGTCACAATCATGAACATGCTGCTCAATTTTGTCACAGAGTACCTGTATGACCGGTTTGTCGTCTTTGGAAAGTCCATCGATACAAACAGCCGTGCCCGGTCCCAATCACATTCGGAAGGAAATGAATAAACCATGACCCCACGGTCTCCCCTGCTGTATCGCCTGCTCTACCGGGTAATCCGGTTTTTTTCACCGAAATATAAGCTCTCCGGCACGGAAAACCTGCCGCCCGAGCCCTGTATCATCGTCGGAAACCACTGCCAGATGTACGGCCCCATTGCTGCTGAAATGTATATGCCCCGCGCGCATTATATCTGGTGCATCGGGGAAATGATGAACCGGAAGGAAGTCCCGGCTTACGCTTTTCAGGATTTCTGGTCCATGAAACCCCGCCGGATCCGCTGGCTTTACCGGCTGCTCAGCCACCTGATCGCGCCGCTGGCCGAATATATTTTCACCCATGCCCATACCATTCCGGTCTATCGCGACGCCCGGGTCATGACCACCTTCCGCCAGTCGGTAGACCGCCTGAAGGAAGGCGCGGATGTTGTCCTCTTCCCCGAGAAAAATGAACCGTATAACGGAATTCTCTGGGAGTTCCAGGAGCACTTTGCGGACCTGGCCCGGCTGTATTATCGCAGGACCGGAACAGCCGTCTGTTTTGTGCCGATGTATACCGCGCCGAGGCTCAGCAGCATCCACTTCGGCGAACCTGTCCGGTATAATCCTGAGGCTGATGCTGCGGAGGAACGCCTCCGCATCTGCCGGGCCATGCAGGAATCCATCTCCGACCTGGCGTCCGCGCTGCCGCAGCATACCGTCATCCCCTACATCAACATTCCGAAGAAACAGTATCCCCTGAATACAGACCGAAACTTCTGAATAACAAACCCCAGCCGGATCCGGCTGGGGTTTGTGGTTATACAGGATCATTCACTTTTTGGGGAAAACGGGCTGTCCGTTCACAGCGATGTCACCCTCGATCGGAATCAGCAGGTAGCTGCGGCCGTCAATCACCCGCGTTTCAAGGATATCCGCCTGTTTGGGATCCACCTTGATGGATACGCTGGGCAGATCCACCTTGAACTGTTTGGGAGCAATCACGTTCACGGCAGGAAGCGCCGCACCGGTGCCGAAGGTTTTGTCAAAACCGTCCTGGAAGGCTTCCACCCTCTCCGGGGACACGCCGCCGTCGGCAAGCACCTTTGCCACATCCTGCTTGGAAAGCAGCAGGGGCTCGGCGTCCTTTTCCTGCTCCTCGATCAGTGTGGAAACCACTTCATGCATTTCCTGCACCACGTCCAGGGAGCATTCCGTGCCCAGCGTCTGGGCCAGAAGTGACTGGAAGTTTTCCGTCTGTTCCGCGGCAGGCATCACCGCATCAGCGTTGAACGCCGCTTTCAGGAAAGCCTCATGGGCGTCCTTGCAGTCCCGGCTGTAGAAAAGCATATTGTTCACGTCGGCGCTGCCGCCTTCATTCAGCGGGAATTGGAAGCCCATCACGGGAATGCCTGCCAGCCATTCCGGCGCCCGCTCGTGAAACAGTCCGTCCGAGGGAACATACCTCAGCGCCGGCTTGTCCCGCTTCACGGGGCAGACGGCACAGAGGCAGTAGCTGAAAGATCGGTCGGAGTTCTCATAATCAATCTCATCATTCACGTCCCGTTTCCGGACGTCAAGATCGTCATGCAGCATCAGGATCAGCCAGTTCTCCGCATTCTGCGCATCCTCCACGGACTGCATGTCAGGATGTTCCGCACGGATGCCGGCAATCATCCTGGTGAAGAGCTCCTGCATCACAGTCTCGTCCTTCATGCCGGTATCCCGTGCCTTCATGAGCAGGCCGATGCTTTCCGTCGGCAGAGCGATCGGATTCAGCGCCTGTCCGAGCTGCCCGGAAAGCACCTTTTTGAAGATGGACATGTATTTTTCATTTTCATTCTCATACAGGGTAGCCACAGGAACCGAAAAACTCGTGATCGGGTTTCCGATATAGTCAACATAGCAGCCGCAGATCAGGGAAGGGTGGCGTTTGTCCGGATTCAGCCTTCTTTTGATTTCAGCCAGGTCTCTTTGGTTCATGGATGATGATCCTTCCTGAAGATGTTATTTGTGTTCTGTTTTATCCTTGCAATTGGGAGTAATAACAAAGCGCACAGTGTACATTTTACCATCTGCTGTCAAGTCGGTTATCCTGGCTTGTATCACGGAAAAACCATAAAGTTTTTCTGGCAGCCGCAGATAATGACCGGACCCGCATTACTCCAGTGGTGTTTTCCGGTAGGCCATGGGAGAAACCCCGAAGGCCCTTTTAAACATCTCTGCCATATAGCTGGCACCATTAAACCCGGTTTTCTGTGCGATCTCCGACAGGGAGAGCTTCGTTGTCCGCAGGTATTCGGCCACTTTCCGCAGCCTGAAATCCACCAGGTAGCTTATCGGGCTTCCGCCCACATATTTATGAAAGATCCTGTTGCAAAGGGACTTGCTGACGTTCCCGCTCTGGCTGATATCCTCCAGCGTGATGGGATTATGATACTGCTGCTGGATATAATACATCATTGCCTTAAAGGCTTTGGTATGCATATCGGCTTGCATATCTTCATCCAGTATGCCATATGTCGTGCTCTGGTGCAGGATAATCTCCCAGATCTCAAAGAGTTTTTTCGTAACCTGGAATGGATCTCTTCGGATATCCGGAAGGCTGACTACAATCCTGTACATATCCTTGGTATTTTCATTGATATTTCTGAAGCGCAGATAGGGCAGGTTCGGATTGTTAATGATAGGAAGAACCGCTTTCAGTTCCACCGCCACGGATGAATTCAAAATACTCGGATTCACTACAAAAATCACATAAGTGGCCGTTTCGGTGTCCGTCGCCATACTGTAATGGATCTGATTGGAATTCACAAAGATGGTGTCGCCGGCGTACAGGTGGATAACCTTTCCGTTAACACAATAGGCCATTTTTCCTGTTTTCACCGTAACGATCTCAATGTCTTCATGAAAGTGTGGAACCTTTTCCCATGTTACATTCGGTTTGATCCATCCATCATAGATATAGGACGGAAAACTGGGATCATCATAGTTTACTTCTTCCGATCCGTCTTCTCTCTTGACGATCAGCCCCAGAATCTCTTTTCTCATAACAATATTCTCCCGAATTTACATCTTTTATAACTATATTGTACTATTCTGCAATATAGTTATAAAAGTAAGGAATCAAAGCCGTAGAAAACAGCCTTTACGGATAATATACTTATAAAAGTCGAGCTTGGCAAGTATTGTGAGAAGATTTATGAGGTGTGACGTTTTATGAGCAATGAAGTAATTGTGATGAAAAACATCAGTAAGCAGTTTAAAGTTTTAAACAGACATGAAGGACTGAAGGGCAGTATTCAGGACCTATTCTCCAGGGATTATAAGATTATCAAGGCCGTGGATGATGTTTCTCTCACTGTAAATAAAGGAGAGATCATCGGCTACCTTGGCCCTAACGGTGCCGGGAAATCCACCACCATAAAGATCATGACCGGCGTCCTGGAACCCAGTGCCGGCGAGATCTTCGTTGACGGCCGTATGCCCTATAAAGACCGGACCGCCAATTCCGAAAACATCGGAGTCGTGTTCGGGCAAAGAAGCCAGCTTTGGTGGAACCTGCCCCTGATCGAATCCTTTAACCTTCTGCGGAACATTTATCTGGTACCGGAAAAGGATTATCGGAACATGCTGGAACTCTACCGTTCCCTGGTGGACCTGGAGCCTATCCTGCACAAGCCCGTCCGGCAGATGTCTCTGGGGCAGCGCACCTTAAGCGATATCCTGGCGGCGTTTTTACACAATCCGGGTATTGTCTTCCTCGACGAACCCACTATCGGCCTGGACGTATCCATGAAAGCCAGGATCCGTGAGCTGATCAGGGGCCTTAATGAGGTAAAGGGAACCACCGTGATCCTGACTACACATGATATGGGCGACGTTGACGCGCTGTGCAAAAGGATTATCATCATCGATAAAGGCAGAAAGATCTATGACAATGATATTGAACATCTGAAGTCATACTTTGGTTCCTACAGAACCCTGCGGATGCGGCTGGGAGATGATTCCTGGGTGGAACAGGTAATCGATGAGAAGAAAACGGATGTCATGCATGTGATGCAGGAAATGCAGAAGGAACATAAAATCAAAGATATCCAGCTTCAGGAGATCTCCACGGAAGAAGTGATCCGGAAGATCTACGAGGGTGGTGAATCGGCATGACAGGACTCAAAAAAAAGACGGCTCTTACCAGAGCCGGTATCATTGAATCCCTGCAGTTTCGGCTGAGCACAGCCGTCATGCTGTTCGCCAACCTGATTTATCTGGCTCTCGTCTATTTTCTCTGGAAGGCCATCTATGATTCGAGCGGTGTCGACGTGGTAAACGGCATGACGTTTTACGACACCATGATCTATCTGATCCTGGCCACCGCGATCTTCAATCTTCTGGAGATGTTCATCGTCTGGGATATGAGCCGTGCCATCCAGTCCGGCGAAATCATCATGCACCTGTTAAAGCCTATGCGTTACAGGCTTTATACCTTCTGGAGTTATTCAGGAGCCCACGTGAACAACTTTTTTCTTTCCTTCGTTCCTACTTTTATCGTAGTGGTCGTCATCACGAAGGGAGCAATCCCCATAGGGATAAATCTGCTGTATTTTATGGTGTCTCTGCTGCTGGCACTGATCGTCAATTTCAACATTGAGATGCTGGTGGCTCCCGTCTGTCTGTATACGCAGTCCACCTGGGGAATCAACATCGTAAAGGAGACCGTCGTTCTGCTTTTATCCGGCGCCTCCATCCCCCTGGCCTTTTTCCCGGAAGGGCTTCGGCAGGCAGTGGAATATCTCCCGTTCCGCGCGGTGTACGATATCCCCCTGACGGTGCTTCTGGCCAAGAATGGAACAGATTCCCTGTCAGGACTTTTGCCAAAGCTGGGAATCCAGCTTTTCTGGTGTGTGTTGCTGTCTGTCTGCGGCAACCTGTTCTGGAATCATGCCGTAAAGAAAATCACGGTAAACGGAGGCTGATATCATGGAAATGAAAACGGCTAAAAAAAGGGGTTTGTCCTTCTATCTTTCGATCTATAAAAAAATACTGGCACAGGATCTGAAAAGCAAAATGAGTTATCGGGCGGATTTCTTCATCTCCACCTTCGGTATGGTGCTGACAAATATATCCGGCTTTATCACCTTTATTATCCTGTTTCACAATTTTCCAAGTGTAAACGGCTGGGACTATCATCACATGCTGTTTCTGTACGGCTTTTCGCTGATTGCCCTGACGCCTGTCCAATGCTTTTTTGACAACAACTGGAACCTGCGTTTCATGGTGCGCTCAGGGGACTTCATAAAATACTGTTTCCGTCCCATCAACGTGTTCTTTTATTTTATTTCCGAAGTGTTTGATGTCAAGGGACTCGGACAGTTCGTCTTTGGTCTGGGCACCTTTATCTATGCCTGGGCTCACATCGGAATCCCCGTTACCGTCGTCACCGTGGCGGAAGCTGCCATTTTTCTGATCACCGCATCACTTTTCATGATTGCACTGATGAATTTTGCGGCAGCCACCTGCTTCTGGATCATCAATTCAGGCTATGTGATGGTGATCATGTTCCGCTTTAAGGATTTTGCAAAGTATCCCTCCAGCATCTTTAACAGTGTATTCCGGTTTATTTTCACCTTTCTGATCCCCATCGCGTTCGTGGCATATTATCCGAGCCTTGTCTTTGTAACGCCGGATCATGTACCGCTGCTTTCCTGGCTGTCGCCGTTCATTGGGTCCCTGTTCTTCTTCCTGAGTTACAAATTCTGGATGCTGGGAGTCCGGAAATACGATTTCACAGGTTCGTGATATAAAGCCAAATATTCCGATCTGTCTGTCAGGCAAATCAAAAGCCGGCCCCCTTGATGGAGAACCGGCTTTGGGTGGCACCCACGGGAGGGGAGCGAGAGAAACGGTAGCCCAGTGGGCTATCCGCTGAAAGCGGAAGTGACCTGGAGTCCTGTCGTGCGCGGTGCGTGAGGCGGGAATTCCGCCCGCGGTGCGCGCGCGATTCCTTGCGAAGCAAGCAGCGGGATGAAGCGTCCGCGAAGCCCGCTGCGCCGACTGAGGTTGCGGAATCCGACCAGTGATTGCAAAAGGCAGGATCCCCTTAAAGGGGAACCTGCCTTTGTGGCACCCACGGGAGGATTCGAACCTCTGGCCTGCCGCTTAGGAGGCGGCCGCTCTATCCGACTGAGCTACGTGGGCAAGGCCTTGAAAAGTATAAGCTTCCAAGCCGCTTTTGTCAATCTCCTCCTGACTTTCATTACAGGCATCCGGGAAGTCAGGTATAAAATAAATCTGGATTTCCATTCACTTTCTTTTCTGTTACAATGTCAGCAAATACGAAAGGATATAAATTCCCTGGACATTCTTAAACATGAACCGGAGGATAGCAAATGAACAGTATAAATCTTGATCGGGAGTGGACATTCCGGAAGGGGCTGCTGGACTCAATCAGTCAGCTGAAATCAGATCCGGGAAAAGTGGTTAACCTGCCCCATGACGGCATGATCGGCACACCGGTGACGCCGGACGCTCCCGCCCGGTCGGATATGGGTTATTTTACCGGCGGACTGAGCAGCTATACCAAGTATGTTTCCATTCCCCGGGAATGGGAAAGCGGCTGCGTCGGCCTGCTGATTGACGGTGCGATGCTGAACGCTTCTGTGGAGGTCAACGGCTGCAAAGCCGCTCTGCAGCATTACGGCTACGTTCCGTTTTATGTGGATCTGACCGGGCTGGTGGAATACGGCGCGGAAAACCGGATCACCGTCAACGTGAACACAAGCATGCAGCCCAATTCCCGCTGGTATACCGGTTCCGGGCTGTACCGCGGCGTGAAACTGCTCCATGGACCGAAGGTGCACCTCGCTCCCGACGGCATCTACGCCTTCACCCGTGAAGTGGCGGACGGTCTGGCCTTCCTGGAGGTTCAGGTGGAGATCGTGAACGCCGCAGGCGAAAACCGTCTGGAGGAAGCAGAAGCCGTCTTCCTGGAGGAAGCCACCGGAAAACGTGTTGCCGGGGCAAAGCAGGTGATCCAGGTCAACGCCGGAGGCACCGAAACCGCCCGGATCCGCTTTGTGGTGGAAAACCCGAAGCTCTGGGACGCGGAAAACCCCAGCCTGTACCGGATCAAAGTGCTGGTCCGGGATCTGGGCATCTTCCGCACACACCTGGAAAAGAATCCCGATCCTTCCATGGACGAAGGCAGCGTCCTCTTTGGCATCCGGACCATCACCGCGGACGCCCGCCGCGGACTGCGGATCAACGGAAAAACAGTAAAGCTCAGGGGCGGCTGCGTCCATCATGACAACGGCCTCCTGGGTTCGGTCTCCCTCTATGAAGCGGAAGCCCGGAAGATTCGAAAGCTGAAGGAAGTGGGCTTCAACGCCATCCGTACCGCTCATAACCCGCCCTCCGCGGCGCTGATTGAAGCCTGCGACCGGCTGGGCATGTATGTGTTTGACGAAGCGTTTGACGCCTGGGGAATCGCGAAGCGCGGAGGCGATTACAGCCAGTTCTTCGCGGACTGCTGGGAAAAGGACCTGACGGCCTTTGTACGGCGGGACCGTTCCCACCCCAGCGTGATCCTCTGGTCCACAGGCAATGAAATTCCGGAGCGGGGCGGACTGAACAACGGATACCTGCTGGCAGCCCGTCTGGCGGAAACCATCCGCCGGCTGGACGGTACCCGGCCGGTCAGCAACGGCATCTGTTCCCTGTGGAGCGGACTGGATGACAGGCTGGCGGAAGGCCAGAACCAGGCGCAGAACGCCGGGGACGAGCGGGAGCTCCTGTGGGAAAAGGTCACCGAACCCTTTGCAAGCAATCTGGACGTTGTCGGATATAACTACATGGAAGGCCTCTACGAGCAGGATCATGAGCTGTTCCCGGAAAGGGTCATCCTCGGCTCCGAAAACTTCCCGAAGGAAATCGGCTTCCACTGGCCCCTGGTGGAGAAGCTGCCCTATGTCATCGGCGAATTTACCTGGACCGCCTGGGACTACCTGGGTGAAGCCGGTATCGGGAAAGCAGTCCGCCTGCCCGCCGATGACCCGAAGATGAAGGAAGGCTGCTGGTCCCTGATGCCCCCGGACGCCTCCCCCTTCCCCTGGCGGACAGCCAATGACGCGGATTTCGACATCACCGGCGTCATGCTGCCCCAGGGCGCCTACCGCAGCGTGGTCTGGGGCTGCCCGGAAACCTTCCTCTATTCCCGGCTGCCGGAGGATTTCGGCAAGGATGAACTGATCACCCCCTGGGGCTTCCCGGGACTGTTCTCCAGCTGGAACTATACCGGTTCTGAAGGAAAGCCCGTGGAAATCTCCGTTTTTTCCGCCGCGGAGGAAGTGGAGCTGTTCCTGAACGGCCAGTCCGTCGGCCGGAAGGCTGTTCCGCAGGAGGGGACAATGCCCCGCAGCGTCAACTTTGAAACAGCGTATCAGCCCGGCAGGCTGGAAGCCGTCAGCTACACCGGTGGTAAAGAAGTCAGCCGAGCCGTGCTGGAAACGACGGGAAGGCCGGCACGGATCCGTCTGACTGCGGATCAAAAAACGCTGTGCCCGGACGGCCACGATCTGGCCTTTGTGGAAATTGAACTTCTGGATCAGGAAGGGCGCGTTGTGCCGGATGCGCAGATCGGCCTTTCCACAAGCATCTCAGGTCAGGGCTGGATGGCCGGATTCGGCACCGGTAATCCTGTGACGGCGGAAGACTATACGGATAAAATGACCGTGAGCTGGCACGGACGGGCCTTAGCCGTGCTCCGTTCCGGCTATGAAAGCGGTGAATTGACTCTCACGGTTTCGGCAAGGGATCTGCCGGAAGAGCGGATCAGTCTCCGCGTGGAAGAATAATCCCCTTGGGAAACAGAACAGCCTGCGATTAAATTCGCAGGCTGTTTCTTTATCCGTATCAGGAGATCCGGGTCAGCAGGTGCAGCGCCCCACGGAGCCAAACAGCTCCATCTTGTTCCGCACGACCTTCTTCATGGCTTCAATTTCATAGGGAATCAGGCCCATCATGGAGGAAGCGCCAGCGGCAAGACCTTCTTCAATGCCCGCCCTCCCGGCCTTGTCAATGTCTGTGAAGATGTTCACCTTACAGATTCCCTTCTGCACCGCCGTGCGGAAATCCGAATCAGACAGCCCGCTCCCGCCGTGCAGCACAAGGGGCAGCCCCGTCTTCCTGGAAATCGTCTCTATGCGGTCAAAGTCCAGTTTCGGCGGGAACTTGTAATCCCCGTGGGCATTGCCGACCGCAACAGCCAGGGAATCGATCCCGGTCCGGCTGACAAAATCCACCGCGGTATCCGGATTGGTGAAGTAATCCTCCGGATTTTCCAGCTTTCCGGTTCCTTCGTTATCCCCTACATGGCCGAGTTCACCCTCCACGGTAACCCCTTTGGCATGACAGATCCGAACCATTTCCGCGACCTTATCAATGTTGACTTCATACGCCTCCGTTGAGCAGTCATACATTACGGAAGTAAATCCCAGTTCCAGTGCCTCCATACATTTTTCAAATGTCAGGCCGTGGTCATAGTGGACACAGACCGGAACAGATGCCTTCCGAGCCATGGGAATCAGATATTCCGCCACCCGTTCCAGGGACATGGCCGGCAGAAGGATTTCCGCGGTGCCGACCATCACCGGAGCCCGCAGTTCCTCTGCGGTTTCAATGACAGCCCGGGCCATCTCCACGTTCACTGCATTGAAGAATCCGACAGCATATTTCCCCTCTTTTGCCGGAATCAGCACGTCGTTCATATTTACCAGCATCCGTTTTCCCTCCTTACCAGCCTTTCCGGATTCTCTCTTCCAGTTCATCCAGCGGTTTTAGTCCGCTGAGCGTATCATAGGTTGTCACACAACAGGCGCCCTCCGCACAGGCCAGCGCCACGCACTCCGCCGGTTTCCTCCCGCTGAGTACCGCCGCCAGGAACGCCGCAATGCTGGTGTCTCCCGCACCGGCGCCGCTTCGTACAATATCCGCTTTGAAACAGGGTTGGAGCACAGTCCGGCTGTCCCACGCTTCCACGTCCAGTTCCAGCCGTGATCCGATCTTTTCCACCTCTGACCCATCGGCTGTCCGAAGCAGCATTCCGCTTTTCCCGCACTTGATCATGGCAGCCCGGCAGCCCATGGAAAGCACCCTTTCTGCCAGGGGCAGGACTTCTTTTTCCAGGTCCAGTCCGTCTGTCATATCCCTGCCGCCGGCAGCCAGCCGGTCATACCGTTCCCTGTCCAGCATCCAGCAAAGCTCCTCAAAGCTCGGAACGAAAAAGTCAACATACGGCAGCACGCCGGAAAGGATCTTTTCCCAGTCTGCCTGCCCTGCCGGAGTATTTGGATCCACTGCTGCCAGATCCAGGCTGGTGGCAATCTCCTTCTCTTTCATACGCCGGTACAGGGCAATCAGCTCCGCCCCGTCGTTTTCCCAGGTTCGGCGCATCAGCGGCGGATAGCCGAAGTGAAACAGCGCTGCGTCCTCCAGGGCTTCCTCCGGAATATCCACGCCGGTAAAGGTATCATTTGCTCCCGGGCTGTGCAGGAAAACCCGGTCTTGGCCGGGCACAGCCAGCACAACAGAATAGGACGTGGAACTTTCCGGGTCAACCAGCAGTCCCCCTGCTCCGTATTGGGCCAGGATACTCCGGATCATCGTCCCGAAAGCATCATCTCCAACCTTGCCCATCAGCGCCACGTCGCATCCCAGCAGTTTCAGTGCCAAACCTGTATTGGCCACGCTTCCGCCGGTATGCACGTCCGCCGCCTCTGTCTGGATCAGTTTGCCGGGAACCAGCAGGGCTGACAGGCTGTCATACTGTTTCCCTGCCGGGAAAACCGGTGTGATATCCAGGCAGATATGGCCTGCGGCAATCACCTTTTTCATCTTTTACCTCCGCTTCCCGTCAGCGTGCGGGAGGATATTCATTGCACAGCAGACGATAGGGCGTTTCATCCTCCTCAATGGCAGGAAATCGTCCTACCGGTGTTTCAAAGCGGTTATCCGTTTCATCGTCATTGCACATGGAAACCTCGCCGATCAGGGCATAGTCATCTGCTTTCCCGACGGTGAATTCATGATAGCAGCCAGGATGCAGCGTCAGGCTTTCCCCCGGCGCAATTACAATTCCCTCCCCTGCCGAAACTGTATATATTCTCCCGTCCCGGTGCACGGTCACAGGAGTCCTGCGGTCCGGCAGTTCGTCTGCTCCGGCATTCCATAACCGGAATATCACATTTCCTCCGCCCCGGTTGATAATATCCTCCATTTTATGCCAATGGAAATGGCAGGGACACGTCTGCCCGCCCCGCAGCATCATAATCTTCTCCGCATATGGTTTTGGATATTTGTCCTGATGTATATTCCCGTTACGCAGCGTGATCAGGTAAAGGCCGCAAGAAGAAAAGTCCCCGCTGCCGAAATCCGTCAGGTCCCATCCAAGAGCGTTGTCCCGGATTTCGTCATACTCACTGCCTTTTGTCAGCCACTCCTCCGGGGTAAATGACAAAAACGGCGGCAGCATAAAACAGTGTTCCTGCAGAACAGCTTCAAACTCCCTGATATGGGCATTGATCTCGGAGCGTTTCATCCGGTTCACATCCTTTCACTCGGATGCTCCTGTCTTCCTGAGACGGCAAAAGCCGCCTGCAGGACAGGACGGCTTTTGTCAGGTATATCGGTTTCTCAGGATGCCTTTTTACGGTTGCGCAGGAAGTCCATATACACAGCCGACAGGATAACGGCGCCCTTGATGATGTACTGCCAGTCAGAGTTGACACCCATCAGGTTCAGGCCGTTGTTCAGGATACCGATGATCAGCACGCCGATCAGCGTTCCGCCCAGTTTGCCGGATCCGCCGGACATGGAGGTGCCGCCCACGACCACAGCCGCGATGGCGTCCATTTCCGCGCCGTCACCGGAGGTACAGGTTCCGGAGTACAGCCGGGATGCGATGGTGATACCGGCCAGGCCGGCCATCAGGCCGCTGAAGGAGTAAACAATCAGTTTGACCTTGGCAGTGTTGATCGCGGAGAATTTTGCAGCTGTATCGTTGCCGCCCACCGCGTAAATGTGTCTTCCGATCCGGGACCGGTTCAGGAACAGCACCGCGACGACAAACACAATGAACATCGTGATCACCGGCGTCGGGATGCCCGCCACGTTGCCGGCTCCGAGGAACTTCCAGGCGTCTGTCATACAGCGGATCGGCTTGCCGCCCGAATACACGTAGGCAATACCCTTCGCGATGTTCATGGATGCCAGGGTCACGATAAAGGGCGGGATCTTTGTCCGGGCGATGATCGTGCCGTTCAGCAGGCCGAACAGCAGGCCGGACAGGATGGCAATCAGGATGCCCACAATTTCCGGCAGCCCGTGCCACACAACCGCCGCTGCGCCCAGCACGCCGGACATGGCGATGATGGAACCCACGGAAAGGTCAATGCCGCCCAGGATGATGACCATCGTCATACCGCAGGCCAGCATCAGGTTGGTGGCGCTCTGCCGCAGCACGTTGAAGATATTGTTGGTAGTCAGGAACGTGTTATGGGTTTTCGGATAAACATACAGGAACAGGATCATGGCGACCAGGGCCAGGATAATTCCCAGGTTGTCCTTCAGATACTTCTTAATGCCTTTCATGCTTTGGCCCCTCCTGTTGTCTCCAGGGTTGCGAGATGCATGATCGCTTCCTGGCTGACGTTTTCATAATCGATGCAGCCGGTGATCCGGCCGTCGTACATCACATAGACCCGGTCTGCCATATTGATGATCTCCGGCAGTTCCGAAGAAACCATAATAATGGCCACACCCTGTTTGGTCAGTTCATTCATAATCTCATAGATTTCCGCCTTGGCGCCGACGTCCACGCCGCGGGTCGGCTCATCCAGGATCAGCACCTTCGGCTTCGTGGCAAGCCAGCGTCCGATCATAACCTTCTGCTGGTTTCCTCCGGACAGGTTGGAGACCCGCTGCTCATGGGAAGGGGTCTTCGTCTGCATCTTATCAATGAACTCCTGGGTAATTTCATGTTCCCGTTTCTCGTTCACGCGCAGGTGATTGATGATTTCATGGAGCACCTCTATGGTGGTGTTGAAACTCACGGACTGGATATGATAAAGCCCTTCCAGTTTCCGGTTTTCCGGCACCATGGCAATACCGTATTTCATGGCGTCCACAGCACTGGAGATATTCAGCTTTTTCCCTTCAAGCGTGATCGTTCCGGTGGCGGTGCTCGTCAGGCCGAAGATACACTGCATTGTCTCGCTGCGTCCGGCGCCGACCAGGCCTGCGAAACCGACGATTTCACCTTCCCGCACCTCAAAGGAAACGTCGTTCACCCGCTTGTGGTGCTTCTTGCCGTCATCGATATGCTCACACTTGAAGAAGACCGGCGTATCCTTGACGTGGTCGCGGGTATAATACTGGTCCAGCTCCCGGCCGACCATCATGGTGATCAGTTCATCCCGGGGAGTATCCGCAACCACGCGTGTGCCCACGTACATGCCGTCACGCAGTACCGTCACCCGGTCGCAGACCTCGTTCAGTTCACTCATCTTGTGACTGATGTAGATGATACCCACGCCCTGGGCCGCCAGATTACGCATGATTTCAAACAGCTGCGTAACCTCACGGTCGGAAATGGAGGAAGTAGGCTCATCCATGACCAGGATCCGGCAGTTGAAGGAAATAGCTTTGACAATTTCCACCATCTGCTGCTGCGCGATGGAAAGATCAAAGATTTCATCTGTCGCGTTGATTCCAAGGTCAAACTTGTCCAGCATTTCCTGTGCGGACGCTGCCATCCGCTTATAGTCCACGCCGAACTTTCCCATGGGTTCCCGGCCGAGGAAGATATTCTCCGCCACGGTCATATGCGGCACCAGCACCAGTTCCTGGTGAATAATGGAAATACCATTGTCACGGGCAGCATTTACGCCGTCAATAACAACCTTTTTTCCGTCGATGCGGATCTCGCCTTCCTCCGCGATATAGATGCCGCCCAGCACCTTGATCAGCGTGGATTTGCCCGCACCGTTCTCACCCAGCAGCGCGTGGATCTCTCCGGCTTTCAGCTGAAACTCCACATTCTGTAGTGCCTTGACGCCCGGAAAGGATTTATAGATTCCTTTCATCTCGAGCAGGTATTCGCTCACAAAGTCTCACCACCGTTTTGCTTAGGATGTTCTGAGGGAAAGACCCGGATACATCCGGAAAAGGGCTTTGCTCAGATGGAACAAAGCCCTTCGTTTATCGCCGGGTCTTCCCCTTCAGAAAAGAGGCTGACTCAAAGGATCGGCTTTACTGGCTTACTGCCATCCGCCGTTGTTGTATTCAGCGATATTGTCAGAGTTAATCATGAAGGTCGCGATCGGATAACGGGCTTCCACAGTTTCGCCGGCCTTCCACTTGTAGTACAGTTCAGCGATGGTCTTGCCGATGGAGATCGGGGACTGAGCACCGGTACCGGTGACTTTGCCTTCCGCGATCAGGGCCTTGATGTCGGGAGAACCGTCAACGCCGTAGATCAGGGCCTTGGACTGAGCAGCTTCCGCAGCAGCGGCAGCACCCAGAGCGGTGGGGTCATTTCCGCCGAAGATGGCGACAGCATCCGGATGGGCGATCAGGGCGTCGGTACCGTTCAGGTTGCCCTGTTCCTGGTTGCCCATGCAGTCCTTCTGGAAGACCACTTCAAAGCCCTTGCCGTCAATGGCTTCGAGGAAGCCGTTGGTGCGGTCCACAACAGACTGCATTGTGGGAGAATCCAGCACGATGATGGGGCCGCCGTCGGGCAGCTTGGCCACCAGGTCTTCACCGCAGACCTTACCGGCGTTGTAGTTGTCGGATCCGGCGTAGGTTACCAGGTAGGACATATCAGCCACTTCGGTATCAAAACCGAACATGGGGATGTTGGCTTCCTTCAGCTTATCCAGGCCGGCGATGATGCCGTCTTTGTCAACGGGGTTGACGAACATAGCCACAACACCGTTGGAGATCATATCTTCGATCTGGGCAATCTGTTTTTCATTGCTGTTCTGGGGATCCAGGGAAATCAGTTCATCGCCGTTGGCTTCCACAACCTCACGGATAGCGGCTTCCAGGGCAACGAAGAAAGGATTCGTACCATCCATACAGGTATAGCCGACCTTATCGGCCATAGCGGCGGCACAGCCCAGCGTCAGGGCGAGGGCCAAAATCAGGGCAACCAGTTTCTTCATAAAGAAACCTCCTTCTGGGGCAGATGCTTTCTGCCTGATATAAATTTGTTTGCGGATATACTGGTCCGCTTCTGATTATCATTGTAAGCATCCTGGAAAACAATGTCAACGAAATCGCCCTCCTGACAGAAGGTATAAAAAACGTATACCCTGTTCCCTGCTGAATCCGTCGGATCCCTTGATCGGATTGATCTTGACCGTCCTCGCCTCCCGCCATCGGCACTGTTCGGGCACGCCGCAGTTGGATTATCGTTCACAAAGAATACTGTATCCAATATTCCGGGGCTGTTTTTGTTTTCTTTTTCCTTGTGTTTTCAGCCGTTCGTGATAAGATTGTATCCTGAATACTGTTTAGTCCGAAGGATCAGGCTGCATTGAAAAAGACTGAGGATAACACCATGGCAGAGAAGGCATTGTATATACTCGCAGGGTATGATGACCGGACCGAAGAAATTCTTTCCGGCCTCCAGAACAAACTGTATGATCAGGGCTTTTCCGGCCTGCAGACCAAGGATATTCCCATGCATTTCACCATGGGTTCCTATGTGGTCGAACAGGAAGAGGAACTGAAAAACCGTCTGGAAAAAATTGCGGAAACGCACAGGGCTTTCGATACAGCGTTTAATCACGTCGGACTCTTCCGTCTGCCGGAAAACGACGTCCTGTTTGTCGCCCCGGAAGTCAGCAGGGAGATGCTGGCCCTGAAGGATGAATTCAGCGATAACAGGGATCAGTTCAACTGGTCTCCCCATACCACCATGCTGATCGATAAACCGGCTGTCATTCAGGAAGCAACCCAGTCTGTACTGACAGAATTCAGATCTTTCAGCGGAAAAGTTGCAGTTCTGCATTTGTACGAATTCTGGCCGACGAGGCATATCCTTTCTGTGCGGCTTGCAGACTGATATAAAACAAACAGGGATTGATGAATCATGGCATTTGAGAAAGCGAAAGCATACCTGGAAGGCTTCGGTCTTGGAGACAAAGTCATTGTAACGGAGCACAGCAGCGCCACCGTCGCGGAAGCGGCACAAGCCATTGGCTGCGAGGAAGCGATGATCGCGAAAACCCTTTCCTTCCTGCAGGAAGATCAGCCCGTGCTGATCCTGGCGGACGGCACAGCCCGCATTGACAACCGGAAGTATAAAGATCGCTTTGGCTGCAAGGCAAAAATGATCCCTGCGGATCTGGTGGAGTCCCTCATCGGACATGCCATCGGCGGTGTATGCCCCTTTGGTGCAAATGAGGGTGTCAGCGTCTATCTGGATGAAAGTCTGCGCCGGCATGAGATCGTCTATCCTGCTGTGGGAGATGATCACAGCGGCGTAAAGCTTACCATTCCGGAATTGGAGAAATGCAGCGGGTTCCTGGAATGGGTGGACGTCTGCAAGCAGCCGGAATAATAAACAATGCAGGATAAAACACGGGGAAGGCATCATTCCTTCCCCGTTTCCATTTACCTGAAGTAATCTTCGGCGCATTCTGCCGTCAGTTTTCTTTTGACCAGCGTTTTTTCAAACATCTGATCAGCGGTTCCCGGGAACTGTTCATAGATTACCCTGGTTCCCTCCTCGGTAATTCCTCCCTTTGTAGCCACCCTGGCCACAACCTCGTCAAAGGACATTCCCTTTTTCAGCATCAGTTCTCCCGTGGCGCACATGGTATTCAGCACCATCCGAACCACCTGATCATATGGGATCTCCGTATGTTCGCCGGCCGCCTTACAGATTACATCGAAAACTGACGCGATAAAGCCGGGCATGCAGCTGACCAGTTCGGACCCCATGCCCATTTCCCTCTCCGGCAATTCAATCACATTGCCGATATATCCGAGCAGAAGCTCCAGGGTTTTCCTGTCCGTCGCATTCGCCAGCTCATTATAGCAAACCAGCGTCTGTGATTTGTTAATTTCAGCGGTGACGCTCGGAATCACTTTCGCCATTTTATGCTTTGCAATTCTCTCCATCTGCTCAAAAGTCACACTGCCGTTCAGTGAAACAAGCAGGCAGTCTTCCTTTACTTCCGACCGGATGTCTTCCAGCACAGCTTTGATGGCGGAAGGCAGAACACAGAGAAAAACGATATCACAGCCTGCCGCCAGTTCTTTGGTGCTGTGACACACAGTGGCCGTTTTTCCGATGCCCGCAAGCTTTTCCTCCGTTCGGTTGAAAACATACAGATTCTCCGGGGCAATTCCTGCATCAGAGAACTTCTCCAGCAGCATCTTTCCCATGCTTCCGTAACCGATAATCCCTGTGTTCATTTCTCATCTGTCCTTTGCTTATGATATGGAAAGGGCCAGGAAACCCGTAAGTTTCCTGGCATACCGTTTATCCGATCGGGAAACAGACCTCTGTCACATATTCTTCCGGGTTCTGTGTCTGTGCCGGACTCACATGATAGATATTGAACATGGGTCCGTTCACTTCATACCCGTTTCCATTGATCCAGGACGCGACCGTAGCCGTCGCGTCTCCCATCTGGTCATAGCTTCCCTTGATGATGCAGCTGGCTACCTTGACCGCC
>JAFRQX010000032.1 GCA_017428385.1 Clostridia bacterium | reverse complement strand
GCGAAATGCGGACGGGATAAACGCTGAAGGCATCTAAGCGTGAAGCCCACCTCAAGATTAAGACTCCCATTGCGCAAGCAAGTAAGACCCCTGGAGGACTACCAGGTAGATAGGTCATCGGTGGAAGTGCGGTAACGCATGAAGCTTGATGATACTAATAGGTCGAGGGCTTGATTTCATGATTGGTCCAGAGACCAATTAAGGTAACAGATAAACTAACAGGTCAGATAATTCCTGAATATTGTAGCTGTGCAGTTGTCAGTGTGCGCAAGGACACTGAACCATTTTCGGTGGCAATGACGAAGAGGTTCCACCTGTTCCCATACCGAACACAGAAGTTAAGCTCTTCAGTGCCGATGGTACTTGGCTGGTAACGGCCCGGGAGAGTAGGTCGCCGCCGGATTCCACAGAAAAAAACCGCTTGTTAATACAGGCGGTTTTTTCTTACTTCAAATGAAAGACGAAGAGATATTTCGCTCGCTGATATAAAACCCAAAGCCATTTATTCCCAGCATAGTATGCTGATCAAATGGCTTTGGGCTTTATTTCGTTCACCTCTGCGAGGTTCACTCACGGATCCCTTTCAGGGATCCAAGCGAGCTATGCGGTCCTGGGGAACAGGTGGTAGGAGAGAAGACGAAGAGGTCCCCCCGCAACCTCAATCGTCGCAGAGGGCCTCGCGGGGACGCTTCAGCCCTCTGCTCGTTTCGGTTGACTCGCTCAGGTCGCTTTTGCCTTACGGCAAATGACCCACTGGGTCACCGCTTCCTTCGCTCCCCTGTTCCATACCGAACACAGAGCATTGCTGCTGTTTAGCAGCAATGCAAAGATGCTTTAAAATACTGATGCATAATTGAAGTTGGTAATTATGTATGACAGGAGGTGCTATGTACCTCCTTGACTGCTTTGATGCACCGGCAGCATACCGTGTCAGGGATGCCGGAGGCACGGCGCAGCCGCTGTGTCCTTGACTGGGTATGCTGACTGTGCTTAAACCATACCGAAAACAGAGCGTAGCTGCCTGTAGGCAGCTACGCAAAGATGCTTATATATACTGAATCATGAATGAATTGGGCAATTCTGATTGACAGGAGGTGCTATGCACCTCCTTGATTGCTTGGATGCACTGGCAGCATAGCGTGTCAAGGATGCCGAAGGCACGGCGCAGCCGCTGTGTCCTTGACTGGGTATGCTGACTGTGCTTAAACCTGGTTTTATTTCATAATGAACACAGAGTGATGTTGCCAATGGGTAGCAACGTGAAGATGCTTACTGAAAAATTTTCTTTGCATTTTGGGACTCAGATGATATAATCACTCTCACCCTACAGATCTGGAGAAGTACAGTATGTATATTACAAGTGAGAAGTTGAAGAAAAGGATTGACGAAATATCACGGGAAGTAAATGAACTATTTGATCGTCATATTCTGCTGGAAGAGTATATCGGGATTCCTTACTTCGGACAGATCATTTTACGGTTCATGCTGGAGGGGGAAGGTTATACGCTGGAGGATCTGGACCGGTATGAACGGGAGTTGTACCAGATCGTCGGCGATGAATTCCTGGTGGATTTCATGGGAAGCGTTTACCGGAAGGTTGGAGTGGATTACTCTGATTTGGGTAAGATCTTCAGGGCCATGGAAGCGGAATACAGGGATGAAGTTGTGGCGCCGTCGATTCACAGCGAGGGAATCCGGGAGGATGCAAAGGAGCTACTGAAGGTGTCGGGAATGGATCCGGACCAGAAGGTCTGGGAAATCCAGCTGGAGGATGGATGTTATATATTGTTACTTCTGGGGAAGGAAAACCGGGAGATCCTGGAGATGCAGGAGCCGGTCCGGTTGATTGTACAGGAAACCAGGGAAACAGAAAGCACAGGCCTGATCAAAGCGGCGATGCGGTGTAAAAGGCTGGGGGTATCCCTGGGCAGGCTGATGATGGAAATGAGTCGATAACGGGAGAAGGTCATATGGAAAGTACCAGACTGCTGATCCGGCGGATGGAAAAAGGGGATGAAGCGTCCTTTGTCAGCGGGATTGCCGACAGGGCGCTGCGGATTGCCTACGGATTTCCGGCTGAGATGGATGATACGGTTTCCGCGAAGATTTTTGAAAGATTCTCCGGGTTGAACAACAGTTATTCGCTGGTGGAGAAAAAAACGGGAACTGTGATCGGATTCCTGCTGGAAGTGGAGCCGGAGCTGCCGGAAAGTCTGAGGACGGGATTACCGGTGAAAGGGAGAACACTGGCTTATGCCGTGTTTCCGGCCTACCAGCGGAAGGGATATATGCTGGAAGCCCTGCAGGCGGTGATTCCGGAACTGTTCCGGAGTACGGGTGCGGAATACGTTCACTGCGGACACTTTGAGGAGAATGTCCCCAGCCGGGAACTGCTCCGCAAACTGGGATTCCGGGAGTATGCCAGGCATCAGAGCCGGGATAAACTGATTATTGATGAAATACTGCGGCGAGGGGTGTGAGAACATCCTGAATCCGTGGAAATAAAAGGAGGGATCAGGACATGGAAACAGCCTCACTGTTGATTGCCAACTACTGCGTACCCTGCCATTCTTTCTGCCGGTATTGCCTGCTGGCATCCTGCGGGAAAGCCACAGGAGTGGATTACAAGGCGGGAGAAGCATTAGGCGGCAGGATCATCCGGGAAATGAAAGACGCACGCCCTGATCTTCATTGCAGCTATTATATCGGCTACTGTATGGACACGCCGGACCTGCCGGAGTTCCTGCGCTTCAGCCGGGAGTATCAGGCGCCGGTAGCAAAATTCCTGCAGATGAACGGGTTTGCCTTCCGGGAGGAGCCGGAACTGGCGGAGCTGATGGGGAGCATCCGTGAAAACGGTGTGGAACTCATTGACCTGACTTTCTACGGCCTGGAGGAATATCACGATCGATTTGCGGGGAGAAAGGGAGACTTCTGGTTTCTGCTCCGGATGCTGGATCAGGCGGTAAAAGCCGGCCTTCAGGTGAATGTGAGCATTCCCCTGATCCGGGAGAACCTGTCCCAGATACCGGAACTCTATGAAATGCTGTCTACCTATCCGCTGCGCCGGTGCGCCTGCTTCCTGCCGCACAGCAAGGGGCGGGGCAGAACCATATCGGAACAGCGGATTACGAAGCAGGAGTTTGAACAGCTGCCGGAAAAGATCCGGAATTCGTTTTCCCGGATGAAGCACAGGACGGAAGCGGAGTGGATTGCCTCCGGGGAAACGGCAGAGTTTGTCAAGCGGAGTCTGATCCTGGTGCTGACGCCGGAGAATTTTGAAAAGTATAACCGGATGGGCGCGGCGGAGACCCTGGCCGAGCTGGAAGCAATGGATGACCGGTATCTGCAGGAAATGCCCCCTGTTCAGGAACTGGCCCGGATGTACGGAGACCCGCAGAACCAGCAGCTGTTCAGGATCAGGGACCTGGCGCTGATCTGGCAGCAGCGGCATATTGCTGAAACCGGGAACCGGATTTATGATATGCACGATGAAACCCATTCCTTCAGCGTGCATCTCCGGGAGGATGAACTTTTGATCAACAGGATGGTAGTGGAAAGTGAAAACGGAAGAAATAAAGATTGAACTGTATACCAAAGAACGGATTCCGGACGTACTGGCGTTTGAAAAACAGCTTCGGGCGGAAGAAGACGTGTGGGGCTGGGAGATCGATGACGCTTATATCAAAAGCGTGACGGACAGTTTCGATGATCCCCGGTTTCAAAACGCCCTTTCCCTGATGGCTTATATCGGGGAACAGGTGGTGGGCCGGATTGACGTGGTGCGGATTCCCTCCTATTTCGACGGAACCGTTAAAGCCTACCTGGACTGGATCTGCGTGCTGAAGAGCGCCCGGCATAAGGGCGTGGCCCAGGCACTGATGAACGAAATGCGCAGCCGGCTGAAGGCGGAAGGCATCGATACGCTGATCGCGCTGACAGCCAGCAATGACGAAGCCCAGCGGTTCTACAAATCCGTTCCGGATTCGTCCATGCATGATATCGGCATCTGGATTGATATCAAATAAACAGATATAAAGAAAAGGAATCGCCTGAAGCATCAGGCGGTTCCCTTGTTTATATCAGGATTAAATGGCATTCGGTATTTCATCCACAGTGCGCGGGATATCAGTCGGGAAGTATACGGCCATTTCTTCATCGGTCATTTGGAAGAATTCCTGGATGAAGTTATACAGCCGGGTGGGCCGCTTGCGTATGACATTCCGCAGCCGGGCAACACGCTGCTCCCAGTATTTCCAGGCCTCTTCCGGATTGGTCGGCACGTCAAACATGACTTGCTTGTCATAGAAGGGTGCCCAGCGGTCGATATGCGCTTTCATGCCGGGTTCGATCCAGGCGACGCAGGCGTCCACTTCGCTTTCCATGACGCTGGATGTAAGCGAATAGAACAGGTTCCCCAGCTTGGTAAAGAAGAGGTCTTTGTACTTGTCCACGGAAAGGATCTTCAGGAAAGTGGTGTTGTTAATCGCTTTTTGTCCCATTCCTGCTTCCTTCAGGTAGCTTTGTACGGAATTGAAGCCGGAATCATACAAGCCGTAGTCAAGATCTTCAATCAGGCACTTCCATTTTCCGCCCGGAACCCGGTATACCCTTGCGTGACCGATATCGCTGTTTCCAAAGTACATTTCCACGGCCAGCCAGTCCAGGAAATTATCGATATCCACTTCCTGCTCCAGGTATTCCAGATCCGCCGGGTTTTCCGCGGGATTGCCGGCTTTCAGGGTTTTGAGCAGCTCTTTGTATTCCTTATTCGGTCCCTGGATGCTGCTGCCATTCATGGTCAGGATCAAAACGCTGTCCGCCAGTTCATCCGATACATTTTCATACCGGCAGACGGTATGGCCGTCAATGGCTTCCCGCATGTTGTACATGCCCCAGTATTCGTCGTTCAGGTATACCTGGACCGGCCGCCAGGCCTGGGTCAGCAGCTTCGCGTCCGTGTGCCTGTCAATCAGGCGGTGCTGCAGGCTGTCCTGGATCCGGGTAAACATGCTGTCGTTTCCGGCATTCCGTAGCAGGAGAGAGGGATAGGATGCAGCGGATCTGTCGTCAAACAGCGGGAAATCAAAGGATCCGTCCGCCGCGTCAATCAGGAACCCTTTCTGCGGCATATCCAGGGCGAAGTCTCCGTCCAGGCAAAGTTTGACCTGATCCTTGAACAGGACCGCGCCCTCATCGCTGCGGTAGACCAGTTCGCCGTCCACTTTGATGCCCGCGTCCTTCATTTTCCGGTAGACCGTATTTTTGAAGGGCAGGTTTTTCTTATCAACATTTTCGCCCTCTGTCAGGATGCCGGTTTCGCTGTTCCACAGCAGATCGGGTTCCACATACAGGTCAATGCGATCCAGGGGCAGGACTTCCGGCTGCCTGATTTCATCTGTAACAACGGCCGCGGGAAGTCCGGGGGTTTCATCGCTGCCGGCCGGCTGCGTGACAACATCCGTGGTGATGCTGCCGACAAAACCGTTGCGCTGGGCAGCCCAGAATCCGGTGATCAGCACCAGTACGGCAGCGATGGCCAGTACCGGCCGAAGCCAGGTGCGTATATGATGACGTGCCGGGACATATGCCGGCGGGATCATGGTTTCAGTGTTTCCGTTTATTACTGTAATCAAAGGATCAGCCTCCTTCATTGTTTGTTCCAGGATTTCTGTTTCCTGGGAAGGAAGCCGGTCCAGCCAGGACAGGTTGTCACGGACAGTTTTATGAATGCGTTCCTGTGCTTTGTGTTCATCCATTGTGATCGTCGCTCCCTTCCAGTTCACTCCTGAGTATGATGCAGGCCCGCCTGCATCTTCTTGATACGGCAGAAGGTGTGATTCCCAGAATCTCTGCTGTTTCCTGTATGTCATATCCCTGGATATAGCGGAGTGTTACTGCTTCCCGGTGCTTCCGGGGCAGGTTCAGGACGGCCTGGGTCAGCGCGGCGTTTGTTTCATCCGGCTGCTCTGCGGGTATCCGGAGGTCTTTCGGCTGAACATACCGGTTCATGTGCGTAACCCAGGGGCTGCGAAGATGATCCCGGCAGATGTTGACCGCGATTCTGGCCAGCCAGCTCTTGGCTTTGGCCTGGTCATGCAGATCGTCCAGATGGGTATATGCTTTGAGGAATGTATCCTGTACGGCGTCTTTGGCAAGTTCCGTCTCGCGCAGGTACAGATAGCAGATTCTCAGGATGTCTTTTTCGTATTGACGGATCAAGACGGTCAGTCTTTCCCTTTTTGCAGAATCCGGGCCCTGGATTCCTGTCACCGACTTCACCTCCCACATATATATGACGGAATAAAACGCCGCAATTTGACTTTTACTTTCAAAAAAATCTGAAAAGGACACAAAACAACCCGGAACGGAAGCCCCGTTCCGGGTGCAGCCAGTACATTATACGCTGTTTTTCAGCAGGTGCACAGGCCGGATGATTAATCGCCTTTTCTGGATTTGAAGTCTTCCTCAATCTTCCGCTTCCAGGCACGGCCCAGCGGCGCGCAGCTGCGGACCATCCGGACTGCTTCAGAAACCTCGGAATAGTTCAGCGCCTGGCCCTGCGCGTCGTTGCAGAAGTTCACGGCCCGGTCTTCATTGATTCCGAAACGGGCGGCCGTCTCCACGGCGTCGATGTTCGCTCCCAGGAAGAGGAACTCCCAGCCGTATTTTTCCTTCTGCCGCTTGACCATGCTCTTGACCTTGTCACTGGTATAGTGGCGGCTGGCGTTTTCCATGCCGTCCGTGGTAATGACGAAGATCGTGTGCTCCGGCCGGTCTTCCTCCCGGGCGTATTTGTGGACGTTGCCGATATGGTGGATCGCCCCGCCGATGGCGTCGATCAGGGCGGTGCAGCCGCCGACGTAGTACTGCCGGTCTGTCATCGGTTCAATCTTCTGCAGGTCCACCCGGTCGTGGATGACGTGGCTTTCATCGGAAAACAGTACGGTGGAGACCAGGGCTTCGCCTTCTTCCTTCTTCTGCTTTTCGATCATGCCGTTGAAACCGCCGATGGTATCAGCCTCCAGCCCGGACATGGAACCGCTCTTGTCAAGGATGAAGACCATTTCTGTCAGATTCTTTTTCATAATAAAACCCCTCCGGTCCGTATTCTGTCAGGGCTTTTCTCAACCCTGCATCATGATCATAACGGAAACCGGAGGGAAAAGGGTCGCCCGGCAGGCGACAAATCAGCCCATGCCGGAGCCGAGCAGCGGCATATCCAGTTCGAAGAGCACTTCGTTGATGTCGTAGATATTGTAGATCCGGTGTTTGATGCAGTATTCCAGGACAAGATCAAACTTGCTGCTGCGGGTCAGGGCAAACCCGGCCTTCTTCAGCAGGGATTTGGTTTCCGGCAGGGTAAGTTCCAGCGCTACCGCAAAAGCGAGCACGGTGGGCTTGCTGGGTTTGTAGGCCGGGTTGGAATGGATTTTGCTGAACAGCTTCCGGTCCACATTGGCTCTCTTGTAGCACTGGGCGTCTGTCATGCCGCGTTCATCGATCAGCCGGATCAGGGCCTGGGAAAAACCTTCATCCGTCTGCTTCAGGATTTCATCCCAGTCGGGAACAAGAGCGGGAGCGGGAGCCGGGGCGGACGCCTGGACTTTCGGTTCCGCCGCATCAGAGCAGGAGGTCCCCATAAGGGACTCACAGATCTCCATGTCATAGTCCAGCGCGGCCTTTTCATCCGAATGCCAGAGGTTTTCACGGATATTTTCCCTTCTTCTCCGGATGCGGGATTCGGCATAGACGTCGTCGATGTATTCCTTCACGTCGCGGAACAGCTTTTTGCTGTTCAGGAAGGAGTCGCGTCCGAATACGACAAGATAGACCATCAGGTCATGGTTCATCAGGAAGCCGGTAATGGTTTCCACGGCCACGGCCATGGCCTGGTCTCCGGGATAGCCGTAGGCACCGGCGGAAATCATGGGAAAGGCGATGCTCTGGCAGCCGTTCTCCACGGCCAGCTCCAGGGAATGACGGTAGCAGGCGGAAAGCAGTTCTTTTTCGCCGTTGTGCCCGCCGTGCCAGATGGGGCCGACGGTGTGGATCACATATCGGGCCTGCAGCCGATAGCCTTTGGTAATCTTCGCCTCGCCGGTTTCACAGCCGCCGAGGGTGCGGCATTCCTCCAGCAGCTCCGGGCCCGCGGCACGGTGAATGGCGCCGTCCACACCGCCGCCGCCCAGCAGGGAACGGTTGGCCGCGTTGACGATGGCGTCCACCTTCATGGTGGTGATATCATTTCTGACGATTTCGAAGGGCATGAGGACTCACTCTCCTTCCTGGAATTATTGTAGCAGAGCATTCGCGGGCGGTGCAAGTCCGGGATTGATTCCACTCGACAAGGCAGGGTTTTCATTGTATCGTATAGGAAGAGAATCAGATGCTGGAGGAGCACAGGACTGTATGAGAATTATCTTTGTCCGTCACGGTGAACCGGATTACGCCCATGACTGCCTCACGGAGATGGGAAAACTGCAGGCGGTGGAAGCCGCAGAACGCCTCCGGAATGAAGGCATTGAAGAGATATTTTCCTCTCCCCTGGGCCGGGCGGCTGAAACCGCGGCTGCAACGGCGGAACTGCTGAAACGGCCGGTGCAGACCCTGGATTATATGCGGGAGCTGCACTGGGGCAGCACGGACGGAAACCCGCTTCCGTCGAACGGCCATCCCTGGGACCTGGCGGACCTGATGGCGGAGGAAGGCTGGGACCTGACCAATCCCGGCTGGCGGGAACATCCGTATTTCAAAAACAACCAGGTGACCGCGAACGCGGATATGGTGGCGGAAAAGACGGACGAATGGCTGCGCTCCCTGGGCTATGAGCGGGAGGGCGCCTTTTACCGGTGCGTGAGGCCGGACAACCGGCAGAAGACGGTGGCACTGTTCAGCCATGGCGGTTCTTCCGCCGCAGCCATGGGGCATATCCTGAACCTGCCGTTCCCCTATGCCTGCGGACTGTTCCACCTGGAGTTTACCGGCATCACCATCATCCGGCTGGACAAAAATCCGGGCTCCCGGCGGCTGCCCTGCCTGGAACTGGCCAATGACGGACGCCATATTCACGGCCATCATTACCACCGGCTGAACGATATGTAAGGACCGGAGGGACAGAAAATGATCGCAAGGGACAGACTGAGGAAAGCAATCCTGCTGCTGGCGGTGTTTCTGCTGCCGGCCTGGACTGTTTCTGCGTCCGCGTCCGGCGAGTGGCTGGCTTTCTCCGGGGAGAATGATCCGGCGGAGCTGCTCTTTCCTGTCCAGGAATATACCGGCACGGTCCGGATTACCTTCCTGGGGGACTGTACCCTCGGCGGGGAGGAGAAAACCCGGAACGCGGCCCGGGGGTTTATCCGGGTGATTGAGCAGAACGGGATGGAATATCCCTTCCGGAACCTGACAGCCCTTACTGCGGGGGATGACCTGACGGTGGCCAATCTGGAAGGCGTGCTTTCAGACCGGGATCTTTCCAAAGTCAAAAAGACCTATAATTTCAAAGGGGCCACGGCCTATACGGAGATCCTGAAAGCGGGATCCGTGGAATGCGTCACCCTGGCCAACAATCATTCCCATGACTATGATACGGCCGGCTACCTGGATACGAAGGCGGCGCTGGATACTGCCGGTATCGCTTATTTCGGTACGGACTGCACGGCGGTCTGGAAGAATGAGGACGGCCTGATGATCGGTTTCCTGGGAGTGTCCGGATCGCTTTCCGGCAACCGGGCGAAGGATTACGCAAAGCGGGCGGAATTCCTGCACTCCGCAGGATGCGCGGCGGTCATTACGGTGATGCATGCCGGGACGGAATACGCGTCCGAACCGGATGGCTATCAGCAGCAGATTGTGAACCGGGCCCTGGAATGCGGCACCGACCTGATCATCGGCCACCATCCCCATGTGGTGCAGGGCTGGGAGGAGCGCTGCGGCGTGCCGGTGGTCTACAGTCTGGGGAACTGCGTTTTCGGCGGTAACACGAATCCGAAGGATCATGACGCGCTGGCGGTGCAGGCGGAGCTCTCCTTCAATGAAGGAGAACTGGAGATGATTACCCTGCATTTCTATCCGGTTTCTGTTTCCGGTGAGGCGGGACGCAACGATTATTCACCGGTGCTGCTGGAAGGCGCGGACGCGGAGCGGGTGCTGAAAAAGATGGAAGACTCCACGGGCGTATCCCCCGGATCGTTTGATCCGGTATCGGGTGCGGTGGTCAGCGTATCCGTGAAGCAATGAAACAACAGCCTGCCGGGAAACCGGCAGGTTTTCTGTCCTGCCCGGCATTGCTGAGGATCGGGAAGGATGGTATAATCCAGACAGAAACGGATGCATTCTGAAACATTGATATACAGCAGGAGGGATGAAGATGAAGAAGATCATGTGTATGCTGACCGCTTTGCTGATGGTACTGACGATGCTATGGGGACCGACGGCCTTCGCGGAGGAGGAATACACCCTGCCCCGGGAGGAGGGGACGCGCCAGCTGACCTTCTACTGGCAGGACGAGGAAGCGGATTACAGCACCTGCGACATGTGGATCTGGTATCCCAACGCGGACGGCCACGGATACCTGTTCCATCCCTGTGCCTACGGGGTGAAGGTTGTCCTGAACGTGCCGGAGGACGTCAGCGAGGTTGGTTTCATCGTCCGCCGCAGGTGCTCGGATCCCGGCGGAGCAAGCTGGGGCGAGGCAACCAAGGATTATGACGGGGACCGCTACGCTGAGATTACCGGGGATACGACAGAGGTTTACCTGCTGCCGGGAGATGAGAACCAGTACAAGAGCAACGACGGCGGCGTGACGCTGTACCAGGAGAAGAAAATGACGATGGCAGGTATTGTCGAGCTGAACCAGATTCAGTATTACCTGAATCCGGCGGTGCGGCTCGAGTCCATGGACCAGGTGACGGTGACCGAGCAGGAAACCGGCAGGAAACTGGAAGTGACCGGGCTGTCCAGCCTGAACAACAGCGTGATCGCCGGCAAGATCACCGTCGGGGAGGAGCTGGACCTGACCCGTTCCTATACAGTGCAGATTGAAGGTTATGACGCGATCACCGCGGTGCCCACCAATGTTTTTGATTCAGCCGCCTTTGCGGAAAAGTTTAACTATGACGGGGATGACCTGGGCGCTGTGCCCGGGGAAAACGGCACTGTCTTCAAGGTCTGGGCGCCGACGGCGTCCCGGGCGGTGCTGAACCTGTTTGAAGCCGGCGACGGCGGGGAAGCTTATGACCGCGTGGAGATGACCCGGGAGGAGAAGGGTGTCTGGAGCGCGGAGGCTGCCTGCGGCGCGGGCACCTACTATACCTATTCGGTCACAACGGTTGTCGGGGAGCAGGAGGCGGTGGATCCCTATGCGAAGGCCGTCGGCGTGAACGGAGACCGGGGCATGGTGATCGACCTGGACGCCACGGATCCGGAAGGGTTTGGCGAGGATGCATTTATTGACAGTATCAACGCCTACAATGAGGCCGTGATCTGGGAAGTGCACGTCCGTGATTTCTCCAACAAGCTGGCCTCGTCGGCTTATCCGGGCAAGTACCTGGCCTTTACCGAACATGGCCTGACCAACGCTTCCGGAGAGCCGGCAGGCATTGACTACCTGACGGACCTGGGCATCACCCATGTGCACCTGCAGCCGGTATACGATTATGCCACCGTGGATGAATCATCCGATGAACCGCAGTTCAACTGGGGCTATGACCCGAAGAACTATAACGTGCCGGAGGGAAGCTACTCCACGGATCCGTTCCACGGCGAAGTCCGTATCAAAGAATTCAAGCAGATGGTGCAGGCGCTGCATCAGAGCGGGCTGGGCGTGGTCATGGACGTGGTGTACAACCATACCTACGACGGGAATTCCTGCCTGAACCGGATTGTTCCGTATTACTACTATCGCTTCGACAACCGGGGCGGCTGGTCCAACGGTTCCGGCTGCGGCAACGAGACTGCTTCGGAGCGTCCCATGTTCCGGAAGTACATGGTGGATTCTGTTCGCTACTGGGCGGAGGAATACCATGTGGACGGCTTCCGCTTTGACCTGATGGCGCTGCATGACGTCCAGACCATGCAGGAGATCGAGGCCGCGGTGCACGCCGTGAATCCCCGGGCGATTATTTACGGGGAAGGCTGGACCGGCGGTACGACGCCCCTGATGGAAAACCGGCGGGCAAGCCAGGCAAACATCAAGAAGGTTACGGCTTCCGAAGGCGCCATCGGCGCGGTCGCAGTGTTCAATGACGCGATCCGGGACGGCCTGAAGGGCAGCGTATTCAATGCGAAGGACCGGGGTTATATCAGCGGTATCGTCAGTAAGAATACGGCCGGACAGGTGGTCTTCGGACTGACCGGCGGTGTGAAGAACACGATGGTGTCCTGGTCTGTGCCGGGCAACGGTGTCATCAACTACATGGCCTGCCATGACAACCATACCCTGTATGACCGGCTGCTGGCCTCCTGCTCTGTTGATTCAGAGGAGGACCGGCTGAAGATGAACCGCTTTGGCACCTCGATCATCATGATCGGCAAGGGTATTCCCTTCTTCCTGGCCGGTGAGGAGATGCTGCGTTCCAAGGGCGGAGACTCCAACAGCTATAAGTCTTCGGATGAGGTGAACAACATCCGCTGGGATGATCTGACGGCGGGCAGCGCCAACATGGCCATGCGGGATTTCTACCGTGGGCTGATTGCCCTGCGGAAGGCAAATCCGTTCCTGACCGGCGGGGAGATTGCCTGTGAGGTGCTGGAGGATAACGCGATCGAAGTCCGCTGGACGGAGAATGAAAAGCTGATTGCCTATGCCCTGGTCAATCCCAAAGCCGACCGGGATGCGACCCTGCCGGAAGGCGAGTGGCAGGCACTGCTGTACAACGAAACCATTGATCCGGAAGGCGCACAGACCATCAGCGGAACGGTGACGGTTGCGGAGCGCACGGTGCTGCTGGTCCGGGCTAAGTAAAGAAGGAAAAGGAAAGCATGAGAAGTATTCTGATCAAGGACACGACCCGGGAGGAACGGGCGGCCATTGTGGCGGAAGCCGTCGGGAACACTGAGGGCGCCTGTGATGGCTGTGCTCCCGGGATCATCCGGATGTATGAGGACTATATTGAAGGCCGTATGGAACTCCGGGAAGTGAACGCGGCCTTCCGTGCCGGCTACGTTTCCGGCAAGGAAGGTCCGGAAAAAACCGGATGTGAAATGATGTAAGGAAAACCAAAAGCTGCCGGGCAACCGGCAGCTTTTTGACGCCCGTCCCGGCTTGCTTATTCCTCCGCAACCCCCTATAATGGGTGCAGGAAAAGAGGTGTGTGAACCGTGCGGCGGGAGAGGAATCAGTACATTTTTGCTTCGGAACTGAACAGGAGAAACCGGGGCCATCGTATCCGCAACGCGGTTCTGATCCTGCTGCCGCTGCTGATCGCTTTACTGTGGGCTGTGAACGCGACGATTGCCCGCGGGGTGCTGCTTCGCGAGGAAAAACTCACCATCCTGGACCTGCCGCCGGACCTGGAGAATTTCTCCATCCTGCATATCAGCGATCTTCACGGCGCCCGGTTCAGCGAGGGACAGAAGGGCATCAAAAACGCGCTGGGGGATACACGGTACTCCTGTGTGGTGATGACCGGTGATATGCTGGGCGAGGACGGGGACGTGGAGCCCCTGCTGGAACTGATCAGCATCATGCCCCATGATACGCCGAAATACCTGATTCCCGGGGACACGGACGGATCATTTATTGAGACAAAGGCGCACAGCAGCCTTTCCGTATATACCGACTGGGCGGAAAAAATCCAGGCGGCCGGAGTGACCATCCTGGATCAGCCTGTGCTGATTACCCGGGAAAAGGGCCGGCTGTGGCTTGTTCCGGAAGAACTGTACGTGCTGGACCTGAAGGGAATGCAGAGCACCATTGACCAGCAGGCAGAAGAGCTGAACCGTCGGGCCGCCTCGCTGACAGCGGATGACGCGGCGCGGATGCGTTCACTGGAATATGAGACGCAGCGGATTGAATCCCTGAAGGAAATCAAGAAAAAATTCACGACAGAAGACATCCAGGTGGTGCTGACCCATACCCCGCTGAGTGAAGAATATGTTTCGGATATGATCGCCTGGTCGGCGAAGGACGATGCGTTTTCCATGCGTTACGCGTCCCTGATCCTGGCCGGACATTACAACGGCGGGCAGTGGCGTATTCCCCTTGTCGGCGCGATCTATGTGCCGGAACTGGGCTGGTTCCCGAAGGATGAACTGATCCAGGGGCTCAGCTACCTGTCCGGCATTCCCCAGTATATCAGCCCTGGCATGGGTTCGGATCCCCATTATGAGCACCAGCCGGGCAGAATTTTCAACAATCCTGTAATCACAAAGATTACACTGACCAGGAAAGCAGAGAGATAATATCATGTTTCGTATTCACCGGGAAGGACGGGGACGTCGTGAAATCAACATGACGGAAGGCCCGCTGCTTCCCCGGATCCTTGCCTTTTCGGGACCGCTGATCCTGACGGGTATCCTGCAGCTTCTGTATAACGCGGCGGATGTGATTGTGGTGGGCAACTATGCCGGCCATGAAGCGCTGGCCGCGGTTTCCTCCACCGGCTCGCTGATCAACCTGCTTGTGAATGTTTTTATGGGCCTGGGCGTCGGCGCGAGCGTGGCGGTTGCCCGGAATTACGGTGCCCGGGACGTGAAGGCGCTGCGAAAGGCGGAGCATACGGCCATGACGCTGGCGCTGTTCATGGGTATCGCGGTGGGCGCCTTTGGCTTCCTGGCAGCCCGGCCGCTGCTGCAGATGATGGATTCCCCGCCGGACGTGATTGACGGGGCCACGCTCTATGTGAAGATCTACTTCCTGGGCATGCCCGCCAATATGCTGTACAACTTCGGTGCGGCGACAATGCGGGCAGTCGGGGATACAAAGCGCCCCATGGTTTACCTGATGATTTCCGGCCTGGTGAATGTGCTTCTGAACCTGCTGCTGGTGATCGTGTTCCATATGGATGTGGCTGGTGTGGCGATTGCCACCGTGGCCAGCCAGATAGTCAGTATGGTGCTGGTACTGCTGTGCCTGTTCCGTACCCGGGGCGTAACCCAGCTGAATCTGCGGGAATGCCGGATTGACGGAAAGAGCCTGAAGGAGATCCTGCGCGTCGGCCTGCCGGCAGGCTTGCAGGGCAGCCTTTTCTCCATTTCCAATGTGCTGATCCAGTCCTCGGTCAATTCCTTCGGCTCCCTGGTGGTGGCCGGAAACGGTGTGGCCTCCAATATCGAGGGCTTTGTCTATACGGCGATGAATGCCCAGCATCAGGCGGACATGACCTTTGCCAGCCAGAATTACGGGGCAGGTAAGGCGGACCGGGTACGGAAGACGCTCTGGTGCTGCCTGGGCATCGTCACGGTGATCGGGCTTTCCATGGGCCTGCTGACCCTGCTGTTCGGCGCGCCGCTGATGAGCCTGTACAATTCCGAGGCACAGGTGATTTCGGACGGCCTGGTGCGTATGGGCATCATTATGCCGACTTATTTCCTCTGCGGACTGATGGACGTGATGGTCGGCCAGCTGCGGGGTATCGGTTATTCCATTATGCCGATGATCGTATCCCTGACCGGGGCCTGCCTGCTGCGGATTGTCTGGATTATGACAATCTTCGCGCAGAACCATACCCTGACGGTCCTGTATATGTCCTATCCGGTTTCGTGGTTCGTGACCTTCGCGATCCACTTCCTCTGCTATATGCTCGTGGCCCGGAAGCGGCTGGATAAGCTGACCGCGCCGACGCCGGGCTGACATGTCTGAAGGAGGGCGGAACCATGGATGCTGCGGTATCTGCTGCCCGGGAAAAACTGAAGAACGTCACGCCGCTGAAGAAAGACTGCGGCCGTGTTTGCGGTGCCCGTTGCTGCCGTCCCCTGGAAGGGGAGGAAACGGGCATGCTTCTTTTTCCGGGGGAGGCGGAGGCTTACGCGGACAGGGAAGGATGGGTTGTCCGCCATGCCGCACAGGGCGATATTGTGGTCTGCCCCGGTACCTGTGACCGGGAGGAGCGTCCGCTTTCCTGCCGGCTGTTTCCGCTCCTGCCCCTGATCGGGGACGACGGGGCAAT
Source organism: Clostridia bacterium (assembly GCA_017428385.1). Lineage (GTDB taxonomy): Bacteria > Bacillota > Clostridia > Christensenellales > Aristaeellaceae > Aristaeella. The sequence continues at coordinate 97,832 of JAFRQX010000032.1, read as the reverse complement.
CCGGGTGGTGACGGATCTGCGAGCCAGGGCGGTCTGTCCGCTGGCCCGGCAGGGGAAAAGCGCGCTGGATCCGGAGTTCATTGACGCGGTCCGGGAAGCCGGTGAACTGCTGGCGCAAAGCGAGGAGCAGGCGCTGTTCCTGGATGTGCTGGAGGCAGAACAGGAAGAACTGAAAAGCCTGCGAAAGGCGTTTCTGAATCGGAAATAACAACTGTCGTTGAGGTGAATGGTTTTTGGGTTGAGGACGGGACTGGAGGTGCCAAAGCATGTTTGAACAGGTGAAGGCGGAACGGGAAGTATACGGAAACGGTGAAAACCTGCTGGTATGCGGCAGTGTGATGAAGCTGCCGGATGAGATCCGGGCGCTGGCCGGAAAGGCACAGTGCGTCTATGTGGATCCGCCCTTTATGACCGGGGAGAAGTTCATGCGCCGCCGGCCTTACGGCGAGAAGGGCTGGAAGACAGGAACGCCCGCGCCGCGCTATCCGGCCTACGAGGACCGGTACACCAGTGAAAAACAGTACCTGCGCCTGCTCCGGCGGGTGATTTCCGTCGCGAAGACCCTGCTGAATGATACGGGTGTCTTTTATCTCCACCTGGACTGGCGCATGTCCGCGCCTGCCCGGCTGATGTGCGACCGGGAGTTCGGCAAAACACGCTTCCTCAATGAGATTATCTGGAGCTATGAAAGCGGCGGCCGGGCGAAGAAGTACTTCTCCCGCAAGCATGACGTCATTCTCCTCTACGCCAAATCCAAAGACTATTTCTTTGATCTGACCCGGGTGCCGCTGGCCCGCGGGGACGGAAAGCGGAATCATATGGCCCGCGGCCGGGATGAGCAGGGCCGGCTCTTCTCCTATATCACCTCCAACGGCAAGGAATACCGCTATTATGACGACGAGCCGGTTTATCCCGGGGACGTCTGGAACGATATCAGCCATCTGCAGCAGCGGGATCCGGAACGGACCGGATATGCGACCCAGAAACCGCTGAAGCTGCTGGAGCGGCTGCTGCTCCCGGTGACCAATCCCGGAGACCTGGTGGTGGATCTGTGCTGCGGCAGCGGCACAGCGCTGGAAGCAGCGCAGAAACTGGACTGCCGTTTTGCCGGCCTGGACCTGAATCCGGAAGCCGTGGCAATCTCCCTGTCCAGGCTGAAGCCGGAGAACCTGACGGTACTCTGCCCCTGCGGCGGAAAGGCGGAATTGCTGGCGGAGAACGAGGAGAACCGTTTCCGGATGGATGGCCTGGAGGTCTCCCATCCCGCGTTCCCGGCGAAGACAACTCCCCTGGACAACCTGGAAAGCTGGGAGACCGGAATCCTGGAGGACGGCGTCTTCCGGGCGGATCAGTGTTTCCGGCGCAGCTACCGTTATCCGGAACTGCAGCAACTCCTGAAGACGGACAAACCGGTATCCGCGGTCATGACCACGGACGCCGCGGGTATCCGCCGGGCATATGAAGTAAAATAATTTGTGTGATCGTCGTTCCCACTCTGTTGTTGCCTGACGGCTCAACAATCGTGGACTCCTGTAACAAAGGATTTGTTGTCCCAAATTGAAATTTGGACAAATCCGTTTGTTCCCCTTGTCTTTTATGAAAACCGATGATACGATACATTTGAGATCCGGCGGGAGTGTTTCCCGCTGCAGAAATAATGATAGATTTTGAATTGTGAATTTGAATTGGAGGATCTGCACATGGCAGCGAAAAAACCCGCAAAAGCTGAGAAGGCTTCCGTTTCCGAAGGCAGCAGCATTCAGGAAGAAAAGCTCAAAGCGCTGGAGCACGCGCTGGCCGATCTGGACAAGCAGTTCGGTAAGGGTGCCGTGATGAAAATGGGAGCCGATGCGGTTAACCGCGATATTCCCGTGATTCCCACCGGCTGCCTGACCCTGGACTATGCCCTGGGCGTCGGCGGTATTCCGCGGGGCCGGATCGTTGAGATCTACGGACCGGAATCTTCCGGTAAAACCACCGTTGCCCTGCATGTGGTGGCGGAGGCACAGAAGGCCGGCGGTATCGCCGCATTCGTGGACGCGGAGCATGCCCTGGATCCCCTTTACGCGAAGAAGCTGGGCGTCAAGATTGACGAACTCTACGTTTCCCAGCCGGATACCGGTGAGCAGGCCCTGGAGATTACCGAAGCCCTGGTGCGCAGCGGCGCGCTGGACGTGGTCGTGATCGACTCCGTGGCGGCTTTGGTGCCGAAGGCTGAAATCGACGGCGAAATGGGCGACTCCTTTGTGGGCCTGCAGGCCCGCCTGATGAGCCAGGCTCTCCGTAAGCTGACCGGCGTGATCAACAAGACCGGCTGTGTGGCGGTCTTCATCAACCAGCTGCGTGAAAAGGTCGGCGTCATGTACGGCAACCCGGAGACCACCCCCGGCGGCCGCGCGCTGAAGTTCTATTCCTCTGTCCGCCTGGACGTCCGCAAGGGTGAAGCCTTGAAAAACGGATCTGAAATCATCGGTAACCACACTAAGGTCAAGGTGGTCAAGAATAAAGTGGCTCCGCCTTTCCGTGTTGCCGAGTTCGATATCATCTACGGTGAAGGCATCAGCAAGGAAGGCACCCTGCTGGATATGGCTGTGGAATACGGTATCATCACCAAGAGCGGCGCCTTCTTCTCCTACGGAGATCAGCGCCTGGCCCAGGGCCGGGATAATGCCCGCATCTACCTGCGTGAGCATCCGGAACTGACCGCGGAGATCGACCAGAAGGTTCGCGCCATCCTCTTCGCGCCCAAGGATCTGACTCCGGACGAAGCCAAGGCCGTGGAAGCCCAGAAGCAGGAAGAAGAGGACGATCTCGCCCTGCTGGATGAGGACATCTGATTTACCAAACAAACCGGATTAGCACTCTCGATACGAGAGTGCTAATTTTATCTTGCAATTCATGTATCAGGGTGCTAAAATACGTGTGTCAAAAGGATTGAGGCCCGGCAAAGGACTGCCGGGCAGCATTTTTCATGATTGTATTGTCTGGGGGTATATAGCAATGAAGAAAGAAAAAGGTTCCGTATCGATTGACGCGCAAAATATAATGCCGGTCATTAAACGCTGGTTGTATTCTGACAAGGATATCTTCCTGCGGGAGGCGGTTTCCAACGCCTGCGACGCTATCACCAAGTTCCGGATGCTGCATCCGGACAGTGAGGAAGCCATGAGCGTGACCGTCACCGTGGATAAGGAAAAGAAGGAGATCCGGATTGCTGATACCGGTATCGGCATGACCGCGGATGAAGTCCGTAAGTACATTAACCAGGTGGCTTTCTCCGGCGCCGCGGAGTTCATGAAGCAGTTTGAGAACGAGAAACCGGAGGAGAAGGGCGATATCATCGGCCACTTCGGCCTGGGCTTCTACTCTGTCTTCATGGTCAGTGACAAGGTGGAGATCCAGACCCTCAGCAGTGAGGGCGAGTCGGATCCTGTACACTGGGTTTCCGAGGACGGTATGAGCTTCGAGCTTTCCGGCGGCAAGCGCAAGGCCCACGGCACGGATATCATCCTGCATATTACGGATGAGGAAAAGGAATTCCTGGACGTTTGGAAGGTCCGGGAGGTCCTGAACCGCTACTGCGGCTATATGGCTTATCCGGTGATGCTGGAGGATGCCAACGCGAAGCCCGTGGAAAAGGATGTTCCCGTCGGGGACGAGAAGAATGAGGACGGCACGCCGAAGACCGAAAAGGTCATCGAGGTTCCGAAACCCCAGCAGATCAACGAGACTGCTCCCCTGTGGCTGAAGAAGCCTTCGGACTGCACGGATGAGGAGTATAAGGAGTTCTATCACAAGGTCTTTATGGACTTTGATGATCCGCTGTTCTGGATTCACCTGAACGTGGATTATCCCTTCAACCTGAAGGGCATCCTGTATTTCCCGAAGCTGAAGAACGACTTCGGTACCCATGAAGGCCAGATCAAGCTCTTTGCCGGCCAGGTCTTTGTGGCGGACAACATCAAGGAAGTCATTCCCGAGTTCCTGATGCTGCTCAAAGGCGTCGTTGACTGCCCCGACCTGCCCCTGAATGTCAGCCGTTCTTTCCTGCAGAACGACGGTTATGTGAAGAAGATCAGTGCCCACATCACCAAGAAGGTGGCGGACAAGCTGAACAGCCTCATGAACACGGAGCGGGAGACCTACGAAGGCTACTGGGACGATATCGCGCCCTTCGTCAAGTATGGCTGCATTAAGGACAGCAAGTTCTTCGACATGGTGAAGGGTTCCATCCTCATGAAGAAGACGGACGGCAAGTATTCCACCATCGCGGAGTACAAGGCTGCCAACTTCGACAAGACCGACAAGAAGGTTTACTACACCAACGACGAAAAGCGCCAGGCTGCTTCCGTCAAGCTGTATACCGACCGGGGCATTGAGGTCGCGGTCATGAGCACCCTGATTGACGGCAACTTCATGTCCTTCATGGAATACCAGGGCAAGGAGGAAGACCGGGTGACCTTCGCCCGGGTGGACGCGGATATCGACGGCCTGAAGGAGGAATCCGAGGAAGGCAAGGATCTGGACGCGGACAAGCTGCAGACCCTGTTCCGGGGCGCCCTGGGCAAGGACAGCCTGGAAGTGAAGCTGGAATCCCTGGGCGATGCGGACATGACCGCCATGGTCACGGAAGATGAGCAGATGCGCCGCTACAAGGAAATGAGCCGCCTTTACGGCCAGAACTTCCCGATTCCGGACAGCTTCACCCTGGTGCTGAACCGCCGCAATGCCACCGTGCAGGCCCTGGCCCAGCGGGATCCGGAGGATGAAACCACAAAGATGCTCTGCTGCCAGGTTTACGATCTTGCCCGTATGGCAGCCCAGCCGCTGGAGGCGGAGGAAATCACCGCCTTCCTGGACCGCAGCCGCAAGCTGCTGGCCATGCTGGTCAAATAACCTGTTATCCCGGCGCGCGCCCGTTTCGGACGCGCGCTTTTCGTTTGGGTTGCCCGGAAGCGGAATGAATGATATGATGAGGCGGAAATCTGATATGCAGAAACAAACAGGGGGAACTGAATGCTTGTTTTAAAGAATATAGTCAAGGATTACGCGGCCGGAGACGCGAAAGTGGAAGCGCTCCGGGGCGTTGACCTGGTTTTCGGCGAGAGTGAGTTTGCCGCGATCCTGGGGCCTTCCGGCTGCGGAAAAACCACGCTGCTGAATATTATCGGCGGCCTGGATCGGTATACCTCCGGAGACCTGATCATTCGCGGGAAGTCCACAAAGCAGTTTACGGAGCGGGATTGGGATACCTACCGGAACCATTCCGTCGGTTTTGTTTTCCAGAGCTATAACCTGATTCCGCACCAGACGGTGCTGGCCAATGTGGAACTGGCCCTGACCCTCTCCGGCGTCAGCCGGGAGGAACGGCGTACCCGGGCGGTGGAAGCGCTGGAACAGGTAGGCCTGGGAGACCAGCTGAAAAAGAAGCCCAACCAGCTCAGCGGCGGTCAGATGCAGCGGGTGGCGATTGCCCGGGCCCTGGTCAACAATCCGGAAGTCCTGCTGGCGGACGAGCCTACCGGTGCGCTGGACAGCGAAACCAGCCTGCAGGTCATGGAGATCCTGCGCCAGGTGGCCAAAGACCGGCTGGTCATCATGGTCACCCACAATCCGGAACTGGCGGATCAGTATGCCACCCGGATTATCAAACTGCTGGACGGCAAAATTGTCAGCGACAGTGCCGCGGACGGAGAACGTACCGGAGCTGATGAGGCGGAACAGAACGCCGCGTCCCAGCGGAAAACCTCCATGGGCTTCCTGACGGCCCTGAACCTGAGCCTGAACAACCTGATGACCAAGAAAGGCCGGACGATCCTGACAGCTTTTGCCGGATCCATCGGCATTATCGGTATCGCGCTGATCCTGAGCCTGTCCAACGGCGTGAACCGGTATATTGAGCGGGTGCAGCGGGACACCCTGTCCTCCTATCCGCTGCAGATTGATGAGCGCACTGTGGACATGACGGACACGGTGGCGGGGCTCATGGATATCGATCTGGAGGGCAAGGACCGGTCGGATGGCAAGGTGTATTCCGGCAGCCGCATGACCCAGCTGATGAGTTCCTGGATGAGCGGCGTGACGGAGAACGACCTGGCCGGTTTCAAAGCCTGGCTGGAGGATCCCGCCAATGATATCGAGCGGTATGTTTCCGGCATCAGCTATGAATACAATACCCCGCTGCTTCTGTACCGCACAGACCTGGAAACACCCATCCAGGTCAACCCGTCCACGGTTATGGAATCCTCCGGCATGGCGGATATGATGAGCCTGATGGGATCGGGAACCGGTATCCAGGAAACAATGATGAATACCACCGCACGCCGGATGAACGTGTTCACACCCCTGCTGAACAATGACGAGCTGCTGAAGTCCCAGTACGCGGTGCTGGCCGGCCGCCTGCCGGAGGCGAAGGACGAAGTGGTGATCGTCCTGAACAGCCGGAACGAGCTGAGCGACTATACCCTGTACTCCCTGGGCCTTCGGGACCAGAGTGAGCTGAAGGAACAGTTTGACCAGCTGATGCGCGGCGTGGCCATAGAGACGGAAGACCTGGAGTTCTCCTATGAGGAACTCATGAATATGCGCTTCCGGATGCTGCTGAATACTGACGTGTATACCCGGTCAGGAACACTGTGGACGGACAGCTCCGGGGATGCGGAGTATATGGCCGGCAAACTGAAGGACGCTATGGAACTGAAGATCGTGGGTATCGTGAAGCCCGCGAAGAGCGGACTGACTTCCGAAACCGGCGGAATCGGCTACCGGACAGAGCTGGTGGACTACCTGCTGGCCCAGGTGCGGGACAGCGAAATTGCCCGGGAGCAGCTGGCCAATCCGGAAACGGACGTTTTTACCGGCCAGCCTTTCTCCGCCGTGGCCCAGGATGCCCTGACCCTGCTGGATTCCATGGAAGTGGAAGACTTCATGGAAATGCTGGAAAGCCGGGGACTGATTCCTTCCGGCATGATCCCGAAGGAGTACAGGCCCTTCCTGACCAAGGACCTGCTGAAGCAGTTTGTGGGGCAAGGCGTGATGATGATCAGCGGCAACACGCTGGAAGCCAATCTGGAAAAGATGGGCATCAGCGATCCGGACAAGCCGGCTTCCGTCTATATCTATCCGAAGGATTTTGAATCCAAGAACCGGATCACCGAAAAGATTGAGGCCTATAACGCCCAGGCGGGCGAAGAGCACGCGGTCCGCTATACGGACTACGTCGGGCTGATGATGGATTCCGTAACGACCATCGTAAATGCCATCTCCTATGTGCTGGTGGCCTTTGTGGCCATCTCCCTGGTGGTGTCCTCCATCATGATCGGTATCATTACCTATATCAGCGTGCTGGAGAGGACCAAGGAGATCGGTATTCTCCGGGCTATCGGCGCCAGCCGCCGGGACGTGTCCCGGGTATTCAACGCGGAAACGCTGATCGTGGGCTTCGCGGCCGGCGTCATCGGTATTCTGGTAACGCTGGGACTGACCGTGATCGCCAATATCATTCTCAGCGGCCTGACGGGAATCCCGGATATTGCCGCCCTGCCGCCCATGGCCGGGGTGATCCTGGTGGCCATTTCCATGCTGCTGACGCTGATTGCGGGTATTATTCCTTCCCGGATTGCCAGCCGGAAGGATCCGGTGGTAGCGCTTCGCACGGAGTGAGAAGCAAATTCAGAATTAAGAATTCAGAATTTAATGTGGTATATCCGTGGTTCAGTATGATCTCCAATCAGAGGATGGAAGTTACTAATCATTATGAATTATGAATTATGAATTGTGAATTATGAATTGAAAACGGAGGGACAGGTTATGTTCAGTGAAGCCAGGGGCGATTCTGTGCAGATCGCGAGGGAGTATATGGATTCCCTGCTTGTGGAGAGCCGGGTGGTCGGCGCGGTGAAGCCGGACACAACCTTCCGGTTCCTGGGGGAGACCTTCGGCATGCCGTTTATGACCGCGGCGCTCAGCCACCTGGACCTGGTGTCCATGGCGGAGGGTGCGAAGGAGGCGGGCGCCTGTGTCAGTATCGGTATGGGCGGCAATGAAGAGATGGGTAAAGTCCTGTCCACCGGTGCGAAGGTGATCAAGATCATCAAGCCCTACGCGGATGAAAAGGAGATCATGAGCCGGATTGAATATGCGGAGGAGCACGGGGCCCTGGCGGTCGGCATGGACGTGGAGCATGCGGTCAACGTGGAGGACGCGGAGGATTCCGTGGTTGTGGGCCTGCAGATGAAGCAGCCGACCCTGGAGGAACTGGAGAAATATATCCGGGCGACTAAGCTGCCCTTCTTCATCAAGGGTGCCCTAAGCGCGGCGGACGCGCTGCGCTGCCGGGACCTGGGTGCGGCAGGCCTGGTGCTGAGCCATCATAACGGCCTGATGCGGTACGCGGTACCGCCGGTAATGATCCTGCCGGAGATCCGGAAGGCGGTGGGCAGCGATCTGCTCCTGGTTGCGGACGGCGGCATTGAGTCCGGTTTCGACGCCTTCAAAGCCCTGGCCCGCGGCGCGGACGCTGTAACCATGGGCAAAGCGCTCATGGGTCCCCTGAAGGACAAGGGCGCGGAGGGCGTAAAAGAAGCCCTGCAGAAGGCGAACGGCCAGCTGCAGGCGATGATGATCCGCACCGGAACGAAAAACCTGAAGCACATGGATCCCTCTGTGATCTGGGAACCTGCCGGATACCGGCATGGATAAATAAGAAAACGTCTCTGACCTGTCGGTCAGGGACGTTGTTTATTCCTTGGGAAGCATGGCCGAGCTTTTGATGCGCCTGCCCAGCCGGCGTTCCGTATAATCCCGCAGCAGGGTGAAGGGCGCGGTCTCTCCCGGGGTGTTGACCCAGGCGGCGGAACCGGTGGTCAGCGCCTTCCGCATCCAGCGGATCTGTCCGGGAGACAGCGGCGCCTGGTCCCGGCGGCTTTGGCAGCTCTCGCAGCAGATGCCGCCTTCTTCCGCGTCAAAGAAAAGCGGGGCGTCTTCCTCCGGTTTCTTTCCGCAGAACACGCAGTGGTTCAGCCGGGGCTTGAAGCCCTGGCAGGCGGCAAAGTGAAGCAGGAACCCGGCCAGCAGCGGCTTCCATTCCTGGTCGGAAAAGGTCAGCCGGGACAGGGTGTGAAGCAGCAGCATAAACAGCTCCTGCTGTTCCTGCTCGGGTTCCGCCACGGCTTCCGCCAGGTTCAGCAGCCAGATGCCGCAGGTCAGCCGGTCGTAGTCGTTCCGCAGGGGGTAGAAGGTCTCAATCAGCTTGACGGAGGTGACCGTGATATGCCCGCCGTTTTCGTGCAGCATGTAATCCCCCAGCGCGAACAGCTCGCCGGAGTTCAGGTTGTGGGATTTGGGCTTGCGGCAATTCCGGATGATGGCGTCAATCCGTCCCCGGGAAGGGGAAAGCAGGGTGACCATCCGGTCGTTGTCCCGGTAGTTGACGTGCCGCAGCACAATGGCGGTATTCTCTGTCTGGATCATGGTATCCTCAGCGTTCAGGGCCCGTTTACAGGTTGGCGTATTTCTTAAAGCTATGCTATCATATGGGACAGTTGAATGCAAGAGAACGGGCTGTTGGGAAGAGTGAACAGTGAAGAGTGTAAAGTGAAGAGTGAAAAAGTTTCTTCCCCGGAGGGGAAGAAGAAAGGAGACAAACAAACACCATGGACGAACTGCTGCTTCGCAAGGCGCAGCGCGGTGATCCGGAAGCGTTTGAACAGCTGATTACGCCGCTGGAACAGCTGATCTGGCGGATCTGCTGGCACTACACGGGAAACCGGGAAAGCGCGGAAGACTGCGGCCAGGAAACCATGATCCGGATCTGGCGGAGCCTGGACAGCTACCGGGGCGACTGTGCCCTGGAAAGCTGGGTATACCGGATCGCGGCCAATTGCTGCATGGATTACCTGCGGAAGAAAAAGCGGGACAAGAGCGTGTCGATGGAGCCGATGCAGGAACAGGGCTTTGATCCGGCGGATCCCTCCCCGGGAACGGAGGAACAGGTGGTTGCCGCGGATGAGCAAAAGCGCCTGCGGGAGGCCATCACCATGCTGCCGGAGGATCAGCGGGAGGCGCTGATCATGACCCAGCTGGAAAAGGTGCCCTATGAGGAGGCGGCAAGGCTGCTCGGGGTATCGGAGGGGACAATCAAAAGCAGGGTCAACCGGGCAAAAGCAAGACTGAAAGAAATCCTTACGGGGGACAGGGAACTTTCTCCGCCGGGGAACGTCAAAATAGATGAAAGGAGGTCGCGGTCATGAAACAGACAGACACGGAAAAGATGCTTCAGAATGATCCTGAACTGGACGCCCTGCTGGATCAGATGGCGGAGGATGTTCCGCCCATGCCCGCGGACTTCCATGATAACTGGATGAGCGCCATCCGGGCCGAAGCAAAACAGGAAACCCCTGTGAGGGAAGAAAAAGAAGAGAAGAAACCGGTATCCATTGTCCGCTGGACAAGAATCCTCAGCGTTGCCGCAATGTTTGTGTTCCTGATCGGGGGTACGATCCTGTACCGGAATTCCAGGGGTTCCCTGATGTCCGCCCTGAAGGCCGAAAAGAAAGAAGCGGCGGTTATGATGGACATGGCGGCCACTGCCGGAGAAAAACCGGAGATGGAAGCCGCCGAGGAAGGAACGGCGGAGTCTGAAGCGTACGATCTGAGCAAGGACGCCGGAAACATGACGCTTTCCGCAAGCATTCCCATGGCGGCTGCCTCTGATACGGCGGATGCGGATGCCAGGTCATATGAGGCGGAAGTCAATGAAGCGCCGGCTGTTGCGATGGGCGCGGCCGTGGAACAGGAAGCCGTATATGAAGCGGAGGATGCTGCGGAGGAACCGGAGCCCATTCCGGCAGCGACTGCGATGCCTACGGCACAGCCGACGGAGGAACCGGCGGATGAACCGGAAACAACAGGAGCGGAACAGCCCGGACTGCTGCAACAGGCAGGGGAATTCTTCACGGACATGGGGGATTTCCTGCTGGCCGCGCTGCCGTATCTGGCGGTGCTGGCGGTGCCGGCTGTGGCTGCCCTGCTTCTCAGCCGCCGGAAAAAGAAGCATTGAACAATTCTGATATACAAGGAGAATATGCGGACAATGGAACTGTTTGACCTGTATACCAAAGACCGGGTGAAAAACGGCCGGACGATGGTGCGCGGGGAGCCGGTGCCGGAAGGCTGCTACCGGATCGTGGTGCACGTCTGCATCTTTGACAGTGAAGGCCGGATGCTGATCCAGCAGCGCCAGCCCTTCAAGCATGGCTGGTCCAACATGTGGGATATCACGGTGGGCGGCAGCGCCATTGCCGGGGATGACAGCCGGTCGGCAGCGGAACGGGAAACCCGGGAAGAGCTGGGCCTGGACATTGATCTGTCTGATGTGCGCCCGTCCCTGACGCTTTACTGGGAACACGGTTTTGACGATTATTACCTGCTGACACAGGAGGTGGACCCGGCGACCCTGCACCTGCAGTATGAGGAAGTGCAGGGAGTGTGCTGGGCCACAAGGGATGAGATCATGCAGATGATTGACGACGGGCGGTTTATTCCCTATGAAAAGGGACTGATTGACCTGCTCTTCTTCCAGCGGAATCACCGCGGCGCGCACACCCGGCGCGATACAACGGGAGCCTGATGACAGAACGATTGAGGGGAAATATGGATAAAAGCGTACTGTACGTCACCGACCTGGACGGCACCCTGATGCAGAGCAACGGAACCCTGTCCGCGTATACTGTTTCGGTCATCAACCGGCTGGTGGAACAGGGGCTCGCGTTTACCTACGCCACAGCCCGTTCCGTGGAGAGTGCGCGGACCATTACCGGCGGCTTACGGCTGTCCCTGCCGGTCATTACCCGGAACGGCGCGGTGCTGGCGGATAATGAAACGGGAAAGCACCTGGAAAAGGCTTTGTTTACGGAAGAAGAGGTGGCGCTCCTGAAGGAATTGCTGCCGGAACTGCCCCGTGTTGGCTTTGTTTCCTGCTTCTCCGGGGAGAAGATGTTCAAAACTTATGTACCCGGAGAACATACAGTCGGCTTTGAAAAGTATGTGCAGTACTACCGGAATGATCCCATGATGAAGCCGGTGGATTCGCTGGATGAGTTGTTCTTCGGCCAGCCCGGTTATGTCACCCTGATTGACGACCGGGAGAAGATGGCGCCGATCTATGAAAGGGTCCGGCAGTACACCGGCTGGGAATGTATTTTCCAGAAGGATACCTACTGGGATGAATACTGGGTGGAGATCTGCCCGCGGAACTGCACCAAGGCCAAGGCAATCCTGAAGATGAAGGAACGCTATGACTTTGGGAAGGTGGTTGTTTTCGGGGATTCCGTCAATGACCTGCCCATGTTCCGGGCGGCGGATGAGTCCTATGCGGTGGCCAACGCCCTGGAGGAGCTGAAAGGAATCGCGACCGGGGTCATCGGCCGCAATGACGAGGACGCCGTGGCGCATTTCCTGGAAACCCGGGGTGCGGAAATCAGGAAAAACTGACAACAATAGGAACCGGAAGGAAAATACCGGTTCCTATTTTTCCGAATGAGGCCTGTATTCTGCGCTGCCCGGGAGGTATGATCAGCATGGAAAGATGGTCGATCAGGCCGAAAGGCGTAGAAGGGGGTAAAACGATGTACTGCGAGAAATGCAAGCGAATCTTTGAAGAAGAAAAATGCCCTGTCTGCATGCACAGCCAGGTCCGGAATCCTGAACCCGGAGACCTGTGCTTCCTTACGGAGCAGGATTATGTATCCTCCGGCATCCTGGAGGACGTGCTGAAACAGGACGGAATCCCGTATCTGAGGAAGGACGTCATGGGCGCGGGCATGGCCATCAAGGTCGGCCCCATGCTGGACCGGGGCAGGTTCTACGTCATGTATGAAAAACTGACGGACGCCCAGGTGGTGGTGGATGAGCTGTTCACCGGGATCCGGGATGAAGCCGGACAGCCGGCAGATCAGGAGTGAGGATATGATTGCCGGTTTTGTGATCTGGAGCGCTGTGAGTCTTCTGCTGCTGGGAATCGGTATCTGGTGCTGGCGGTCGGAGAAAGCCGTGGGATTTTATACCGGCGTAAAGCCGCCGGAGGTGACGGACGTCCGGGCATACAACCGCTCCGTGGGGATACTGTGGTTTGTCTACGCGCTGCTGTTTGAGCTGCTGTACGTTCCGCTGCTGATCCCGGCGCTGCATGATTCGGGCATCCTGTGGTTCGGCCTGGGAACGCCCGTGATCACAATCGGCCTGCTGGTCGGCTATCACCGTATCCTGCAGAAGTACAGAAAGGCATAAAACGTTTCGTTATTGGAAAAAACCGGGTCCTGTGATATATTGTTTTTATCAGAATGAAGAGAGGCTTTGCTTTATGTTCTTTGATGAAAACAGGCTCAGGGATCCGGATTTTTTTCGTGAAAACAGACTGGACGCGCATTCCGATCACGCGGTCGAGCCTGCGTACCGGCTGTGCCTGAACGGCCTGTGGAAGTTTGCCCATGCCGTGAATCCCAGCCAGGTGATTCCGGGCTTTGAACAGCCAGAGCTGGACTGCCACGGCTGGGGTGATATCCATGTGCCTGCCCATATCCAGCTGGAGGGCTGGGGAACGCCCCAGTATGCCAATACGGAATATCCCTGGGACGGGCTGGCGGATATCCGGCCCGGAGAGCTGCCGGAAAACTACAATCCTGTGGCCTGCTATGTGAAGTATTTCCGCCTGCCGGAGGACATGCGGGGCAAGCGGGTCTTTATCTCCTTCCAGGGCGTGGAGAGCTGCGTGGCCCTGTGGCTGAACGGGACCTATATCGGTTTCTCCTCGGACAGCTTTACGCCCCATGAGTTTGAGCTCACGGACGCCCTGCGGGACGGGGAAAACAAGCTGGCCTGCCGGGTATACCGCTGGTGCTCCGGCAGCTGGCTGGAGGACCAGGATTTCCTGCGCTTCTCCGGTATCTTCCGGGATGTGTATCTCTACGCGGTATCTTCCGTCCATGTGTGGGACCTGAAGATCGTCGCGGAGCCGGATGAAATCTTTACCAACGGCATCCTGCGCTGGCAGGCAAAGACGGAAACCCCCGCGGGAACCCGCCTGGCCGTCTGCCTGAAGGACGGGGATGAAGTGCTCGCAGAGGGCCGCGGGGAAGTCTCCGGCCGGATGGAATCGGAAGGAAGCCTCACGGCGGACAGGATCCGTCTCTGGTCCGCGGAGGATCCGTATCTCTATGAACTGCGGCTGACGCTGACTGCTCCGGACGGAACGGAGGAAACCGCCGTCCAGAAGGTGGGTTTCCGGAAGATTGAGATCCGGGACAGCATCATCCGGGTCAATGGCGTCCGCGTGGTGTTCAAGGGTGTCAACCGTCATGACTTCTGCGGTGAAACCGGCCGGGCAGTCACGGAGGAGAAGGTTCGCCGGGATCTGCTGACCATGAAGCGGAACAACATCAACGCAATCCGTACCAGCCATTATCCGAATGCCAGCATGCTTTACCGGCTGTGTGATGAGCTGGGCCTGTATATCATTGATGAAAACAACATGGAAAGCCACGGCATGTGGGACATGCTCTGGCAGGGTTATATCAAAATCGACCAGATGTTCCCCGGTGCGCAGAAGGCGTGGGAGCCGATGCTCCTGGATCGGGTTCGCTCCGTTACGGAACGGGACCGGAACCATCCCAGCGTCATCATCTGGTCCTGCGGCAATGAAAGCCTGACCGGTCCCGTGATCCTGGCCATGAGCCGGGAGTTCAAACGGCTGGATCCCACCCGCCCCGTGCATTACGAAGGCGACCATCAGGTGGATTTCTTTGATCCGGCCCTGCGGCTCCGGGAAATCACCGATATTGAGACGGAGATGTATACCCCCGCCCACAAGGTCCGCGCATACCTGAAGGAGCATCGGGAAAAGCCCTTCATCCTCTGCGAGTATACCCATTCCATGGGCAACTCCAACGGCGCCATGCACAAATATACGGAGCTGGCATACGAAGAGGAACTGTATCAGGGCGGCTTTATCTGGGACTTTATTGACCAGGGCCTGGTCATGCGGGACCGTTTCGGAAAGGAAACGCTCACCTATGGCGGTGACTGGGATGACCGGCCGACGGACGGGATCTTCTGCGGCAACGGCATCGTCTTCGCGGACGGCCGGGAAACCCCGAAACTGCAGGAAGTAAAATACAACTATCAGGATATTGTGGTCCGGCCTGACGCGGAAAAAATGGAAGTCATCAACCGGCATATGTTTACCTCCACCGCGGCCTTCCGCTGTGTGGCAGTACTGGCCCGGGACGGGAAGGAAATCGCCCGCCGGGAGATTGAAACCAACGTGGCGCCGCTCTCTTCCGCGGTGTATCCGCTGCCCTTCGGTAAACAGACTGAGCCGGGTGAGTATACCGTGACAGTATCCTTCCGCCTGCGGGAGGATAAACCCTGGGCTTCGGAAGGCTTTGAGACCGCCTTCGGCCAGGGCGTCTGGTCCGTGGAGGAAAAGGAACATACCTGTCAGCACCTGAGCGGGGAACTCTTCTTCATGAACAGCCCCTGGAATATCACCGTGCGAGGCGATCATTTCAGCGTTCAGTTCTCCCGGCTTACCGGCGCGCTGACCTCCTACCGCTGGGGTGATACAGAATATTTGAAGGGACCGCTGCTGCCCAACTTCTGGCGGGCTCCCACCAATAACGACTACGGCAACCGTATGCCGCAGCGCTATGCCCAGTGGAAGATCGCTTCCCAGTACTGCACGGCGGGCTTCGATCCGGAAACGTCAAAGAAGAATGCCGCCGTACGCCCGCAGCAGGAAGCGGATGGCAGCGTGACCTTTACCATGACCTATGACCTGCCCACAAAGCCCGCAGCGTCCTGCGCGGTCACCTACCGGGTTCGCCCCTGCGGCCGGGTGGATGTGCGCATGGACTATGATCCGGTGAAGGAACTGGGTGAAATGCCGGAGTTCGGCATGATCACGAAGCTCAGCGCGGACTGCGACCGGGTGCGCTTCTACGGCCTCGGACCGGAGGAAAATTATATTGACCGGCGGGAAGGTGCCCGCCTTGGTATCTGGGACTACCGCGCGGAGGAAAACCTGACGCCCTACCTGCTTCCCCAGGAATGCGGCAACCGGACCGGCGTCCGCTGGGCGGAGGTTACGGACGCGAAGGGACAGGGCCTGAAGCTGTGGCTGAACGGAGGAGAATTCTCCGCCCTGCCCTGGACGCCCCATGAGATCGAGAACGCGGCCCATGGCTATGAACTGCCGCCGGTGAACTATACGGTGCTGAAGCTGAGTACACGGCAGATGGGGATCGCCGGTGATGACAGCTGGGGTGCCCGCACCCATCCGGAATACCTGCTGGATGTGTCCAGGCCGCTCCGCTTTGAATTCTCATTCAAGGGAATCTGATATGGATTGATAAAAAGAAGCATGGCCAGCGCCGTGCTTCTTTTTTATATTGATGTGTCGTGTATAAATAAATATATGTAATATATACTTGACACAGAGTCGCGTTTATGTTAATCTGCTATCGAAAGGAGGGGGTTCCAATCGCACGAAACCTGAAAATCAAAGCCGCCCGGGCTGAAAAGGATATGACCCAGAAGGCCCTTGCGGAGGCTGTCGGCATTTCCCGGCAGACGATGAACGCGATTGAACAGGGGGAGTTTAATCCGACCATCCGTCTTTGCCGCGCAATCTGCCGTGTCCTTGGGAAAAGTCTTGATGATTTATTCGGAGAGGAGAATGAAGATGAAGCATAATGGCAATAATACCCTGGATGAAATGCAGGATCAGAAGATGCTGAAGATGGAAGAATACGGCTGCTGGATTCTTTTCTGGGGCCTGGCGCTTGCGGTTGTCGTCCAGCTGCTGCTGGGCGGATCCATCCGGCAGGTTGCCGGGGAACTGATTGTACTGTTGGTTGGCGGCGCCTATGTGCTGGCCACCTCCCTGAAAAACGGCCTGTGGACAAGAAGTGCCACGCCGACCAGGAAGAGGAATGCCGCTGTCAGCATTATTCCCGCGGCAATCATCGGCGTGCTGAATGTGATTAAACTCATTCAGAAAAAAGATATCGGCACAAACGATATCCTGATCGCTGTTGCGTTTGCGGTTGGGACCTATATTGTCTGCTTTGTTGTCCTGGAAGTACTCAGGGTGCTGTATGAGAAAAGGCGTTCCAAACTGGATGACGTCGGGGAAGAGTAAGCTGATTCGGATATAAAAAGAAGCACGGCCTGCGCCGTGCTTCTTCTGTTGACGGATAAACTTTAATTACTGAGCCACCTGGATGGAGGAGATGATAGCAACCTTGGTGGCATCCCAGCCGTCGTCTCCGTTCAGGGGCGTAAAGACGTAAGCCAGAACCTGGGTTTCGGTGATCGGAACGATGAGGATATCGAAGTTATTCGCTTCGTTTTCGCAGCCAACGCAGTCAATGCCGTTCACGGTGACGTTCTTGAAGTTGGCGGCACCCTGTCCCTGAAGGAGGTTGAGATAGTCTTCCAGGCCGGTAGTGTTTAGCGCATAGACGCGGAGAAGGTAGTTTCCGTCAGCAGTTGCAAAAGCGGCAACCGGAGGAACATCTTCCGGGATCTGGCTGACATCAGCAGCGGCCATGTTGTTGGGAACCCAGTACAGCAGGGTGGCAACGTCCGGGAACGCAACCTGCTGGAAGGAGCCGGATTCCTTAACCTGATCTTCAACATCGGCCCAGTTGAGGGTGGGGATTTCTTCTTCCGCCAGGGCAAAGGAGCACAGCAGGCACAGGGCCAGTGCAAGGGCAAACAGCTTTTTCATAAAGCACCTCTTCTCTCAGGGGGAGCCCCTGATCTTTTTGATGATGTTCGTTCTATGACGACACAAACCTTGTTTATTATACAGAAAAAATCGAAATATGCAAATAAAACAGCGTTTTCTACAAACGTTTACACAATCTTTGCCATTATCCTATTGACCGGCCGTGGATCCTTTGTATATAATGCGTGACGGATTGTTTGTCTGAAAGGATCTGGTAGACATGAAAAAGATCATAGGCGCTGTTTTGTTACTTGTATTGCTTTTTGCCCTGGGCTGTACCCAGGCTGAAGGAAAAACAACCACCCTGCTGGTTTATATGTGTGGAACAGACCTGCAGGACGCGGGCTGTGAGGATCTGGTGGAGATGGCCGAGGTGGAAGCCGGAGACGCGATCAACGTGGTTGTGCTGGCCGGCGGCGCGAAGGAGTGGGATCTGGAAGACCTGAAGGGCAACCGCCGGACGCTGGCGGTGATCCGGGACGGTTACTTTGAGTCGCTGGATGACTGGGGAAAAGGTTCCATGGGTGACCCTGACAGCCTGGAAGAGTTCCTGCGCTACGGCCTGACGGAATATCCCGCGGACAGGACCATCGTGGTGCTGTGGGATCATGGCGCCGGTTCTGAGGGCGGCGTATGTTTTGACGAAACCGCGGATGACGACGGCCTGACGATTGCGGAGATCAACAGTGTGCTGAACACGCTGGATCAGTTGGTTCCGGGCTATCATATCAATATTTTCGGCTGCGACGCCTGCATGATGGCTACCTATGAAATGGCGGCCATGCTTTCCCATCATGATATCGGATACTATGTCGCCAGTGAGGAACTTGAACCCGGCACGGGCTGGTACTATACCGCCTGGCTGGATCTGCTGAAGAATGATCCCGATCTGTCAGATACGGATCTGTGCGGCGCCATTATCGAAAGCTACATGGATGAGGGTCTGAAGAATGATCCGGATGATTACCTGACGCTCAGCGCGGTGGACCTGTCGAAAATGAGCGCGTTGGAAACCCGCATGGAGCAGTTTGCCTCTGTGATGTCCGGCCAGATCGACAGCGGGAACATTTCCGCGATCCGCCGCGGCCGCAGCCGTATGTATACCTTTGGTTCCTTTGCGGATGGCAGCTGGGACATGGTGGACCTGGGTACCGCCCTGGATGCCTATGCCCAGTTCGACTCCGAAACCGCGGCTAACGTGAAGCGCAGCCTCTCCGAGGCGGTGATCCTGAGCAATCAGACGGCCAACCTGGGCACCTGCTCCGGCCTGTCCATCCTGATTCCCCAGGATACGACGGAATCCTTTGACGAGTATAAGGATGGTTTTGACCTGTCCGACGTGATCCCGAACTGGGTGGACTTCGTCAACGGTTATGTGGATCAGCTGCAGGGCGGAAGCTATCACATCAGCACTTCTTCCGCCTGCCAGATTACGGATGATATGGAATTCTCCGATTCGTTTGTTTCCTCCACCTCCTGGCTCTTCGGCGGCATGCTGTGGGATGACGAGGAAGAGTGCTACACAGAGGATTATGAGGCGGAAGAATACAGCATTGGCGACAGCGATGAAGGTTTCACCGCTGTGGTTTCCCAGGAAGACCTGGCATACCTGGACTATGTGGAAGGTATGCTGCTCATGGACATGAGCGATGACGAAATGGAATGCTATGTGGACTTCGGCCTGATGCAGAACAACCTGATCGACTGGGAGTCCGGTACGGTGATCAGCCTGTATGACGGAACCTGGCCGGTCTTCGGCGGACAGCCGGTGCCGCTGTATGACCAGACGAGCAATGAACACAGCCGCCGCAGCCTGATCCCGGTGAAGCTGAACGGAGAATACACCTATCTGGTGGTGGTATTCCCGGCGGGCGGCACGGAAGGCCGGATCGTCGGCGCCAACGCCGGTTATGACGAGAACGGCCTGCCGATCCGTACAACCACCCGGCTGAAGCCCGGTGATGAGATCATCCCGGTCTACACCATGTACTATGCTTCCGAAGATGAGGAAGAACTGCAGGAAGCCGAGTTCGAAGGCGACAAGATCATCTGGCAGGACGGCATGACCGTCGCCTATGAGGATCTGAGCGACGAAGAGGAAGAACACGAAATGCTTTTCTGCTTCATCTTCAATGATATCTTCGGCGAAGACACCATGAGCGACATGATCTCCTTCGTGCTGTGACCGGAAGCCTGTAAACCTTATGAAAGGTACGATTGACGCAATACAGAGGTTTGTGTTAAAATACCTGTTGAAGTCTGTGAATGGAGGAATTAATCATGAAACATATTAAGACTCTGAATACCCGTAATCTGTGTGAAAGCGCCAAGAAGGGCGGCTGCGGCGAATGCCAGACGTCCTGCCAGTCCGCCTGCAAGACCAGCTGCGGTATTGCCAATCAGCAGTGCGAGAACAAGAAGAGCGCGAAGTAATTAACCGGGTTATCACTTATGCCGCCTTTCGGCGGCATTTTATGTTATCGGAGAAAGAAAATGATTCATCGTTATCATCTGGACGACTGGTATATCGTCATTGACACCTGCTCCGGGTCTGTGCATGTGGTGGATGAGATCGCCTATGAGATCATCGGCTGCTATGAGGAGAAATCCCGGGAGGAGATCGTCGCGGAAATGGCCGCGCGCTTCGGGGAGGATCCCGCGGAGATCGGGGAGTGCTGGGATCAGATCACAGCCCTGAAAGAACAGGGAACCCTGTTCTCTCCGGACGTGTTTGAACCTATGGCCGGAGAACTGAAGCAGAAGACCGCCGGCGTGGTCAAGGCCCTGTGCCTTCACGTCGCGCACACCTGCAACCTGAACTGTGCCTACTGCTTTGCCAGCCAGGGCAAGTATCACGGAGACCGGGCCGTCATGTCCTACGAGGTCGGCAAACAGGCCCTGGATTTCCTGGTGGCTCATTCCGGCACCCGGCGCAACCTGGAGGTGGACTTCTTCGGCGGCGAGCCGCTGATGAATTTTGACGTGGTGAAGCAGCTGGTGGCTTATGCCCGCAGCATCGAGAAGGAAAAGAACAAGAACTTCCGCTTCACCCTGACGACCAACGGCATGCTGATTGACGATGACGTCATTGACTTCGCCAACCGGGAAATGAGCAACGTGGTGCTCAGCCTGGACGGACGGAAGGAAATCCATGACCGCTGCCGGGTGGACTATGCCGGAAACGGCAGCTGGGACCGGATCGTGCCGAAGTTCCAGAAGCTGGTTAAAGCCCGGGAAGGCAAGAACTATTATATGCGGGGTACCTTTACCCACGCGAATCCGGATTTCCTGAAGGATATCCAGACCATGCTGGATCTGGGCTTCACGGAGCTGAGCATGGAACCTGTGGTCTGCGCGGAAAATGATCCCGCAGCCCTGACGCAGGAGGACCTGCCTGTTGTGCTGCAGCAGTACGAGGACCTGGCCCGGCTGATGCTCCAGCGGAAGCGGGAAGGCAGGCCCTTCACCTTCTATCACTACATGCTGGATCTTTCCGGCGGTCCCTGCATCTACAAGCGGATCTCCGGCTGCGGATCCGGTACGGAGTACATGGCAGTAACCCCCTGGGGCGATCTGTATCCCTGCCATCAGTTCGTCGGGGAGGAAGCCTTCCGCCTGGGCGACGTCTGGCAGGGCGTGACCAACACCGCTGTACAGCAGGAGTTCGCTTCCTGCAATGTGTACGCCCGGGAAGAATGCCGGGACTGCTGGGCCAAGCTTTACTGCTCGGGTGGCTGCGCGGCCAACGCGTATCACGCTACCGGATCGGTCCGGGGTGTGTACAAATACGGCTGCGAGCTGTTCCGCAAGCGGATGGAGTGCGCGATCATGCTGCAGGCTGCCTTGCAGGCAGATGCTGAGGAACAACAGGATGGAAACGCCGATCTGTGATTTTGTCCGGGAGTACGCGGAATCCGATCCCGTGCGTATGCATATGCCGGGACATAAAGGAAAGACGCTGACCGGGCCGGAGGCATTCGATCTGACGGAGATCGGAGGAGCGGACGTGCTGTACCGCTCCGAGGGGATCATCCGCCGGAGCGAGGAGAATGCCGCCTCCCTGTTCGGAACTGCCCGTACGGTTTATTCCGCGGAGGGTTCTTCCCTCTGTATCAGGGGAATGCTGTACCTGGCGCTGCTTTCCGCGAAACAAAAGGGAATTCCCGCACGGCTGCTGGCCGGGCGGAATGCCCATCATACCCTGATGACCGCCGCGGCACTACTGGACCTGGACGTGGACTGGCTGCTGCCAGCTCCGGGAGAAGACCTGCTTTCCTGTGCCGTTTCTGCGGAGATTCTGGATCGGGCACTGGAACAGAAACAGTATATGGCGGTTTACCTGACTTCCCCGGACTACCTGGGAAGGCGGATAGACCTGCGGGAGGCCGCGGAGGTCTGTCACCGCCACGGGGTACCTCTGCTGGTGGACAATGCCCATGGCGCTTACCTGAAATTCCTGCCGGAGGACAGCCATCCGATTACCCTCGGGGCAGACGTCTGCTGTGATTCGGCCCATAAGACCCTGTCCTGCCTGACGGGCGCGGCTTATCTGCATCTGTCCGCGAACGCTCCGGAAGATTGGGCGGAAAAGGCAGAACAGGCGATGTCCCTGTTCGCTTCCACAAGCCCTTCCTGGCTGATCCTGCAGTCCCTGGACCGGATGAACCGGGAGCTGGCAGGAGATTATCCGGTGCGCCTGCGCCGGATGATGGAAAAACTGAAGGCACTGAAAAAGACCCTCTGTGAGGAGGGCTGGATGCTGGCCGGGGATGAACCGATGAAGCTGACGCTGTGTACGGCTGATCGGGGATATACCGGGGAGGAACTGCATGACATGCTGCGGGATCACGGTATTGAATGCGAGTTTGCCGACCGGGAATACCTTGTGATGATGCCTTCCGCGGATACGCCGGAGGGAGACCTGGAACGGCTGCTTTCCGCCCTGCGGGGAATTCCGCGCAGGAAGCATGTGAAGGAAACCCCGCCGGAACTGCCGGTGCCGGAGAAGATCCTGTCGATCCGGGAGGCCATGTTCTCCCCGCGGGAAACCCTGCCGGTGAGCCTGGCTGTCGGCCGGGTGCTTGCGGATGCCTGTGTCAGCTGCCCGCCCGCGGTCCCGGTAATCGTCGCG
This sequence comes from Clostridia bacterium, assembly GCA_017428385.1. Taxonomy (GTDB): domain Bacteria; phylum Bacillota; class Clostridia; order Christensenellales; family Aristaeellaceae; genus Aristaeella. The sequence goes on along the minus strand of JAFRQX010000032.1, from coordinate 74,913 downwards.
GGAGAAAGAATTACGGAGCAGGCCGCGGAATGCATGAAGTACTACAACATCACGGAATGCGACGTCGTAGTCAATGCATAATGCATAATGTACAATGCACAATGATTATATGTTTTTACGGCAGTGCTGATGGCAATCACACTGCCTTTATTCTTGTAAAAAGGGCATAAGAAAAAAGGGACTGTAATTGTTCATTGCTCATTGTCAATTGTTCATTGAGCATTGGAGCAGATCATTTCATGATCTGCTCCAATGCGTATAACGCCGCCAGGTGGGCGGGATAGAGTGCGTAGCCGATCCAGCGGGGGAACTTCAGGTCCTTTTTGAAGGGGATCAGGATCAGGGGCAGGGCAAGCAGCGCGTACGTTTCCATCCGCAGGAAGGCGGACAGGGGCTGGGACAGGACGGTCGGAAGGGCGTCCATGTTGATGGGGATGCCGAACAGGCTCTTGGTGATGCTGTAGGAAGATCCCCAGAAGAGGAAATAGGCAACCATGACCGCGGCGATCCCCGGACGGCTCTCCTGCACCGCATAGAGCATGATGAACAGCAGTACGCCCCGCCAGCCGTAGTCCGCGCCCAGGAAGATGGCCAGCGCCATTGCGGCCACAGGCGCCCAGATCTGGCTCAGGTATTTTTTCTCCCGGATGCCCCACAGGGCACAGAGACCCAGGAACAGCGTAAGGAAGATGTTAGGCTGCTTCCAGGTGTGATTCAGGGCAATCATGTACAGCGGCTGGGAAACAAGGCCTGTAATCAGGATGCGCAGCAGGTACTTCGGTACGCTGCGGGTATAGTGAAAACCGACAATCATGCACCAGGCATAAATTGGAAAGGCAATCCGGCCCAGGATCCGCATCTCCGGCACGGCGGGGAAGCACATCTTGCCGGCATGGTCGATGAACATGAACACCAGGGCGATGATTTTCAGCCAGGTGGTTGCGGTATTGCCTGCCGGCTTCCTGGACCTGGATAAAACGGAAGTCTCCATGAAAATATCCTCCTGCGGGGATTGCTCTCCGGCTACTACATATGGAACAGAATACAAGGATTATACCACGTTTTGTGGTTTCGGGACAGGCCCCCGGAAGAACTGAAAAAAGCAATAAAAAAAGCTTATGATCGCCGTAAACCATCTCTTCTTCGCTTACGCTCGAAGATATGGACGGCTGTAATAAGGGTTTTGTTACCCAAATTAAAAATTTGGACAAAACCGCTTGCCAAGCGTTGATTTCTTTGATATAATCCGTATCTGGCACATCCTTGCGCTGCAGAAAGCAGCGCCAAAAGTCCGTGAGGAGGTGAAAGAATGATGAACAGGTATGAAATGATCTACATCATCGACGCTGATCTGGAGGAAGCCGCCCGTAAGGAACTGATTGAGAAGGTTTCCGCGCTGATTACTAACAACGGTGGTGAGATCGAGAAAGTCGATGAAACATGGGGCAAGCGCCGCCTGGCCTATGCGATCGACTACAAGACCGAAGGCTGGTACGTGCTGGTGAACTTCAATGCACCGGTCGAACTGCCCCGCGAGCTCGAGCGTAACCTGCAGATCAACGAGAACGTTCTCCGTTATCTCGTGATCAAGCTGGTCGAGAAGCGTTCTTCGGTGAAGCCCCGTGCCGAAAGGCCGGCTCCCGTTGCCGCTCCTGTGGATGAAGCTCCCGTTGCTGAGGAAGCCGCTCCTGCAGTTGCTGCAGAAGAAGCTCCCGCTGCTGATGCAGAGTAAGTCTGAGAGGAGAGGGAAACATGAATAAGCTGACAATCATCGGAAACCTGACCCGTGATCCTGAACTGCGCACCACCACTACCGGTGTGAACGTTTGTGACTTTACCGTTGCGGTAAACCGCAGACAGCGCCGTGATGCTCAGGGCGGACAGCCTGAAGCGGATTTCTTCCGCGTGACTGCCTGGCGTGAGCGCGGAGAACTCTGCGCCAAGTATCTGGCGAAGGGCCGCAAGGTCTGCGTTATCGGACCGGTCAGCGTCCGTACCTTTACAGGCAACGACGGCACCACCCGTGCCAGCCTGGAAGTAACGGCTGATGAAGTGGAATTCCTTTCTTCCCGGAATGACGGAGAAGCCGGCGGCTATGCTGCTTCCGCTGCTCCCGAAGCTCCCTCTGCTGATTCCCAGGCAGCCGGTTTCACTGCTGTGGAAACCGATGAGCTGCCGTTCTAACGCTCGAAAAGGAGGATAAAGCCAATGTCTGAAGAACGTGGCGAAAGAAGACCGCGCCCCCGCGGAGGACGTCGTCCCCGCCGGAAGGTTTGCAGCTTCTGCGTTGACAAGATTGAATACATCGATTACAAGGATATCAACCGCCTGCGCCGCTTCACCAATGAGCGCGGCAAGATTCTGCCCCGCCGGATGAGCGGCAACTGCGCCAAGCATCAGCGTCAGCTGAGCGAGGCCATCAAGCGCGCACGTGCCATCGCCTTGATGCCCTACACGGTGGAATAAGATGTATCAGAAAACTGCTCCGGAAACCGGAGCAGTTTTTTTAATTCATAATTCATAATTCACAATTCAGAATTATGCTGGTTTGTTCAGGCGGCTTTGACAAAAAAACAGCACGATCGTTTTGCTTGTTGTGCTGTTTTGCTTCAGGTGTAAAACACTATGCATTGTGCATTGATCAGGGATCAGAGATCCCTGATCTCATAGTCACAGGCGACGGAGGCGCTGCGTACCTCGTGCATCCGCTTTTTCACGGGCATATGCACCGGATGGGTCTGGTAGGCGTCGAAGGCCTCCCGGGTCTCAAACTCGGTAATCAGGGCCAGGTCGTAGGAGCGATCGCTGTGCAGGAAGTCGGCGCCGGCCTCCAGGCTGACCATGCCTTCGATTTTCCCCTTCATGCCGTAGAAGTTTTTGACCAGCTGGGGAATCTCATCCTTGAATTCATCCTTGATTTTGAACATGACGATGTGGCGGATCATTGGTTTTCTCCTTTGTCTGTATTTTCCGGGTGAAGGCGTTTCCACGCTTCCACCGCGATTTCCGGCAGCAGATGGTACAGGATCATCAGATCACCGTTTTTCCGGCTGCGGGTCTTCTCATTCACGGGAATATAGGTCAGGTCATTGACGTCTTCCTTTTTCGGAGCGGCAGCGACAAACACATCCCAGGCGGCTTCCTCCAGCGCTTCCGCCTCCGGCAGGGCCCGGAGGGAGGCACTTTTTTCCTTTGCCTTTTTCAGGACGTCATAAATACCGAGCACGCCGCAGATTAAGGCGGCGATTCCCAGCAGGAGAAAAACCTGCCGGTTGTCTTTCAGGAAAAGGAAGGTAACAGCCTCAATCAGCAGTCCCGCGGCGAAAACGGCACCGAATCGGATCAGCTGGGGTTTCACAGCCCGGACGGGATCCAGGGACAGGTTCAGCTGCTCCCGGGCGCAGCGTTCGCAGACGCCGCTTTGCTTTTCTTCGCCCAGCGCCTGGACTTTCCGCTCGCCGGCGACTCCACGTACGGGAAGCGTACGAACCTCCAGGGCGCGGATCGGATATGCGGCCGGACTGCCGCACCGGATACATTTGTTCTCCATCAATGAATCCTTTCTATAATCAAACGGCGGGGACCAGGGCCCCCGCCGTCTGAGAACCGTTTGAAATTATACCACAATGAACTGGGACAGAACAGAGAGCATCAGGCTGGCCAGCAGCAGGATGATCGCGCCGCCCAGGCGGGAGGAGATCTGTGCGAAGGGCATCAGCTCCATCCGGTTCGCAGCGGACAGCACCGCAACGTCGCCGGTGCCGCCCATGTTGGACATGCACAGGCCGGCGGTGACGCCGGATTCGAAGGGATAGAAGCCCACCAGCTTGCCGATGAATGCCGCGCCGACGAAGGCACCGATACAGGTGGCCGCGCACAGCAGCAGGTAGGTCAGGCTGAAGGAGGAGATGACCGTGCCAATCTCCAGGTAGCAGATTCCGATGCCGACCAGCAGCATGTTGGTCAGGTTCTTCATGATGAACTGGAACCACTGATAGCAGGCAATCTCGATCCGCTCGGGGATGATGTTGGTGATCTTGCAGATGGCAACCGTGATGATCATCCAGGCGTAGGCATGGATGGTGATGCCGGTGCCGAGGGCCTTCCAGGCGCCTGCCAGGATGAAGCCCCAGGCGAAGAATGCGCCGGAGACTAGCAGGCCGATACCCATGTTCTGCAGGCTCAGGGATTCACGCTTTTCCTTCATCTCGGGGCTGATTTCCAGTTCCTTCGGATCGATGGAACCGGCCTGCATCAGGGCGCCGTTGCCGTTCATCTTGCCCTTGATCACTTTCACCAGCACGCCGGCCAGCACGATGGAGACCGCGTTGCCGATGGCGACTGCCGGCGTCATGACGGACAGTGCCTGCGCCGCGGTCATGGAGCTGCTGCTTTCAAAGATCTTGGAAAGCGGGGTTGCGCCTGCACCCATACCGCCGCCCATGATCGGCAGGGCGATCAGCAGCAGGGCGTTCATGACCGGATAGCCCATGATGGCAGCTACGCCGCAGCACAGGCCGAAGGCCAGGATCAGACCGCCGAAGATGGCGGGGAAGTAACGGGCCGCGGCCTTGATGAGCAGCTTCCGGTTCATGCCCAGGATGGAACCGGTGATCAGGGCGGCAATGTACCAGTCGAGGAAGGCACCGTCGCCCTTGAAGAACTTGTTGATGCTGCCGACGAGGTCCAGCTTGCCGAAGGGAAGGGTCATGTTGTAGATGGTTTCACCGTCCACAGTCTTGGCTGCGGGCAGGATTCCGAAGTATACCAGCAGGGCGGAACCGAAGATACACACGATGGCGCCGCCGCCCAGATAGTCCTTGATGATCGGCGTATGATCGCCGATCCAGCCCAGAATCGTTCCAAGTACGATCATGAACAGGAAGCAGCCGGCCATGCCTGCGGGCAGGACGCCCAGATAGGTGGCCAGGATCGTCACCGCGGTGATGATCAGGAAGATCGGCAGGGGAAGGTTAAACAGCTGGAACGTTTTTTTCTCCTTGGGTGCGGTAGTCACAGACATTCCTCCTTAAATCGTATTGGGAAACCGAAACCGGGGGGTCAGATTCTGGCAACGCCGCTGTCGCGTGCTGCCTTCGCAACCGCCGCTGCCACGGCGGGTCCGATACGTTTGTCAAAGGCCAGGGGGAGAATATAATCAGATTTCAGCTCTTCATCAGAAACCAGACCCGCCAGGGCCAGGGAAGCGGCCATCTTCATTTCCTCGTTGATGTCTGTGGCACGGACGTCCAGTGCGCCGCGGAACAGGCCGGGGAAGCACATCACGTTGTTGATCTGGTTGGGATGATCGCTCCGTCCGGTGCCGACCACGGCGGCTCCGGCGGCCAGGGCTTCGTCCGGCTCAATTTCCGGGGTGGGGTTGGCCATCGGGAAGATGATCGGGCCTTCGGCCATGGAGCGGACCATATCCTGGCTGACGATGTGCGGCGCGCTGACGCCGATGAACGCATCCGCGCCCTTCATCGCGTCCGCCAGCTTGCCGGAGAACTTCTCCGGATTGGTGATCTTCGCCATGGCTTCCTGGGCGGGATTCATCTGTTCACCCTCGCACAGGATACCGAAGCGGTCCACCATCTTCATATGCTTCACGCCCAGGTTCAGCAGGTGCTTGCCGATGGCAATGCCTGCGCTGCCGGCGCCGTTGATCACGACTTTCGCTTCGCCGATGTCCTTCTTGACCACTTTCAGGGCGTTGATCAGGGCAGCACCCACAACCACGGCTGTACCGTGCTGGTCGTCATGGAACACGGGAATATCGCACAGCTCCTTCAGCCGGCGTTCAATCTCGAAGCAGCGGGGTGCGGCAATGTCCTCCAGGTTGATGCCGCCGAAGCTGCCGGAAATCAGGTAGATGGTCCGTACGATCTCGTCCACATCCTTGCTACGGATACAGATCGGGAAAGCGTCCACGTCGCCGAAGGCCTTGAACAGGGCACATTTGCCTTCCATAACGGGCATACCGGCTTCCGGGCCGATATCGCCCAGGCCGAGCACCGCAGTACCGTCTGTAATCACGGCAACCAGATTATGCCTGCGCGTCAGCGTGAAGGACTTGTTGTAATCCTTCTGGATTTCCAGACAGGGCTGGGCAACGCCGGGCGTGTAGGCAAGGGAAAGATCATCTTTGGTTTTCACGGGAACACGGGAAACAACTTCAATTTTACCCTGCCATTCGCCATGCAGACGCAGGGACTCCTCAGCGTAATTCAAAGGGATGCCCTCCTTATAAATAATGTTTTTTGGGTGTATTCATTATAATGGAGAAATCGGAAAATAACAAGACCAAATATGGCATGCAAATGAAGGCTCCCGTTGAAAAAATCATTTCCGGAAACGTGCCCTCATTAAAGGTTTGATACCGCCGGCTTCCAGGATCATCATGGCCTGCTCGCCCAGCTGTTCGCAGGGATAGCTTTCTCCGGTTTCTGCCACGGTGACGGTTCCCTGCTCCAGATCGAGCGTGATTGTCTGTCCTGCGGCTGTGTGACTGCTGATGCCTTTGCAGATGACCGGCAGCAAACCCAGGTTTACCGCGTTGCGGAAAAAGATCCGGGCGAAGGAATCTGCCAGCACGGCTTTGGCGCCCATGGCCAGGAGGGCAATCGGTGCATGTTCCCGGCTGGAACCGCAGCCAAAATTCCGTCCGGCAACAACAATGCCGTCCTGCGGAAAGGAAGGAGCGATTTCTTTGCTGACTCCTTCGAGACAGTGGCTGCCAATCTCTTTGGGATCTGTCAATGCCAGGTAACAGCCGGGATAGATCTGGTCTGTATCAATATTGTCGCCCACGACGATGATTTTACCTGTCAGTTTCGTTTCCATCACATTATCCTCCTTCTTACAGATAAGGCCTTGGGTCGGTGATTTTTCCATTCAGCAGGCTGGCGGCCACGGCAGCCGGGGAGGCCAGGTAGAGACTGGCTTCCTTGGAACCCATGCGTCCGGGGAAATTCCGGTTGGTGCTGGTGATGCAGACCTCGCCGGGGGCGAGAATCCCCTCGTGTACACCAAGACAGGCAGCACAGCCCGGAGCGGTAATGGTGGCACCGGCCTTCATCAGGTCCTGGATATAGCCTTCCTGAATACACTTTTCCAGCACTTCATTGGAGGCGGGAACGATGATCAGCCGGGTGTACGGCGCGATATGCTTTCCTTTCAGGATCCCGGCGGCAGCGGCGATATCCTCTTCACGCCCGCCGGTGCAGGAGCCGATGTATCCCTGATCCAGTTTCACTTCTTTTTCTGAGATGACTTCGCTCAGAGGATGAACATTTTCCACGCTGTGGGGGCAGGCCAGTTCCGGTTCCAGCCGGGAGACGTCAAACACATGCGTTTCCGCGTACTCATATCCCGGATCGGTATACTGCACCTCGAAGGGACGAACCGCCCGGGCGGAGACGTAGTCGAGAACGTCCTGGTTGGGCTGCATATAGGCGGTTTTGGCGCCCATTTCTACCGCCATGTTGCAGATGGTCATGCGGCCGGCTACATTCAGTTTTTCCACGTAGCTGCCGGTAAAGTCGATTGCTTTGTAGACCGCGCCGTCCGCCCGGATTTTTCCGAGTACGGCCAGGATCACATCCTTGGGATAGACACCCTTTGGGGCTTCTCCTTCCAGCCGGACCTCAATAATCTCAGGCACACGGAACCACAGTTCACCGGTCATCAGGATTGTGGCCATATCCGTGGCGCCGCAGCCGGTTCCCATTGCGCCGAAGGCACCATGGGTCGTGGTGTGGGAATCCGTTGCGACCACGATCATCCCCGGATAGATCACGCCGGCTTCCGGCATTACCTGGTGGCAGACGCCGCAATTGGTATCAAAATGGAAGCGCAGGTCGTTCTTCTGTGCGAACTCCCGCATTTCCATGTGGTTGGAGGCGCTCTTTACATCGGGGCAGGGGGCGTAATGGTCGAACACGAAAGCACAGCGCTCCCGGTCCCAGACTTTTTCGCCGCCCATTTCATAAAAGGAATAGACGGTCTGCAGGTACAGGTCGTTGATCTCAGCAAAGTCCACCTTGGCGGTCACAATCTCACCGGTGCGGACGCTTTCCCGTCCGCTGTTCCGGGCGAGGATCTTTTCAATAGCGTGCATGGGTCATTCCTCCTTTGATTTCATCTTTTCATGTTTAATCGTAAAACGTATATCGTATATCGTATACGATTTAACCACGACAAGAGTAACATGAAGCAGGATGATTGTCAACACTTTTCCTATTTATTATATATTATTAAGAATAATGAAGGTTTTCCCCTTGCGAAAAAGAAAAGGAGTGGATATAATTTAATTGGTATATCGTATACGATTATTGGAGGGCTTATGAATCAGCTGTCGTTGATGCCGATCAGGGTGCGGATTGCTTCGGAACTTCGGAAAGCAATTTATGCGGGAGAGTACAAAAGCGGGGATGAACTGAGCCTGACGGACGTGGCGGCCCAGCTGGGCGTCAGCCGTACACCTGTCCGCGAAGCTTTTCAGGAACTGGAGTCGGAAGGATTGATCACCCTGCGGATGAACCGGGGCGCTGTGGTCAATACCATTGACCGTAAGTTTGTCCGGGATATTTTTGAAATGCGCCGCCTGCTGGAATCGGAGGCGGTGGCCAGGGCGGCTGGTAACGGGATGGAAACAGGACGTCTTCTGGAACGGCTGTATGATCTCCGTGATCATATTACGGAGGTGAGCCGGAGTGCCTATGAGCTCCTGAACCAGGATATCCATACCGCTATCTGGACGGCAGCGGGCAATCACCAGCTGCAGAAGTACCTGATGGAGATCTGGAATGGCCCCAGTGTAGCGGGCAGTGCGGAGGACATCCTGGAACACTACCGGAATTCCACGTTTGAACATATCTCGATTCTGCAGTTTATCCGGGACGGCATGGCTGAGGAGGCCCGCCGGGCTATGGAACTGCATATCACCCGAAGCATGGCCAATATGCTGGCCTTCTATCCGGAGACTGAGAAGGAGTGACAGAAAATGCTGGAAAGCTTTATGGTTGCCTTCAACGCGGTAGGACCGTTCCTCATTCTGCTGGGGATCGGCTTCGCGGCAGTCCGGCTGAAGTTGACGGACCGGCCTTTCATGGACCGGCTGAACGCGCTGAATTACCGGCTCTTTTTCCCTTTTCTGATGTTCAATAATGTTTACAGTGCAAAACCGGAGAACATGCCCTCTGTGAAGCTGATGCTCACGGGCTCGCTTTCTGTTATCCTTCTGGTTGTCCTGCTGGTCATGATCGTTCCCCGGATTGTGAAGGAGAATCCCCGCCGGGGTGTGGTGATCCAGGGAATCTTCCGCAGCAATTTCATCATCTACGGCATCCCGCTGACCACCTATGTTTTCGGCGCTGAGAAATCTTCTGTCTGCGGCATGATGATCATGATCATGGTTTCCATCTTCAATATCGCGGCGGTCATCGTGCTGGAACTGTTCCGGGAGGGCGGAAAGATCCGGCCTGGTGCGCTCCTGCTGGGCATTGTGAAAAACCCGCTTCTGCAGGGCTGCGTTGTCGGACTGCTCTTTTACCTGCTGCAGATCCGGCTGCCTTCCTTCATTGCCACGCCGGTGTCCTCGCTGGCCGGGGCGGCAACGACCATTGCCCTGGTGGTGCTTGGCGCGAACCTGAAGTTTGATGAATTGAAAAAGAACAGCCGGACAATCAGCGCGGTGCTGGTCATCCGGCTGATCCTCCTGCCGGTTGTAATGGTGGTTTTTGCTTATCTGATCGGCCTGCGGGGTGTGGAGCTGTTCCTGATCCTGATGATCTTCGGTACTCCTGTCGCCACTTCCTCCTATCCCATGGCCCAGAATATGGGCGGGGACGGACAGCTGGCGGGGCAGCTGGTCTTTGTCAGTACCGTGGCTTCCCTCGCGACCATCTTTGTCTTTATCTTTACGCTGTCCCGGCTGGGACTGCTTCTGTGAAAAACTGAAAAACGAAGTTTACCGTGCGCTCCCGGTAAGCGTCCCGCTTCCGGGAAGGGTCAGGGTGCTCACGGTGGCGCTGCGGGCTACGTTCAGCAGGGAGGTTTCCAGCTGTGCCTGCAGCAGGGCGTTGTTGTCTTCCAGGGAGGCAATGCCTTCAGAAAGCTGGCCGATCCGCTGTCCGCCGGCGTTCAGCGCCTGCAGGTCAGAGAACAACACCCCGAAGAACAGGATCATAACCAGTGCCAGCGTAATCAGCAGCACGTCCCACCGGATGCCGCGGGAAGAAAAAACGGGCAGGGCGTGGACGGTTTCCGTGACGACGCTCCGGTTCCGGGAACCTGCGTTCAGTCCTCTGGTCCAGTCCTGTACCTGCCTGGAAGAATAAGGAGAAGAAAGCTGCTGCCGGCCGGGGACAGAAAACATGCCTTCCTGCTGTGGAAGGGCATATCCCTGTATGCTGTTCATACGACGAACTGCCAAAGCTGCTTCCCCATTTCGTTTGTGGTTTTTCTGGGCGATATTATACCATATATTGTGGGTTATGATATTACTTTTCTGTTAATAATCCGTACAAATTCGTTACTGGAAAAGGGAAAGACGGGATTCAGATCATCTTTACACTCAAAACGGAAGCCTCCTTGCAGGAGGCTTCCGTTTTGAGGTTTGTTTTCAGTCGGATGTCTGGAGCCAGCTGCCGTCAGCGGCATTCACAAAACTGTTCTGGACCCGCCAGGCCAGGGTGGCGGTAGCCGCCTGTCCGTTCACGTGAAGGAACCAGCATTTTTCCGGTGCCGGATTCTTAAAACCGGCCTCAGCGAAAATGGCATTGATTTCTGTTTCGGAAAGCAGGGTACCGGAGGTTTTCTGCGGTTCGAAGACGGACCAGTTTCCCTGGATATAGATCAGGCCGTCTTCATCGGAGAAGTACATCTCAACACAGTTTTTCCGCGCCATGGAAAATCCTGTCAGATAGCTGTACAGCGAAGGTTCAGACCAGCGGACGGGCAGACCGTCCAGCGTTTCCTCCAGCAGGACTTTACGGGTCTTTTCAAAGCCTTTCAATCTGCCATAGGTTGCGAAATAGACCGGTTCCGCGGCCCAATGCTCTTCGTTCAGTCCGAGCTTGTCGAGTACGTAGGATACGATGGGAAGGGTTTTCTGTGCTTCGGGAGCGTCAAATCCGCTTTCTTCCGGAATTGTATTATCAGGAAAATCACACAGATCTTCAGACGTCCAGGCGAACCAGAGGCGGCTCTGCACTTCTCCGTCAGCAAGGTCTCCGTTGGGAAGCACGTACCAGTCAGGCTCGCTGTTCCGGCAATATGGAGATGTGGACAGGACAGCCAGGTTTTTGCCGTCGTATGTCCAGGGATGCAGTGTCCATACAACCACCTGCTCTCCGGAAACAGGCTGCGAATTTTCCGCCAGCGCGGTACAGAGAGAGAACATTAGCAGCAGGAAGGCAAGAAAAATGATCGGTCTGATTGCCTTTTTCATCGCTCATTCCTCCTTGCGTACTGGTTGATATCATAGCTGTCCTTGAGCGCTATGGATAGCGAATCATAATAGGAAATACTCACGACTGTCGACGTGAGGAATGACACAAGGACAATATAAACGCTTCCGTCTGACATCAGGACACGGACTTCAGCGCAGTGTGTATAACTGTTCAGCAGGGTTTCGCACAAAGCCCGGGCCTGCAGGATTTCTGTTCTGCTGTCCGCGCACAGGGCGGCGACGGCTGCCCTGGCAATTTCAGCCCAGCGGGGCTCCCACGGATCCAGGATGATATCAGAACGGGGTTCGCTGTCTCCGAAAAATGCAGGATCGGAATCCAGCGCGGCAAGCATCAGTTTTCCGGTGGTGGTATCAATCTGACCGTTCCAGCTGCGGCTATTTATTCCGGATTCGTTAAAGGCGGCGGAGTAGCTGACCCGGGAATCACCCCATTTGTGGTCATCCGTTTCGATGTAATCGGAATTCATGATGCGGAGAGCGGAAATGGGCATTCCCATACGCGTATGCAGTTCCTGCCGGAGCAGCGTTTCATAGCTGGTGAATTCTTCCGGGGAAACCGCCGGTTCGGGATTCTCCAGGGCATAGAGCTGCAGAAGCTCCTGATCGTTGATCTGCCGTGCGGGATAGAATGTAAAGCGGTCGATTCCGTTGAAAAGCAATTCATCAAGGAAGACTTGGCCGACGCCGTCATCCATTACGGAGGCGGTGAAAGGGGTATGTGGCCGGAGTCCGGACCGGACAAACTGATCGCCCAGGGCGGAATACCGTTCCCATTCGTCTCCGCACAGGTCGCGGGTGCCTGGGATGCCGCCGCCGCGCATACAGTTGCGCCAGCTCAGCATATCCGGGCTCAGCCGGATTCCGATGCTTCGGAACGCGTCCACGATCTGCAGCAGTTCGGTGTTGGCAAGCCTGCGCCCGGGAAGAATCAGATACCAGCTTTCGCCTTCATACTGATCTGCGGGAAGGAGGATCAGGGATACCCGGACGTCCTCTGTTTTGTTCAGGATGCTGCTCTCCGGCAGTTCCCCGTTATCCAGCCTGCTCTGGGCATCGGACAGGCGTACAGTTTCCTCCTGTGTCAGGGCGGGCGTCATGTATTCATCATAATACTGGTAATAGGGATCCAGGTCTTCAAACGCGTAAATACTGGATTCAATCACCGGAGCAGGCAGCGGCGCTGAGGTGGGCAGGATTTCAACTGTGTTTTCGGCCGCTGCGGTGAGCGGCAGCAGGACTGCGCACAAGGCGGCAAGGAATCGTCTCCCGGTCATCCCGGCTCATCTCCTTCCATCAGTATAGTTTCCGAGACAACCTTATCATGTTACAGGGGATGTAAAAGAATCATCAACGGTTGGTAAAGCAGTTGTAAAGGTTACCCGGGTTCCTTTCCCCGGCGCGGAGTCAAAAGAAAGCTTTCCCCGGTGAAGTTCGGCAATCTGCATGCACAGGCTCAGGCCGAGTCCGGCGCCTCCGTGCCGGCGGGTTCTGGCTTTGTCCGCCTTCCAGAAGGGTTCAAAGGCATGTTTCAGGGCTTCTTCGTTCATGCCGGGGCCCTGATCCTCCACGGTAAATCCCCCGGGAACAGACGTCAGGGTGACGGTCATCCCGGGTTCGGACACATGAAGGGCGTTGGCGGTGAGGTTATCACAAAGCAGGGAGAGTAATTCCGGATCTCCGGAGATCATGCTGTCGGTGCCATGCACTTCAATGGTGATCCCCTTTGCCTGTTCCTGCAGGCGGACGGCTGTATTGTTCAGCAGGCCGGATACAGAGACCTGTTCGATTTCCGGCTCTTCATGCCGCAGCACGGTCAGTTTCATCAGCTGCTGGTCCATATCGGTCAGGCGGCGGATTTCCCGGGCCATGCTGTCCGCAATCTTTACACGTTCATCCTCCGGAAGGTCATGCTGCAGAAGGCGGGCGTTTCCGAGCAGGGAGGTAAGGGGCGTTCGCATTTCATGCGCCATGGCGTCCAGCAGGGCCTGCCGGGCTTCACTTTCTTCCAGCAGCCGGGCTTCCCGGTCTGCTACGGCATCCTGCATTTCAGAAAAAGCCCGGGAAAGTGTGCCGATTTCATCTTTTCCGCCTGCGGGCAGCCGGACGTTCTGATCCGTATGCTCCGTGATGGCACGGGCCGCCTCTGTCAGACGGGTTATGGGGCGGATCAGGATTCCGGCAAACAGCAGCGTCAGCAGGGTCAGCAAAGCGGAGGCGATGATGGCTGTCCAGAAGGCGATGGTACGGTATTGGTCTCTTAACAGATACAGTTCGCTCATATCCCGAAGCAGGATCATGGTCAGGCTGTTGTTCACCGGTTCCGCCACGGCGTAGCGTTCCGGAGTCCCGCGGGTATCCAGCAGGGCGGTACGCTGCAGCGGCTGCAGCAGCGCCTCATAATCCTGTGACGGAAGTTCCGCGCCGGCAATGGGGCTGCCGTTCCAGCAGAAGATCAGTTCGATTCCCTGGCTCAGGTAATACTTATGAAGCTGCGCGGCATAGGCTGCGGCTTCGGTATAGGCCAGGTTTTTCATGTTTCCCTGGATTTCGCGGAAAACGATGCTTTCCGTCATTTGTGTCCGCTGCTTTTCCTGCTCCAGGGAAAGGTTGAAGGCACGGCTGCTCATGAACCAGGCCATGAAGAAGAAAATCGGCACCGTTACAAGCAGGATCAGCACGGAAAGCTTTTTTCTCATTTCCCGCCCGCACCTCCGGTCCAGCGGTATCCGTATTTGAAGACTGTTTCAATGGTCCGGGGACCCAGTTTGGCCCGCAGGTGCTGCACATGCACGTCCACAGTCCTTGTTTCACCGATAAAGTCCCAGCCCCATACGGCGGAGAGAATTTTGTCCCGGCTCAGCGCGGCTCCGGCATTGTCGGTCAGCAGCGCAAGCAGGTCAAATTCTGTCATGGTCATGGTGACGGGTTTACCGTTCAGCGTAACGGTCCGCGCTTCATGATCAATGACCAGCCCGTCCTCGGAGTAGATTTTCGGCCGGGTTCTCCGCAGGATAACGTCGATACGGGCCAGCAGTTCCTCCGGCTCGAAGGGCTTCAGGATATAGTCCTCCGCTCCCATGCGCAGGCCGGCTACCCGGTCTTTTACGGCGGTCCGGGCAGTCAGGAAGAGCACGGGAATCCCTGCGTGAATCAGATCCCGGGCCAGGGAGAAGCCGTCTTCACCGGGCATCATAATATCCACCAGCGCCAGGTCCGGTGTTTCCCTGGATATTTTCAACCGTGCCTGCTCGGCGTCACGCGCTTCGACCCCGTTATGTCCCGCAAGCTTCAGCATCATCCGCAGCATATCGCGGATGGCCGGCTCGTCATCCACGAACAGAATTATCGCCATTCTACATCACCCTGATCGAGTATATCATAGTCAGATTGTAATAGATGTAACGGTATTGTAAAAGAAAAAGTGCAAAAAACAAAAAATGTACAAACCCCCTTGACAAGGTTTTCAAATCATTGTATAGTCTACGCAATCTTTAAAGAAAGGAGCTCTTCCAATGAGGAATGCATGGATAAACAAGTACCTGCTGACTAAGCGCGAGACTAAGTTCATACCCCTCGGATCTGTGTCCGCCAGGCTGAAGAGCTCCGGAGTATAATTCCAGGCTCTGCTCAGTTTATACGGCCGCTTATCCGAATGGGTAAGCGGCCTTTTTGCACCCCGCATTCTTCCGGAAACCGGGAACGACCCGGCAGAACCACAGGAATCATTACGACGTATATCAGGAAAGGATTGGATGATTATGAGGACGATTACAGCAAGACGGATCCGGCTGCTGTTAAGCAATAAAAAAGCTGTGAGGCATTGCAGGACGGTTATTGACCGAACACAGGGAGAGTAAACCTGAAAGACAAGATCATTAGCCTGTCTTAAATGAAATAAAACTGCCGCACAGGCAGGATAACAGCCTGAATCAGCGAAGCCGGACGGAATCCGGCACATCAGACGGTGTGTTTCGTCTGCCCAAAAAACAGATAACAGAACCCGCGCAGCAGCGGGTAAGAAAGAAAAGAGGTAATTATCATGATGCATAACTGGAAAAATATCGGCCCTGAATGGAAAACGGAGGATGTTTTCCAGGTCCGTGAAATACTCAAGGGTGAACATATCCGCTTCAAAATGCCTTTCTCGGACGTTTTTTTCGTAAATATCTTCCACATGCCTGCGGAAGATAAGAGATGGACGGTCCTGGTTCGGGAAAAGGATTGGGAAAGGGTTGTCCGTATGCTGATCAAAGAAGACCTGATCCGCGGCGCGGAACTTGAAATCTGCACAGTTGGAGTCAGCCCCGAAACTGAACGGGTTATTCCCTTCGGCGCTCCCGTTCCCTCCCGCTGAGAAAAGGTTCACAAAAGGCAAAAACCGTTTTTGTACAGGCAAAAACGGTTTTGCTCTTTTGCGGGCTGTATGCTCTGTGCTACAATATTTGCAGCAAACCGGGACCTTATGAATCGGGTACTGTTGAAAATACAGAAAGGACCAGGCCGGACTGTGACGTATATACTGAACAGGCACTTCATCACGATCTTCCTGATCGTTGGTTTTACCATGAAGCTTCGCAGCCAGAGGCGCGCAGGGGATACCGGCCTGCGCTATTTCTGGCTGACGGTGTTCAGTACCATTGTCCTGGTTGTGGCTGATTCCCTGGACGTCTGGGCCCAGCAGGAACAGGACAGGTACGTCCTGCGCCTTGTTTTTTCGGTGATTGGTTATATTGCGCGTCCGGCTGCGGCGATGAGCATTGCCCAGATTGTTTATCCGAAGGGGAAACGGCCTTTCTATCTGTGGATTCCGTTTATCCTGAACGCGCTGGTATACTGCTCGGCATTCTTTACCCCGATTGCCTTTGAGATTACGGAAAAAAACTGTTTTGTCAGGGGACCCCTGGGCCTGACGGTGTTCAGCGTCTGCTTCTTCTATATTGTTTTTGCCGTGCTGACCACCTGGGCGCGGTTCAGGTATGAAGTCCGGCCGCGGGACCGGTATGTGCTTTACATCTGCGCGATCGCCTGCCTGGTGGCGGCCCTGCTGGACTGGGATATGGATACAGACTACGTCAATGCCGCGATTATGATCAGCAGCATTTTCCTGTATATGTTCATCTGGTTCTATGACACGAACCGGGATCCGCTGACGCGGCTAAGGAACCGTCTTGCGTTTTATGAGGACTCCGAGCGGTACGCTGCGCTGGTTACGGCGGTGGCCTCTGTGGATATGAACGGACTGAAGGAGCTGAACGACTCCAAAGGCCACGAGGCGGGAGACGAAGCGCTGAAGGCCATCGGCAAAAGTATGGAGGAAGTGGCCGGCCGGAGAATCACGGCGTACCGGATCGGCGGAGATGAATTTGTGCTGCTGTATATCCGCCAGGATGAAACGGTGGTGCGCGATACCATGTACGGCCTGAAGAACCTGATCAAAGACAGGGGATATTCTGTTTCCGTAGGATATTCCATGCGCAGCGGCCGGGAGGATACCGTTTCGGATATGCTCCGCAGGTCGGATGAATGGATGTACGCGGACAAGGCGGAATACTACCGGCAAAACGGCCGGGACCGGAGGATCAGGGAGCAGGATGATACAGAAAAAGGAGCGGATCAGTGATCCGCTCCTTTTTCTGTCAGCGTCAGTATTTTTTCCGGATATGTGCGACGGCAGCAATGCCGGCAACGACCTGGAGAATCAGCAGTCCGCCCAGAATGAGGATGGTAAAGGAATGCTTTTCGGCGATCCCGGCGGCATACAGCACCGTAAGGATGAGCATGGTGCAGACGATGAGCAGCAGGCTGAAGTTATAGGCAATACGGCCGGCACGATCCATTATTATCCGGTTCAGTTCGTCGTGCTGCGCGATCTCCTTGTTCTCCTGCAGTTCTTTCAGCCTGTCTGCCTGCGCCGGGGAAGACCAGTGGAACCAGCTGATTACCCTGCCGACGCCAAGACACAGTCCGGCCCCGGCAATGCCCCAGAAGATGCCGTCAAAAGAGGTTTCAGTCAGGATGGCGGCTATGAGAGCGGCGACTCCCGCCAGCGTCAGGATAATGCCAGATATCAGTTCACTTTTTTTCATGATTGTTTCCTCCGTCCCGTATAAAGATTTCCTCAATGGTCTTTCCGAAGAAGTCGGCTATGTCAAAGGCCAGATCCAGGGAGGGGTTGTACCGTCCTGTCTCAATGGAACTGACGGTCTGCCGGGATACGCGGATCGCACGGGCAAAATCCTCCTGGCTCAGTCCCCGTTCCTTGCGGAACTGTTCAACCCGGTTTTCCAACAGCTTTCACTCCTTTCACAAGATGTAAAGGTTCCTTTACACAAAGAAGCATAACATACCCACTTGAACATGTCAAGGTTCCTTTACATTTTTTTATTCTTCGTTGACCACGTTCCGGGCCCAGAAGTCGGATTTAAGCATTATCAGGCCGATCAGGACCTTGATGATATCCACAAACTGTACGCAGAAGTAAACCTGCGTGATGGTCAGCTCCGTATATCGGGTCAGGCAGAAAGCCAGGGGCACCGCGATCACCCAGGTGTAGACAGCGTCAAACAGGAAGGTGATGACCGTACGGCCGCCGGAGCGGATGGTAAAGTAGGTCACGTGCGCGAAGGAGTGGATCGGCAGGGAACATCCGGCGATGATCAGCAGCTGCCGGGTCAGGTCCCGTACTTCCTCGCTGACGTTGTACAGCCGGGGTACCAGCGGAGCGGCGAGGACCATGCTCACGCCGATAATGACGTGAATCACTTCGGTCAGGAAGATCAGCTTCCGGTCTACGTCCCGGGCTTCGTCGATCTTGCCTGCGCCCAGGCGCTGCCCCACCATAATGGCTACAGCGCTGCCCATGCCCATCATGATGACGCTGAACAGGTTCCAGGCGGTTCCGTTGATGTTCAGCGCCGCCACGGCGTTCAGTCCGCGGGAGGAATAGAACTGGGTGATAAAGGTCATGCCCAGGGACCAGAGAATTTCGTTGATCAGCAGGGGCGTTGCCGTGCGGAGTATACGGACGGCCAGCTTTCCGGGCACGTACAGGCTTTTGTAGGCTCTGGCAATGAAAGGATATTTATCCGTATGCCGGTGAGCGTGACTGGCGACAATCAGCAGTTCCACATACCGGGAAATGACCGTTGCGATGGCGGCACCCTGCACGCCCATGGCGGGGGCGCCCAGATGACCGAAGATCAGGACCCAGTTGCCGAACAGGTTGGTCAGGATGGCACAGATTCCGGCGAACATCGGGGCCCGGGTTTCGCCGGCTTCCCGCAGCGTACCGGCGTAAACCTGAACCAGCGCGAAGGGCGGCAGCCCCCACAGCATGATGTTCAGGTAATCACAGCCGCTGCGCTGTGTCAGGGCCAGGTCACCGCCGTTGCTTTCGCCCTTCAGGAAGGCGGCAATAAAGCTCTCCCCGAAGACCAGGTAGACCAGCACGGCTGTGACGCTGACCAGGATGCCGAAGTACATCTTGAACCGGAAAGTGTAGCGCATGCCGTCCGTGTCGCCCTTGCCGAAGAACTGGGCGCCGTAAATACCGGCGCCGCTCATGCCGCCGAATACGGCCAGGATGAAGACCAGCATCACCTGGTTGGCGATGGATGCGGCGGAAATGGCTTCCGTGCCGAGACTTCCGACCATGATGTTATCCAGCAGGGACACAAAGGAAGTGATAAACTGCTGGATCACGATCGGAATCAGCAGGGTGATGACACTTTTATAGAAGGCCTTGTTGCCGATAAAACGAGAAAACATAACGTGCCTCAATTCACAATTCATAATTCATAATTCACAATTCAAGATGCTAAACCGCGTGCTCTCCAATCAATGGGAATACGGGATATTGTACATGACCTGTATATGAAGGTCAATCACATAAACCGGCATATTTGCGGAATCTTTTCAGCTTTGTTTCTGGATACAGTATCTTTACGAAAAAACAGTGAGTCCGGGACCGGATTCAGAACCGGAAATCCGGTTCCGTTTCCCTGTTTTTTTCCTGATTGTTTATTTATTTCCAAGGGCTGTTCATGGTATAATAAACCGTTATTGTAAACGGCGGGGAGGATCCTGCCGGGCCGGAGGAAATCATGCGCTTAAAGAAGCTGGAGCTCTACGGATTCAAGTCCTTTCCGGAGCGGACTGAGATTGTCTTCAAGGAAGGCATCACCGCGATCGTGGGACCCAACGGATCCGGAAAAAGCAATATAGGCGACGCAGTGCGCTGGGTGCTCGGTGAGCAAAGCGCAAAGATCCTGCGCGGCGCCAGCATGCAGGACGTGATTTTCGGCGGCACACAGCGCAGAAAACCCCTCAGCTACTGTGAAGTTTCCCTTGTCTTTGACAATGAAGATAAAAGCCTTCCCCTGGACTACGCGGAGATTCAGGTAACCCGCCGGGTTTACCGCAGCGGGGAAAGCGAATATTTCCTGAACCGCTCTTCCTGCCGCCTGAAGGACGTCGTGGATCTGTTCCGCGATACCGGTATCGGCAAGGAGGGCTATTCCATTATCGGCCAGGGCCGTATTGACGAAATCCTGTCCCGCAAGGGAGAGGACCGCCGCCAGGTCTTTGAGGAGGCCGCCGGTATCGTCAAGTTCCGTGCCCGCAAGGAAGAGGCGGACAAGAAGCTGGCCCGAACCCAGGAGAATATTTCCCGGGTTGATGACCTGCTGGATGAGCTGAAGCACCGCCTCGGCCCACTGGAAGAGGACGCGAAAAACGCCCGGGTCTACCTGGACCTGTCTGCCCGGCTGAAGGTGCTGGACCTGAACCTGTTCCTGGTCCGCTCCGACAAGATGGAAGCGAAGCTCCGGGAAAACGATCATGACCTGCAGAATATGCAGGCCGTGTTGACGCAGAATGAAGAGAACCTGAAAACCAGGACCGAGGAGCGGGATATCCGCCAGGCGGAGATCCAGGACCTGGATGAGAAGATCGCGTCCGCTCATAACGCGCTGATGGAGGGCATGGAGACGGTACACCGGGCGGAGAACGCTTCCCGCGAAGTGGAGGAGCGCCGGAACCGCCGCCAGGAAGACCGCCAGCGCATCGGGGAAGAACTGAAGGACGCGGAGGAGCGGATCGCGGAGCTGGACGCTATGGCGTCGGAATCCTCCGGCGGCAGCGAAACCCGCAGCGCTTCACTGGAAAAACTGACTGCCCGTCTGGAAGCCGCAAAGGCGGCCGAAGAGCAGGCACGGGCGGAGGAAGCCGAAAAAGAGAAAACCCTGGAAGAGCATAAGAACGAGATGCTGGAGGCGGTGAACCGCCGCGCCGCAGCCCTGAGCGATCAGACCCGTCTGACCACAATGCTCAACGCCATGGAAACCCGCCTGCAGGAAATCACGGTTTCCTGTGAGGAGATGCGGAAAGAGGAAACCGACCTCGCCGCCGCCGTCACGGATGCCCACGGGCGCCTGGAAAAGGAAACCGCGGAGCAGGACCGCCTGTCCGCCTCCCTGCAGGAAGCCCGTACCGGCCTGGAAACCGCGGACGCGGAAGTGATCAGCGCCCGGGCGGCTTATGATACCAAGCTGGCGGAAATGCGGGAAATGGAAGCCCGCCAGAAGATCCTGGAGGATCTTTCCCGGGAGATGGAAGGCTATTCCCATGCGGTGCGCCGCGTAATGCATCGGGCCCGGGACCGGGAGGACAGCCGGATCCGGGGACCCATCAGCCAGCTGATTTCCGTTCCGGAAAAATACGAGACGGCTATGGATATGGTGCTGGGCAACACCCAGCAGCATATCGTTACCGAGGATGAGGAAACCGCCAAGGAATTCATCGAATTCCTGCGTGAAAGAAATATGGGCCGGGCTACCTTCCTGCCCATGACGACGGTCCGGCCGCGGCTTCTGACCCCGCAGGAGCAGGAAGTCCTGTCCATGCCCGGGTGCCTGGGCGTGGCTTCCGACCTGGTTTCCTGTGATGAGGATTACCGCGGTATTGTGGAGAACCTCCTGGGCCGCACGGTGGTGGCGGAGGATCTTGCCTCCGGTATTCCCATCATGCGCAAGGGCGGCCATGCCTTCCGGCTGGTCACGCTCAAGGGAGACGTCATGCATTCCGGCGGCTCCATGACCGGTGGTTCCGTTTCTTCCAATAATGTAAACCTCTTCACCCGGGAACGGGAGCTGAAGGAACTGACGGGCAAACTGTCCGCCGGACAGGATGAGCTTGAAGCCCTGCTGAAGCAGATGCAGGACGGCCAGAAGCGCAAGGACGAGCTCAAGGCACGTTCCGCCGACGCGCTGGAACAGCTGCACCAGCAGGAGATTGCAGTTGCCCGGGAAACTGAGCGCGTGCAGAACGCGGAAGCGGAAGCTTCCACCCATGCCATGCGGCTTCATGAATCCGAGGCTGCCCGGGAACAGCTCATGGAATCCATGATGCAGATCCGGGAGCAGCTGTCCATGGCCGCGGACAGCACGGAGCAGACAGACAAGACCCGTGATGAAATGGAAGCGCAGGCGGCACAGCTGCAGCAGGCGCTGACAGAAGCGCGGAAAAAGACCGAGGAGCGGGCGGAAGAAACCCTGCGCCTGACCCTGGAAACAAATGACCTGAGGCACGAGCTGGAAACCCTGCAGCGGGATCGTGCCCGTTATGAGCAGGACCGGAAGCGGATGACCGCGGAACAGGAACGCCGCCGGAAACAGCTTGCGGAAATGGATGCGGCGGAAGCCGGCGACCTGGAAGCCGCTGCTGCGGCGGAAAAGGAACTGGAGCAGGGCCGTCTGGAACAGGCGCGCCGGGAACGGATTTCTCATGCGCTGGAAGAAGACCGGGCCGGAAAGCAGGAGCTGCTGAAGGAAATCCTTTCAGATATTGAAGGCCTGCATCAGTCCCGCCAGCGGGATACGGACCGGGCGCACCGGCTGGAACTTAGCCGTGCCCGTACGGAAGGCGACCTGAAGGCGCTGCGGGACCGGATCTGGAATACATACGAAATCACCTATGCCGGCGCGGAGGAATTCCGCATCACCGAAGGCTTCAGCCTGACCGAGGCAGACCGCGAAGCAGCCCAGCTGTCCGCGGAAATTCGCGCCCTCGGCCCGGTCAACGTCCGGGCGGTGGAGGAATACGCGGACACCAAGGCCCGTGCGGATGAAATCATCGCCCAGCGGGAAGACCTGGAAAAGGCAGAGCAGGATCTGAAGGACCTGATTGCCCGCCTGCTGGCCGGTATGAAGGAAACCTTTGTGGAACAGTTCACACTGCTGCAGGGTTATTTCTCGGAGACCTTTGTCCGTCTTTTCGGCGGCGGCCATGCCGAGCTGATCCTGATGGATCCATCAGATCCCCTGAACTGCGGTATTGAAATCAATGCCCAGCCCCCGGGCAAAAAGCTGCAGCTGCTGTCGCTGCTGTCCGGCGGCGAGCGCACCCTGACGGCGATTGCGATTCTGTTTGCCACCCTGAAGCTGAAACCGACGCCCTTCTGTATCCTCGACGAAATCGAGGCCGCGCTGGACGACGCGAATATCGGCTATTTCGCTGATTACCTGGCGGAGTATTCCGCTTCCACCCAGTTTGTGGTCATTACCCACCGCAAGGGAACCATGGAGCGGGCCAACGGCCTGTACGGCGTGGCCATGGAAGAGCAGGGAGTCAGCAGGATGGTTTCTGTTTCCCTGCAGGATTACCGGGACGCGTAAGCATCCGCTGATCAAACGGATGCAGATCATGAAATGAAGGAGGCGCACATGAAAAAGAGTCTGACTGCTCTGCTGGTACTGATGCTGCTGGCTGTCCTGTGCGCCTGCGCAGGCGCGGAAGAAGCCGGAAAAACAGATCTGTTTGACCTGTGGGATTACGGCGGCGAGAGCATGACCTGGCTTGCCTCGGTGGTTCCCGTGAATGAGGGCACCGTCATGACGTCCCCTGCCGTACTTCCGGAAAATACGGAACATCTGGCGGTTTCAGACGGCAAGAACTTCTGGGAAGTCCAGGCTGTGCTGCAGGATGATGACGGACTGCTGGCGCTGGTTTTCTACGATTCAACGGAAACACCCGAGCGCTGCGAACCCTGGACGCTCCTGCGGCTTGGAACCAGCGTGGAGGTTGAGGACTGCGTTGTCCGTACCGGGGACGCTTTCGGATCCAGGGTGAACCGGGGCGTGCTGCACGCGGAGGAAATTATCCGGGAGCGGCGCTTTGAGGTGCTTTCCCTGACGGGACCTGCCGCACTGGGAAGTCCTGTGGTGACTACGGACGGACAGCTGGCGGGGATCGTTGTGGCGGAATGGGCGGAAGGTACCGATCAGGTGCTGGCTGTGACGCCGGAGGAGATTATTTATACCTGGTACCGGGTTTCTTCCCTGCTGAAGAACCTGCCGGACTGGCAGGACATGCCCGCCGGGATGGACGTGACGGTCCAGCGTAACCTGGTTACTGTCGACTGGACGGAGGATCTGAAGCTTCCTGAAACAGCGGAAGGGGAAAACCTGTACCTGGTTGTGGTGGATACAGGCAATGATTTCTTCCGGTATAATCTCATCAATCCCGGGCAGAAGTCCCTGTCGCTGCTCCTGACGCCGGGCAGGTTCTATTTTGCGGGATTTGTGGCTTCGGCGGGAGCGCCGGAAGTGTTTCCTGAAACCTACGCGACCTTCAGTGTACCGGCGGCCAAGCCCCTGACAGAGTATGGTTTCCATCCGCTGGTGACGGCTATCGCGGAAGCGCCGGAAGGCGGCCTGAAGGAGAATAAAGCGCCTGTTCCGGTTACAGAGGTGACGAGGGAGCTGCTGCGCAGCGGCCGGGCCTATTTCTATTCTTCCTCAGCCTATGAAATCACGGAAGACGTGACGAACCAGTCGCTTGTGATTGCGCTGACGGCTCCGGACGGTGTTTGCTACAGCTACAATACCGGTTGGTCCTACCTGCAGGAGTGCATGACGGAGGATATCTGGTATCTGTCGCTGAAGGAGACCGGGCTGACAGAGGGCCTGGAACAGAAGGATTATCCGGAAGGGATCTATCGTGTTGCTTACTACGTGAACGGCTACCTGGCCGACACGTTTGAATTTGAACTCAAGTGAGGGGGTCTTTCCCATGCCTAATTTTTCTTTGGACGATGAGGTTTTTTTCCGCGCCGCGGAAAAGTTTCCCACACCCTTCCATCTGTATGATGAACAGGGGATCCGCCTCCGGGCGCGCCGGCTGAAGGCAGCCTTCGCCTGGTGCAAGGATTTCATGGAATACTTTGCCGTCAAGGCGCTTCCGAACCCCACCGTGCTGCGGATCCTGAAAGAAGAAGGCTGCGGCCTGGACTGCTCTTCTGCTACGGAACTGACGCTGGCCAAGGCTTGCGGCTTCTCCGGTGAGGAAATCATCCTGTCCGCCAATGCCATGCCGCCGGAAGAGTTTTCCCAGGCCCGGGCACTCGGCGCTTTCATTAACCTGGATGACCTTTCTGACGTGGAGCTGCTGCGGACCCACGGCGGCTTCCCGTCCTGTGTCTGCCTGCGCTACAATCCCGGCGGACAGTTCTCCATCGGTAATACGATCATGGGAAATCCGGGCGAAGCCAAATACGGTATGACGATGCCCCAGCTGAAGGAAGCGCTGACTATACTGAAAAAGGAAGGAGTCACTTCCTTCGGCCTGCATGCTTTCCTGGCGTCCAATACCATTGACCCCGCTTATTATCCGGGACTGGCGGAAGTGCTGATGACCCTGGGAAGGGACCTGGCGGCGGAACTCGGTATGAAGTTTGCTTTTGTGGATCTGTCCGGCGGTATCAGCATCCCCTACAAGCCTGAGGATAAGGAACTGGATATCGAACAGGTGGGCGAGGGCGTCCGGAAGGTTTATGAGAAGCTTTTCCCCGAAGGCGGCGTCGCGATCAAGACTGAGCTGGGCCGCTGGATGACCGGCCCCTGCGGCTGGCTGGTGACGCATGCGGTGCATGAAAAAAAGATCTACCGGAATTATATCGGCGTGGATGCCTGTGCGGTCAACCTGATGCGTCCGGCGATGTACGGCGCGTATCATCATGTGACCGTCTGCGGCAAGCGGGATCTTCCCGCGGACCACGTTTACGATATTACCGGCAGTCTTTGTGAGAACAATGATAAGTTTGCCTGGGAAAGGAATCTTCCGGAAATCAAAATCGGAGACCTGCTCCTGATCCATGATACCGGCGCCCACGGATCCGCCATGGGCTATAACTATAACGGCCGCCTGCGCGGGGCCGAGGTGCTGTATACCGCGGATGGGGATTACCGGCTGATCCGCCGGGCCGAAACCGCGGCGGATTACTTTGCCACCCTGGATGTGGATCCGGCTTACAGCACAATTTCTCCCGGACGGTAACCCCGGGGCAGCTCTTCTTCCACGAAGGGAAGGCTTTCATCCTCCAGCGTCGGCAGGAATGCCTCGTAGGGGATGCACTCAATTTCACGTCCGTAAACGCTCCGGCCGAACCAGCCGCCCTCCCGGGCAGCCAGGTTCAGGTCGCGGGCGATTTTTGTTTTATTGCTGCAGTCGTGCACGGCAATGGGCCACTTTTCTTCTGCCGCAGTTTTCATAACCTGCAATGTCAGGTCCCGGCTGATGATGGGGCTCAGGTAGCCCATCCGGCAGAAATACATCGGCTCTCCGAAGTAGTTGGGCAGGTTGTTGTCGTTCAGATGCAGCTCTGCGCAGTTCATAAAGTCGATCCCCGTCGCGAGGATCTTCTCTTTTTTATTGTCCAGCACCCTGAAGAATTCCCTGGTCATGGGCGTTTCAATGCCGACCCGGGGGATGTATTTCTTCGCGATGGCCATGGCGTCGATGACCTTGTCCGCGGCGCTGCTGGCGCCCAGGTTGAAGCGTAGCTCATCCAGTCCGGCCTCGCCCAGGGCTTTCAGGTTTTCTTCGTTGGCATTGACGCCGTTGGTGTACATATGCTGGTGCACGCCGGCTTCGCGGAAGCGGCGGATGATGCCGTAATACTTTTCAATTTCCATGAAGGGTTCCAGGTACACGTAGGCGATGCCCGTGGGTTTTCCCTGCAGGGCAAACAGAAGGGGCAGATCCTCCTCCCGGTACCGTCCGCCGCCGATTTCCCACAGCCCTTCGCCGATGGGTTCGATTTCATCCAGCATACCGTAGTCATAGCAGAAGGGACAGGCCAGGTTGCAGCGGTTGGTTTTGCGCACTGCGGAAAGCCCTGTCCCCAGCAGGCAGCTGCGGCAGCCGGCGGGAAAGTTTTCCTCCGGCCCGACAAACAGGGTGCAGGCGGGAAGTCCGGGCGTCCAGGGCTGGACGTCAGCCGTTCCCGGCACGATGGCTTTCAGGCCTGGAATGGCGGCCAGGGCTTCTTTCCGGCGGCTTTCCACGGCGGTTTCGATCTGGCTGAATACGGCCAGGGAGATCTCCTGCTGACGGCAGCCGAGG
This sequence comes from Clostridia bacterium, assembly GCA_017428385.1. GTDB lineage: Bacteria > Bacillota > Clostridia > Christensenellales > Aristaeellaceae > Aristaeella. The sequence goes on along the minus strand of JAFRQX010000032.1, from coordinate 48,041 downwards.
GGTTCGTCACCGGGAAGTTCCACGAAAAACCGGAACCAGGTCAGGGCATCTTTTTTGGAGATTTTCATGGGCTTTCTGTCCTTTCAGATGTTACAGAATCATTGCGTTTTTATTGACAAAATCAGCACATTCCGGTATCATAAATCTGTTTGAAACAGTCCGGCTTACAGGCCGGAAGGCCGGAAACTGAAGGGAGAAAACGTACTGATGAAACGGAGGAACCAGACCTGGGGGAAGCTGTTTGCGCTGACGCTCTGCGTTTGTTTCTTCCTGTGTGTTTGTGCTGCCGCATTCGCTTCCGGGGTTGAAACGGATGAGGACGGCGGCGTCTGGGATTACAATAAGGGAACCTATACGGATCCGACCGGCAAGGTGCATGAGATTACGCCCGGCGGCGTACAGGAAGACAATCCAGGCTCCAGCACTGTGGACAATCCGGACGGCAGCAAGACGGTCGTTACAACGGACAAGGATCCGGTGAAAAACCCGGACGGCGGCATGGAAGTGGAATCCGGCCAGATTCAGAGCCAGGAACCGGAAGTAACGCGTGCCCCTCTCGTCGGTGATGAGTGGGATGCGCTGCTGGCCAGCGTGGCTGCGAAGAACGGAAAGGAAACACCGACAGTGTGGACAGATCCTGCCACGGGGGAAGCCCATTCCGTTCAGGTGAAGTACATGGGCATCGGCCGCTCCATGATCGTGGTGAACGGCGAAAGCAGGCTGGTGAATACCGTCGACCTGAAATGGGAAACGACCGCGCCTGAAGATAAAGTGCTTGCGGCGGTCAGTGCGCCAAAGCTCGGTTATGCCTGGCTGCGGAAGGATGCAAGCAGCAGCATGAAGAATCCGAAGATCCAGCAGATCCGTACGGATACCGTGCTCCGCGTGATCGGAACGGGGAAAAACTGGACTCTGGTGGACTGCGGCGGCCTGCGGGGCTATGTGCAGACGTCCTCGCTGGAGTTCTTCTGCAACGATCATACGGACTTTGAGGCCGGAGTGGTTTCCGTCAAGGGAAGAACCAAAGGCAATGACAGCGTCCATGCCCGTTCCCGGGACAGGGGACGCCGTGACCTGGGTGAATATAAGCTGGGAACGCCCATCACCGTGTTTGATATCATTGATGAATGGGCCGAAGTGGATATCTGCGGCTGGCATTGCCGGATTGAGAGCCGCTACGTGACTCTCCTCGCTGAGTGATTGATTCGTAATGATGAGATTGACAGCCTGATCCTTTGCGGTCAGGCTGTTTCTTTATAATGATTAATGGATGTTCTCGAAAAAATCATCCTTGGCTTCATCCGGTCCCACTGTGGTGCGGTACAGGCCGAACAGGCTGTTGTCCCAGGGACCCCAGTCTTCCACATGGTAATCCGTATTCTGCTGGCTGATATGGCAGCGGAAACCGTCCTCGGCCACCTCAAAGGAGGTTTTCCCGCCGAAGGCTTCCAGCGGCTGGCGCCAGTCCATATCGATCACATTTTCTTTCCACAGGTGCAGATAGCATTTCGGCGTATCCCATGTGCCGTATTTTTTGGCGGACTTGGGGAACTTTTTTTCGTTTGCGGCATGTTCCACACAGTGCATGGCTGCGTCCGCGCAGACCCGGTGGGCGCCGTGGCCGTATTCGCCCTGGAGATCGTGGGCCAGCAGCACGTCCGGCTGGAAACGCCGGATCCACTCGGTGACCACTTCATAGACGTGGTTCTTGCTCCAGTGCTTATACTGCTTGCCCAGTGAATAGGAAAAAGAATCCCGGAAGTTTCCGTAAGCCGGATAGTTCCGTACGCCGCAGGTCCACAGGCAGTCGAGCAGCTCCAGCCGGCGGTAGGGCATGGAAGGAACCATCATGCAGACCTGGCAGATCTTCTTTTCTTCTCCCGCGTACCGGGGCAGTGTGCCGCCAAACCACAGCACCTCGTCGTCCTGATGGGCTACCAGCAGCATCAGGTCGGCCTTTTCCGCGCAAGGCTGCCACTGCTGTGCCTCCGGCGGCGTTTCACCGGGACCGTAGATCCGCAGTTCCGCCATGTTGAAGTGGCGTCTTTCCCCGGGGGCGTTGCCAACCCGGAAAACGGTGGTGCCTTCCGGCAGCGGCAGGTATTCCGCCAGGTAATTGCCTTCTGTATGGCCGGCGTCGGTCCAGTTTCCGCTCTCGTCCTTCACCTGGACGCCCCAGGCATGGGGATGCTCATACCACTGCACCATCACGCCGGAAGCGCTCTGGCCGTCGGGTACGGTCACTTCCACATAACCCTTGTCGCCGTTGTTGGTTTTCCAGTAGGTCTTGTAGTTCCGGTCCTTGCAGGCGTTGAAGGTTTTCCGGCCGGAGCCGGCGTTGAACTTGCAGGAACTGGTGATGTCCGCTGCAGGTTCCGCGGCTGCGGCTGTAAAGCAAAAAAGGGCCGCGATCAGCACCATCGCGGCGAACAGTCCAAAGCGTTTCATCCAGATTTCCACTTTCAATGCAGTACTCTCCATTATCTTCTGACCAGGTGTTTGAATACCTTCTTCACTTTTCCCGGCAGCTTCCGGGCCTTCTGCTGTGCCACGGCAGCTGCCAGTGCGCCGGCCCGGAAAACATTGTTGTCCGGATCCAGCCTTACGGCTTCACGGAAGGACTGATGGGCGCTGTCGAATTCCTCCATGGCCATCAGGACCTTTCCCTGCATGTAGTACCATTCGCCGTCTCGCTTCTCACAGCGTACCAGGCTGCGCAGGGCGCCTTCCGGATTATCCTTCGCCATTGCCCGCTGGGCCATCAGGATGGCCTCGGCACTTGACAGCTCAGGGGTGACCGTATTGACTCCGGTCCGCGGAGAGGCCAGGCGCAGGGCTTCTTCATAAGCCAGGTTCAGCGCAACCATCCGCGTCTGGGCGGCTTCTTTCTCAGCCGGATCCGTGATCATGTCGGGATGGCACTTCCGGGCCAGCGTCCGGTACGCACTCCGGATTTCATCCGGGGTGGCAAGCCCCTTCAGACCCAGGACCTCAAAGGGATTGTTCATAACATTGCACCTCTCAGGTCACAGGGCGGACTCCCGCCTGATCTCCGCTCCGAGGGAACGGAGTTTGTCTTCGATATGTTCATAACCCCGGTCGATATAGTGGGGTTCATAAATCTCGGAAGTTCCCCTCGCCATCAGGGCGGCCACGATCAGGGCGGCGCCGGCCCGGAGGTCGGAGGCGGTCATCGGCGCACCGTAAAGCTCCGGTACGCCTTCAATGATGGCGGTGCGGTCCATGACGCGCACATGGGCGCCCATGCGGCGGATTTCATCCAGGTGGCGGAACCGCTGCTCAAAGATGGTTTCTGTCACCAGGCTGGTTCCCTTGGCCGTGGTCAGCAGGGCGCTCATGGGCTGCTGCAGGTCGGTGGGGAAGCCGGGATATACCTGGGTTTTCACGTTGATGGCACGGCGGGGACCGACCACATGCACCCGAATGGCGTCATCGCTGTCCGTGACTTTCACGCCCATTTCCAGCAGTTTGGCGCTCAGGGCGTCCATATGGGTGGGAATGCAGCCATCGATAATCACGTCTCCGCCGGTTGCGGCGGCGGCGATCATCAATGTGCCGGTTTCAATCTGGTCGGGAATGACGGCGTAGGTGCTGCCATGCAGGCGCTGCACGCCGCGGATACGGATTATATCGGTACCGGCACCCTTGATCTTTGCGCCCATACTGTTCAGGAAGTTCGCAAGGTCAACGATGTGCGGTTCTTTTGCCGCGTTGTAGATGAAGGTCTGGCCCTTCGCTTTCACGGCGGCCAGCATCACATTCACTGTGGCGCCGACCGTGACCATGTCAAAGAAGACGTCGCCGCCGGTCAGGGTGCCTTCGGCGGTCAGCATGCCGCCGATTTCCTCTGCTTCCGCGCCGATAGAGCGGAAACCCTTCAGGTGCTGGTCCACCGGGCGGGAACCGATCTCACATCCGCCGGGGGTGGGAACCCGCGCCTTGCCGCAGCGTCCCAGCAGGGCGCCCAGCAGGTAATAACTGGCACGCAGACGCTGGGCGTTGTGGTAGGAGATCTCCACGCCTTCCGCAGGCCGGGGATCCACATGCATACAGCGCCCGGGTTCGTAGTCCACTTTCGCGCCAAGCTCAACCAGGATATCCGCCAGCGCGTGGACATCTTCAATATCGGGAAGATTTTCGATGGTACAGGGCTCGTCGCTCAGCAGGGTAGCAGGAATCACTGCAACGGCGGTGTTCTTGCCGCCGCTGACCCGGACCTCACCTTCCAGTGCGTGTCCGCCGGTGATCAGCATCCGCTCTTTACCCATCCGGTTTCACTCCTCCGATTCTTTCCTGTTCAATTATTATACACTTTTAGACTTCTGCTGACAAGATGAACGCCTCGTTGCTGGTTGACCGGTTGTATGATAAAATATATCTGTTATGGGAAAAACAGGAAACGGGGGATCTGCCGCTATGAAGAAGCTTATTGCTTTGCTGATTGCGCTGTGCATGCTCCTGTCTGCCGCGGGAGCCACAGCCGGAAATGATCAGGTGCAGGGGGAAATCGTCATCTATTCCTCCATGTACCAGTTTGTACTGGATATGCTGGATGAAGCGCTCCGTGAGGAATTTCCCAACCTGAAACCGGGGAATAACGGAAGCTTCTTTGTCTACGGCGGTACCAGCCGGCTGATCAACCAGATTTACGGGGAAATGGAAGACGGCGTACTCGGCTGCGATATGCTGCTGGTGGCGGAGCCTGCCCTGAGCCTGGAACTGAAGGAGGAAGCGTACCTCGAGCCGGTTGCGGTTCCGGATGCCGCGTCGCTGCTTCGCTTTCCCTATGATGAGGAAGGATACTGGTATCCCGTCCGCGTCTGTAATATGGTTCTGGCATACAATCCGGAGCTGGAGGCCCAGTGGGCGGAGAAGGGGATAACCGTCCCGAAAACCTTTAAGGATTTTGCGTCAGACCGCAGCCTGAAAGGCGTCATTGCTATGGGGGATCCGCTGAGCAGCGGTACCACCTTTGCCGCGGTGGCCTCTCTGACCCAGTCCGGCCATTATGGCCGTCAGTACCTGAAGGGACTGGCAGCCAACGAGATCCAGATTATTTCCGGCTCTGATTCCATCGCCAAGGTTCGCAGCGGGGAAATCGCCGCCGCCATGATCCTGGAGGAATCTGTGCTGAAGGCCCTGAAGGACGCGGAGGATGCCGGCTCTCCCCTGACAGATCTGGCCTGCATCTATCCGGAGGACGGCGTGATCCTGATTCCCTCCACCGTGATGACGGTATCCGACGCCCACAGCAAAAACGCCAATGCCGAGGCCTGCAAAGCGGTGGAACAGTGGTTCCTCAGTGAAGCAGCCCAGCGGCTGATCCTGAACGGCTATATGCATTCCGTTTTTACGAATATGGATCAGGTTCCCTATGGTTCCGTGGATACCGAAGAGCTGATCGCGAAGGACATGGGAGTCAACTGGGAAAACGTATACCACAGCCGGGAGGAAATCAACCTGGCCTGGATGGATATTGTCGCCAACCGCCTGAACTGATTTTTGACCGGGTTATCGGCATAAAAAACTGATCATGCAGCAAGCATTATGAATAAAAGTTTTTGAGCATCCGGAGACATCCGGATGCTCAAAAAATACCGATTCAGTACCAAGGAGGGTCTTGCCTTTTTTCACAAGATGGAGTAGACTCTCTTCCAGAAGCATGCCAGATATGGTGAATCCGATTCGAAAGAAAGAGGGATTGTTTCATGCGGGAAAATGAGCCTCAGAACGCGGCGGAAGCCATAAAAAAACCCCGGGAGACGGATCATCCCTGGGTGGATCTGCCCGTGGAAGATGACTCCCTGGGCGAATCAGTTCGTTACAGTCTGGATGAGATTCGGTACGCCTGATCTCAGGCTTCGGAATCGTCATCGTTGGTCTGCTTGATGCCGCTGACAGCACTGACGGCGGAGACCACGCAGATGAGTACGGCGATAATCGCCACGAAAAGCACCACGCTGATTGCAACAATCGTTCCGGTTTCCATAACAGAGCGCTCCTCTTTCAAAGACTGAATGAATTATATCACGAACCGCCCCGGGGTACAATCCCGGAGCGGTTCGATCTGTTATGATATTCAGTCCAGCTCTTCTGCTTCCTGTTCCGCCTTCTTCGGCGCGCCCATCCGCTTCCACCGGCCGGACAGCAGATAAGCCGTACCGATCAGGAAGGGAACCAGGCCGGAGAGGGCATTGCCGTACCAGAAACCCCGGATGCCCCAGGCGAAGGTTACGCCCAGCAGCAGGCTCAGGCCGATGCGGGTGAAGATGCCGTCCAGCAGGGCGACCGCGAGATTCAGCTTTGAGTTGCCGGAGCCATTGATCAGGGCAAAGTTCGGCGGCCGCAGGACGCAGCCCAGGTACTGGATCATGGCTATGGGAATGTAGGTGATGGCCATGGTCAGCACTGCAGGGTCCTGGGAGAACAGGCCGAAAAGCCATTCCGGTTTGAACAGGGTAATGACCGCAAAGACGGCAGCCGGGATTGCGACAATCCACATGGCATGGCCGACCACCTTTGGCACCCGTTCCGTTTTTCCGGCGCCCAGGGCCTGGGAAACCATGGCGCCGCCGGCGGAGGAAATGGCCTGGCTGACGACGCCGATCATGTTCTCCAGCTTCCGGGCAACGCCGGTGACCGCCACAGCTACGGTGCCGTAGGTGTTGATATAGGAATTCACGAAGAGCATGGAGAAGGTGATGGCCGCGCTCTGGATCACCATGGGAATGCCCAGGCTCATCAGCTGTCCGATGACGTTTTTGTAGATCCGGAAATGCCGGGGATGAAAATCGAAATGGATCTGCTCCCGGTTTTTGTACAGGAGCCGCAGGGCAAAGAGGAAGCTGACCGCCTGGCCGATGACCGTGGCCAGGGCGGCGCCCAGGGGCCCCATACCCATGGGACCGACAAACAGGATGTCCAGGATGACGTTGATGACGGAAGCAATGGCGATAAAGATGAAGGGATGTTTTGAATCGCCCATGCCGCGGAGGATGGCGCTCACCAGGTTATAGCCGTAGATGAATACGACGCCCCACACGCAGGTAATGCAATACTGCCGGGTATATTCCCAGATGTCCTCCGGTGTGTTCAGCCAGTTGATGATTCCCTTGTAGGTGAACAGGAAAATGACCATGATGACCACGGCCAGGCCTTCCAGCAGGGTGAACAGGGTGCCCACCATCTCGCCCACCAGGTCATGCCGTTTGGCGCCCACATAGCGGGAAATCAGGATCTGTCCCGCATTGGAAAAGCCCATGGCCACGAAGGTGATCAGCATCAGTACCTCGCCGCCGATGGATACGGCGGACAGGCCCTGTGTGCCGACAAAATTACCGACAACGATCATGTCCACCATGTTGTAGACCATCTGCAGCAGGCCGGAAAGGAACAGCGGCATCGAGAACGTCAGCAGCGTTTTCGGCACGCTGCCTGTCGTCAGATCCCGGATCAGTGTGTTCTTTTTCTCCATCTCAAACCCCGTAAAACTTAAAATTCAACATCTTTCACTATACCACATTTTCCCGTGAATACCAGAGACCAAATCACGGCATTTCGGGGACAAAAATGAAGCATTAAATAAACTGAACATTGTTTTTGCGTTGTATTTGTTACAAACCCCTTGACACCTTATTTTCCGCGTGCTACACTTCAGGCAATTTCATACAAGGCTGTGACGAAGACGGAACAGCAGGAAGCCCCACAGAGAGCCGGGTATGGTGTGAACCGGCGGGCCGAAGCTTCATCCCATCGCTTCCGAGCCGGAGATCCGAAAGGTTGATCCCAGTAGGCGTCTCCCGTGACTGCTGCGTAAAGGCATAGGACATGATAGTGTCTGAAGTGGTGTGCAAAGGCGCACAATTTGAGTGGTACCGCGAGCCAACATGGCCCGTCTCAAAAGATGAGACGGGCCATTTTATTTATTCCCGGCCATCCGATTCAGGCATTCTGTTGTATGAAAGACCCGGATATATACTTTGCATTGTAAAGAGAGGAGCGTTTCCAGATGACAACCCGGACTGACCTGAGCCAATTGAATGCGGTTGCTTCCCGTATCCGTGAAATGCGGGAAATCATGGGCTGGACCCCTGAGGAAATGGCGGAAAAGACTGAGGTAACCCCTGCGGAATACCTCGATTATGAAGCCGGCCAGACCGACATGCCCTTTACTTTCATCTATAAGTCCGCCCAGGCTTTCAACATGGAGCTGACGGAACTGCTGGAAGGCCACAACGCTTTCCTGTCCACCTACACGGTCACCCGCCGCGGCAAGGGCGAGACCACCGCGAAGGAAGAGGGTATTGCCATTTCGAACCTGGCCCCGAAATTCCGGGATAAGGTGGCTGAACCCTACTGGGTTCGCTACGAGTATTCCGAAAAGCAGCAGAACGAGCCGATCCATACCACCACCCATAAGGGACAGGAATTTGACCTGGTGCTTTCCGGCAGCCTGAAGGTTCAGGTCGGCGACCATACCGAGATCCTGGAGGAAGGCGACAGCATCTACTACAATTCCTCCCTGCCCCATGGCATGATCGCCGTGAACGGGAAAGACTGCGTCTTCCTGGCGATGATCCTGCCTGTTGAAGGACAGCAGGCCGAAGCTGATTTCGCGGCTGTGCCCAAGGCTGCCCGGTATGAAGGCCACCTGGTCGCCGAGAAGTTCATCGACGCGAAGGAAGATGAGCAGGGAAGGCTCACTTCCATCAGCTTCCCGAATCAGGAAACCTTCAACTTCGGTTTCGATATCGTGGACGAAATCGCCCGCAAGTATCCGGATAAGCTGGCCATGCTCTATGTGGACAAGCATCACGAGGAACGCCGCTTCACCTTCAAGGATATCAAGGATGCCTCCAACCAGTGCGCCAACTATTTCACCTCCCTGGGTATCAAGCGGGGCGACCGGGTCATGCTGGTGCTCAAGCGGCACTATCAGTTCTGGTTCTCCATGGTGGCCCTGCACAAGCTGGGCGCCATCGCGATCCCCGCAACCAATCAGCTGAAGGAGCATGACTTCGAATACCGCTTCAACGCTGCCGGCGTCAAAGCCCTGATCTGCACCGCGGACGGAGATACCGCTGAAATTGCCGAGCGGGCTGCCGCCAAATGCCCCAGCGTGGAAACCCTGATCATGGTCAACGGCTCCCGGGAGGGCTGGCATGACCTGAACGCGGAATATCCGCTCTTCACCCGTCGCTACCGCCGTCCGGAGGATGCCTCCTGCGGCAACGAGCCGGCGCTCATGTTCTTCACCTCCGGCACCACCGGCAATCCGAAGATGGCCCAGCACCGGCATACCTACGCCCTGGGACACTACGTCACGGCGAAGTACTGGCACTGCTGCGAGCGGGACGGCCTCCATTTCACCATCTCCGACACCGGCTGGGGCAAGTCCCTCTGGGGCAAGCTTTACGGCCAGTGGCTGTGCGAGGGCGCCGTTTTTGTCTATGACTTCGACAAGTTCGACGCGGCGGACATCCTGCCCATGTTCAAGAGATACAACATCACGACCTTCTGCGCACCGCCCACCATGCTGCGGATGTTCATCAAGGTGGATCTGGCCAACTACGACCTCAGCTCCATTCACCATATGACCACCGCCGGCGAAGCCCTCAACCCCGAGGTCTACCGCCAGTTCGAAAAGGCCACGGGCCTGCAGATCATGGAAGGCTTCGGCCAGACGGAAACCACGCTGACCATCGGCAACCTGGCCGGTACCGTGCCGAAGATCGGCTCCATGGGCAAAGCCAATCCCCAGTACGACGTGGATATCGTGGATCCGGACGGCAACTCCGTTGCCAACGGTGAAGTGGGCGAGATTGTTGTCCATACCGACAAGAATGTTCCCTGCGGCCTCTACCGGGAGTATTACCTGGACGAAGAAAAGACGAAGGAAGCCTGGCACGATGGCATGTATCACACCGGCGACACGGCCTGGCGGGATGAGGACGGCTACTTCTGGTATGTTTCCCGGATCGACGACGTCATCAAATCCTCCGGTTACCGGATCGGACCGTTCGAGATCGAATCCGTCATCATGGAACTGCCCTACGTGCTGGAATGCGGCGTTTCCGCCGAGCCGGATGAAGTCCGCGGCCAGATCGTCAAGGCTTCCATTGTCCTGACCAAGGGCACTGAAGGTACCGAAGAGCTCAAGAAAGAAATCCAGCAGTATGTCAAAGAGCATACCGCGCCTTACAAGTATCCCCGCAAGATTGTCTTCCGGGACGAACTGCCCAAGACGATCTCCGGCAAAATCCAGCGCAGCCTGCTGTAATCCCCGGAACAGAAACGGAAAAGGACCGGTCCATTCGGACCGGCCCTTTTATTTATGCGTTTCAGCAGGCTTTGTTCATCTGCATGGTCTGTTCCACAAACTCATCCATCGGCACGGGCTGGGAGAAGTAATATCCCTGCAGGTAGTCGCAGCTGATATCCTTCATGGCGCCGGCCATTTCTTCTGTTTCGATGCCTTCGGCGGTAATGCTCAGGTTCATTCGCTTGAAGCCTTCCACCAGGGCGGGAAGCAGCATGTCTTTTTCCTTGCAGTAGTTCCATACGACTTCCATGTCAATCTTGATGTTGGTGAAGGGATACTGGCGAACCCGGGAAAGGTTGGAGTAGCCGCTTCCGTAATCGTCCAGGGAGAACTCAAAACCGTTGTTGTGCAGGCCGGTAATCTGATCCCGCAGGAGCGAGAAGTCAATCATGCTCTGTTCCGTAATCTCCAGGTGGATCATCTTTTCATCCACATGATATTCCTTCAGGATTTCCGCAAAACGGGAAGGAACGTCGCGGCTCATGAACTGCACCGGGCTCAGGTTGACGTTGATCCACTGGATGCCCATGGCTTCCATGTCATGGTCCCGGATAAACCGGCAGACCTTGGCAAGCACCTGCTCGCCCAGCCGTACGATATAGCCTTCCTGCTCCGCCATGGAGATGAACAGATCGGGCCGGATCAGGTTTCCGTTGTCGTCCCGCAGCCGGACCAGGGCTTCCGCCGCGATCCGCTTTCCGGTCTTGCTGTCCATCAGCGGCTGGAGGAACACTTCCAGTTCATCCCGGTCCAGGGACTTTTCCAGGCACCGGCGGATCTCCAGCTTCTGGTTGATTTCATCGATGGAATCCATCAGGGAACGGCTGGTATCCGGTTCGGCGACGCGGCTGAGCTCGTCCAGGGAAATCATCAGGGTATTGACCAGCCGGTCGGAGGGACAGTTCATCAGGTCCATATCCGCTTCCACAAAGGAAATGCCCAGCCGCAGTTCGCCGGCGCCGGTTTTCCAGGGGCCGGTAAAGCGCTCGCTGAGCTTCTGGCGCAGCTCCGCCAGGTCGGGTTCGTTCTGACCCACCATGGCGTAGGAGCCGCCCCGCAGATAGAAACTGCTCAGATGGGGGAAATTATCCAGCAGGTATTTGTTGATGCCGATCAGGGCGTCGTCCATCTGCTTTCCACCGAAGATTTCCCGGTGTTCATTATAATTCTGGATGGTGAAACCAAGCACCCGGCAGGATTTTTTTCGCTGCCAGCACTCACCCAGCAGTGCGTGGAAAGCCGGAAGGTTATAGACATATCCACGCTCGGAGAGATAAAGATCCGGGTTCAGGAAGGAAATGAAGATCACCACGATGGCCATCAGGCAGAAGGTGTTCATGACTACAATATTCGGCAGCAGGAAACGGGCGACAATACCGGCCTTCAGGACAACCTGGATGGCCAGCAGGCTGATGATTTCGTGAGCGCTCAGTTCCTTCAGGTGCCGGAGAATGCCGATGGTGGCGAAGGTCAGGTAGCAGCAGTCGCAGGCGAAAACCGTCCAGTACAGCTGCCCCTGGTGGAATCCGTCTTCAATGCGGAACAGCAGATGGGTCCACGGCGTAGTCAGCGCAATCAGCACGCAGGGAATATATACAATTGGAGCAAAGACACGCAGGCGTGACCAGATCAGTGACTTGGAGTCCAGCACGCTCACGGTGAAGACAAAGAACATATAGGAACGGACATATACAAAAATGAAATACAGCACATTGACGACCCAGAGCAGTTCGGACGCGTGCTCCGGCCAGGTCTCGTTCAGGCGGAAGGAGGCGACCTCAAGGATTTCCGTGCAGATATCAATGACCAGAATGGCCAGGAATGCACGGTTCAGTCGGATTGGCAGCCTTGGACGGAAGAAGTAGTACCCCATGATGACCAGCAGGATCAACATGCTTGGAACGGTGAAGCTGTAGTTCATTTTTCTGGTTGCTGTCCTTTCCCCACAGGGGGACCTTTCTGCGCGAATTGTAAAAACATATTTTACCGGGTTTACGTCAATCTGTGATTTTATCACGTAGAGCACTTGATTTGACCGGACAAATATAGCATAAGTTACATGGCTTGTAAAGAATTTTTTATGTATGTCGCTTAAAGTCTAAAGTCTGCTGTTTTCCATACATTTCAGCGGTTGTGATCGGTTACATGAAACCGGGTATATGGAATTACAACTTATGAAATTGTATTATTTTCATAGTTGTCCTGCCATTTTTTCTATTTGCCATTTAGGGGATTTTACAATATAATAATCATGTATACCTATCCCCATGCGGGAGTATGCTTTACATTTTCGTCCTGGAAGGGGACCGTTTCATGCACCGTAAGATGACAGAACAGGAAATCATCAGTTCGTTTGATGAGGCAATTACGAATGGCCAGATTTATCTGGTTTATCAGCCTAAATACAATCATTCAACGGGCCGTCTGATCGGAGCGGAAGCTCTCATGCGCTGGCGGCATCCGGAACTCGGGGAACAGCTCCCGGACGATTTCATCCCGATTATGGAGAATTACGGACTCATCCATCGGGCTGATTTGTTTGCGTTTGAGGAAATCTGCCGTTTCCATAACAGCTGCCCGAATTATATGCTGCCCATTTCCTTCAACATCTCCCGTCATGACCTTTTCGGCCACGACTATGTGAATGAGATTGAAGCGATCCGCAGAAGGTACGACGTACCCGTGCATTATTTCCGTGCGGAAATTACAGAGTCTTCCGCCATTGGTGGTTTTGACCTGATTTCCAATGCTGTGAAGCAGTTCCACGAAAAGGGTTACCTGGTGGAGATGGATGACTTTGGCAGCGGGTATTCTTCCCTGAGCATCCTCAAGAACCTGCCTGTGGATTTCCTGAAGCTGGACCTGCGCTTCCTGGCTGGGGAAGGCCTGGGCGGCCGCGGCGGCGTGATCGTCAACGCGGTGGTTCAGATGGCCAAATGGCTGAACACCCCGACGCTGGCGGAAGGCGTGGAAACCATCGAACAGGCTGACTTCCTCAAGAGCATCGGCTGCAATTACGTACAGGGTTACCTGTATTCCAAGCCGATTTCCAAGGAAGATTTCATGATGCTGCTGCTGGCGCATGATATTGAACCCACGAAGCCCTCCCTGCTGCTGATCAAGGCGATGGAAGCGGAACGCTTCTGGGATCCGGATTCCCTGGAAACCCTGATCTTCAACAACTACGTTGGCGCCGCCGCCATTTTCTCCTATGAAAAGGGCCAGGTGGATATGCTGCGGGTAAACTCCAAGTACGTCAAGGAATCCGGTATGAACCTGACGGAGCAGGATATCCTGTCTTCTGATTTCTGGGAACCTTTCTCTCCGGAAAACCGGGAGATTTACGAAAAGACCATCCACAAGGCTGTTCAGACCGGCATGGAGGAAACCTGTGAGACCTGGCGCACCTATCAGTCCAAATGCTGCGGTGTGGAGCGGGTCTGCCTCCGCAGCGGCCTGCGTGTCATCGGCCGGGGCGGAGATCAGTCGATCATCTACGCCATTGTCCAGAACATCACGGAAGAAAAGAAAAACCTCCAGGAGATGAGGGACAACGACAAGCGATTCCGTGCCGCCTTTGAACAGGCCAATATGTATGCCTGGGAATACAACATTGACACCCATGAAATGCGCCCCTGCTTCCGCTGCATGCGGGACTTGGGCCTGCCGCCTGTTGTGAAGAATTATCCGGAACCCGTAATCGAAAACGGACTGTTCCCGCCGGACTACGCGGATATGTACCGTGAATGGCACAGGAAGCTGGAAGACGGCGTGGGAGAGCTGGAGGCGATTATCCCCCTGACCGTGGGCCGGGTTCCTTTCCATGTCAGATATACCACAGAGTTTGATGAAACCGGACATCCGCTGAAGGCATATGGTTCCGCCACGCTCGTGGTTGATTCCGACAAGGAAGATTCTGCCAAATAATCATCCGATTACAGAGGGCTTTGCCCTCTTTTTTTTGTCCGTTTTCTGGTATACTGTTAATACAATCATACTGCAGGGGTGAACATATGAGGAAACGGCTGCTTCCGGTGTTGTCGGCAATCTTTTTCCTCATGGTCATAATGCATACAGCTTTTGCGGAGGAATCTATGGAAGAGATTATTATCCCGAGTCCCAATGGAAACGTCTTCGGCGTACTTCAGCTGCCGGAAGGAAAAAAGACAGCCCCTTTAATTATCCTTTCCCACGGTTTCGGGGGGAATCATACCCTGGATCTGAACAGCGCCGCATTCTTTGTTTCAGCCGGCTTTGCCACCTATAACCTGGATTTCTGCGGCGGCGGGTTCAACTCCAGGAGCAGCGGTACCATGCTGGACATGTCCGTGCTGACGGAAGCGGCGGACCTGGACGCGGTGATCGATCACTTCCGGAATGACGACAGGATCTCTGATATTTTCCTGTGGGGAGCCAGCCAGGGCGGGTTTGTTTCTGCTTATGTTTCCTCCCGGCGGCCCGGGGATATCAAAGCGGTGGTGCTGGAATTCCCGGCGATCGTGCTGCAGGATGATTCGGAAAAACGGAGACTGCCGGACGGATCTTTCCCGGAAGTCAGCAGCATCATGGGGTTCAGGATCAGCCGGAAATATGATGAGGACGCCACGTCCTTCAACCTGTACGACCTGCTGCCCGCCTATACCGGCCCGGTGCTGATCCTTCACGGGGACAGTGATCCGATTGTTCCGCTCCGCTATTCGGAAAAGGCTGCGGAGACCTATGCGAATGCCCGGCTGATTGTTTATCCGGGACAGGGGCACGGCTTCACGGGCACGTCAAAACAGGATGCCCTGGCGCAGGAAACGGAGTTTTTCCTGAAGCACTGAAATCCGCGCCGGCCGAAAAATAACTGCTCCTATTTGTCATATCCCGTTCTGTTTTCCCGCCCGGCCGCATGATATGCTTTCCTCACGGTGAGGGAATCACCGATATGTACGGAAGGAGGGCATTCAGGATGTTCGGCATGGATCGGAACAGAAGCGTCGGTCTGGTGATCGGCGTTGCAGCGCTGGTACTCCTGGCTGCAAGAGGTGCCCGCGGACTGCTGTACTGCCTCTCAAGGGCAAGCGGACTTCTCATTCTGGCAGCGGTCGCGGCCTTGGCCTATGGGTTCATCCGGAAGGATGGATAAACAGGAGCCGTAATATCGGAAACGGCTGGAAGGTTGATATATCCGGCGTCGGGGAATGCTCCGGCGCCGGTTTCTTTTGTCCTTTTTCCGGTTCTGAATTGCTCGCGGCCTGCGCTTTTTGTATAATGAATCCGCATACGGGGAGGGATGAAAGATGAATGAGGACAGAAAACGGTTTATTGAGCTCCTGGCGGAATCCGGCGCGGTTCAGTTCGGCGACTTCACGGCGAAAAGCGGAAGACAGACGCCGTATTTTATCAATACCGGAAAGCTGATGTACGGGGACCAGATGGATATGGTCGGAAAAATGTACGCGCAGGCATATACGGAAAACATCGGAAAGGAAAACCGACTGCTGTTCGGCCCGGCCTACAAGGGAATTACCCTGGTGGCGGTGACAGCGGCAGCGCTGTACAGTCAGTACGGAGTACGGGTGCCCGTCTGCTTCAACCGGAAGGAAAAGAAAGACCACGGGGAAGGCGGTGTTATTGTCGGAAAGATTCCGGAAAAGGATGACCGGATTGTCATCGTGGAAGACGTGATCACTGCCGGGACCGCCATCCGGGAGTCCATGGAACTGCTGAAGAATGCGGACATGGGTACGGTGGAGGCAATTATTATTGCTGTGGACCGGATGGAAAAGGGCAAGGGGGAGGAATCCGCGCTGAAGGAGCTGGAACAGGAGTTCGGCGTAAAGATTTATCCCATTGTTACCATCCGGGAAATGATCTCTTACCTGCACAACCGGGAAATCGGCGGAAAGGTGTATATTGACGACGCCCTTTACGCCCGGGTGCTGGAATACCAGAAGATTTACGGGGTAAACAGCGGTGACTGAGCATCATATCCTGATCAACGGTATAGAGGTGGCTGCCCGTTACAGCGATCGGGCGGTGAATGAGATCTTCGTGCCGCTGCTGGAAAAGCTGACAAGGATGCAGCATGCGGCGGGGCGACGGATCCTGGTGCTGCTTGCGGCACCGCCCGGGGCGGGAAAGAGTACTCTGGCGAGCTTCCTGGAACGGCTGTCCCGGGAACGCGCCGGACTGTGCCCCGTGCAGGCTGTCGGCATGGACGGGTTCCACAGGCGGCAGGAATACCTGCTGAGCCACACGACGGAGCGGGACGGGAAAACGATCCGTATGGTGGAGATCAAGGGGGCTCCCGTGACCTTTGACCTGGAGAAACTGCTCTCCGCGGTGCGGAGGGTTGCGGCCGGGGAAGTCTGCGGCTGGCCGGTCTATGACCGTATGCTTCACAACCCGGTGGAGGATGCCCTGACGGTGGACGGAGAGATAGTGCTGCTGGAGGGCAATTATCTGCTCCTGGATGAGGACGGCTGGCGGGACCTGGCCGCGTATGCAGATTACACGGTATCCGTCAGCGCGGGAGAGGAACTCCTGCGGAACCGGCTGATTGACCGGAAGCTCCATACCGGCGTGGCGGAGGATGCCGCGGTTCGGTTTGTGGATTTCAGTGATATGCCCAACGTCCGGCTGTGCCTGGCCAAATCGGCTCCTGCTGATCTGCGGCTCCGGCTGGATGATCTGGGGGATTACCGGACAGAAGAACAATAAAGAAAAAACGCGGCGTCAGGGGACGCCGCGTTTGTGATTTGCGGATCATTTTATTCTTCCGGAGCGGAAGTGCGTGTCTGTTTCCGGTACTGGCCGGGAGTAATCCCGGTCTGCTGCTTAAAGAAGCGGATGAAGGAAGATACGTTGGGCATGCCCACCCGGGCGCCCACGATCTGCACGGGTTCATCGGTCTGCGACAGGAGTCGGCAGGCTTCTTTTTTGCGCTGTGCCTGTACGTATTCCAGAACGCCCTGCCCCGCGCAGCTCTTGAAATAGTGGGACAGGTTGGAGGGCGTCAGGCTGAAACGGTCCGCCATGGCCTGCAGGGAGAAGATTTCGTCAAAGCAATTTTCCTCAATGTAGGCTTTCATTTCCTGCAGGCGGTCCTCGCCGGTGTCCAGCTGCAGGGTTTTCAGGGAGGCGCAGGTTTCATCCACAAACTGTTCCAGCAGTTCCACCAGCTCCGGTACCGTGTCGAAGGAGATCAGCTGTTCCAGCATTTCGGGCTGCACGGTGGGAGCGGGGACGCCCTGCTTTCCGGTATAGAGGGTGCTTACGGTGGTGTTCACTACATCGAAGCAGACCATCCGGACGAAGTTGAAGGAAACGGGACCTTTCTGCAGGTTGTCCAGCAGGCGGTGCAGCAGGCGGGATACATTTTCCGGATCCCGCTGGAGCAGGTACCATTGCAGCTGTTCCAGCTGCTCCCGGGGATAGTTCTGCAGGGAGGAGGCGGTATCCAGGTCGGAGGAGTATGTTACCAGGCAGCCGCTGCCCCGAACCAGGCGGAACTGCAGCGCACGGACGGCCTGGGTATAGGCTGTGCCGATGCCCTGCACGGAGCAGGGAAGGCTGAGACCGACGGAAACGGGAACGCCGCAAACGTCCTCCAGCCGGCTTTTCAGGCTGTAAAGGCTGTCCTCGGCCCTGTCATCCTCTGCGGCTCCGGGGAAGAGAATGGCGAAACTGCCTTCTCCCGGCAGGCTGGAGCAGAGTACCGCGTCCTGGCGTCCGAAGGACAGGGAAGCGATGAATACACCTGCTTCCTCCCGCAGGGCGGCCAGGAGGCTCCTGTCGCAGTCCAGCACGGCTACCCGGTACTGATCGCCATCGGAAAGGGTCAGGCCGTTGCGGGCAAGGTCCGCCTTCAGGCGGGTGCTGTACTCACCGGCAAGCAGCCTGCGCAGGCTGCTTTGCAGCAGGACGCCGCGGCTTTCTTCCAGCGCGAGGCGGCTGGAACGGCTTTCCTGGGCCAGGGCATCCAGCACGGCTTCCACCTGGCGCATCTCATCCGTGGGTCCGGTACGGGTATCGCCGGGCTGCGGGCTATGGCTGCTCAGGGCTTTTTCGGTCAGCCGTTTCAAGGGCTTGTAATGCAGGTTGGAAAGGAAATAGACGGTAGTGGCTCCCAGAATGGAAACGGCAACCAGCAGCAGGATCATGACCCGCTGCATATTGTTCATCGGCGCTTCAATGACACGGGCGGGGATCAGCACGGTGTAGTCCCATCCAACCAGGGAGGAATGGGCGGTGGAGAGAAGGTACTTTTCTCCGCCGGCCCGGATTGATCCGTCTGCGGCAGGATCTCCGGCCTGGAGGTATTCCTCCCGGGATACCGGCCCGATGCCCAGCAGCAGCGTGCCGTCAGAATCGGTGATCTGGACGCTTCCGCCGTATTCTTCCGTGACCCGGCCGACGTTGCTGCGGATCCGGGAAGAAGGAATCAGGTAGGCTGTGCGCAGCTTGGGGGTTTTCACATTGCCGGAGACGGAGATGAAGAGGGTGATATACTCTGCTTCCTGTCCGCCGTACTGTCGCACGGTATCCGCCGGCCAGGTGACGATGTTTTCCGGCTGGTCTACCGTGGCGTAGAAGTCTTCCAGTGTGTGCGCGGCATATACCAGCTGGTCGGAGAAAAGCTTTTCCGGACGGATCCGGGAGGAAGAGGTGAAACAGTACTCCGTACCGGAACGGTAGGTAATCAGGTAGTCCGGCAGGGAAGAAACAGAATGCAGGACGTTCAGGGTATCCACCGCTTTCCGGGCGGCCACCACGTCGCCTTCATTGGTCCGGAGGTTAACCACGGCGTTGTTCTGGATCATGAAGGAAATATTGACCAGCTGCTCCAGCTGGGTATCCATGTTTTCCTGGATCTGGGTCAGCAGGCGGGTGCTGTTGTCGGAGATATCCTGCTTATAGCGATCCAGGAGAAAAGAATGGAAGAGCGTAAAAAGAAGGACGATCGGCAGAAAAAGCACGAGCGCATAGGAAAGAATATAGCGATAGAAGGTGATACTTTTGCTTTTCATCTGCCCGGCCGCCTTTTTGTGTTGCTTAAACTTTTCAGAACGTGTTCTGATGGGGGCATTATATCATTTCGGAGCCTTCCGGGACAATGGCGGGGTAGGGAAAGCGGCGATGAATTGTCAAAATTGACGATTCAAAAAATGCATATTGAATGCCGGGAAAGGGGTTAATTTCAAGAAATGAATATCATTTCAAAAAGTGAAGATTGACTATCTGGCATAAAACACATACGATTTTGACATCAAAAGAACCTGCTGAGGCAGGATGGTACAAATGCAGACGGAAAGGTGCGGTGGAACGCATGACAACGCTGGCGAGGGATCCGGGCAGGGATCTGCGGCTGACTCCGGCACGGAGAAAGCTGAACAGGATTCTGTGCAACTGGCAGCTGTATCTGTTCCTGCTTCCGGCGCTGGCGTATTTCCTGCTTTTCCGGTATTACCCGATGCTGGGCGTCCAGATTGCATTCAAAAAATTCAAAGCCGTTCCGGGAATCTGGGGCAGCCCGTGGGTCGGATTCAGGAACTTTGAACACTTTTTCAAAACCCCTGATTTTAAACGGCTGATTACCAATACCCTGGCGGTCAGTGTGGAAACGCTGCTGATTTCCTTTCCGGTACCGATCCTGCTGGCGCTGCTGCTGAACCAGCTGCCGTCCAAGCGGTACAAGAAGCTGGTGCAGACCACGATCTATGCGCCGCACTTTATTTCCACCGTGGTGCTGGTGGGCATTATCTTCCTGTTTACTTCTCCCCGGGCCGGCATTATCAATCATCTCATCGCTTCCCTGGGGGGAACGCGGATTCACTTCACAGCGGAGCCTGGCTGGTTCAGGCCGCTGTACATCGGATCGGACATCTGGCAAAACGCCGGCTGGGGCAGCATCATCTACCTGGCGGCGCTGTCCGGCATCAACCCGGAGCTGCATGAGGCGGCTATCATGGACGGAGCCAACAAGTATCAGCGGGTCTGGCATATTGACCTGCCCGGTATTCTCCCCACCGTAGTCGTGATGTTTATCCTCAGCGCCGGAAAGGTAATGTCGGTTGGCTTTGAAAAAGCCTTCCTGATGCAGACTTCCCTGAATATTTCCGCCTCGGAAATTATCGCTACTTACGTTTATAAGCGGGGCCTGCAGCAGAGTCAGTTTGATTTCTCCACCGCGGTGGGCCTGTTTGAATCCGTGGTGAACCTGGTAATGATTACAACGGTGAACTTTATCTCGAAGAAGGTTACCAATTCTTCGCTCTTCTGATCATATTCACGGAAAGGAGGAAACTGTATGCTGCAGACCGAACTGGCGGCGAAAAACCGCGGGCTGAAAGTAGGCCAGACCCGGATGGACAAAACGTTCGATATCATGAATTATGTGATTCTGACGATTTGTTTCCTGGTAGTGGCTTATCCGCTGTATTTTGTTGTGATCGCCTCCATTTCGGATCCGGTGGACGTGAATGCCGGCCGGGTGATCCTGTATCCCGTCAGGATGACGATGGACGGATACAGGCGGATTCTGGAGTATAAGTCCTTCTTTACCGGTTATCGCAATACGCTGGTTTATACAGGGGTAGGTACGCTGGTAAACATGGTGCTGACGGTTCCGGCTGCTTATGCCCTGTCCCGGAAAGACCTGGTGGGACGCAACGTCTTCATGATGATGATTGCTTTCACGATGATCTTTTCCGCAGGCCTGATTCCGACTTACCTGCATATCCGGGACCTGGGACTGATTGACACGATGTGGGCACTGATCCTGCCCGGGGCAGTCAGCACCTGGAACCTGATTGTGGCCCGTACCTTCTTCCAGCAGAGTATCCCGGATGACCTGCTGGAGGCGGCACAGCTGGACGGAGCGACAAACGCGCAGTTCTTTGTGCAGATTGTACTGCCGCTGAGTAAATCCATCCTGGCGGTATTGGTTCTCTTCTATGCGGTCGGTCACTGGAACACCTATTCCAATGCTTTGTACTATATCATCAGTGATGACAAGCGTCCGCTGCAGCTGGTGCTGCGGAGTATCCTCTTTGAAAATACGATGGGCGACATGGTGGAGGATGCTTCCAACCTGGCGGCCCAGCAGAGACTTGGAGACCTGATCAAATACGGTATCATCATCGCCAGTTCCCTCCCCCTGATGATCCTCTATCCCTTCCTGCAGCGCTATTTCATTCAGGGGGTAATGATCGGAGCAGTTAAAGGCTGAAAGCCTTTAACTGTGTAGATCATTTGATTGGGGAGCGATCCGAATGGTGCCCCAGTGGGGCATTCGCCGCAGGCGAAAAAGAGGTGAGCGAGTCAACCGAAACGAGCAGTGCGAAGCGCTCCAAACGAGCAATGCGACGATTGAGGTTGCGGAGCAGTTAAGGGCTAAAGCCCATAAACCGTCCAATCATCAACTCTTCACTCTTCACTTTTCACTCATCACTCTTCACTTGCTAACTTTCAGTCTTCATTTTCTTCCGTTCCTTAGGGCGCGAAATGCCCTGCAATAAAACACTTTTATCAAGGAGGCAAGAACATGAAACGGATCCTGGCTATCATCCTGGCCCTGGCTATGGTGCTGTCCTGCGCGGCGGCGCTGGCGGAAGGCTACCCCCTCGTGGATTCCCCCGCGGAATTCAACCTGATCATCCGTGTGCGTCCGCTGCACGGTGATCCGGATGAAATGGTGTTCTTCAAGAACCTGGAAGAACTTACCGGCGTACATATCAACTGGCAGAAGATCCAGCAGGCGGAGTATGACGAGAAGAAGAACCTGCTGCTGGCTGCCAACAAGGACCTGCCGGACGGCTTCTTCGGCAAATTCTCCCTGAGCTCCTCTGACCTGGTTGTTTACGGTTCCCAGGGAATCCTGATCCCGCTGAATGACCTGATTGACCAGTATGCTCCCAACCTGAAGGCACTGCTGGAGCGCCGCCCGGACATCAAGTCCATGATCACCGCTCCCGACGGAAACATCTACTCCACGCCCTACGTACAGGAAGGCGAAGACGGCACGATTGCTTCCAACATCATGATCAACAAGACCTGGCTGGAACGGCTGGGACTGGAAAAACCCACAACCCTGGAAGAGCTGGAAGCTGTGCTGACGGCTTTCAAAGAACAGGATGCCAACGGCAACGGAGACCCGAATGATGAAATCCCCATGACCTTCAAGTTCCTGGGTTCCCAGCGTGATATCGGCGGCTTCTTCGGCGCGTTCGGTTATGCGGATACCCTGGCTGCCGGCAATACCCACATCGTGGTGGGTGAAGACGGCCAGCTGGTCTTCGTACCGGTGACCGAAGGATACAAGGAAGGCTGCAAATACCTGTATGAGCACTTCTTTGCCAAGGGCCTGATCGATCAGGAAGGCTTCACCATGGACAAGAAGACTTACAATTCCCAGAACCAGGGTGAAATCGCCAATATCGGCGTGTTCATGTGCTGGAACTCTTTCGACCTGGGCACCGTGCACGAGGATGAGTATGAACCCATGAGCCCCCTCCTCGGACCGGACGGCACCACTTCCTGGGGAACTTCTCCCGACTCCACCATGGCGGCTACCGGCTTCTCCATCACCAACGTGTGCAAGGATCCTGCCCTGCTGATGAAGTGGGTGGACACCTTCTATGATCCGATCCAGTCCATGCAGTGCGACCTGGGCCCCATCGGCATCAATATCAAGGACAACGGCGACGGAACCTATGACTATATCGATACTCCCGAAGGCATGAGCTACGATGAGTTCCGCTATAAGGAAGCCTTCGCTTCTGACGGACCGATCGCGCTGACCAGCGATTTCTTCGGCAGCAAGATCCCGCGTTCCGCCGGTCACCAGGCAAAGTTTGACCGCAACGAGAACTACTACCGCAAGTATGCTACCAGCGTATATCTGCCCAGCATGATCCTGAGTGAAGAGGATACGGACGAGCTGAACCTGATCAAGACCGACATCATCAACTATGCTGAGGAAATGCGCGCCAAGTGGCTTTCCAGCGGCGGCGTTGAGGCCGAATGGGACGATTATGTTGCCCATCTGAACGATATCGGCCTGGCTACCTATATGGAAATCTACCAGAGGAACTATACCGCGACCCACAGCAACTGATTTATGCCCCCCTGGACCGGCGAGAGCCGGCCTGTGGTAACCTCCTTTCTCCCCCGGCCGATCACCGGGGGAGTTTTTTGAAGAAAAAAACAGCGCCCTTTCGGGCGCTGTGAGTACATGTAATCAGGACCAGAACCATTTCTGTCCGGGATCATACCATTTCCGGGAATAGATCCGGCATTCATACAGGTCCAGGCTGTTGGCGTACATCCACAGGTCGATTTCCCAGTCCGGCGTATTCATGACAAGCTGAACCTTCTTGTTTCCGTTCATGTCGGTATCGATTGTCTGAACAATCCACTCTTGCTGTAAGTCTGCGTCCGGGAGCAGCAGATTGTCCTGGGCCCATTTCTGAGCCGCGGCAATCTGGGCTTTTTCTGTGGATTCCGGATAATCATTGTCCATAAAGCTGCCGGAATAGGGATAGAAAAGCGCGATACAGGCAAGCTCGGGTTGAGCACCGGGTACCTGCAGGTGGTACATCTCCAGGGTGGAAGGTGTTTTACTTACGCTGCCGTTCATACGGTTCTTCAGAAAGAAGCTGCTCTCGTACTTTATCAGTTTGTCGGAATCTGAAATGTAGAGATCATGATTCCCGAGATTGAGTTCCGTACGGCTGCAGCCTTCTTCATTGCTGATTTGCGGAAGACGGATCATCTTGCTGAGGGTTTGCAGGCCGTCCGCTTTGATTTCTTCGGAACTTGTTTCCCAGATGCTTTCGTTTTCCAGGGCAAACAGGGTCAGTTCCTCATCTGTCATGCTTCTGTAGGGATAAAACTGGAAGTGCTTGTGGTCATATCCCCACGTCCTGTGGGTAATCTTTTCGACAGACATCACTTTGGCGTCTGTGCTGATGCTTTTCAGCTCTCCGCTCCGGATCTGCGCAACGATTTTATCCATACGATCCTGTTCTGCCGCACGGAGGTATCTGGTTTCCAGAATGTTGCAGTGACGGCAGCAGTTCCGGTCGTTCAGGGAATCAGGATCGAAATCGATGCCCAGTTCCTCGAAAGCAGCCAGCAGGGCCATCAGCTGCGCGTCAGACATGGCGCGGGAATCCGGCAGGAAAACATAGCAGGTTTCCCCGGAAAAGTCTTCGGGATTCAGTGTATACACGGCAACGTCGCTGCTTTCCACGGAAGGCAGATTGATAATGGAGGGGCCGGAGTAGGCTGCCTTGCCGTTCTTCATGGCTGCCTGAAGTTCCTTGATCCGGGCCAGTTCCAGGTTTGTCAGCCGGGGATAGGAGAAACCGTCTCTGTCATTGACCTCGGGATCTTCAGCAGCTGCTTCAGGTGTGTAAAGGGAATAGTAAATGGTTTCCGTTTCTGCTTTGTTTTCAGCGGTTGATTCCGCCAGCACACAGCAGGGAAGCAGCACCAGTACAAGCGCTGTGGCAAGGATACGCTTCCAGGAACAGAGTATGTTCATGTGTCTGATCATCATCGAATCACTCCTTTCAGTAACAGGATACGGCAGGACGTGTTTCAAAGTATTCAACACGGTGTAACAACACTGTAAATACACATATCCCGCTTTGGGAACAGACAAAAAGACGGTACCCTTGCGGGTACCGTCCTGTCCGGGTTTTTACGGAATATCAGAGGTAGAGTAATTTCAGTGAATCATCATACCAGTTCCGGTTATAGATCAGGCAGTCGCTGACCTTGGCGCTGTTCTGGTATACCCAGACGCAGATTTCATATTCTTCTGTCACAAGCTTGAGCTGAACAAGATTTGAACCATAGTCCTCCATTTGGTATGAAACGGTCCAGCCGTCCTGCAGGACGTCCTCAGGAAGCCGCAGGACCTGTCCGGCCCAGTTCTGCGCGGCAGCCAGCCACTCTGCTTCATGGCTTTCCGGATAATCACTGTCTGAGAAGGTTGAATAATAGCCGTACCACAGATGGATGCCGACAGTTTCGGCGGCGGAACCGATTTCCTGCATCTGCACAACGTCCATGTTGCAGTGTATCCGGTCGTAGAAACCGTCATACCCCTCAAAATAGAACTGGCTGGTATATTGGTATACCGCGCTGCTTCGGGGGAGATATGGCTCGCCCTTGATCTGCATCAGTTCACGGCTGGTACAGGGCTCATATTCGTGTACGCTCCTCGGGAGGTTAATCAGTTCTCCCGCGTCTTTCAGGGCTGCTGCCTTCAGCTCATCCGGATTCACGTCCCAGACTTCTTCATCCTCCAGGGCAAACAGGGCGAGTTCATCGTCTGTCATACGTCGGTAGGGATAGAAAAGGAAGGTTTTTCTGTCCAGCCCCCATGTTCTCAGGGTTCTTTTTTCCACGGTCAGGATCTGGGTGCCTTCCGGGATGTCTTCCTTTGTCAGCTGGCCGCACCGGATCCGGTTTTTGATTTCCTCCATGCGGCTGTTTTCCTCATCGGTGAGGATCCGGGTTTCCAGCACATTGCAATGGCGGCAGCAGTTCCGGTCGTTCAGGGAATCGGGATCAAAATCGATCCCCAGATCCTCAAAGGCGGCTGCCAGTGCCACAAGCTGTGTGTCTGTTACGGAACTGGAGTCCGGCAGGAAGACGTAATAGCTTTCTCCGCAGAACTCATCCGGGTCCAGGGTGAAAACCGCCACGTCATCACTGGTGACTGTGGAGGGATTGATAATGGATTCTCCCGCATAGCCGATTTCCCCATCCTTCAGGGCAGCCTGGTATTCGCGGAATTTGACCAGCTCCAGGTCTGTCAGCCAGGGATAGGAATAACCGTCCCTGTCATAGACTTCGGGGTCTTGCTGAATGTTTGTGTTTTCAACCGGATGACGTTCCGGCCATCGGGTGATTTCTGGAGCATAAGGAGAATAAATCATTGTGGAGGTATCGGCATAGGATGCAAGCGGGAGCAGTGTCAGTATGAGCAGGGCAGTCAGCAGGATGATTCCCGGACGCCTTGATTGTCTGAAGACAAACATACGATAACCTCCTTTCTTAATCTCATGATACCGGCTCTTGTGTTTCAGAGTCTTCAACGGGATGTAACGGCAGTGTAAATTCGACGGTGGTTCCCTTTCCGGGCGTGCTCCGGATGACCAGGTCGGTTCCGTGCAGCCGGGCAATGTTCTGGCAGAGGGTAAGGCCCAGGCCGGCGCCGCCGGATGCCCGGGTCCTGGCCGGATCGGCTTTCCAGAAGGCTTCTGTACACCGGCTGACTTCCTCGGGCGTCATGCCGCGGCCTTCATCCGAAACGGAGAAGCCCCGGGGATGGAGCGTGACCCGCACAGGGGTCTGGGTGCCGCTCTTTGCGGCGTTGTTAACCAGGTTGCGCATCAGGTGGATGATCAGGTCCCGGTCAGCGGTGACGGTGGAGTCCTCTCCGGTCAGCACCGCGTCCGGGGTAACAGCCAGGGCTTCCTGTGCCATCTCCAGCAGGGAGAAGGTTTCGGTTTTCAGCTCAGCGCTGTTCATCCGCGTCAGCTTCATCAGGTTTTCATCCATTTCAGCCAGGCGCTGGGATTCCTTCACGATCAGGTCGCACATCTCCTCCCGCATCTGGACCATGTCGCCGCCCTTCTGGATCAGCCGGGCAGCGCTGACGATGGAGGTCAGGGGAGTACGCATTTCATGTGCCAGGGCATCGATCAGCGCCTGCCGCTGGCGTGCGTCTTCCCGGAGGTTTTCTTCTCTCTGGACAATCGCGTCGCTCATCGCGATAAAGGTATTGGTCAGCCTTCCGATTTCATCCTTTTTTCCGGAGGGCTCCAGGTGGATGGCGCTGCCGCTGCGGACCGCGTCCGCGGAGCGGGAAAGGATCTTCAGCCTCCGGGTAATCCTGCCGGAAATCAGCAGGGAAAGTACGGCAGCAATGACCAGGCCGCCAAGACAGATTCGGATACCGGCAGCAGTCTGTTCCCGGAGCATCTGGTAAAAAACGCTGAAATCCGACCGGGTTATCAGTGTATAGTGTTCATCCAGCGGGTGAACAATGTACAGGGCTTCTTCCGAGTCGGAGAGGAAAGAGGTGCGGTCTTTTTTATCCAGCAGGAAGGCATTCTCTTCTGACAGCACGCCGCTCAGCGGAATACGGTCTTTGTAAAACAGGATCTGCATCTGTTCATAGCCGTACTGCTTTCCGATATTCTGGACGGTGTTCCGGATCTCCGCGTTGGAGGTTGACCGGTTTCTCAGGATTTCGGACGAGAGAATCCTGGCCATAAACGTTTCTTCATGATCGGCACTTTCCCGGGCGTTGTTTACAGACACCTGGAAGTTCTGGTTGATCTGCAGATACAGCAGCAGGGGCAGGATCAGCAGGATCAGCAGAATCATACCGGTGACGATCTGTTTTCTCATACATCCTCCCGGAAGCGGTAACCGAACCTGACGATGGTTTCAATCCGGTCTGTGCCGATCTTGCCGCGCAGGCGCTGCACATGCACGTCCACGGTGCGGGTTTCTCCGGTGTAGTGATAGCCCCATACGGCGCGGAGAAGCTCCTCCCGGCTCATGGCGATCCTGCCGGACTCGATCAGGGTCTTCAGCAGGTTGAACTCCAGCGTGGTCAGGGGAATGAGAGTGTTGTCCTTCCAGACTTCCCGGGTTTCGAAGTTCACCCGGAGGTCACCGCTGATGTAGTCAGACTGTGCCGGTGTGGAACGCTTCAGCACGTTTTCCACGCGGGCCAGCAGCTCCGCCGGTTCAAAGGGCTTGAGAATATAGTCATGGGCGCCCATGCGGAGCCCGCGTACCCGGTCCGGTACGGCGGTCTTAGCCGTCAGGAAGATGACGGGAATGCCGGATTTGATCAGGTCTTCTCCCAGAGAGAATCCGTCTTCTCCGGGCATCATGATGTCCAGCAGGACCAGGGCGGGCTTGCCTTCCCGCAGCGCGTCCCGTGCGGCGGCCGCGTCTTCCAGCTCCTTCACGTTATAGCCTGCCAGCTGCAGATGCATGCCTGTCAGCCGCCGGATGTTCATTTCATCTTCTACCAGAAAGATCGTTTCCATAACCAGTAAAGCCCCTTTGCTTCCATATTGCATGCATATTGTATCATCATTGGGGATAATGTGGTGTAACAAAACTGTAAACTTTGTAACAAGCCCTGGGGAGGGGCCGGAAAGCGAGAAAGAAAGAAGGAACCGGCACCTTCCGGTACCGGTGTTGTGCTGAAAAAGGGAATTACAGGCCTTTGATCATGGCCAGGTCGCCGTAGAGGATGGAATCATCGCCCAGCGACGCGTTTTTGATTTCCACGGTGGAGCGGATCTGGGGCATACAGTAACGGTCCACTTCAGCCAGGATCTTCTCCAGGAACAGATCGCCCAGGGCTTCGATGACGCCGCCGCCGTAAAGGATCAGATCTGGAGAAATGGTGTTGATCATGTTGCCGGTGGCCACTGCCAGCCAGTGACAGGCACGGTCTACGGCTTCCATGGCCACCTTATCCCCGGCTTCCAGTGCCTTGACCAGCTTTTTGGAGCGGAACACGCCGTCCTGTACCGCGTCGGCCATCAGGGTTTCCCGGCCGCGGCTGATCTGCTGGCGGATGTAGGCGCTCATGCCCTGTTTGCTGGAGAAGGCTTCCAGGCAGCCGCGCTGTCCGCAGTTGCACAGCGGGCCTTCCGGATCCAGGATCATATGGCCGTATTCGGCAGCCTTGAACTGATTTCCTGTGAAGAGGGATCCGTTCAGGATCAGGCCGCCGCCCAGGCCGGTGCCGACAAAGAAGCCAACGATGTTTTTATATCCGCGGGCAGCGCCGAAGTGATATTCACCCAGCACGCCCAGGTTTACGTCGTTGCCTACATAGAAGGGTACGCCGAACTGCTTGCGCATGGCGCCGGCCATGTCATAATCCCGCCAGGGAAGATTTGGCGTGAAGAGCACGATACCGTTGTCCTGGTCGATGACGCCGGGAGCGCAGGAAGCTACGGCATTCAGCTTTTTCCGGTCGATGCCGGATTCCTTGATCATCTCTTCCACTACGTCGATGATGACTTTTTCCACATCGGCAGAAGCGGAACCGCCGCTCTTGGAGCGCTTTTTCAGGCGGTAGATGATCTTGTCCTTCTCGTCAAAGATCGCGCCGAGTACCTTGGTACCGCCGACGTCCAGGCAGATATTGTACTTTTCAGACATAAGCTCTTCCTCCAGTCTTACAAATCCAGAATTAAGAATTCAGAATTATATAGTGTGAATATCCAATTGATGGATTTATCCTGTGCAATCGGGTTACTGTTTCAGGAGGCTGTTATTCTTACGGGAAAAGGATTGGAAAACATTCATAATTATGAATTATGAATTGTGAATTATGAATTACAAATCATCCTTTCCGGATGATTTGTTTAAGCCATCCGAAGAATCCGTTGCGGCTCTTTTCCGCCGGTTCTTCCGCTGCTCTTCCGGTTTTTTCTTCTTTTTCGGGTGCTTCCTCCGTCAGGGAAACTTTCCGGGTGCTGAAGTAGCGGTACAGCGCCTCCTGGGAGGAAGTGCCTTCGCCGCCCTCTTCCCGGATATAGGTGCCGTCCGGCTGCATGACCCAGGACTTTTCCTTGTCGTTCCGCAGGGCGTCCAGGATCTCATTCAGCTGCTCCCGGGTATCCGGGGTGACTGCTTCAATGAAGGCTTCCACCCGCCGCTCCAGGTTCCGGTTCAGCAGGTCGCCTGAACCGATGAACAGCCGCTGGTCCTCACCCTCGCCGAAGCTGTAGATCCGGGAATGTTCCAGCCACCGGCCGATAACGCCGGTTACGGTAATGTTGTCCGTCAGGCCCGGCACGCCGGGACGGAGGGAGCAGATGCCGCGGATGAACAGCTCCACCTTTACGCCGGCCTGGGAGCATTCAATCAGCTTTTCCATGACCTCCCGGTTGTTCAGGGAGTTGATCTTGATGGCCACGCGGCCGTTTTCGCCCTTTTCAATTTCCCGGTCCAGCATCTCCAGCACCCGGGGCTTGAAGCTCAGTGGAGCGATCCACAGGGCGCTGGCTTCCGGCGGAATCTCGCCGTTTTCCAGCGCGGTAAAGGCGGCTTCGGCTTCACGGCCCACCTCTTCCCGGGCGGTGATCAGGGACAGGTCGGTATACTGCTCACCGGTTACTTCATTATAATTGCCGGTGCCGACCTGGGTGATGCGGTTAAGGATCATGCCCTTCTGACGGGTGATCACGCACAGTTTGCTGTGCACTTTCTGGTCCGGCAGGCCGTAGATGACGCGGCAGCCCGCGTCCTCCAGCATTTCGGAATAGTCGATATTGTTCTGTTCGTCAAAGCGGGCCCGCAGCTCCAGCAGGCACAGCACGTCCTTGCCCCTATCGGCAGCATAGGCCAGCGCTGCGGCAATTTTGCTGCTGCCGCTCATCCGGTACAGCGTAATCTTGATGGACAGAACCTCGGGGTCGTCCGCGGCTTCATAGATCAGGTCCACAAAGGACATCATGCTCTGGAAGGGGAAGCTCAGCAGCAGGTCATGCTTCTCGATATAGGAGAAGTATTCTCCCTTCTTCAGGCCGATATCCCGTGAAGGCTTCCGGTCCGGATAGCGGAAGGAAGCGGGACCGCTGATGCAGGAGCGGAAGGACAGGTCAAAGGGAACGGACTGGGTGAACACCCGGTCTTCCGGCACCCGCAGCTTCCGGATCAGCAGCGCCCGGGCGGGATCTGTCAGCTTGCCGAATATCCGGACGCGCACGGGCATTTCCCGTTTCCGCTTGCTCAGCATGCCGGATACCTTATCCCGGAAATTATCGTCCGCCCGGTCCTCCATGCTGGAGAAGAAGACGTCCGCGTTCCGGGTCACGTCCACAATGGCGGACTGGACGATGGTTTCCTTTTTCAGCAGCAGCGGCAGGAAATGGCGTACCAGCTGGGCGGTCAGCACGATTTTCTGGCAGCCGTCTATCTCAAAGCTCTGGTAGGCAGGAATCCGGTGAAGCGGGATGATGCAGATTTTCTGTTCCGCGCCGCGGCCGAGGAAGGCCACTACATTGCCTTCGCCGTTCCACAGGAAGGGCAGGGGCTGGTCCGCCGGGATAATTTTCGGGAAAAGCAGGTCCCGGATATCGCCGAAGAGCTTTTTGCTCATCAGCTCATCGACTTTGCTGATCTTCCGGAAGTCCAGCACGTCGATCTTGTTTTCGTGCAGTTCATCCCGGATGCCCTTCCAGATGGTTTCCATCAGGGTCTGCTGCTCCCGGGTAATCTGCAGGGCGGCTGTAATCTGGGCTTCCGGCAGCATGCCGGAAACCGGATCCCCGCTGTCCGGTGTCAGCATAGCCCGGTGGGTCAGGATGCCGATGCGGACCCGGTAGAATTCCTCCAGGTTGGACTGGTAGATCATCAGGAATTTCAGCCGCTCCAGCAGGGGGACCTGCGGATCGGCAGCTTCCAGCAGCACCCGCCGGTTAAATTCCAGCCAGCTCAGTTCCCGGTTGACATAAATATTCTCCGGAGACGTTTGTCCGGTGTGTTTGTTCTTCTTCTCCCTGGATGACATAAACGCTTCATTCCTTTGGCTTTTCCGTTTTTACAAGATACGGCGGCATGGACGGCGTAATGCCGTCTTTGTTTCATCTTACCATACACTCCCATAAAAAGGAAGGAGAAAAAAACAGCCGAAAACCCTCACGGCCTTGCGAAATAACGGATTATTGTGGTACAATCGCACCGTAACGAAGGGGAATAGAGAACTGCGCGGACGCACGAGGTGTGCGTTATTCAGACAGCACGCAGACGGAGGCTGAATATGGACATAGTGGATTTTGTATTGCTCCTGGGCGGGGTGGCGATGTTCCTTTACGGTATGTCGCTGATGGGAGACGGACTGAAAAAGGTTGCCGGCAATAAGCTGGAGCTGATTCTTTACCGTCTGTCCTCCACACCGCTTAAGGGCATTTTGCTTGGTACGGGGGTCACTGCGGTGATCCAGTCTTCTTCCGCCACCAGCGTCATGGTGGTCGGCTTTGTGAACTCGGCGATGATGAAGCTGCGTCAGGCCATTGCCATTATCATGGGCGCAATCATCGGTACCAGCATTACGGGCTGGATCATCTGCCTTTCCGGCATGTCCGGCGGCGGATCGTCCCCCTTCCTGCAGCTGCTGAGCACGGAGGCGCTGGCGGCCCTGACGGCTATCGGCGCGATCCTGATGAAGCATATCTCCAAAAAGCGCAGCGTGCATCACGCGGCGGATATCCTGATGGGTTTTGCGGTGCTGATGTTCGGCATGAAAACCATGAGCGGCTCTGTGTCGGTGCTGAAGGAGGATCCCGGCTTCATCTCCTTCCTGACAAGCTTTTCCAACCCGTTCCTGGGGATCCTGATCGGTATTGTTTTCACGGCGGTGCTCCAGAGCGCTTCCGCTTCTGTCGGTATCCTGCAGGCCCTGTCCGCCACAGGTCTGATCACGTTTGATGTGGCGCTTCCCATTATCCTGGGTATCGCCATCGGCGGCTCAGTGCCGGTACTGCTTTCCGGCATGGGTTCCTCCCGGGACGGCAGACGGACAGCCGTATCCTATCTGGTGATCGAAATCCTGCAGACGATCCTGTTCGCCGCCGTGTTCTATACCCTGAATGCGGTGCTGCAGTTCGCCTTCATGAACAAGGTGATGGACATGTTCTCCATTGCCCTGCTGAATACCCTGTTCCGGGTGTCCACCGTGATCGTGCTGGCGCTGTTCATCCCGCTGATTGAAAAACTGATGATCGCCCTGATCCCCGGCAATCCGGCGGACGAGGCAAACACCCGGGATATGGACCGGCTGGAGGAACGCTTCCTTGCGTATCCGACCCTGGCTGTTGAACAGACCCGGATGACCATCAATAAAATGGCAGAGTTGACCCAGAAGTCCATGGATATGGCGATTGCCCTACTGAACAACTTCTCTGAAAAAGAGTTTGAAGAAGTATCCACGCTGGAAGGTATTGTGGACAGGTATGAGGATAAGATCGGCAGCTACCTGATGAAGCTGACCGGACGTGAAATGACCGAGACGCAGAACAAGGCGGTCAGCCAGTACCTGCGTGCCATCACGGACCTGGAACGCATCAGCGACCATGCCATGAACATCGCGGAACGGGCGCAGGAACTGAAGGAAAAGAACATCTCCTTCTCCGATAAGGGAACGAAGGAAATGGAAAACCTGACAGAAGCGATTAAGGAAATCATGAATATCACCTTTGAAAGCTTCCTGAACGACGATGTGGAGGAAGCCTACCGGGTGGAACCGCTGGAACAGACCATCGACAAGGTTTGCCGCCGGATGAGGGACAAGCATACTGCCCGCCTGCAGAGGGGGAAATGCACTATCGGCCAGGGCTATGTGTTCAATGACCTGATCGCGGATTTTGAACGCGTCAGCGATCATTGCTCCAATATTGCCATCGTGATTGTGGACCTGATCAGCGACTCCCTGGACGTGCACGAGCTGACCGAGTCCATGCATGAAGGCCATCCCCATCATTATGAGGACTACCTCGAGGAATATACCCTCAAATATATGCCCAAGAAGAAGGAAGAAACCCCGTGAAATCCATCAGATCCAAGATTACCATCCTGACCGCAAGCGCGGTTGTAATCGCTATTATTGTGGCGGCACTCCTCGGAACACTGGCCATCCGAAGCATGGGAAACAGCAATGCGGAGCGAACGCTCCGCTTGCTTTGCGAAACGGGACAAAAAAACCTGGACGCCTACTTTGACAGTATTGAGCAGTCTGTTGAGACTGTCTCCTCTTTTGCGGACGGCGACCTGAAGGGTCTGGAGGAAAGCGCGCTTCAGGCGCATGTGGACAGGACGCGGGATATTTTTGCCAGGGCAGCGAACCGGACAAACGGCGTCCTGACATATTACTACCGTATTGATCCGGCTGTGTCGGATACTGTGAAAGGCTTCTGGTACACCAACCTGGATGGGGAAGGATTTACGGAGCATCAGGTTACGGATATCACCCTTTATGATACGGAGGATACTTCGGCCCTGGTGTGGTTTACCGTGCCGAAAGCCACGGGCAGGGCCATCTGGCTGCCGCCCTATGTGACAGACAACCTGGACGTGCTTGTGCTTTCCTATAACGTGCCGGTCTACTGGCGGGGCACCTTTGTGGGTGTGATCGGCATCGAGATTGATTATTCCACCATGGCGGGGCTGGTGGACAATATCCGGCCCTACACCAGCGGTTATGCCTTTATCAATGATTCTGAAGGAATCATTATTTACCATCCTCAGATGACCCAGGAGGAACTGGAAAGCGAAAATAAAAAGGAAACGCCCTATGGTATGCTGGATGAAAGCGCCATTATTCACTACACTTTTAACGGGGTGGCGAAGCAGGCGTCCTGGCTGCCGCTGAGTAACGGCATGCGCCTGAACGTGACTGTACCCGTATCGGAAATCAATGAGGACTGGCTCAGGTGGATTCAGGAGATTGTGATTGTTCTGGCTGTACTGCTGGTTTTTGTGGTCCTGGCCGCCTCTCTTCTTTCCGGTCACCTGACCCGGCCGCTCCGGCAGCTGACGAAGGCAGCCGGGGAAGTGAATGCCGGTAATTATGACGTGATCCTGGAAAACCGGACCAATGACGAGGTCGGTATCCTGACCGGCGCGTTCAACAAGCTGATTTCTCACCTGAAAGGCTATATCCGCAACCTGAACGACCTGGCGTACGGGGATGCGCTGACGGCGGTGCGCAACCTGGGCGCGTTCAACCTCTTCCTGGAGGACCTGAAGAAGGACACAGGGGAGGGACAGGATCTTCCGCCTTTTGCCGTATGCTTCTTTGACTGCAATGACCTGAAGGTGATCAACGACAAATACGGTCATGACAAGGGCGACCTTTACCTGAAGGGCGCCTGTGCCATCATCTGCCAGGTCTTCTCCCACAGCCCCGTTTTCCGGATCGGCGGGGATGAATTCGCCGCAATCCTCCGGAACCGGGAGTATGAGCGCAGGGATGAACTGGTGGAACAGTTTGACCAATGCTGCTATGACCTGTGCGCGGTCAGCAAGGAACCCTGGGAAAGGATCCATGTGGCCCGCGGCATGGCGGTCTATGATCCAAAGCAGGACCAGAGCGTAGAGGATGTGGTGCGCCGCGCGGACAGCCTCATGTATGAGAACAAACGGGAACAAAAGAGCAGGAAATAATGAAACAGAAGAGAGGGAGTCATGCAGACTCCCTCTCTTTTTGAACTATATGATGCTTAATCCGAATTACTTTACGGTGTACTTGATTCCTTTTGCTTCACAGTACTGCTGCGCATAGGAACCGTTGGAAACGGTGCAGACCAGTTTTTGACATCCATTGAAAGCGGTGTCCACGATATTTGTAACACTGGCGGGAATAACAAGCTCTTTCAGGTTCTTACAGTCTTCGAAGGCATAGCTGCCGATGTAAGACACACCGTCCGGGATGACGAGACTTTCAAGCTTGGCGCAGCGCCCGAAGGTGTAATAGCCGATCTCTGCCAATCCTTCCGGCAGGGTGACTTTGATCAGGTTCTGGCAGCCTTTGAAGGCGTCAGAGATTTTTGTAACGCTGTTCGGGATGATGATTTCCTTCAGGCCTTTGTTGTTTTCAAATGCATTTGTTTCGATTTCACGGATACCATCCGGAATCTCCAGTGTGCCCTTCGTAACGTCCAGATAATAGACAAGCTTCTGGGTTGCTTTCTCGATCAGCATGTTGTCCTTCATTTCGAAGTAAGGGTTTTCCGGGGAAACCTCGATGGATTTGAGGCCGGTGCACCAACCGAAGGGGCCGTATCCCAGTTCTTTCAGCCCGGCCGGCAGGGTGATGGACTGCAGCTGGCTGTCGCCATAGAATTGCTGGAAGCCGATGGAGGTCACGCTGTCCGGGAGCGTAACGGATTTCAGGCCGCGGATGCTGCGGAACGCAAAGTCGCCGATGGCGGTTACGCTGTCAGGGATTTTAACGGACTTCAGGCTCTTTCCTTCAAACGCACCGGCTCCGATTTTTTTGATGCCCCAGAACACTTCATAGTCTCCGCCTTTTCCGGTGTACTGGATGAGGGTCATGGTGCTTTTTTCGATCAGCATATCGTTGTTGAAAACATATACGGGATGGTTGGGAGAAATCTGGATGGAGGTCAGCCTGGTGCAGTCTGCAAAAGCACCTTCAGAGATGTGGGTCACGCTGTCCGGGATGGTGATGGATTTCAGGCCGGAGCAGCCGCAAAAAGCGAAGAAATCAATTGAGGTTACGCCGTCCGGGATGGTGACGTTTGTAAGCTTTCTGCAGTAGAAGAATGCGGAGCGGCCGATGGAGGTCACCTTGTGACCGTCCAGTTCTGCGGGGATCACAGTGTCATTGCATTTGCTGTCAACTTTTGTGATTTCCACTGTGCCGTCGCCTTTCAGCGTATATTCATACATTCCGCACGTTCCGGCTGAGGCGGAAGAAACGGAAAACAGGCATCCCCATACAAGCGTCAGGGCCAGGATCATGGTAAGCAGTTTCTTCATTGGTAGGTTCCCCTTTCTGTTTGTGGACCGGTTATTTCAGGGCCGGTCTCTATTCCTTTCAGGCACATTGTAGCATGGCTTCAAGCCTTTTGCTGTAACAATACGGTAAACGGCGTAACGATACGGTAAACTGGTGTAACAATACTGTAAACTCGGTAAAAATACCCCCAAAAGGGCCGGAGAGATACTCCAAACTCTTCACTCTATACGACTTAAATCAAAAAAACAGCACCCCGTGCTGTTTTATCTGCCATTCTTCATTTTTCATTTTTCATTCTTCATTAGTTATATACCCACCCGGTAAAGTTGCAGCATTCGCAGCCGTCTCCCATGCAGCAGCCGCAGATCATGCGGCTGCTTTTGTCCGCCACTTTGGTCCGGATGCGGGGCAGGGTCTGGCTGCAGGCCGGCGCCTTGTCGGAAAACAGGTAAGCCTGCAGTTCCTGCCAGGCGACACCGTCTTCTGTCATGCCTGCCTGGCGCTGGAAGAGGATCACGCGCTGCGCGGTTTCCTGCGTGTAGCGGTTGGTCAGGGTGGCGCCGCTGCGGATATAGCCCAGCTCCTGCAGGCGTTTTTTCAGGGCAATGACGTCGTCGCCCTTGTCGCCGTCGCGCAGCACACGGTAATCCAGCAGGGACAGGTCGGCTCCCCGGTAAAGGATCAGGAACTCTGTTTTGCAGTAACCGGTCTGTCCGTTCCAGCTGACTTCGCACCAGTCTTCCGCCTCTTTGGTCACCAGGATGCAGGTGCCGTTGGGAATTTCGCCGATCACTTTTCCCTTCGGGCCGGCGGTTTTCCGCAGCTTCAGCGCACCCTTTTCCGTGGATACTTTGGCGGCCATGCTGTCCGGATTTTCTTCCCCGCCGGCGGACAAAGGAACCACAGCAGTGAACAGCATCATCAATATGATGAGGCCAGCCAGTCCTTTACGCATCATTTTGTTTATCATCATATCCCATTCCTTATATCAGGGATTATTTCTGTCGAAGTTAATTATGCATTATTCATTATGCATTGTGCATCGCGTTGGGCAGAATTCAGTCTTCTGAATTCTGTTCAACGCTTGCGTCCACCAGGTGCAGATAGGATGATCCGTCTTCCACATAGATTTCCAGCCGGCCGGTTACGGTGATGTCCGCGTTGTCTTCCATGAAGTGATCCGGATCCTCCGGCTCGGTGAAGGGAACAAACTCCATGCCCTGCATGCAGCAGGCGGTCGCGTCCGGAATGACGCAGGCATAATAGATATGGCCGTTGGAGGGTTCCCGGAAGAAACTGTAATAGCCCCGGACACGGATTACCTTGCCGAGGTAGGCGCCGGGATCATACTGGAGGTTATAGATTTCCGCGTAGACGATGGTTCCGCTCATCTTCGAAAGGTCCAGATCCACCTGGAGCGGTTCGGAAGCGGTTTCCGCGAAAGACGCGGACAGGGAGGCCAGCGCCAGGAACAGCGCCAGCAGTAAAGCAAGCCGTTTTTTCATGAAACAGTCCTCCTTTGCAGTTTCGCAATGCCGCAGCATACCAGGAATGCCGCGATATCAGCCGCCACGATGGTTGATCCCGTCGGCGTTCCCGCCAGGATGGAGATCAGCAGGCCTGCCAGGGCGCAGCACACTGAAAGCACCGCGGAGCAGACCGTGACGGAACGAAAGCTTTTGAAAACCCGCATGGCGGACATGGCGGGGAAAATAATCAGGGCGGAGATCAGCAGGGATCCCACCAGATTCATTGCCAGCACGATGATCACGGCGATCACCGTGGCGATCAGCAGGTTGTAGGCGTCCGCCTTTGTACCGGTCGCGCGGGCAAAGTCCTCGTCAAAGGTGACGGCAAAAATCCGGTTGTAGAAAAACAGGAACAGGATGATTACCGCAATGGAAAGTCCAAAGCACAGCCAGACCTCGGCAGGCCGCAGCGTCAGGATGGACATGGAGCCGAAGAGCGTGGTGCACACGTCCCCGGCCAGGTTGCCGGAAGATTTGAAAATGTTCAGCAGCAGATAACCTACCGCCAGCGCGCCGACGGAGATCATGGCAATGGCCGCGTCTCCCTTGATCCGTGCGTTCCGGCCGGGACGGAGGAGCAGGATGGCGCAGATCATGGTTACGGGCAGCACGAGGAGCATATTGTTGCTCAGGTGCAGGACGCCGGCTACGGCCATTGCGCCGAAGGCTACGTGGGAAAGCCCGTCCCCGATATAGGAAAAGCGTTTCAGCACCAGTGTTACGCCCAGCAGGGAAGAGCAGAGCGCGATCAGCACGCCGACAATCAGCGCGTACCGGACGTAGGGAAACTGCAGGTAAGTCATGAGGGTATCGATCACAGCAGCTCACCGCCTTTCTCCGCCAGCCATTCTTCCTTCGTGCCGAAGAATACGGATTCCCCGACAGTGAGGATATGGGAAGCGTCCCGCACGGCGGACGCAAGGTCATGGGAAATCATCAGGATGGTGACGCCCTCCCGGTTCAGCGACCGGATCAGCGCGTACATTTCCGCAGTGACGTTCGGATCCAGCCCTGAAACCGGTTCGTCCAGGAACAGGAGTTTCTCCGTTGCGCAAAGGGCCCGGGCCAGCAGCACGCGCTGCTGCTGGCCTCCGGACAGTTCACGGAAGCAGCGCTTTGCGAAGGCGCTGATCCCCATTTTGTGCATGTTTTCTTCCGCGCGCTGTTTGTCCGCGCGGGAATAGAAAGGCCGGTTTTTCAGCCGGGCCTGGCATCCGGACAGGACAACTTCCCTGACCGTGGCGGGGAAATCCTTCTGCACGTTGGTCTGCTGGGGCAGGTAACCGATTCCGCCTTCCCGCAGGCCGTCGCCGAAGCGGATGCTTCCCCGAAGCGGTTTCTGCAGCCCGAGGATTGTCCGCATCAGGGTGGTTTTTCCGGAGCCGTTCTCCCCGACGATACACAGGTAATCGCCGGCCTGCACCGAAAAAGACAGGTCCTCCAGTACGGGCCGTCCCTCGTATCCGAGCCAAAGATGTTCACAGGTCAGTTGAGCCATCCTGATTCCTCCGTCAGTTCAGCGCTTCTTTCAGCGCGGTCAGGTTTTCTTCCATCATGGAAAGATAGGTCATGCCGTTCTCCACATCTTCCGCGGTGACGGACTGCATGGAGTTCATGGTCAGCACCTTGCGGTCCGCCTTTTTGGCGGTGGCGATGACGGTGTCGGCAATCTTATAGTTGCCGCCTTCGATGGTCAGCACGGCAGGCAGGTTCAGTTCGTCAGCCTTGCCGGCCAGGAAAGCGATGGTTGCGAAGCTGGCTTCGGATTCCGCGGAGCAGCCAGTGAAGGCGGCAAAGTAGGTCAGGCCGTAATCATCCGTCAGGTAGCGGAAGGGAAAACGGTCGGCAAACAGCACGGTCTTCAGGGAAGCGTTTTCAACAACCTCGGCATACCTGGCATCCAGTTCCTGCAGTTTGGCGTCATAGTCGGCGGCGTTGGCCAGGACAGCATCCGCGTTGGCGGCGTCAATGCCGGCCAGGGCTTTGGCGATGGCGGCAGTCAGTTTCCGCGCGTTGCGCAGGCTCAGCCACACATGCTCGTCATATTCTTCTTCGTGTTCATGGTCGTGATCATGTTCCTCGTCGTGATCATGATCCTCGTCATGCTCTTCCTCATGATCGTGATCTTCATCGTGATCATGCTCTTCTTCCTCATGGTCATGGCCTTCGTCTTCGTCATGATCATGGTCGTGCTCTTCATCTTCCTCATGGTCGTGGTCATGGTCGTGATCGTGCTCATGCTCCATGCCTTCCACGATCTCTTCCAGCTTCAGGTCTTCGCCCATGGCTTCGGTCAGGCTGATGGAGACCAGTTCGGGATTCATGGCGGATTCGAGTACGTCCTCCACCCACTCGTCGCTTTCGCCGCCGACGTAGATGAACAGATCCGCGGTGGAGATGGTCATAATGTCCTGGGCGGAGGGCTGATAGGAGTGCAGGTCCACGCCGTTGTCCAGCAGCAGCACCAGGTTGGTGTTCTCATTTTCGCCGATAATCTGGCGGGCCCAGTCATAGATGGGGAAGATGGTGGTGACGACGGTCACGGGCTTGCTTTCGGCAAAGCCCGTGCAGGGGACCAGGCCGATCAGCAGCATCAGGGAAAGCATAAACGCGAGAATCTTTTTCATTGTGTTATTTCCTCCGGTTTCAATACGATTAACTCTGTTTTTGGGTATGAAAAAACAGGAACCCCAAAACGCCGCGGATGCCCTGAGGGCATACGGCTCCCTTTGAAATTCCTGTCTTTGATTCAGTTAATCGTTGATCCGGGTTTTCCGGCTGACCGGCGTACCTTCGGCATGAAGGCGGACGGATCCCGGAATATGGAAAGCGGACCGGGAAACGGCCAGAACAGACCATATCAGCTGTGCGGCAGCAATCATACAGAGTGCCCGCATCAGGGCGGTCGTCATCGCGATCGTCCGGCAGATCGGGCAGTCTTCGCCGCAGCAGTCATGATTCGCTTCCTGGATCAGAAAGGCAGAAGAAACGAGCAGTACCAGCACAAGACCGATACAGAGCAGCAGAGCGTTTCCGCGTTTGCGTGCGTTCACGGTTCCTTCCCCTCCTTTCTGTCCGTATTCTATCACAGCTGTCAAGTTTACAGCCCCGGACCGGTATCATCGGTTCCCATACGGGCAAAACTGACAGCATAAGACATACCGGCGGAAGGGCGCCTGTCATGCCGGGCAGATGCCTCAAAAAAGTCACTGCTGCGCATTCAGCTTCAGCAGAATATACGCCACAGGGCAGCAATCCATGCGGATGCTGCCCTGTGTTTTGTATGAAGGTCAGGTTGTTTTTTTCAGAGATTCAAATCTTTCCTCCAGGATTTCCATGGCACGCTCATCAGCTTCCTTCCGGGAATACCGGCAAACAATCAGATAATAGCCGGCGTTGAAACAATTCCTGGCTCCGTTCATTTCCCCCAGGTCATACAGGAACCTGGCCTTATAGAGCAGGAGGTCAGACTGTTCGCAGGAGCATTCATACCGATCAAGCATTTTGATGGAATCATCCAGCAGCACGAGATTGCGCTCAGGTTCGTCCGGGAAAAACTCACAGAGGTTAAAGGTTGTCAGCGCAAAAATGTTGATGTCAAACCTGCGGTTCCGGTTGGCAATATAGTGGCTTTCCGTAAAACGGAGTTTTGCGCATTCTCGCAGGAACTCCAGGTCGCTCCTGCCTTCGGCGTAGCGTTCGGCGCGGCACAAGGCAACGGACCGGACGAGCAGGAGGCACATATCCAGATTGGTGAGCATGGAGAAGGGATGCCTGTCAGAGGCCGAAAGTCCGGAGACATCAAGGCCTTTGCTCGCGCTGTCAACTGCCTTGTCATAATCGTGGAGCATGTTGGAGTAATACAGGGCGAATGCGTGCATCACGCATTGATACGGAACGCCCGCGGAGAAACCCGGCAGGGTGGAATACTCGACGGCCAGCTGGTATAGCAGGGGAATATTCTGGGCGCTGATCGCGTCATCCATGCGCTGGATTTTCAAATGTGTATCAAAATCATTGTGCTCAATGATCAGGGCATATGCGTCAAAAAGATTGATACCCATTTTCTTTGAAAATGCATCAACCATATAAAGCGTCGGGATGTTTTTGCCTTTTTCGATCAGGCCGATATATTCCCTCGAACAGACTCCGTCCGCGAGCAGTTCCTGGGATATGCCTTTCTTTTTTCGGTAATAGCGAAGCACATCGCCGAAGTCAACAAATACGGTATTGGTTGATGCGTCCATATTCATCCGCTCCCAAAATGTGAACTTTTGTTCTCTTGTTATTAGCCACTACAGGCAATAATATGCAAGTAAAGCAACGGGGTGTTAACGGATAGGAAAGTGGATCAGGAATGGTTCCGCCTATACCAAAAATATTAACACAAACAGTTGCGACGGTAAAGAAAGAGAGACGGGAGGATATGGTCATGTCAGACA
Source organism: Clostridia bacterium (assembly GCA_017428385.1). GTDB lineage: Bacteria > Bacillota > Clostridia > Christensenellales > Aristaeellaceae > Aristaeella. Next base: position 5,198 of record JAFRQX010000032.1, on the reverse strand, counting down.
AAAAGACAAACAAAAAGCACATTTTCCGGGGAATCATCATTACTTTCATTGTTGCATGTGTACTCAGCTCTGCGCTGCCCACATCCTGCTGCGCGGAAGACAAGGGAAAAGACCTGATCGGATACACCAGGATCCCACGCATCGGCCAGCCCGCGAAATAATACGGGAACAGGATTGTAATCCGGTCGGACAACCGGGGCAGCCCCGGACGAGCATACTGCTCTATATGGAAAAGAAAAGGAATGAATCGCGATGTATAGTCAGAACAGCGGGAAACTGAAAGATGCAATGCCGGTGGATACCATACAGAGGATACGGTCAATTCTCTCGGACATGGGCATCATCGTCACGGAGAAATGGTTTGAAAGCGTCAACGGGATCTATTCAGTGCTTCTGCAGTCGATAGCCACCCGCCTGACCTCAAACGGCAAGGGTACATCCCAGCAGTACGCCCTGGCGAGCGGATACGGTGAGTTTATGGAACGTCTTGAGAACGGCGCACTGTACATGTACAAGATGACGCTGAGCGAAGAGGACGCATTCTATGACGGTTTCGTCTACGCTCCGGATGAAAAAACATTTTCACCTGAAGAGCTGGCCCGGTCGGAGTGTAAAACCGTTGTCGACAGTTTCAGCAATACCCGGGGGAAAACCCGGGAGGAGATGCTGGCTGAATGGGAAAGGATCCAGGATTATCATACGGAAAAAAAGGAACTGATATCGCTTCCTTTCTATGATATATCCACCGGCAAAGTGGAGTACATTCCGGTGTCGATCCTGTTTATGAAATACGGAACAAACGGGATGAGCGCCGGCAATACGCCGGAAGAGGCTTTGGTGCAGGGTGTTTCCGAGATTGTGGAACGGTATGTGAATTTCAGGATTGTTGAGCAGCAGATTACGCCGCCGACCATACCGGACACGGTGCTGAAGAGATTTCCGTCCTTGTTGGAGATGAAGCGGAAGATTGAAGCCTCGGGTAGTTACAGGATTATCCTGAAGGACTGCTCGCTGGGAGAAAACTGGCCTGTGGTGTGCATGATCCTGACGGATACCCGGAAAACATCCTACTTTGTCAAATTCGCTTCGCATCCGTTCTGGCCCATTGCGGTTGAACGGACGCTGACGGAGCTGATGCAGGGCAGGGATATCCGGAAGATGGTCGGTATGACTGAGTTCCAGGTCCTGGACAGCAGCAGGATTGTCCAGGAAGGCAACAAGATCAATATTGCCGCAACCGGGGACGGCTTCTATCCCATGTCCCTTTTCCTCGATAAGGAGAGCTATCCGCTGTCCGACCTGTTCGAGTCTGCCAGCGCTGAAAGAACCCCGACCAATACGGAGTTCCTGAAAAGCATGCTGAACAATATCACCGGCAGGGGATACCATGTGCTGATACGGGACGTGTCTTTCCTGGGATTCCCGTCGTTCTATGTGGTCGTTCCGGGCATCAGCGAGATCGACGTCAATAATGAATATGCGATCAAGCTGTCGGAAGACAGGCGGTTTGTCGCTACCGTGGTGAAAAATATCCGCGGGGCTTCGGATGCCGATCTTGAAAAACTGCTTCGGATTATGGACAAGTCCGGGTGGGACGTGGATTCCATCATGACCTTTGCCCTGGATCTCAAAATGCAGAAGGAATTCCGGTGGAATAAGCTCCATTACGGTATCTTTAAATGCAATGTGCTGATCCGGCTCGGTGAGTACGGCAAAGCGCTGGAGACCCTGAAGAAGTATGTGGCCCATCTGGAAAGCCAGGGCGTGGATCCTGCGAGACTGGGCTATTTCCGGAGCATTATGATTGTGCTGGCAGCCATGGAAACAAAGACTCCGACGGAAGACGTGCGTGAAGCCATGGGAAAGTTCTTCCCGGAAAAGATGATTGAGGAAGCGTTCGAGGCGATTGATTCGCCACTGGATACGATGGATCCGTTCCCGTGCTATGACTGTGACGCATGTCCGTACAGGAACGCCTGTGTTTATCCGGACATATCACAGTTCCATCGGCGGTGGAAGGACAAGTATAAGGCAAATATGATTAACCAGGCTGACGTAAAAAACATTACGGATCGTATTCTGCAGGCAAAAAAAGTCAAGGGGGTAGACCATGCTCACATTTATTGTGCCGGTTATCCAGGTATTAAAGAATCATGACAAGGTCATGATTATGAATCGGGATAACATCAAAAGACATGTTATCTCCGATGAGCAGTACCAGGCGCTGCTCAATGCAGTCGGCAGTGATGAGCTGAAACCGGGGAAATACACAATTGAGGAGAATACCCCTGCGTCTGAAGCAGCGTTCGGCTGCCTGATCAAGGGCGTTTTCCACACGGAAGGGTACAAGCCGGCTGTGAAGCCTTTATCCAGCTATATGAACAACGGCCACAGCCTGAAGATGGTTTACCTGTTCATGACCTCCCGGTGCAATATGCGCTGTATCTACTGTTACAGGGACGCAAAACATGTCGTGGCCGGAGCTCGATCCACAGGGGTAGACGTTCCCAAAGTGAAACGCCTGATTGATATCTTGGCGGGCATGAATATTGCCGAACTGGCATTCACGGGCGGTGAGCCGATGCTGGTGAAGGAGATATTCGAACTGGGCGAATACGCCAGGGAGAAGGGAATCTATACCTGCCTGCTGACCAACGGAACCCTGATTACGCCCGAAAATGTATCCAGACTTTCCTGCTTTAATGTTGTGAAAATCAGCCTGGATTCGGCAGTGGCTTCCGTCAATGAGATTACGCGCGGAAAAGGAACGACCGAGCTGATCAAGCGCGGGATCCGCCTGGTGAAAGAGCAGGGGATCAAAGTGGTGATTGAGTGCGTCGTTAACCGCAGCAATTATGAAACGCTTGAGCAGACCATTCGTGAATTGTATACGGATCTGGGCGTGGATGAAATACGTTTCACCTATATGGAACCGATCGGACGGGGCAAGGACAATTCCCTGTTGATGGACGGACCGTATGACGTCAGCCAGCGGAAAATCATCAAGGCCCAGTGGGACGTGATCGGGGAAAGATACTCGAAGACGACCCAGGGCAACCTGATTTCGAATTCAAAGTGCATGACGGGATGCGGTGCGGGGATCAGCGAGATCATGGTGGAATGTGATGGCAGTACTTATCCTTGCAGGCTGTTTCAGCAGCCGGAATACTATATGGGTAACCTGCTTGAGGAGTCCCTGTCTGAGATGCAGCAGAAAAGCAGTTTCCAGGCTCTGCGGGACAAGCTGGCCGTGGATTCCGTCAAGGAATGTATGGACTGCTCCTACAAGTACCTGTGCGGCGGCGGATGCCGTCCGGCCCATAAGGGTTTTTCAGGGAATTATCAGGTGAACGCCCGGCAGTGGTGTGACATGACGAAAGTCAACACAGAGTTCCTGCTGTGGCTTCAGGAAAGGATAGACCCGTTTACCGGCGTGCCTTTTGCACCTTGTACGGGAGACGGGGTTTTCCCCAAATGACGTGCGTTGTCATGGAGAATCCATGATGAAAATATAAAAAAATAAAAATGAGGAGGAACAAAAAATGAAGGATCTGTATGAACTGAATCAGTATGAAGCTCCCGTGGTCGAGGAAATCACCAACGAAGAAGACGTCGAGATGGCCTGCGCCTGCCTGTGCGCCCTGGGCGGATCCGGCAGTGGTGCTGCTGCTGCGGTTAAGTAATTCAAAAGAATTATCATTACCGTCTGTATCTTCTTAAATATCTGGTTCTCCAGATAATACCCGGTTTCAGTTGCGGCTCCATGACAACGCATCTTATGGAGTCATCAGGCGCGGGCAGCGCTGCGCGGCAAAAAACGCGGCGCCCTGCGCCTGTTTTTCAGGGTTAGAACAGAACCCGGAAGCTAAGGCAATGGTTTCCGGAGAAGGAGTGAGGATTATGACCAGGGTGGAATTGAATCCGAATATTTATATCGGCTCTGTGGACGGCGAGACTTACCTGCTGGATACCCAGTCCCAGCGCAGGCTCCGGCTGAATGCGACCGGAGGAACCGTTTGGGAACTGCTGAAGGCCGGCAGAACTCCCGATGAGATAACAGCGGGGATCCGGGAACGGTTTCCAGAGGTGCCTGAGGACAGGATATCCGGGGATGTTTCCCTGTTTGTGGACAGCATAGTAAAAACAGGTTTTGCCTGCGGCAGCCCGGACTGACGTTGAGTAAAGGAATGTGAGTAAAGTGAAGCAAAATACAGCGTTTCTGAACGCTTATGTCCAGCCGTACAAAAAGAAGCGGATCCGTCTCCTGGCGGTGGCGGTCCTGCAGGTTTTGTGCGACATAGGCGTTTCTCTGGCACTGAAAAGCATCATAGACCGGGCCCTGATCCGCGGCAGCCGGGTACTGCTGGTCGTAAGCTGTCTGATGTTCCTGGTGTTTGCATTGGCCCAGGTGTTCTTTTCCGTCCGGAAACAGAGAATCGCGTCACAGATCAGCGAGGGAGCCATGCTGCAGCTGAGGAAGGATCTTCTGGCAGCCTACCTGGATATGCCTGCCGACTATCGGTCCCGGATCAATAGCAGCGAATTGCTCACCCACTGCATGCAGGACGTGAACGCGTTGAAGGAACTGCTTTCGACACGGCAGGTGCGCCTGTTTACGGACACTGCCGCTGTTCTGCTTCTGACTGTAGCATTCCTGGCGCTCGACTGGCGCCTGGCGCTTGTGGCAATCGTCTTCCTTCCGCTTTTCCTGCTCCCGGCGGGTTACCTGGGCAAAAAACTGCCGGAAGCGGAAAAAGGCCAGAAGGAAGCGGAGGAAAAGCTGGATCAGGGAATCCTCCAGAGCGTTTCCGGCGTTGAGGTGATCAAGCATCTGGACGCGGTGGAAGACATGGAGGAGCGGTTTGTCGGCATGGTAACGGAGTATAAAAGCAGGGTGCTGGGGAAGAGAACGCTGGAATCACTCAGGGAAGTATCCGGCAGTTTCCTGTCGGTTGCGATGGTCGGCCTGTTTATGGTCCTGGGGGGATGGATGTTTCTGCGGTACAGGACGTCTTCAACCGGAACGTTCCTGGCGTTTCTGACGCTGATCCCTGTGCTTTTTAACGCGGTGTCGGATCTGACCGCACTGTACCTGGAAGGGAAAAGAGGCAGGATCAATCTGGAGCGGATCAACGACATCCTGGAAGCGCCGGCTGAGCCGGAGGGAACACTGGAAGCGCCGGAAACACCCGCAGCGG
>JAFRQX010000031.1 GCA_017428385.1 Clostridia bacterium | reverse complement strand
CGCCAGCGTTCGTCCTGAGCCAGGATCAAACTCTTCCGTTTAATCCTTAAACATCTTTCGATGTTAAACTCTTTGGAATCTTCGCTGTCTTTTTCCTTATTGCGCGTTTATTTTCTCTGTATCGTTTTCAAGGTTCGCTTCGCTCTTTTCTCGCGGTCTCCCGCAAGCGAGCTTGGATAGAATATCAAACGGCAAGGCCTTTGTCAAGCACTTTTTGGAGGTTTTTTTGAAAAAAATTAAGGCAAATCAACGCTTCCGGACGATGCGTGATTTGTCTTGGTGAATGTTCGTGTTTTTGGCCAAAACGAGCGGGTTTCTTCGCTTTATGATTCACTTGTTGTTCGGATACAACAGCGACCTCATCACAGTTCCATCAGAACCGCCCTGCAGGGAGCGCCGTCCGAACCTCCCAGATTCAGCGGAGCAGCATTCAGCAGGTAGATTCCTTCCTCCACCTCTCCCAGGCGGATACCCTCCAGGAGAACGATCTCCGCACCCAGCATAATCAGATGCACGTTCATGGGGGCGTCCAGCGGACCGACAGTCTGGGATTCATTTCCGAAGAGCAGGATACCCGCTTCGGCAAAAACCTTCGCCGCCTCTTCCGTCATAACCGCCGGGCCTTTCACCAGGATCCGCTTCGCCGCCTCCGCATCCAGGCTCCGGGCTTTTGCCAGGATTGCCTCCGCGTCCGCCGCTGTAATGTCCCCCTGATGCTCCGTCACATACGCGGAACCGATGAACCGTTCCAGCGCTACCTGGTCAATGGTCTTGCCACCATCAACAAAATGGTACGGAGCATCCACATGCGTACCGTTATGCGCGCACATCTGAAAAGCCGTCAGGTTGCAGACAGCCCCATCCGCAATCCGGAGCTTGACCTGCCGTTCCGGAGACGGATCTCCCGGATAAACACTGCAGGTAAACAGTTCCTGGGTGATATCATAAATCTTCATCTGTATCTCTTCCTTCATATATAGAATGTACTGTCTGTTTCCCGTCCTTTTGAATTTCTCTACAGGCCTTTCTTTTCCCTTGTCCGGACAGAAAAACGCCCGCCGGAACTTCACAGTTCCGAACGGGCATTTGTTTTTCAGTTACAGGGATTCATCAGGCAGCGGCCTTCTTCTCCGCTCTTCTGCGCTGCAGCCTGGAGACCACGATCGCGCAGGAAGCATCACCGGTGATGTTCACCACAGTACGGCCCATATCAAAGATCCGGTCCACACCAGCCACCAGCGCAATACCTTCCACCGGCAGGCCAACGGACTGAAGCACCATGGCCAGCATGACCATACCGGCGCCGGGAACGCCCGCGGTACCGATGGAAGCCAGCGTTGCCGTCAGCACGATGGTCAGCATCTGGGAGAAGGTCAGGCTGATGCCGAAGCAGGAAGCGATGAACACCGCGCACACGCCCTGGTAGATGGCGGTACCATCCATATTAATGGTCGCGCCCAGGGGCAGGACGAAGGAAGAAACCTCCTTGTCAGCACCCAGTTTCTCGCAGCACTCCATGTTCAGCGGGAGCGTACCCACAGAGGAAGCGGAAGAGAATGCCATCATGATGGCCGGCAGCATACCCTTGAAGAACTTCACCGGGCCGACGCCGCCCAAAGCCTTGACCGACACAGAATAAACCACAACCGCGTGCACAATGTAGCACAGATAGGCCACAAGCAGCACCTTCGCCAGGGAGCCAAGCACCGCCGGACCGTTCTCCGCCACCACCGGACAGAGCAGGCAGAACACACCGATGGGAGAAAGCTTCAGGATCATCTCCATGGCCTTCATGCAGATATCGTTGCACACGTCCACAGCCTTGAACTCCATATCGAAGCGGTGCCCGATGAGGATCAGCGCAAAACCGATAAACAGCGAGGACACAATGATCTGCAGCATGTTTGCATCGATAAAAGGTTTGAGGAAATTGGACGGGAAAATGCCGACCAGTGTGTCCATGAAGTTGACCGAAGTGGCTGCCGGTTCATAAGACAGCTCAGCCGTGGACAACACCGGGAAAATGCCTTTCAGCAGGTTGGCAAAAAGCAAACCTATCGCAACCGCGAAGGCCGTGGTGCACAGGTAGTACAGCACGGTGCTTCCGCCGACCGCGCCGACCTTCTTGATATCCCGCATGGATACCACACCCGACATGATGGAGAAGAAAACCAGCGGACAGACTATCCACTTGATCAGGTTCAGGAAAATCGTACCGAAGGGTTTGATGTAGGTCTTCGCGAAATCCGGATTACCCGTCAGCGCGATACCTGCGCCGATTGCAAGGATCAGCGCGATGAAAATCTGTGTGGATAGAGCCAGTTTCTTCCTTTTTTCCATGGGTCAATTCCTCCTGTGTTTTCAGGAAACACTGATTCATTCACCCGTTCATCAGCCGGTGTCTGTTTGATCGCCATTCTTGCAAAGATTTATCGATTTAGCGCACTAAACTGTCAAGATCTGCACAAGCCCTCCGACAATAAGCCATACGGCATCTGACGGACTCACTGAATCAGTTTTTCCTTTAATCATTTATCTGCTTATCCGGGTCAGCACTGCCCGGATCAACAACCTTAGTTACGATATCCGCAACCTCAATCGGCGCGACTGTCCACCGGACAGATCGCTTGTTTCGGTTGGTTGCCCGGGGCTGCCGCCCGTTCTCCGCTGAGAAAGAGCCACTGGCTCTTTCTCCAGGCGCTCCGAACCCCACCTCGACGAATTTCAGCCACTGGCTGCCCTCAGAGGTTCGCCCACCTCTAGGCGTCGGTCATTACTTCCGTAATGATACCTCCGCCTAGGCACACATCATCTTTATATAAGACCGCACTCTGGCCCGGCGTCACCGCCCGCTGGGGAACAAGGGAATGCAGCAGGAGCCTGCCCTCCCTCAGGGTAGCCTCCACCGGCTGGTCCGGCTGGCGGTAGCGGTAGCGGGCCGTACAGGTGATGGTCTCGCCTTCCTTCATCGGGGCGTCCCCGACCCAGGTCACGTCCTCCGCGATGCTCTTCGTGCTGTAAAGCATGGGATGATCTTCCCCCTGGGCCACCAGCAGCCGGTTCTTCTCCAGGTCTTTGCCGATGACAAACCAGCTGCGGCCGTCTCCCCGGCCGCCGATACCCAGTCCGCGGCGCTGGCCGAGGGTATAGTACATCAGGCCGTCATGCCGCCCGACCACTTCGCCCTCCGGTGAAACCATATCGCCGGGCTGCGCCGGCAGGTATTCTGAGAGGAACTTTTTGAAATTCCGTTCCCCGATAAAACATACACCCGTGGAATCTTTCTTTTTGCTGACCGGCAGGCCGCGATCCTCCGCGATCTTCCGCACCTGCTCCTTGGTCATGCCGCCCACCGGGAAAATGGCTTTCTTCAGCTGCTCCGCATGGACCATATAAAGGAAATAACTCTGGTCCTTGTTGGGATCGGATCCCTTCAGCAGCTGTCCCGCCTCATTGGTGCGGACGAAGTGTCCGGTCGCCATGCGGGTTGCTCCCAGAGTCATGGCAAAATCCAGGAAAGCCCTGAACTTGATTTCCCGGTTGCACAGCACGTCCGGATTCGGCGTCCTGCCCGCCCGGTATTCCTTCAGGAAATAGGAGAAAACCCGATCCCAGTATTCTTTGGCAAAGTTGACACTGTAATACGGAATACCGATCAGGTCGCAGACATCCCGCACGTCCCGCCAGTCCTCTTCGGCTGTGCAGGTGCCGTTGATGTCCTCTTCCTCCCAGTTTTTCATAAAGACGCCCACAACGTCGTAACCCTGCTCCTTCAGAAGCAGGGCCGCTACGGAGGAATCCACGCCTCCGCTCATGCCGACTACGATGCGTTCGCTCACTTTTCGTTCTCCATCAGACGGGTCAGTACCTTTTCCTGTATCTCCGCGGCAATCTCGTCCCGGGACTTGGTCGCGTCCACAACCACAAAGCGTTTCGGATCCCGGGCAATCAGTTCATGATAGCCTTCCTCCACCCGGGCATGGAAGCTGTCCGCCTCCATCTCCATCCGGTCCGGTTCGCTGGCTGCACAGCGGCGCCGCAGCGCCTCCCGGTGATTGATATCCAGATATACCGTCAGGTCCGGCAGGGTATTTTCCACCGCCGGCGCATTAATCTTCAGGATCTCATCGATTCCCAGCTGCCTTCCGCCGCCCTGGTAGGCCACGGAGGAATCCAGGAACCGGTCGCACAGCACCACTTTGCCTTCCTTCACTGCCGGAAGGATCTTCTCCCGCACATGCTGGGCACGGGAAGCCGCGTAAAGCAGCGCTTCCGTGATATCCGTCATACCGGTGTTCTCCCGGTCCAGCAGGATATCCCGGATCTTCTCCCCGATGGGGGTTCCGCCGGGCTCCCGGGTATGCACCACTTCAAAGCCCCAGCGGTCCAGGGCGTCGGAAAGCCGTTCAATCTGGGTTCCCTTGCCGCTGCCGTCCAGTCCTTCCACAGACAGGAAGGCGCCCCGCCCCGGCTTCGCGTCCGGACAGAGAATCTCCAGGATTTCCGTCGGCGTATGCGCAATCTTTTCCGCGCCGGTTTCCAGCAGCTCCTGTTCGCTGCCGTAGCCATAGGTCACACCGAGGGTATGAACCCCGGCAGCTTTTCCGCCTTCCATATCAAAGCAGCGGTCGCCGATCATCCAGACTTCGCCGTGATTCTCCGGCAGGGCTTCACGGATCAGGTGTTCCTTTTCCGCCCGGGCGTCTGTCGCGCAGACCACCGTGGAAAGGAAGCGGTCAAAGCCAAAGTGTTCCAGGATCTTTCCGGTCGGATAGGCAGGTTTGCCGGTTACGACACCCAGCTTGGCTCCCTGTTTCCAGAGGGTCCGGAGCATCGTCCGCACGCCGGGATACACCCGGTTTTCATACATGCCGACAGTGGTGTAGCGGGCACGGTAAATCCGCTGTGCCTCCTCCGCCTGTTCCTGGGTCATGCCCAGGAAGGTCCGGAAGGAATACAGAAGCGGCGGCCCGATAAACTTGCGCAGGGTCGCTGCATCCGGTTCCGGAAAGCCCATCTCCTTCACCGCGTGTTTCGCGCAGTTCCAGATGCCCTCTTCTGACTGAGTCAGCGTTCCGTCCAGATCGAAAAGGATCCAGGTGTCTTTCAATTCACAATTCATAATTCACAATTCACAATTCTGTATGTCTGCAGAATCAAATGAATTATCATCCTTCAACTCGAATAACGTTCTCTACCTTGCAGATTTCGGGATTCAGCGCCTTCACCACACGCTGTACGGCTTTTTCGGGAGCCATATGGGTGATGATGATCAGGGTCGCCTTGCCGTCCGGACCGGCGTCCTTCTGCGTCATGGCGGAAACGGAAATCTCTTCCTTCGCCAGCAGGCCGGCCACTTCAGCCAGAACACCGGGGGCATCCTTGGCCTTCATGCGGATGAAGTACTTGCTGTACCAGTCGTCCGCCACGGGCAGCGGCTCCTTGCGCATCACAGGCATGGGATGCACCGCGTTCTGCGCAGCCTGGACAATGTCGCCCACGATAGCGCTGGCGGTCGGAGCGTCACCGGCGCCGCGGCCTTCCAGCATCATGTCCTTGAAGGAATGACCGTAGAGATAAACAGCGTTCAGGGAGCCGTCCACCCGGGCCAGCGGATGATCCGCGGGCAGGAAAGCCGGATGCACACGGGCTTCAATGGAATCGCCGTTGTCCTTGCCGATGGCCAGCAGCTTCAGCACATAGCCCATCTCCCGGCCGAAGGCGATATCTTCGGAATTGACCTTGGTGATACCCTCGCGGTACACATTCTCCACCAGCACCCGGCTGTGGAATGCCAGGGAACCCAGGATGCTCAGTTTGTAGGCCGCGTCATAGCCTTCCACGTCCGCCGTGGGGTTGGGCTCCGCCAGGCCCAGGCGCTGGGCATCCTTCAATACGGTTTCATATTCGGCGCCTTCCGCCGCCATCCGGGTCAGGATATAGTTGGTTGTGCCGTTCACAATACCCATCATCTGCTCGATGTGGTTTGCGATCAGGGGCGTCTGGATCGCGTTGATGATCGGGATCGCGCCGCCGACGCTGGCTTCATAGTACAGGCCGGCACCGGTCTTCTTCGCCATTTCCCGCAGTTCATCAAAATGGAGGGAAAGCGCCATCTTGTTCGCGGTGACAACGGACTTGCCGTTCTCCAGCGCGCGCAGCATCATGGAAGCCGCGGGCTGTTCTCCGCCCAGGAATTCGCAGACGATATCAATTTCCGGATCTTCCAGAATATCGTTCTTTTCTGTGGTCAGCACCTCATCCGGTACTTCCTTGCCCCTGTGGATTTTCTTGTCCAGCACGAGAGCCTTCTTCACCACGAGCTTCACGCCCGTACGCTTGCTGACTTCCCCGCCGAATTCCCGGATCAGGTCCCATACGCCTCCGCCGATGTTTCCCAGTCCAAGCAGTCCCAGCACAACCTCTTTCATTTTCCTTTATCTCCTTCCGTCTGATTCCGTTTCCGTCCGATTTCGTTCATAGATCAGCCGCAGTCCCTTCAGGGTCAGCAGGCCGTCCAGTTTGTCAATAACATTGCTTTCCTCGGCAATCATCAGCGCCATACCGCCGGTGGCCACCACGTAGGCATCCTCGCCCAGTTCCTGCCGGATCTTGCGCACAATGTTGCGCACCAGGCCGACATAACCGTAATACATGCCGCTTTGCAGGTTGGTAAGGGTGGACCGTCCGATGACGTTTTCCGGCCGGTTCAGTTCGAACCGCGGCAGCTTCGCGGTGCCGGTAACCAGCGCCTCACTGCTCAGCTTGATACCGGGACAGATGGTACCGCCCAGGAACGAACCTTCCTGATCCACCACACCGAAGGTGGTGGCAGTGCCGAAGTCGATGAAAATGCATGGCCCCCCGTATTCGTCATACGCCGCGACAGCGTTGGCAATCCGGTCGCTGCCGAGCTCCCGGGGATTCTCATATTTGATGTTGATACCGGTTTTGACCCCGGGAGCCACGAACAGCGGTGTCTTGCCGATGTAGTTCAGCAGCATGTGCTCAATCGTGTAGTTGATTGTGGGCACCACGCTGGAAACCACAATGCCTTCCACCACATCCGGGGAGACGCCCTCATGGGCAAACATGGACATCAGACGTACACCGTATTCGTCCGAAGTGGACGTAATGTTGGTGGACATACGCCAGTACTTATACATTTCTTTCCCGTCGAACAGCGCGGTCTTGATATTGGTATTCCCGATGTCCATGGTCAGAATCATGACGGTTTTCTCCTTTTTAAAATCAGATCAGCCGTGCTTTTTTCAGCGCAACGCCCGCGGCGCCGGTAACCACAGCAGCTACGATCATTTCAACCACAGCGTTCACACCCACAGAAGCAACAAGGTAAGCCAGGACGCTTCTGCCGGCCATCGCGTTCTGCATATAAGCGGTCTGGCTGAACAGCAGTACCAGCAGCGTCATAAAGAAGATGGTATTGAAAAGCGCCGCCGCGAAACCGGTGGCCAGGCCCCGCACATACAGGGGAGCCTTCGTCCGGCTGATGCCCCGGTAAACCAGCGCGGCCAGGACGCCCACCAGCACCCGGGAAACAAACCGCTGGATGAACATCAGGCAGGCAAATCCAAAACCGGGGTTCGCGGTTACCAGCGCAATACCCATATTGCTTGCGCCAAAAATGCCGTAGCACTGGAAGAAGCTGATCAGTCCGAAGGCTCCGCCAATGATCATGCCTCCGGGCAGTCCCATCGCCATGGCGGCAATGGCCACAGGGATCATGTTGAACGTGATCGACAGACCCATGGGCATGGGGATGTTGACGTAGGCAAGAACGATCAAAACCGCCACCAGCATAGCCAGCAGCGTCATTCTTGCGATTTTCGTGCGCCTTGTTGTGTTTGTCATAAGAATACCTCCGTTCGGGTTCGCTCAGGATACCCGTCGTCAAAATGTATTTCCGCGTTTTCCTGCGTCCGGTGCGTATGCTCCCGGCGCTCAACATATGCGGATGGATTCATTATACAATTTTTTGCCGGATTGTAAAGAAAAGAAGGACTGCCGATACATCAGCAGTCCATACACGCAGCCAGAATATTCCGGCATTTCCGGGTCACCGCGCCCGTTCCCATGTCTGTCACATTCTGGGCCAGGAGGAAGGTAATCCCCTGGTCCGGCAGGTTAGCGAAATAGGTGCCCAGCCAGCCGTCCCAGCCGTACTCGTTCTTAACGGTGAACATCGCTGCCCGGCCCGGATGGTCACAGACCCGCATGAGGCAGCTGTAATTGTATCCGCCCAGGCTGTCCCAGACGTCCTTCCGGACGCTTCCGGTCAGTTGCGGCGTTGTCATATACCGCACCGCCGCCTCGGAAAGGATCCGCCCGCCTGCCGCCTTGCCGCCGTTTATCAGCATATTGGCAAATGCCGCATAATCGTCCAGGGTGGAAACCAGTCCGGCGCCGCCGGACTCGAAAGCCGGTTCCCGGTCATACTGTCCCACAGCCAGGTGAAGGCTGCTGAAGGTTTCCAGGCTGCCGGGCACCCGCTTGTAGCAGGTCACCAGCCGGTCCCGTTTTTCCTCCGGCACCCAGAAGGCCGTATCCTTCATCACCAGGGGCTCAAAAAGCTCCTCCCGGAGGAATTCGCTGAAGCGTTTGCCGGAAGCCGCCTCAATCACCGCGCCCAGGATGTCCGCGCTGGTTCCGTAGCGCCAGCGGGTTCCGGGTTCAAAGGCCAGCGGCTGCTCTCCCAGCCTGTTGCAGAAATCCAGCGTGCTCATTCCGCCGCCGGCGAGAATCTGCGCATGGTTGTCATCAAAGATGCGGGCGGCATACTGTCCCGCCGGATCCGCATCCGGGTAGCACAGGCCCGAGGTCATTCCCAGCAGGTCCAGGATCCACGGGCCGCGGATCGCCGGACGGATTGTTCCGTCCGCCTCCACCACCCGGGGATTGGCAAAGCCCGGCAGGTATTGTTCCACCGGCGCCATCAGGTCCAGGATACCCCGGTCCACAAGAATCATCGCAGCGGCCGCCGTCACAGGTTTGGACTGGCTGTACAGGCGGAAAATGGAATCCCGGCGCAGCTGTTTCCCGGCCGCAATATCCGCATATCCTTCCCGGGCATGGCAGAGTTCCTTGCCATTCTTCAAAACCAGCAGGCTGACGCCCGCCGCTTCATGGTTTTCCACAGCCTGCCGCAGGCAGGCGGACAGTCTTTCCTGTAAGCCCATCGTTCCATCCTCCTCATTCAACCGTTTATACCAGCAGCAGGAATCCCTGGGCCAGCGCTACCGCAACGCAGGCGGCCACAGCCACCGTCAGCAGGCTCCGTCCGCGCCAGGCCAGCAGCACTGCCACCGCAACGCCGCAGATGGCCGTGCGCATATCCCCCGTGGAATAAAACACATCCGGAAAAGTCATGGCCCCCAGCACCGCGTAAGGGATATAGGCCAGGAACGACCGGACAAACCGGCTTTTAATCTCCCGGCGGAACACCGTCAGCGGCAGCATGCGGATCAGATAGGTCACGCCGGCCGTGACAAGCAGATAAGGCAGAAACAGATTCCATTTCATGCGGCATCCTCCTCCGCCGGATACCGCCAGGCACCCAGTGCAGCCGCGGCTACGCCGCAGATAATAATCACAAACCCGGAGGAAACTGTATTCAGTCCGGGAATATAATGGAAGCAAAGGCTCAGCGCCACCGCCGCCAGCACCACAAAGCGCACCGGACGGCTCTTCCGTGCCGGAGGCAGGATAATGGCCAGGAACATGCCGTAGATGGCAATGCCCAGCGCCGTGCGGACAAACTCCGGCAGCAACGTTCCGGCAGCGGCACCCAGGAAGGTGCCCAGCGACCAGCCGATCCACGGGGTCAGCATCAGGCCGTAAAGATAATACTTGCCCACCTTTCCCGGCTGGGAAGAGGCGACCGCAAAAATCTCATCCGTATTGGCAAAAGAGAAAATCATGCGCTGGAGCGTACCCATGCTTCCGTCCAGCTTCCGGCTGAGGGACAGGCTCATCAGCGCGTAGCGCAGGTTGATCGTCAGCTGGGTCAGCGCCATCTCCGCCAGGGATGCGCCGCCCACCATCAGCGGTACCGCGGCAATCTGGCCCGCGCTGGTCACATTGGTCATGGAAATCAGTACCGCCTGCAGTACGGTCAGCCCGTCGCTGACCGCTTTCATGCCGAAGGCAAAGGAAACGCTCAGGTATCCCAGGGCAATCGGGATCCCGTGACGGATCCCCTGCCGGAAAACTATATTCATGCATCCGCCCCCAGCCTGCGGATGCCGTCCTTTGTCACCACCGCATAAAAGTTGGGCACACGGCCGCAGGCTTCCTGGCCGATCGTTATGGCAGCGCGGATGGCGGCTTCCGCCCGGTCCGCGTCCTCTTCACTGCGGGCATGCAGCACACACAGCGGCGTACCGGCTTCCACCCGGTCACCGATCCGCACCTGCAGCACAAAGCCCACGGAATAATCCAGTTCATCGTCCACCTTCATCCGGCCGGCGCCCATCGCCTGGGCCGCAAGACCCAGGGCCATGGTATTCATCTTTGATACCCAGCCGGATACGCCGCAGGTCACAGGACGGATCACCTGTGCCTGGGGCAGGCGGTTCACATCATCGCAGACAGACGGATCGCCGCCCTGGGCCGCGATCATCTGCTTCAGCTTTTCCAGGCCGGCGCCGGAATCGATGGCTTGTTTCATCATGGCCTGCCCGGCTTCCGGCGTTTCCGCCTTTCCGGCCAGATGCAGCATAAAGCCGCCCAGGGTCAGGGAAACCTCCAGCAGATCCCCGCCGGCACGGCCGGCCAGGATATCAATGGCTTCTTTCACTTCCAGGGCATTGCCCACATGGGTTCCCAGGGGCTGGTCCATACCGCTGACCAGCGCCACGATGGGTTTCCCGGCCAGCTCGCCGACCCGGACCATGTTCTGTGCCAGCTTCAGGCTGTCCTCCAGGGTATGCATAATTGCGCCGGAACCGGTTTTCACATCCAGCACAATGGCGTCGGATCCGGCCGCCAGCTTCTTGCTGAGAATGGAAGAAACAATCAGGGGAAGGGAATCCACGGTGGAGGTCACGTCCCGCAGGGCATACAGCGTTTTATCCGCAGGCGCGAGATGGCCGGTCTGGCCTACCACAGCCACACCGATTTCCCGGACCTGGCGGATGAAATCCTCCACGGGCAGGGCAACGCTCAGGCCGGGAATGGATTCCAGCTTGTCCAGCGTGCCGCCGGTATGGCCCAGGCCCCGGCCGCTCATCTTTGCCACGGGCGCGCCGCAGGCCGCCACCAGGGGTGCCAGCACCAGCGTGGTGGTATCACCTACACCGCCGGTGGAATGTTTATCCACCTTGATTCCGGGAATCCCGGACAAATCCGCAATATCTCCGGAATCACGCATGGCCAGCGTCAGGTCCGTGGTCTCCTGGTCCGTCATCCCGTTCAGGCGGATGGCCATCAGTAGGGCTGAAAGCTGATAATCCGGTACGGATTTTTCCGCAGCCGCCTGCGCAAAGAAGGTGATCTCCTCCTTTGTCAGCTCCTGCCCGAACTTTTTCTTTTCAATGATTTCCAGCATCGTCATGCGAAAATCCCCCTTTGTTTTCCAGAGAAAGAACAAGCCGATACCCGGCTGCCCGGATATCGGCCTTCATGCCCACTCTCGGGCTGTATAACAACTCATAATGATGAATTATGAATTGTGAATTATGAATTTAATGAAGATGTTACCCAAATCAGAGATTTGGACAATTACTCATCGTCTTCCTCTTCTTCCGGCAGATCCGCGTTGTGGTACACGTTCTGCACGTCGTCGTTCTCCTCCAGCAGATCCAGCATCTTCTGGATCTTCAGGACGGTGTCCGGATCGGAAACGGCCACGGTGTTCTGCGGAATCTTGGCCACTTCAGCGGAAAGGAATGAAATTCCCTGCTTTTCCAGGTTCTCCCGGACGGTGCTGAAGTCGTTGGGGGCGGTCACGATCTCAAAGACATCGTCATCCACCTTCACGTCTTCCGCGCCGGCTTCCAGGGCGATCATCATCATCTCGTCCTCATCGCTGCCGGGTTCCCGTTCCACCACGAGAACGCCGCGCTCGTCAAACATGAAACCAACGGAACCGGTGGTGCCCAGGTTTCCGCCGTACTTGGCGAAGCAGTGACGCACATCGCTGGCGGTGCGGTTGCGGTTGTCGGAAATGCAGTCCACGATAACCGCGACGCCGCCGGGAGCATAGCCTTCGTAGGTGATCTCTTCGTACACCACGTTGCTCAGCTCACCGCTTGCCTTTTTGATGGAGCGCTGAATGTTATCATTAGGCATATTGTTGGCCTTCGCTTTGGCGATAATATCGCGCAGCTTGCCATTGGACTCCGGATTGGCGCCGCCTTCGCGAACCGCGATGGCAATTTCGCGGCCGATCTTTGTGAAAATCGCTCCGCGTTGCGCGTCTGCCTTGCCCTTCTTAGCCTGAATATTGTGCCACTTGGAATGCCCGGACATCGAATCCCTCCCAGAATCGTACCTCATGTCGGTAAAAAATACATAGCATTATAGCACCGGTGATATAAGCGAGTCAAGCATTACAAGGAAAAGGGGCTTTTCCGCCGCAAAAATGCAGCCTCCCGTATCACAGGAGGCTGCATGAATGACAGCATATTATCCGCGGCGAATGATACTGTGGCGTTCCGGTCCGACGGAAATCCAGCGGATCACGCATCCGACCGCATGCTCAATCCGGTTGACATAAGCCTTTGCCTCTTCCGGCAGGTCCCACCAGTGACGGACGGTGGAAATATCGCACTTCCAGCCCTTCATGGTCTCATAAACCGGCTCGCAGTCATCCAGCGCGGCGGCAAAAGGCATATCCGTAATCACCTGACCGTTCAGCTTATAACCGACGCACAGCGGAATCTCGTCCAGGTCGCTGAGCATATCCAGCTTCGTCAGCGCCAGTTCCGTGGCCGCCTGAACTTCGGTACCGTACTTGCTTGCCACCAGGTCGATCGGCCCGATACGGATGGTACGTCCGCCTTCCGGTTCATCTTCGCCGCACATCTTGCGGAACGCATCACCCTTCTTGCCTGTATACTCGGTCACGAAAGGACCGTCGCCCAGGCAGGTGGCGTATGCTTTGATTACGCCGATCACCCGGTCAATTTCCACACCCGGAACCCCGGCGCCGATCGGCGCGTAGGAAGCCAGCGTACTGACCGACGTCGTGTAGGGATAGATACCGAAGTCAAGATCCCGCAGGGCGCCGAGCTGAGCCTCAAACAGGATGCGCTTGTGATCGCTTTCCGCTTTGATCAGGTAGTCCCGGGTATTCCTGATAAAGGGCTTGATCTGCTCACTGTATTTATTCAGCCAGGCCATCAGTTCCTTTTCGGAAGCCGGTTTGACGCCGTAAATCTTTTCCAGGGTCAGGTTCTTCCAGGCGCACAGCTCTTTCACATGCTTTTTCAGCCGTTCCGGATAGAATAATTCCCCGGCCAGGATCGTCTTCTTCTGGTTCTTGTCGGAGTAGAAGGGCGCGATACCCTGCTTGGTGGAGCCGTCGTGTTTATCCTTCAGCCGGGCTTCCTCCAGCACGTCAATCTCCCTGTGCCAGGGCAGCAGCAGGGACGCCCGTTCACTGATCATCAGGTTGTCGGGGGTAATCTCGATTCCCTTCTGATCCTCTATTTCCTTGATCAATGTTTCCGGATCCAGCGCAACACCGTTTCCCAGAATGTTGACCACGCCGGGGCGGCATACGCCGGAAGGCAGCAGGTGCAGGTCATATTTGCCGAATTGGTTGATAATTTTATGTCCTGCGTTGGCGCCGCCCTGGAATCTGACAACAATGTCGAAGGCCTCCGCCAGCAGGTCTACCATTCTGCCCTTTCCTTCGTCGCCCCAGTTGATGCCAACGAGTGCGGTACAAGCCATCGTATCATCTCCTCTCGGGTTTTTCCCGTCTGTTCCGGTTCGTATATTCATACTCAGAAAACGCTTGTTTCTGCATGCCCATTGTATCTGTCCGAACCGTACATGTCAATGTATACAGCGTTCTCACGCTTTACAGTCAAAGCACCTTTTTCAGGTATTCCCCGGTATAGGATCCCTTTACCGCAGCCACCTGCTCCGGGGTGCCTTCCGCCACGACGGTACCGCCGCCGCTGCCTCCCTCCGGTCCCAGGTCGATAATATGATCCGATACCTTGATCACGTCCAGATTATGCTCGATTACCAGCACGGAGTTGCCGGCATCCGTCAGGCGCTGAAGCACCTGGATCAGCCGGTCCACATCCGCCATGTGCAGGCCGGTGGTCGGTTCGTCCAGCAGGTAGATGGTCTTTCCGGTTGCCTTGCGGCTGAGCTCTGTCGCCAGCTTCACACGCTGTGCTTCACCGCCGGAGAGCGTGGTGGATGCCTGTCCCAGCTTCATGTAGCCAAGGCCCACATCATACAGGGTTTCCAGCTTGCGCGTGATCTGGGGATGGTTCTCGAAGAATCCGAGCGCTTCTTCCACGGTCATATCCAGCACTTCGCTGATATTCTTTCCCTGCCAGGTGACCTCCAGGGTTTCCCGGTTATACCGGCGGCCGTGGCAGACGTCACAGGGCACATAAAGATCCGGCAGGAAATGCATTTCAATCCGTTTCATACCGTCTCCCTGGCAGGCCTCGCACCGTCCGCCCTTGACGTTGAAGGAGAAGCGGTTTTCCTTATAGCCCCTGGCCTTGGCCTCCGGGCTGAGGGCAAACAGCTTGCGGATCAGGTCAAACAGGCCGGTATAGGTGGCCGGATTGCTCCGGGGCGTCCGGCCGATGGGGCTCTGGTCGATCATGATGATCTTGTCCAGCAGCTCCAGGCCCTCCATGCTTTCGAAGCGGCCGGGACGCGTCTTGGCCCGGTTCAGCTTCCGGGCAAGGTTCTTATAGATAATCTCATTGACGAGGCTGCTCTTGCCGCTGCCGCTGACACCCGTCACGCAGGTGAGCACGCCCAGCGGAACCCGCACATCAATATGCTTCAGGTTGTGTTCTTCCGCACCCCGGACCGTCAGCCAGCCCGTGGGCTTCCGCCGTTTCGTCGGTACCGGAATTACCTTTTTCCCGCTCAGGTACTGACCGGTCAGGCTTTCCGGGCAGGCGCGGATATCATCCGCCGTGCCTTCCGCCACAATATAGCCGCCGTGCAGGCCCGCGCCGGGACCCACGTCCACAATCCAGTCCGCGGCCAGCATGGTTTCTTCATCATGCTCAACCACGATCACGGTATTGCCCAGGTCCCGCATCCGGCGGAGCGTCGCGATCAGCTTCGCGTTATCCCGCTGGTGCAGGCCGATGCTGGGCTCGTCCAGGATATACATAACCCCCATCAGGGCGCTGCCGATCTGGGTGGCCAGGCGGATACGCTGTGCCTCGCCGCCGGAGAGCGTTCCCGCGCCGCGGCTGAGGGTCAGGTATTCCAGGCCCACGTCGCACAGGAAGCCCAGCCGGGCGTCAATCTCCTTCAGGATCTGCGCCGCGATAATCCGGTCATTCCCGCTCAGCTCCAGGTTCGCAAAGAACTCCCTGGCCTGCTGGATGCTCATATCGCTGACTTCCGGCAGGCTCTTTCCGCCCACGGTTACCGCCCGGGCTTCCGCCTTCAGGCGCTGCCCGCCGCATTCCGGGCAGGTTTCCTCCGCCATGTATTCCTCATAGGCCTGCTTCATGGCGTCTGAGGTGGTTTCCTTGTAGCGCCGCTCAAGCGTGGGGATGATCCCCTCAAAGCTGGTGGTATATTCCCGCATGCCGCGGGCGCCTTCATAGGTAATGCTGATCTTCTCATCCCCGGTACCGTAGAGCAGGGCTTCCATGCCCTCGCCGTTGATCTCTTCCAGGGGCGTATCCAGCGTAAAGCCGTACTTCTTCCCCATGGCACCGAAGTACTGGGCCGCAATGCCGTTATCCTCCGCAGCATTGAAGCCCATCAGGTTCATGGCACCTTCCCGCAGGGTAACCCGCTCGTCCGGGAAAATCGCCTCCCGGCTGATCTTCATCCGGATTCCCAGGCCGCTGCAGCCCGGGCAGGCCCCGTACGGGCTGTTGAAGGAGAACATCCGGGGTTCCAGTTCCTCAATGGACACACCGCAGTCCGGGCAGGCGTAGTTCATGCTGTACAGTGTTTCGCCCTTGTCCATGCAGTCGATGATCACCAGGCCGGCGCCCCGCACAGCGGCTGTTTCCACATCCTCCGCCAGGCGGTGACGGAACTCATCCGTATCCCGGCGGATCAGGCGGTCCACCACGATCTCAATGGTATGCTTTTTCTTTTTATCCAGCTCCGGAGTGTCCTCCAGGTCATACATTTCCCCGTCGATCCGCACACGGACATAACCGCTCTTGCGGGCGGAAGAAAGCAGATCCTTATGTTCACCCTTGCGGCCGCGGACCAGCGGACTGAGCACCTGCATCCGGGTGCCTTCCGGCGCGGCGCAGACCGCGTCCACGATTTCATCCACAGACTGCTTCCGGATCTCCCGGCCGCAGACCGGGCAGTGGGGTACGCCCACCCGCGCCCAGAGCAGGCGCAGATAATCGTGTACCTCCGTCACGGTACCCACGGTGGATCGGGGGTTCCGTCCCGTTGTTTTCTGGTCAATGGAAATCGCCGGGCTCAGGCCTTCAATGGCGTCCACGTCCGGTTTGTCCATCTGGCCCAGGAACTGCCGGGCATAGCTGGTCAGGCTTTCCACATAGCGGCGCTGGCCTTCCGCGTAAATCGTATCGAAGGCCAGAGAACTTTTGCCGCTGCCGCTCAGCCCTGTGATGACAGTCAGCTTGTCTCTCGGTATTTGAAGAGAAATGTTCTTCAGGTTGTGCTCACGGGCACCCCTGATCTTCAGAAATTCATTCATGTTACCCTGTTTCCTGTATATCTTTCAGTCCGTTTGTCTCCGCAGGATTCACTCCTGTGCGGAGCTTTCCACGGCTTCCCTCTGATGCTTCATATCATCAAAATAGAACATTGCTTTGTTTCCGCCGGCATTTTTGGCCGTATACATGGCCAGGTCCGCCGCGCGGTACAGATCGTCGTAGGAGCGTCCGACCATATCGGTCATCACGATACCGACGCTGGCCGCCACACGGACGGTGTTTTCACCGCTGCCCACCGTGCGGCCGATCTTCTGCACCATCTGTTCAGAACGTTCCAGCACCCATTCCCTGCCGGGAGCGCTCTTCAGGTAAATGACGAATTCATCGCCGCCCAGGCGGCTCAGCACGTCGGAGTTGCGGAACATCGCCTTCATATCCGCGGCCACTTCGATCAGTACCTTGTCTCCCATCTGGTGCCCGAGCTTGTCATTCACGCTCTTGAATCCGTCCAGGTCCAGCAGCATCATCACACCGTGCTCATCGGTCTTCAGATGCTCTTCAATCTCTTTCTGTGCTGCCACGCGGGCAGTCAGGCCGGTCAGCAGATCCGTTTCGGCTGCGCGCCGGCTTTCCTCCCTGCCGGTAATCAGCACCACCCTGGCCCGGTTCAGCGTATAGATCGTAATCAGGCTGATCACCAGGTACAGTGCGGTAAACGCCCTGTGAAGCGAATCCTGGACGCCTGCCTGCGCCCTCCAGGAAATCTCCAGCGCAATATAGCTCAGGATCTGGAGCGAACCGATCCGCCAGGCATAGTCAAACATGAATCCGCCTACGATCAGGTGGATCCCAATCCAGAAAACGTCCGTATCATAGCTGACCGCCGACCAGATTGTCACCGCATAGACCGCCACCCCCAGGAGATATCCCGATGCAAGCAGCAGCGAGCCGGGGGTGTTTTTGCGGAAAGCACAGACCGCCGCAAAAAGACCGGCCAGCAGCACAGCCAGAAGGAAATAAACGCCTCCGTGAACCTGGTGGGTTGCATACCCGAAGAAGATCACCGGCGGTACTCCGATCACCGCAATCGCACTGATTACGCGCAGAGAACCACGGTTGCTCTTCCTGACAGCATCCCCGTATTTCCTGAACACGTCCGGCTGATACCCGTACTGGTTCCAGAACTTCAGCCTCTCCCACATTGCGGTACACTACCCTCCGGTATTTCTGTGTCTTATACCAACCTGAGCGCGGGCATGGCATTCAGATCCAGCCCCGCCAGTTCCCCGTTCCTCAGCCTGTAATATGCCGCGCTGCCGATCATGGCTCCGTTGTCCGTGCACAGATGCAGCTCCGGCATGAACAGCGGAATCTTCAGATCCTCACACATAGCCGCCGCCATCCGCCGCAGTTCCCTGTTGGCAGACACGCCGCCTGCCAGCGCAAATCCGTTGTAACCGTCCCGGCCCCGCTCCTCCAGGAGCAGCCTGGCCTTGGCCGTCAGTTCCCGGCAGACTGCCCGGCGGAAGCTGGCCGCCAGATCCGCCTTCGGCAGGGTTTCTCCCCGCTGTTCCAGCGTATGCACTGTATTCATGAAGGCGGTCTTCAGCCCGCTGAAGCTGTAGTCATACCGCCCGTCCGTTTTCGGGCTGGGCAGGGTAAACGCTTCCGGGTTTCCTTCTTCCGCCAGTTTGTCAATCCGCGGTCCGCCCGGATAGGGCAGGCCCAGCGCCCGGGCAGCCTTGTCAAAGGCTTCTCCCGCCGCGTCGTCCACCGTCTGGCCCAGCAGGCGGTAGGTTCCGTAATCTGACACCTCCACCAGATGACTGTGGCCGCCGGAAACCACCAGGCACAGGAAAGGCGGTTCCAGATCCGGGTGGCTCAGATAGTTTGCGCTCACGTGGCCTTCAATATGGTTGACGCCCACCAGCGGTTTTCCCGCCGCGAACGCCAGGCCCTTCATGCAGTTGACGCCGGTCAGCAGCGCGCCGACCAGGCCCGGGCCCTTGGTCACCGCCAGGGCATCCACTTCCTGCAGGCTCATGCCCGCTTCCCGCAGCGCCTGGTCCACCACCCGGTCGCAGGCTTCCATATGAGCCCGGCTGGCAATCTCCGGCACCACGCCGCCGTAGAGTTCATGCAGGTCGATCTGGCTGAACACCACGTTGCTCAGGATCTTCCGGCCGTTTTCAATCACAGCCGCCGCGGTTTCATCGCAGCTGGTCTCCAGGGAGAGGATGCGGACGGTTTCCTTGTTCCGCAGTTCCTCAGCCTGCTGGCGGGATTTCAATTCATAATTCATCATTCACAAATCATCATGAGGCGTTCTTTCCTCATTCTCTATCCTTGACGCATTGATTATTCGGCAGTATCCGTTTTTTCATGCTTACTTCTTATTTCTGCATGATGTACGCTTTTTCCTGTACAAAAAAGCACAATTCCTGCAACCAGGATCCAGATCATGATCCTGGTTCCCAGGGAAACAAAAAAGTTGACCGGCATCAGCCGGATCAGCAGGTCTGTCCGGGGATCCAGCAGCCAGCCATCATTGGTGAAGGCCACCCGGTGAAACGTGACAAACAGGCCGTCAAAGTTCACCAGCGCCCATACCGCGATACCGGCAAACAGCACCCCTGCCGTGCAAAGCCCTGTCAGCATTCCGTCGGCTAATGCTTTCCGTCGCCGAAGCAGGATGCCGATGCCGGTCAGCAGGAGCGCCGCCGCACCGGTGATCCATCGCAGCGTCCCCGCCAGGCCGATCAGTCCCCGGCAGTCCGCCATGTGATCCGCTTCATGCTTCTGGAATCCAACATAGCCGCGGTCGTTCGCATCCGTCCAGATATACTGGAAGGTCTCTTCCTGCCCGGTCAGGTAGGCGGCTGTCATCCGGCCCACACCCGGGTATTCCGTCTCCGGAAGACCTGTTGTCTCCGGCGGCGCGTGACGGAGCATCTCCCGCGAAAGCAGGTCCCCGTTCCCGGCTATACCGTACACCGCTGCCGCCAGCGTGAACAGGATTACTGCCCATACAAGCAGGAATCCGCACAGCCGGGCAGCAGCGGTTTTCATGAATCCACGGTTCATTGGTCAGATTACTGCATCTTCAGGTATGCAGTGACGAAGCCCTCCAGGTTTCCGTTCATCACGTCGTCAATGTTACCGCTCTCATAGTTGGTGCGGTGATCCTTGACCATGGTATAGGGCTGGAAAACGTAGGAGCGGATCTGGCTGCCCCATTCGATCTTCTTCATCTCGCCCTTGATGTCCGCCATCTGCTGTTCCTTTTCGCGTTCCTTCAGTTCCAGCAGTTTGGCCTTCAGCATTTTCAGACAGGTGGCACGGTTCTGCACCTGGTCGCGCTCGGTCTGGCAGGCAACCACGATGGTCACGTCATCCTTGACGTACGTCATACGGACAGCGGAGCTGGTCTTGTTAACGTTCTGTCCGCCGGCACCGGAAGAATGGTAGGTATCCACCCGCACATACTTCATATCAATCTTGATTTCGTCGCCGTCATCCTCGATCATCGGCGCCACGTCCAGGCTGGAGAAACTGGTATGCCGCCGGGCGTTGGAATCGAAGGGGCTGATACGCACCAGCCGGTGCACACCCTTCTCTCCGCGGAGATAGCCGTAGGCATGATCGCCGCTGACCTCAAAGGTCACGCTCTTGATACCCGCTTCGTCTCCGTCCAGCAGGTCCAGCAGCTTCACCTCAAAGCCCATCCGCTCGCAATAGCGGGTATACATACGGTAAAGCATCTGGGTCCAGTCCTGGGCCTCGGTTCCGCCGGCGCCGGCATGAAGGCTCAGCACGGCGTCATTGTCGTCATAGTCGCCCCGCATCAGGGTTTCCAGCTCCAGCGCGTCCGCTTTTTCCTTCAGGGTGGCCAGTTCCGTACCGATCTCCTGGACCATTTCCTCGTCGTTTTCTTCCTTGGCCAGCTCCATCATCGTGTCGATATCATCGGCAGTGCTCAGCAGGCCTTCATAGTGGGCCAGCTTGTTCTTCAGGTGGCCCAGCTTCTGGTTCACCCGGGTGGAGCGTTCTGTATCGTTCCAGAATTCCGGCTGGTTCATTTCCTCGGTCAGCTCATCGATCTGCTCTTTCATATGATCGATGTGCAGCGCCTCTCCGGCAGCCAGGATGCTCTTCCGGATCCCGGTAATATCCTGTGCGTATTGTTCAAGTTCCAACATCGTTTACACCTCCGGCAAAAATCAATTCAGAATTCATAATTCAGAATCCAGAATTATGAGTGTCTTTCCTGATAACAGCAGTTCCTGTCTACCTTCTTGTATTCCACATATGAATAATCCCCTGTTCTCCGTGTTTGTCCGGATATCGCACAATTCATTATGAATTATGAATTGTGAATTCAAAATGAGGCGTCAGCCTTCATTTTTCAGCATGCAGCAGTTCTTGTACTTCTTGCCGCTGCCGCAGGGGCAGGGATCATTCCGGCCGATCTTTTCAGACGGCTTGACCCTTCTCGGCTGCCGGGGACCGTCGCCGGCCATCCGGGCTTCGGTGGGCTTGGCGGTCTGCACCCGTTCCGGCGTGACCTCCACCTTGGTCTGGTAGACCCGGCGCACCGTATCCTCCCGGATCAGGTGGTTCAGTTCCTCAAACATATGGCCGGATTCAATCTGGTATTCCGTCACAGGATTCTTGCCGCTGTACGCACGGTATCCGATACCGTCCCGCAGCTGATCCATGGCGTCGATATGATCCATCCAGCGGGTATCCACGCTGCGCAGCAGCATGACCCGCTCCAGCTCACGCATATCCACATGGATGCTGTCCATGAGCTGCTCCCGTTCTTCATAGAACTTCCGGGCATCTTCCTTCAGGGCTTCAATGAAAGCACCCCGGTCTTCCTGCTCCATGGCAATGGCGCGGTTCGCTTCCAGCGCGCCGTGATGGCAGCACAGGTTCTCCAGGTAATTGGTGGCTTCCTTCCACTCCCATTCGGCGGGCTCTTCCCCGTTCATCCAGCGTCCGGCCGCAAAGTCGATCACATGGTCCGTCATGCGCTGGATGCTGTCCCGCACATCCTCGCCCATGAGCACCCGGTGGCGCTGACCGTAGATGATTCCGCGCTGGCGGTTCATTACGTCGTCATACTCCAGCACGTGCTTACGGGTTTCATAGTTCCGGCTTTCAATCCGCTTCTGGGCATTCTCGATCTGCTTGGTCAGCAGGCCGGCCGTCAGCGGTTCATCATCCTTCAGTCCCAGCCGGTCCACCATGACGCCGATCCGTTCGCTGCCGAACAGGCGCATCAGGTCATCCTCCAGGCTGATGAAGAACTGGGTGGAACCCGGGTCGCCCTGACGGGCGCAGCGGCCGCGCAGCTGGTTGTCAATCCGGCGGCTTTCATGGCGTTCCGTACCGATGATGTGCAGACCGCCGGTCTGCAGCACCCGCTCGTGCTCCCGGTCCGTGTCCACTTTGAAGCGGTCATAGTGCTCCCGGTAACGCTTGCGCGCTTCCAGCACCTCATCGCTCACATGCTCGTTGTGTCCGACGGCTTCCTCGATGATCTCCTCGTCCACGCCTTCCTGCCGGAGAGCACGGCGGGCCAGGTAATCGGGGTTGCCGCCCAGGGAAATATCGGTACCGCGGCCGGCCATGTTGGTGGCGATGGTCACAGCGCCCCAGTGTCCGGCCTGGGCGACGATTTCCGCTTCCTTGGCGTGGTTCTTCGCGTTCAGCACTTCATGGGGAATGCCCTTGCGCTTCAGCATATCGCTGAGCAGCTCACTGACTTCCACGCTGATGGTGCCGACCAGCAGCGGCTGTCCCTTGGCGTGGTATTCCTCAATGCTCGCCACAACCGCGTTATATTTCGCGGCCTTGTTCTTGTAGACCATGTCTTCCTGGTCCACGCGGATATTCGGCCGGTTGGTGGGGATCTCCACAACGTCCAGTGCGTAAATGCCCTGGAATTCCGTTTCTTCCGTCTTTGCCGTACCGGTCATACCGGACAGCTTCTTGTACATGCGGAAGTAGTTCTGGAAGGTGATGGTGGCCAGGGTTTTGCTTTCCCGCTCCACCTTCACGTGTTCCTTGGCTTCAATGGCCTGGTGCAGGCCCTCGGAATAGCGGCGGCCGATCATCAGGCGGCCGGTGAATTCATCCACGATGATAACCTGGCCATTCTGCACCACATAGTCCACATCCCGCTTCATCAGGTTGTGGGCGCGCAGGGCGCAATGCACATGGTGGTTCAGCTCGCTGTTGTCCGGGTCGTTGATATTCTCGACGCCGAAGGCTTTTTCCACCTTCTGGGCGCCTTCATCCGTCAGGGTGACGACCTTTTTCTTTTCCTCCACTTCAAAGTGGATGCCGGGCTTCATGGTACGGATGACCGCATCCACCCGGTCGTAGAGCTCCGTGCTCTTCTCGCCCTGGCCGGAGATGATCAGCGGCGTACGGGCTTCGTCGATCAGGATGGAGTCGACTTCGTCCACGATGGCAAAAGCATGGCCCCGCTGCACCAGGTTGTCCTGGCGGATAACCATGTTGTCCCGCAGGTAGTCAAAGCCAAGTTCATTATTGGTTCCGTAGGTAATGTCGCAGGCATAGGCCGCGCGGCGCTCTTCCGGCTCCAGGTCGTGCACAATCAGGCCGACACTCAGGCCGAGGAAGCGGTACACCTTGCCCATCCACTCGCTGTCGCGGCGGGCCAGGTAATCGTTCACCGTCACAACATGGACGCCTTCACCGCACAGGGCGTTCAGATAAGCCGGCATGGTGGCCACCAGGGTCTTACCTTCACCGGTTTTCATTTCAGCAATCCGGCCCTGGTGCAGCACGATACCGCCCAGCACCTGCACCCGGAAGGGGCGCATCCCCAGCACGCGGTCCGCAGCCTCGCGGACGGTGGCAAAAGCTTCCGGAAGAATGTCGTCTTCAGTTTCGCCGTTCTGCAGGCGCTGTCTGAATTCAGCGGTCTTGGCCTGCAGCTGTTCATCGGTCAGCGCGCGGTATTCCTCCTCCAGCGCCATAACCGCCTGTACAGGTTTTTCCAGTTTCTTTAACTGGGCATCGTTTCCCGATCCCATGATCTTCTTCAGAAATTCAAGCATTGATAACTCCTTCACTGCCCGTTCAAACGGGCAAAGCATTACAGGTTAGTATACCACCTCCAACCCTTGTGACGCAAGCTCGTCCCGCCGCATTTTCCCTGTTCCGTTTTTCCGTTCCGGAGGGTGCAAAAAAGCCGGAGCCTTTAACAGCTCCGGCTTGTTCAGCCTTTGGGTTTTATTCCTGTTTGCGGCCCCGGCGGCGGCGTGTTCCGGCGGTTTCTTCCGCGGCCTTTTTGACTTCCTCAACCGCTTCCTCAGCAGTCTCGGCAGCCGCTTCAGCCGTTTCAGCGACAGCTTCTTTTGCTTCTTCCGCCGCTTCCTCAACGGTTTCGGTCACGACTTCCGCTGCATCTTCCGTCTTGTCGGAATACAGCTTGCGGAGGGTTTCGGCCATCAGCTCGCTGCTCTGGACCGTGTTCTCCACTTCTTCCTTCGCTTCGGACTTTTCCTCTTCGGCAGCAGGCTTTACCTCTTCGGTTCCGCCGTTGGAGATCTCGCTCCGCTTGCCGCGTTTCGGCGCCGTGCTGTAATCACGGTAGTTGGCACCGTCCAGATGGTCCATGGCCTTTTTGGATTCGCTCCGGCTCTTGCCGCGGCGGACCGCGCCGATCAGCAGCAGCACCAGCAGGATGCCGGCAATTCCCGCGAAGATCCACTTGGCTCCGTCAGCAAGCGTTTCCGCCTGGCCCAGCCATTCGGGTTCGGGCTGGTCAGTCGGCAGGGGCTCTTCTGCGGGCTTGGGCGGCGTCACCTGCGGCGGTTCGGTCGGCGCAGGAGTCTGCTCCACATAGTTGATGACGATATCGTTGCTGTTGAAGGTCAGCGTCTGATCCAGCTGATCCTTGCAGGAGGCAACGAACCGGAAAGTACCGGAAGCCATATCCTCGCTCAGGTTGGCGTCCACATCCCGGATAAAGGAAGCGCTCTGTCCGGCAGCAATGCTGGCGAAGCTGTAGAGGGTGACATCTCCGGACTTGACGGAGATGTTCTTCACTTCCACGGCGCTGTCATTATGCACGGTAACGGAGAAGCGGACGGTACCGGGACGCTTGTAGATCACGTCGCGGTCAGCCTCAGCTTCCACCCGCAGGGCGATCAGCTGGGACGGATCCATGGCAGTGATCTTGATCCGGCCGGTAGCCGTTTCCACGCCCTTGCCGGTGCTTTCATCCGCCTTTACGGTGAACTGCAGCTCCTGGGTTTCAGTAACGGTCACGTCTTTTTCCAGCGTGAGGTCCTTGCCGGCCTTCACTTCCTGGTTTTCAAACACGGTGCCCAGGATCGGGTCTGTTACGGTCACGTTGGTAAAGTCCAGCGTGCCGGAATTCTTCAGCGTCAGGGTCAGTTTGACGGTATCGCCGGGCGCTCCGCCCTTCTTGTCAGCCTTCAGCGTGGCGGACAGCTTCACTTCCCCGTATTTGATCGTGGTGCTTTCAACCTTCTTGGTGTAGCTCTTGCCGCCGGCCTTGAAGGAGATGGTCGCCGCGCTTGTAATATCCTTTGATCCCATAGTGGTGGTAAAGGTATAGCTTTCCGTCGCGCCGACAGCAATGGAGGCGATGGTTCCGGACTTGGCGGAAACACCGGCATTCTCCTTGATGTTCACGGAGGTGACTTCCACATCGCCGGAGTTGGTCACCTCGTAGGTGACGCTGACTTCCTGGTTCTTCTGGGCGGTGGTGGGCGTAATCGTCCGCTTGACGGTAATCTGCGGATCAGTGCCGAGATTGGTCACGTCCTTGGAGAAATTCAGCTTGTGAGCCTTCAGGGTAGGTTCTCCGTCGTCGCCGATCGGGCCGTCATAGGCGGAGTACCGGACAGAGAAGGTCACCTTGCCGGCGTCCAGTTCTTCCTGGGTCACGTCCCAGTCGCCGGTCCAGCGCTTGCTCTTTCCGACAGAAAGCGTCGGGGAGCCGAAGTCCTCGATCTTGCTGCCGTCCGGGAAATACAGCGTCACCGGAGCAGGCAGATCCCCGTCCCCGATATTGGTTACCGTGATGGAAACAGTGATTGTTTCCGGTCCGGATAATTTATATTTGCTGAATTCCATGGAGACCTTGATCGGTCTGTCCGCCAGCGCTGCAGACGCGCAAAGTAAAACCAGCACGACCCCCAGCGCCAGTGCAAGGAATAAACGTTTCCTGTTCATATTGTGTCGGAGTATGAAACTCCTTCCTCCTTCCCCCGCCGGAAAACCGGCCGGACGTGTCAATATGGATGGATACAGGATATCTACAATATTTTATCGGGAAAGCTCAGGACTGTCAAGAATACAAAGAACGAACAAAAAACAGGCTTTCTGTGCTTTACTCGCCAAAAAACTAGTGTATAATGTTCGATACAAAGTAAAGGCGCTTTGTTACATTAGTATATAAGGAGGAAACCCACATGAAGAAGCTTATCGCTATGGTCCTCGCCCTTATGCTGGCACTGTCTGTCTGCTCCGCCTTTGCTGAAGAGGCAGTCACCCTGAAGATTGCCCATATCGGACCGACCACCGGTGCCGCCGCCCTGTACGGCCTGGCCACCCAGCACGGTGCCGAAATCGCCGTGGATGAAATCAATGCCGCAGGTGGCAAATTCACCATTGAACTGATTAATGAAGACGACGAGCACAACGTTGAAAAGGTTATCAACGCCTACAATGCCGCGCTGGACGCCGGTGCCCAGATGATCCTGGGATCCACCACCTCCAAGCCCTGCGAAGCCGCCGGTGCCCAGGGATACGCTGACCGCGTATTCTTCCTGACTCCCTCCGCTTCCTCCACCGCTGTTATCGAGGATAAGGACAACGTCTTCCAGGTTTGCTTCACCGACCCGAACCAGGGCTCCGCTTCCGCGCAGTACATTGCCGATCACAAGCTGGGCACCAAGGTCGCCGTGATCTACAACAACGCCGACGTGTACTCCACCGGTATCCGTGACACCTTCGTAAAGAAGGGCGCTGAGCTGGGTCTGGAAATCGTCAGCGAAGAAACCTTCACCGATGAAACCACGGACTTCACCGTTCAGGTTGGCAAGGCCCAGGAAGCCGGCGCTGAAATCGTCTTCCTGCCCATGTACTACACCCCCGCTTCCCTGATCCTGAAGACCGCTGCCGACAAGAACTACAAGCCGATCTTCTTCGGCGTGGACGGCATGGACGGCATCCTGAGCGTTGAAGGCTTCGACACCTCCCTGGCGGAAGGCGTCATGCTGCTGACCCCCTTCGTTGCCACCTCTGAAGACGAGAAGGTCAAGAGCTTCGTTGCCAAGTATCAGGAGAAGTTCAACGAGACCCCCATCCAGTTCGCGGCGGATGCTTATGACGGCATCTACATCCTGGTTGCTGCCGCTGAAAAAGCCGGCATCACCTCCGATATGGCTCCCGAAGAAGCCTGCGACCTGCTGATTGACGCTATGAAGGAAATCGAAGTTACCGGTCTGACCGGCACCATGACCTGGGACGAGTCCGGCGCTGTTACCAAGACGCCTATGGCCGCCACCATCGTCAACGGTGTGTACGTCTTCGAAGACTGATTTCCCGGTCACTTTTTCGCGAACCGGTCCTCTTCTGGACCGGTTTCGCTTGTTCTATCCCCTGTCGAAATCCGTATCTGAATCCCTTACCAGTTATCTTTCCTGAGAGGAAATATCTGTATGATTTTTCTGGATAATCTGATTAACGGCCTCAGCCTGGGCAGCATCTATGCCATCATCGCCCTGGGCTATACCATGGTCTACGGCATCGCGAAGATGCTGAACTTCGCCCACGGCGATGTCATCATGGTCGGCGCGTATATCGCCTTCTGCGGCCTGCAGTACTGGGGCATTCCCCCGGTCTTTGCGTTCCTGCTGGCCATGGTGGTCTGCACCCTCCTGGGCATCACCATTGAAGGCCTGGCTTACCGGCCCCTCCGCCAGGCCACATCCCTGGCGGTGCTGATCACCGCCATCGGCATGAGCTACCTGCTGCAGAATATCGCGCTGATGATCTGGGGAGCGAACCCCAAGTCCTTCCCCACCACCTTCATCAACGGCGCCTCGCTGCACCTGGGGAAGATCAACATCTCCTCCGCGACCCTGATCACCATCCTGGTCAGCATCGTCATCATGGTCCTGCTGACCCTGTTCACCTCCAAAACCAAGCTGGGCAAAGCCATGCGCTGTGTTTCGGAGGACCGCGGAGCAGCTGAGCTGATGGGCATCAACGTGAACCGGACCATCTCCCTCACCTTTGCCATCGGCTCCGCGCTGGCTGCCATCGCCGGCATCCTGCTGTGCTCCTCCTATCCCATCCTGCAGCCGACCACCGGTTCCATGCCGGGTATCAAGGCCTTCACCGCCGCCGTTTTCGGCGGAATCGGCTCCATTCCCGGCGCCATGCTGGGCGGCGTGCTGCTGGGCATCATCGAGATTTTCGGCAAAGCCTATATTTCAACTGAGCTGGGAGACGCCATCGTCTTCGCCGTGCTGATCATCGTTCTGCTGTTCAAGCCGGCCGGACTGTTGGGCAAGCCCATGCGTGAGAAAGTGTGAGGTGAGGAAAATGACAAAAGCAAAACGCAAACGCCTCATCTACAACCTGATCACCTTCGGTCTGGTCATCGCTGCCTTCCTGATCCTCCAGAACATGATCGCCACCAAATCAATCAGCCGCTCCCTGAAGGGACAGCTGGTTCCGATCTGCTCCTGGATCGTGATGGCCGTTTCCCTGAACCTGGTCATCGGTTTCTCCGGAGAGCTGAGCCTCGGCCATGCCGGTTTCATGAGCATCGGCGCTTATACGGGCGCCATCGTCAGCGGCTGGCTCCTAGCTGCCTTTGACATGCAGGATACCACCCTGCGTCTGGTCCTGGCCATTGTGGCCGGCGGCATCCTGGCCGGCATTTTCGGCGTGCTGATCGGCATTCCCGTTCTCCGGCTCCGGGGCGACTACCTGGCCATCGTTACCCTGGCCTTCGGTGAAATCATCCGGAACCTGGTAAACGTCCTGTATGTGGGCACTGCCGACGGAAAGCTGCAGTTCTCCTTCCTGAACAAGAACCTGCCCGAGAACGTCACCATGCTGGTGGACGGCGCCAAGGGCGCGGTCAAAATCAAGCCGATTTCCACCTTTACCGTGGGCTTCGTCCTGATCATCATCACCCTGATCGTCGTGCTGAACCTGGTCAACTCCCGCGCAGGCCGTGCAATCCAGGCCACCCGGGACAACCGGATCGCTGCGGAATCCATGGGCGTTTCCGTGACCCGCTACAAGATGATGGCCTTCGTGACCGCAGCGGTGCTGGCCGGTATGGCAGGCGCCCTCTATGGCCTGAATTCCTCCACCGTGGTGCCCACGCAGTTCACCTTCAACCAGTCCATCAACGTGCTGGTCTTCGTGGTGCTGGGCGGCCTGGGCAACGTGCTGGGCTCCATCATCTCCGCCACCTTCCTGACCGTGCTGCCGGAAGTCCTGCGTGAGTTCGCGGATTACCGCATGCTGGTATACGCGGTGGTGCTGATCCTGGTAATGATCTTCACCAATAACCCGACCACCCGTGCGATCGCCAACCGGCTGTTCGCGCCGATCAAAAATCTGTTCCACGGGAAGCACAAGGAATCCGTCGGAGGAGGTGACGCCAAATGACTGAGGTGAAAAGACATCGTTCCGATACCAAAATGGTGCCGGTTCCTTCTCATTCCATCGTTCCGGAGCGGGATGTCAATGAGATCCCGGTGCTGGAAACCCGTCATCTGGGCATCGAGTTCGGCGGCCTGAAAGCCGTGGATGACTTCAACCTGACCATCGGCAAAACGGAAATTGCCGGCCTGATCGGCCCCAACGGCGCCGGCAAGACCACGGTTTTCAACCTGCTGACCAAGGTGTACGAACCCACCAGCGGCGCCGTACTCATCGACGGCAAGGACCTGCACGGCATGAGCATCGTCCAGGCCTCCCGGCTGGGCATCGCCCGTACCTTCCAGAACATCCGCCTGTTTGACAAGATGACCGTGGAAGAGAACGTGCGCATCGGCCTGCACAACCAGATCAAATATGACATGTTCAGCGGCATCCTTCGCCTGCCCCGCTACTGGAAACAGGAAAAGCGGCAGCACGAACGGGCCATGGAACTGCTCGACATCTTCGGCATGCAGGACCTGGCGGATGAAGTATCCGGCAGCCTGCCCTACGGCGCCCAGCGCCGCCTGGAGATTGTCCGCGCCCTGGCCACCGAGCCGAAGCTCCTGCTCCTGGACGAGCCTGCCGCCGGCATGAACCCCCATGAAACAGAAGAACTGATGGAGAATATCGCAAAGATCCGGGATCAGTTCCAGATCGCGATCCTCCTGATCGAGCATGACATGAGCCTGGTAATGGGCGTGTGCGAAGGCATCTGCGTCCTGAACTTCGGCAAGATCATCGCCAAGGGCACCGCCGATGAAATCCAGGCGAACCCGGATGTTATCGAAGCCTATCTGGGCAAAAGGAGGGAGGGCGGAAAATGAGCGAAATCAAAGGTCAGGATCTGCCCCTGCTGAAGGTTAAGGACCTGCATGTCTATTACGGCGCCATCCATGCGGTGAAGGGCATCAGCCTGGAAGTGCATGAAGGCGAAATCGTGACCCTGATCGGCGCCAACGGCGCCGGAAAATCCACCACCCTGAACACCATTGCCGGACTGCTGAAACCCCGCCAGGGTTCCATTGTCCTGGGCGGCGTCCCCGTGGACGGCACCGGTGCTTCCAAGATGGTTTTCAAGGGCCTCAGCCTTTGTCCCGAAGGCCGGCGCATTTTCCAGCACATGACCGTGCGGGAAAACCTGGAGATGGGCGCTTACAGCCGCCCCAATGAAGAAATCGAAGCTTCCCTGGAGGATGTGTTCCGCCGCTTCCCCCGCCTGAAAGAGCGGGAAAAGCAGATCGGCGGCACCCTGTCCGGCGGCGAGCAGCAGATGCTGGCCATGGCCCGCGCGCTGATGAGCAAGCCGAAGCTGATGATGCTGGACGAGCCTTCCATGGGTCTCGCCCCGATCCTGGTAGACCAGATCTTCGATATCATCCAGGAGCTGCATGAATCCGGCGTAACCATCCTGCTGGTGGAGCAGAACGCCCAGATGGCGCTTTCCGTCGCGGACCGCGCCTATGTGCTGGAGACCGGCCGGATCGCCATGTCCGGCGACGCCTCCGAGCTCCTGCAGAACGACGACGTCCAGAAAGCTTACCTCGGAAACTGATTCCACTATACAGAAAGACCCTGCCGACGGCAGGGTCTTTTGATATGCTTTTTTATATCTGCTCCGTATCATCCACAGGCGGCGCGTCGAACAGGGTATCCATACTCAGCTGTCCGGGAGAATCCTCCGGACCCGGATCCGGGGTATACTTCGGCCGGGAAACCGTACGCCGGCTTCGCTGCTCCGCGGGAATCACCAGGGAGGAGGGCAGCTTCACCTTCCGTTTCTTGCCCAGCTTTTCCCGGGTTATGCCCATCACGTCATCCCAGACAAAGGGCGTGCAGGCCGCGGCAATCCGCAGCCACCAGGCCGGCGCGTAATACAGGATCATGCACTTCTCCGGCCACAGCTGCACCCGGGCAACGTCCTTCCACGCCAGGTTTTTCTCGCTCAGCTTCAGCATCGGGCCGCTGCTTCCCTGGGCAGCATTCCGCATCTGCGCGGGAGAGCGCAGCCGGGCCATCAGCTTGATCGGCGTGGGATTGGGCAGGTAGTGGATTTCATGAATGCCGCGGTTGTCCACCACAAAGTCCGCCAGCTCTTTCCCCTGCAGCAGCAGGGCGGCAAATACCAGCAGCACAATCGCCCCCAGCAGGCTCAGCAGCACCGCCGGGAAGCCTGAAACCAGCATCTTTTCCACCGCGGCGACGCCGCCGGAGATCCCCTCCGCCGCCAGCACCAGCAGCAGGATAAACAGCGCCGCGGGCAGGAGCACCCGCATCAGCGCATTCCAGCACATCCAGTCCTTCACCGGGGTACGCTCCACACACCAGGCAGCATGGGCCGCGTTTTTCCCCAGGCGGCTGCCGCAGTAAGGGCAGATTTCCCCCGCGTCCACTTCCCTGGCGCATTTCTTGCAATAGGCTGTCAGTGCCATTCTTTCCTCTCCGTTCCGGTTGATACAGATATTGTATCCTTTCCCGGTACGGTTTTCAAGGCGAACAAAACGCCTCGTCTGTCGCCGCCTGAAGAAGAGCGCCTGTCAAATTATTAAGTTTGTTTAAACAAACTTTTGTTAGATATTGCTATCTGTAGTCAATTGTAGTAAAATGCACACGGCATCGGGGGAGAATCTCCGTTTTTCCCGGATGCTCAGAGTGACAAAGAAAGGGATATCCATTATGAAACTGAACGTGCTGCACCCCGGTCAGTCCGCCGTGATCGAAGCCGTCGGCGGTGAAGGCGCCCTGCGCCAGCACTTCCTGGACATGGGCGTTATTCCCGGAACGGAAGTTACCGTTGTCAAACTCGCTCCCATGGGAGACCCCATGGAGCTGCGGATCCATGGCTACGAGCTGACCCTCCGCCTTGCAGACGCGGAACAGATTGAGATTTCACCGGTCAGCCGCACAGCCGCTGACGAGGAAAAGAAAGCCCAGCGTTCCCAGGAACATCCCGGCCTGGGTGAGGAAGGCCGCTTCCATCCCCGGGGCAGCGGTGATCCGCTGCCGGAGGGCACCAGGCTGACCTTTGCGCTGGTCGGCAACCAGAACAGCGGCAAGACCACCCTGTTCAACCAGCTGACCGGTTCCAACCAGCACGTGGGTAATTTTCCCGGCGTTACCGTAGACCGGAAAGACGGTGTGATCCGCGGTCACAGCGATACGCTGGTCACTGACCTGCCCGGCATCTACTCCATGTCCCCTTACTCCAGCGAGGAGCTGGTTTCCCGGGACTTCGTGCTCCGGGAACATCCCAAGGCCATTATCAACATCGTGGACGCCACCAACATCGAGCGCAACCTGTACCTGACCATGCAGCTGCTGGAAATGAACATCCCGATGGTGGTTGCCCTGAATATGATGGACGAGCTGCGGGGCAACGGCGGTACCGTGGACGTGAACGTCATGGAAGCCATGCTGGGCGTTCCGGTGGTGCCGATTTCCGCCGCCAAGAACGAAGGCGTGGACGAACTGATCCGCCACGCCATCCACGTGGCAAAGTACCAGGAAAAACCCGTGGAGCAGGACTTCTGCGGTATTGAGGATCACGGCGGCGCCGTTCACCGCGCACTGCATGCCGTCAGCGTCCTGATCCAGGACCATGCGGAACGCGCCGAGCTGCCCGTCCGCTTCTCCGCCAGCAAGCTGATCGTCGGTGACCCGCTGCTGGTGGATCAGCTGGAGCTGGATGAGAACGAGCGGGAGACCCTGGACCACCTGGTCCTGCAGATGGAAAAGGAACGCGGCATGGATCGCAGCGCGTCCATTGCCGATATGCGGTTTGCCTTCATCCGGAAGGTCTGCGACGCTTCCGTCATCAAACCGAGGGAAAGCAAAGAACGGATCCGGAGTGAGAAAATCGACCGGGTTTTGACCGGAAAGCACACCGCCATTCCGCTCTTTATCCTGATCATGGCACTGGTCTTTTTCCTGACCTTCTTCCTGATCGGCCCCTTCTTCCAGGACCTGCTCCAGAACGGTATTGACGCCCTGAAGGACACGACCCAGCGGGGCATGGAAGCCGTGAATGTCAACGACCGGATCCAGAGCCTGGTGCTGGACGGTATCTTTGAAGGCGTGGGTACCGTGGTCAGCTTCCTGCCGATCATCGTGATCCTGTTCTTCTTCCTGTCCCTGCTGGAGGACAGCGGCTATGTTGCCCGGGTTGCCTTTGTGATGGACAAACTGCTGCGGCGCATCGGCCTGTCCGGCCGGAGTATCGTGCCGATGCTGATTGGCTTCGGCTGCACGGTACCGGCCGTCATGTCCACCCGAACCCTGCCCAGCGACCGGGACCGCCGGATGACCATCCTGCTGACCCCCTTCATGTCCTGTACCGCCAAGATGCCGATCTACGGTTTCTTCGTCAGCGCCTTCTTCCCGCAGTACGGCTGGCTGATCATTACCGGCCTGTACCTGCTGGGTATCCTTACCGGGATCGCCGCCGCCTTCCTGTTCAAGAACACCCTGTTCAAGGGCGAAGCGGTCCCCTTTGTGATGGAACTGCCGAATTACCGTTTCCCGAGTCCCCGGAATGTGGCGCAGCTGCTCTGGGAAAAATCCAAGGATTTCCTGCACCGCGCCTTCTCCGTCATCCTGATCGCCACCATCGTCATCTGGTTCCTGAAGAGCTTTGACTTCCGGCTGAACCTGGTGACCGATTCACATGAAAGCATCCTGGCCGCCGCAGCCGGCCTGCTGGTACCGATCATGGCTCCTGTAGGCCTCGGCGACTGGCGCATTGTCACCTCGCTGATTACCGGCTTCATGG
The DNA here is from genome assembly GCA_017428385.1 of Clostridia bacterium. GTDB lineage: Bacteria > Bacillota > Clostridia > Christensenellales > Aristaeellaceae > Aristaeella. The sequence continues at coordinate 37,538 of JAFRQX010000031.1, read as the reverse complement.
CCAAGGAGAGTGTGGTTTCCGTTATGGAAACCCTCTTTGGCGGCGGACTGGCCGCCCTCGGCACAGTCACTGCGTCTTCCATGCTGGCTTTCAGCCTCCTGTATACCCCCTGCGTGGCGGCCATCGCCGCTATCCGCCGGGAACTGGGCCGCAAATGGGCGCTGGGCGTGGTGCTCTGGCAGTGTGCCATCGCCTGGGTCGCCGCCCTGATTATCCGGCTCATCGGACTGATTTTCTGAGGAGGTTTTCCCATGAATATCTGGGATATCCTGATTCTGTTCGGCATTGCCGGTATCGCAGCCTTCGCTTTTTACCGCACCCGGAAAAGAAAGGCTGAAGGAAAAAGCAGCTGCTGCGGCACCTGCGGCAGCTGCTCCCTGTGCAGCCAGTCTGGCTGCTGCAGGAAAGCAGAGCATTCATGATGAACGATGAATTGAAAGCGGCGCTCCTTTCGGAGCGCCGTTTGTTTTTTACTTCTTTGTCTCAATGGTCCAGATCTCGTACTGGTCTTCCACTTCCCGTTTCAGTTCGTCAATTCCGGCTTCCTTCAGGGCTTTCCGGAAGGCTTCAATACCCTTTTCCGGATCATCCGGATCCACCGCGCCGACCATCAGCGGAAGTTTGAATTCTTCCACAACCGCCTCCACCGCATCCACGATCTCCTTCACCGGTTTCTTGTTGAACCGGAAGCCGTAGGATGCCGTCTTCGGCGCGTCGTTTCCGTATTCCTGCAGCAGGATATTCTTGTCCGGTTTTTCTGACGTCAGCACATACTGGAGCGCAGTATCCCCGACGGTCCAGGCTCCGCCGTGCAGGCCGTACCAGTTGGCGGCCTCCACCAGCTCCACCTGCGTGTCATTCACCTTGACGTAGTTAACACCCTCCTGACCGAAAAGCATCAGGTTCACCAGCGTCGCGTCGCTGTGCATCAGGTTCAGGTACTGCATGGCGACGTCCTTTTTCTTGCAGCTCTTCGGAATCGCGAACATGGAACCGCCCGCCTGGCAGGTCACCTTATACAGTTCCTGCAGCGTAATCTCCGTGCATTCGAAATCCGGAACGCCTGCCGCTTTGTTGGCAGCATACATTTCCGTGGACTTGATGCCGTTTCCCTTCAGGGGCTGGGTGAACACCAGGAAATCTCCCGTGCCGAAGATGCCGTTATAGTCATAGGTGACGGCGTCCGGCGCGATATAGCCCAGCTGCGCCCACCGGTACATCAGGCGGATATGGGCTTCCTGGAGCTCCGTTTCATAGATGCTGTAGACCGTCTCATCATATTTTCCGTTTTCATCCATCGCGAACTTCATGGACAGCACATCGCCGGGCAGGCCAATCCAGTCGTGGCCCCAGGGTTCATCAGACCAGCGGCCCTGTTCCATCAGATAGGGATATTTATCCGGATACAGCGCCTTGTATTTTGCCAGATAGGGTTCCAGTTCTTCAGTTGTCCTGACCGGATCCTTGTCCGGATCCCAGCCGATCTGCGCCGCGGCCGTCTTGTTTACAATCAGTCCCGTGGGAACGCACAGTTCCTTGTTGGTGGGAATGCCGTATATCTGTCCGTTATACTTCACGCCCTCCAGGAAATCCGCCGGCAGGCTCGCCAGAATACCTGAGCCGAAATTGTCCAGCAGGTCGCCCAGCGGCACCAGTTTCCGCTCCTGGATTTCCTGCACATAGCCTTCCCAGTCCGCGGTAAAGATCAGGTCGATCTTCTCATCATTCATCAGCGCGCCGATCGCCTGTTCCGTCCAGGCCGGATCCCAGGGAACAAGATGGAAGGAGACCTGCATGTTTGCCGTCACCTGCCGGCTCTCATACAGTTCGGTCAGATACGCATTGATTGCATCTTCCACCCCGGCACGGATCGCCGCATCGTCCTTGTTTGCGATCCAGTAAATATCCAGCGTGTATGCCGTCTTCGCCGCTGCTGTGGATACGAGTCCGGCCAGCAGCGCAAGCATCAGCAGCAGTGCGATCAGTTTCCGCATCAATCCATCCCCCTCATCCGGTTATCAAAAAGCTTCCCCCGTCTGTGATCAGGGCTGCATTCTTTTTCATCTTACGTTATGGATACCTTACCACAAAACAGGGGGCTTCACAAGTCTTTCACGCCTGCTTTTCGGCCATATACGGATATGGTATACTATCGGATGAACTGATTCGTTTTCCATATGATCACCGACAGCGGCGGACAACAGTCCCCCGCGGAAAGGATACCCTATGCGTTTAGGCGGAACAGTCTGCTGCGATCATCCGGCGGAATGGGAAGATAAACTGGTTCAGTCCGGTTTCCGGGCCATCACCGCGCCGTTCACCTGCGAAACACCCCTGGAAGAAACCGAACGACTCCTCCGGATCGTCGAAAAACATGACGTGACCATTGCGGAGGTGGGCGTCTGGCGGAATCCTTTTGATCCGGTTACCGGCCCGGCCAGCCTGGATTACGCCGTCCGCCAGCTTCAGCTGGCAGACAAGTTCTCCATTCCCTGCTGCGTCAATATCGCCGGCACAGAAAGTCCCTTCGGCTGGGATGCCGCGGATCCCGGCAACTTTTCAGAAGCCATGTACCGGAGGCTGGTTTCCTCCATCCGGGAAATCATCGACCGGGCAAACCCGAAAAATGCCTTCTACTGCCTGGAGCCCATGCCGTGGATGATTCCCGACAGCACGGAGGTTTATCTGCAGCTGATGCAGGATGTGGACCGAAAGCAGTTTGCGGTTCACATGGATTATGTGAATATGATTAACTGCCCGCGGCGGTTCCTGGACGCGGAAAGCTTCATTGAAGAATGCTTCAGCAAGCTGGGGCCGTACATCAAAAGCACCCACCTGAAAGATTCCCGGATGGATCCGATGCAGCTGACCACTGTGCTGAATGAATGCTCTCCCGGCGAAGGCTCCCTGGACTTTGTCCGGGTACTGAAGATCATCGACCGGTATCTGCCTGCAGACGCCCCTGTCCTGCTGGAACACATGACCACCTTTGAGGAATACCGCCGCGCTTATGTATATACCGCGGCAAAAGCGGCTGAAGCCGGCGTCAGTATTTAACCCTTCCCAATCAAAGAGCCTTCCCGGATTGATCCCGGGAAGGCTCTTTTGATACATCAGGTTTACAGGTTTTCGCCGTTGGTGCGGATCGTCTCCGCAAACCATGCCATGCTGTCCTTGGGCGTGCGTTTTCCGGTGGGGTAATCCACATACACCAGGCCGAAGCGCTCGGAATATCCCCTGGCCCACTCAAAGTTGTCCATCAGGCTCCAGCAGAAATAGCCCCGGATATCCACGCCATCTTCTCCGGCTCTCCGGTACTCCCGGATATAGCGGTGGAGATAATCGATCCGGTGCGGGTCATGCACCTTGCCGTCCAGCATCACACAATCATGGCTGGACATACCGTTCTCACTGATCAGGAAAGGCACATGGTACCGCTCCCACAGGTAACGCGGTCCCCAGTACAGGGCCCGGGGGGTAACAGGCCAGCCGCACAAAGTCCGGGGATGCCCCGCCGGATAGGGCACAGTCTCCCATCCGTCCTCGTTTTCAGCCGCACGCACTTCCCGGCCTTCATAAATGTTCTGGGCATAGAAGTCCAGCGGCTGGCAGATCACCTTCATATCCTCCTGCCATCCCTCCGGCAGGTACTGGCCGTAGCGCTTCAGGCCGTCCTCCGGATAGGTTCCGAGGACCACAGGATCGCTGAACCAGGACACGGAAAAAGAAGGGCTGTCCTTCTCCACCGCGAAATACGCTTTCCGTGCCGCTTCCACATCCGCGGGATTATTTTCATCCTTCGGAATCACGGAGGCGCCGCAGGGCGCATAGCCGATGCGGACATCCTTCACTTTTTCCCGCAGCACCTGGCAAGCCCGGCCGTGGCTCTTCAGGAGGTTATGGCAGGCAGTCACCTGTTCCTTCAGGCCCAGCTTCAGACCCGGGGCGAAACCGCCGGTCATATAGCCCAGGCCGATAATGCACTGGGGCTCATTGATCGTAAAGAAGTCCTTCACCCGGTCGCCGAAGCGGTCCGCCAGCACACCCGTATATTCCGCAAACCACTCGGGCATCTGCTCGCTCACCCAGCCGCCTTTCCGCTCCAGGCAGGCCGGCAGATCCCAGTGGTAAATCGTCATCCAGGGACGGATCCCGTACTCCAGCAGGCAGTCAATCAGGGCATTATAGAACGCGACGCCCGCCTCGTTCACCTTGCCGGTTCCTTCCGGCAGGATCCGCGGCCAGGAAACGGAAAAACGGTAGTTTTTGATACCGTATTCCGCCATCAGGGCCACGTCTTCCCGGAAACGATGATAGTGGTCGCAGGCTGTTTTACCATTGGAATGATCGCTGATTGCGCCGGGCTGTTCGCAGAACTCGTCCCAGATGCTCGGGGTTTTTCCGTCTTCATTCCAGGCGCCTTCAATCTGAAAAGAGGCCGTCGCGGTCCCCCAGAGAAAATTCTTCGGAAAGCTCATTCGCGTCGTCTCCTTCTTGTCGTATTGTATCTATTGTATCGTTTGCACTTTTCTTTTTCAAGTGACTTTCTCACATTCTTTTGCGGTTTGCGCAAACCTTTTCATTTTCAGTCGGTTTTTCGTTTCATTTTTGCATTTTGGAGCATGAAAAAGCACCCGCCGAAACCGGCGGGTGTTTTGTGTGGGACGTAATAATCCCCGGAATGCTTATCCTTTGCTCAGGATCACCCGTGCTTCATAGGGTTGAAGCTTTCCGGCCTGATGCGTCGGATAATTGGAAATCAGTTCCTGGCCGGACAGTTCCTCCGCCAGCGGACAGGAAACCGTCCTGTCGGTCCAGTTCAGCAGTACCGTCAGCCGGACATCGTCCAGCACGCGCGCATAGGCATATACTTCCGGATCCTCTTCCAGCATGGGCACAAATTCTCCGTACACAATCACCGGATACTGGTGCCGCAGTTCAATGAGCTTCCGGTAATAATGGTACACGCTGTCCGGATCGTTGACCTCCCGCTCGGCGTTGATGATCGGATAGTTGCCGGTCACAGGCAGCCAGGGCGTACCGGTTGTAAAGCCCGCGTGTTTTTCCGCGTTCCACTGCATGGGCGTCCGAGCGTTATCCCGGGCGATCCGGGCAAACCAGCGCATCATGTCCTGGCCGTCCACAAGGCCCGATTCCACCCACTGGCGCCAGGCGTTGTGCACCTCCACGTCCTCATACTGGTCCAGGCGGGTGAAATAAGCATTGGTCATGCCCAGTTCCTCTCCCTGGTATACATAGGGCGTGCCGCGCATCATATGGATCATGGTAGCCAGCATCTTTGCGCTGACCGCCCGGAAAAGCTCGCTGTCGTTGCCATAGCGGCTGACCTGGCGGGGCTGGTCATGGTTGCCCAGATACACGGTGTTCCAGGCCCTTCCCTGCAGGCCGGTCTGCCACCGGTTAAAGGCGGCCCTGACGTCCTTCAGCGGTGCGCCGTGATCGCTCCACTTACCCAGTTCCGTACCATCATTCAGGCCGTCGTTATGCTCAAAGGAGAATATCATATCCAGTTCAGACCCGTCCTCATTGGCATACCGGATTGCACCTTCCACGGTGCCGCCGGCCTCGCCGACCGTCAGCAGGTTATACCGGTCCAGCACCTCCCGGCGCATTTCCCGCAGATAGCGGTGGGTGGTTTCCGTATGCTGGCAGGAAGGTTCAAAGCTGCCGTACAGCGCACCGGGCGCTACCGGACCGTCCTCGAAGTTTTCCTTGCCGATCATGCTGATCACGTCCATGCGCCAGCCGTCCACGCCCTTGTCGCACCACCAGCGCATCATGTCAAAAACGCCTTCCCGGACCTTGGGATTGGCCCAGTTCAGGTCAGGCTGCTCCTTTGTGAACAGGTGCAGGTAATACTGGCCGCTGGCCTCATCCTTTTCCCAGGCCGATCCGGAAAAACAGGAGCCCCAGTTGTTGGGCGGTCCGCCGTTTTTGCCGTCCTGCCAGATGTAGTAATCCCGGTAAGGATTGTCCTTTCCCTTCCGGCTTTCCACAAACCAGGCGTGCTCGTCCGAGGAATGGTTGGCCACCAGGTCCATCACCAGTTTCATTCCCCGCGCGTGGATTCCTTCCAGCATCCGGTCGAAATCCTCCATCGTGCCGAATTCCTTCATGATGGCCCGGTAGTCGGAAATATCATAACCGTTGTCATGGTTCGGGGAAGCGTATACCGGGGAAACCCAGATGACGTCAATCCCCAGGTTCTTCAGGTAGTCCAGGTGCGCCGTGATTCCGTTCAGATCGCCGATCCCGTCGCCGTTGGAATCCGCGAAGCTCCGGGGATAGATCTGATAGACCACCGCTTCCTTCCACCAGACGCGTTTTTCATTGTTCATAGCGGGTCACCTCATTGATGTCAGTGTGAAAAACGGCAGGCTGAACACTCAGCCCGCCGAAGAAGACCGGAGATTACTTGATGGAGCCATCCACCATGCCCTGCACAATATACTTCTGGGCGAAGAGGTACAGGATCACGATCGGCAGCATAGCCAGCAGCGTCGACGTCATGATCAGGTGCCACTGTTTCACATAGGCACCGTTGAAGCCCTGTACCGCCAGGGGGATGGTCCGGATGTTGCCGCTGGCGCCAAGCACGAGCAGCGGCAGCAGGTAGTCATTCCAGATCCACAGGCCGTTGAGCACCAGCACGGTCACGAACACGGGCTGGAGCAGCGGAAGCACGATCCGGAAGAAGGTTCCTGCCCGGGAGCAGCCGTCAATGTCAGCCGCTTCTTCCAGCTCCAGCGGCACTCCTTTGATGAAGCCGTGGAAGATGAAAATCGACATGGCCTCGCCGAAGCCCAGGTAAGCGAAGATGATACCCTGATAAGACCGGAGCATCGGAATGCCCAGGAAATCGCCCACGCTCTTGAACCAGGTCAGCAGGGGGAACATAACCACCTGGAACGGAATAACCATGGCTGCCACATAGCTCATGAAGAGCAGGTTGGACCACCGTGTCTTGTTCCGCACCAGCACCCACGCCGCCATGGAGGAGAATATGGAGATCACCGCCAGGGAAATCACTGTGATGATCACAGAATCCCGCAGGGCGGACAGGAAGTTAAAGTTCGGGTTGTTCCAGATTTCCGCGATATTCCGTCCGATCTGGGCGATGTCCGTCGGAACGCCGACCGGCGCGTTGATGATGTCCTGGTTCGTCCGCATGGAGTTGAACACCACGATGACGAAGGGCATCATGAAGAGGATAAAGAGGATCAGGGTCACAATTTCAAGCGCGATCCTGCGGCCGTTGTGGGGTTTATAACCCGCCATCCGTTCGATGGGGGCAGCAGCCTGCTTTGCCATTATGCCTCCACCTCCTTGCTCTTGTTCCAGGTGACCTGGATCACAGAGAAGATCGTCAGCACAATGAAGAAGATCACTGCCTTGGCCTGGCCCTGCGCCATGTTGTTATACTTGAATGCCGTGTTGTAGATGTTCAGCGCCAGCAGCTCGGAGGCCTGCACCGGTTTCATCATGAAGATCGATACCGGGCCGCCGTTTGTCAGGGCCACGTTCACGTCGTACATCTTGAAGGAATTGGTCAGGGTCAGGAACAGGGAGATGGTGAACGCGTTCGCCATCAGCGGAATCTGGATCTTCCTCACCCGCGTCCAGTAGCGTGCGCCGTCCACTTCCGCCGCTTCCATCACCGACTTGGAGATTCCCTGGATGGATGCCACATAGATCAGCATGATGTAGCCGGCGTACTGCCAGGTATTTACCGTGACCAGGGTGATCATCACCGTATCCTTATTGGATATCAGGGATTTGCTCAGCGTCGGCAGGCCGAGGGACTGTCCGACAGAGGGAAGGATGTTGGAGAAAATGAACTGCCATACCAGACCAAGCACGATACCGCCGATCAGGTTCGGCACAAAGAAGCCCGCCCGGTAAATATTCCGTCCCCGGATCTCACTTGTTACCAACAGGGAGATAAGGAACGCGACCACGTTCACCGTGATGATATTCAGCACCGTGAAGAGCAGCGTTACCAGAAAGGAGTGCAGGAAACCGGGCTCCTGGAAAATCGCCTTATAGTTTTCAAATCCGACAACCTGGCTCACCGCACCGGTGCCCTGCCAGTCGGTAAAGGAATAGTAGATACCGAAAATGAAGGGAATGATGATCACCATCAGAAAGGCGATCAGCGTGGGAAGCAGGAACAGGAATTCTGTCAGCTTCCGCTTTTGTCTGCTGGTCATGGAATCCCTCCCGTATTATGAATAATGGATGAGCAGTTTTCCGCCGTCCGGAATCTGCTGAAAAAGGGGATGGCGCCGGAAAGCCTCCGGAACCATCCCCGGGGAAAGACTCAGGATTACTTGGCGATGCCCGCGATCGCGTCCTTCATCATGACCTCGAAGGTATCCACGTCGATTCCGCCGGAAGCCAGCAGCTCGTAGATCTGGCCCAGGGTGCCCATGCCGAAGCCGTCGGGCAGTTTGTACTGCTGCCAGTCATAGGTCTTGCCGGCCGCGTTCCATTCCATGACGGACTTGGACAGCGGAGCGGAGGGAGCCAGGGTGACATTGGTGAAGGCAGGCACCATGGCCGCTTTGTTCACCATGTAGTCAGCACCCTCTTCAGAGGTGGCCAGGAAGTTCAGGTAAGCCAGGGCTTCATCCTTGTTTCCGTTCTCGTTGATCACGTACCAGGAAGGCGGATTGACCAGGATGCCGTCGGTTTCCTCATGCAGGAAAGCGTGAGGCGCGTAGGCAATTTCGAAATCGGGGTTCATCGCTACCAGGGACGGATCCATCCAGTTGCCCTGATGATAGAAGGCAGCCTTGCCGTTGGCGAAAGCGGCCAGCTGGCTGTCCTGGGTGCCGTTCAGCAGCATGTCGGGATCGCTGTACTTGAAGATCAGCGCCACATACTGGCAGTACTGATGGAACCGTTCCTCATCCACCTTGCCTTCCAGCACCTGGTCGATGTAGGTAGTGTCATTCCGTTCATTGCCCACGGTCAGGTAGACGTTGAAGTTGTGCAGGCCGGTTACCCAGGTCATGCCGGTGGTGGTGCCGGCCACCATGGAAACGACCATGTCCAGACCCAGTTCAGCCTTCATGCTGTCCAGCTTCTCAAAGGCGGCAGCATAGGCATCATAGGTGGTCAGGGTAGCGGGATCGATGCCGGCCTTGTCCAGGATGCTCTTGTTGTAAGCCAGTCCGTAGCCTTCAACAGCCACCGGGAAGCCCACAGCCTTGCCGTCCACCATGTAGGCGGCAGCGGTGTACTGGGTCCATTCCGCACCGGTCTGATCCGCGATCTTGTCCTTCCACAGCTCATAGCTGCTGGGGCCTTCGATGACGAAGATGTCAGGCTCCCGGCCGGACTGCATTTCAGCCTTCAGCACGGTGTTGTAGTCGGAGGATCCGCCGCCGGTGATAACCTTCACCGGAACGCCGGTTTTCTCTTCATACAGCTTGGCAAAGTCTTCCATCTGGGAGGTGATTTCCACCTTGTTCTGGACGATTACGATATCGGCCAGCGCAGAAACGGCAGTCATCATCAGTGCCAGTGTCAGCACGATAGCAATAAGTTTCTTCATGGGATAAAACCCTCCTTCATTATTTGACAGTCAATGACTGCCTGTTAAAACGGATCTCCGCCGTTTTAATCTCCTTTTCAAATATTGTGATTTTTTTGTATTGTTTTTGTATTGTTTGTTATTAATGGTTATTGAAAACGTTCCCGATGACATTTTGATTCTATCTGAATGATCATTCCTTGTCAATAGAATTTGACCAATTGATCCTATACATTTTTGATATGCCCTGTTATATCCTGACGGGGCGTTGGAAAAGCATCCATTCATCGGCTGTCCGCAGACAAAAAAACACCCTTCACGGAAGATCCGTGAAGGGTGTCTGGTTTTCAGAAAAGCCGGTATTACTCCTTGACGCCGCCCAGCGCAACGCCCGCGATGATGTACTTGCTGAAGGCGAAGTACACGATCAGCAGCGGAGCCGCCGTCAGGGTCAGGCCCAGGTAGATGGAGCCGTATTCTGTACGGTAGATATCGCCGCGCAGTTCCTGCACCATCATCGGCAGGGTCTTCAGGCTGGAATCGGACAGCAGCATCAGGGGAGTCAGGTAGTTGTTCCAGGCGCCGATCATTGCCATGATGCCCATGGTTGCCATAGCCGGAACCATGATCGGAAGCACGATCGTGTTGAAGATCCGGAACTCGCCGCAGCCGTCGATACGGGCCGCCTCCACCAGGGAGATCTGGAAGTTGGCTTCCAGGTACTGCCGGAAGAAGAATACGGTAGCTGCCGCAGCGATGGACGGAATGATCAGGGCAAGCAGGTTGTTGGTCATGCCGATCTGATACATGAACATGAAGAAACCGGTACCGGTAACCTGTCCGGGGATCATGATGATGGCCATAACCACAGCATACAGGAACTTGTTGCCCTTGAACTGATAAACCTTAAATCCGTATGCCGTCATGGCGGAGAAGTATACGGAAAGAAGGGTGGAACCGAAGGCGATGATCGCACTGTTCCGGAAACCGGTGGCCACGTTCCAGTTCTTACTGGTCAGCACCTGCCAGTTGCTTCCCACAAAGTTGCCGGGAATCAGGCTGACACTCCGCTGAATATCCTGGCTGGAGCGGGTCGCATTCACGATCATCATCCAGAAGGGAACAATCGCCAGCAGGCTCAGCACCGTGCAGAACACGTAGATCATGCTCCGTTTGCTGTTATGGACGGAGGAAATATGCATCGCAAACGCCACGATCGGGCAAGCCACGAGCAGGGCGGCAACGAGGCCGCTGATCTCCGCGTTGGCATAAGGAAGCTTGATCGGAAAAGCGCCCAGCCGGAGCAGGTTATAGATGATCAGGATGATACCGATCAGATGGGCAAAGCTCGCAAAGGTGTAGAGTTTGCTGACCGGTTTGTTTCCTGTCAGCACCACCAGGATCAGCGCAATCGCGATCATGGCGAACGCTACCCAGACGCATGTGTAATACGCCGGGAAGTTGGTATCATACAGCTTATACTGATTGATCACGCTCTGGTCAATTTCCAGTTCGGCAGGCAGCTGTCCGGGCAGGAAAGAATAGCCCAGGCTTTCTCCGCCGGCGCTGCTGGCTTCCGCCTGCTGCGCAAGCAGCGCGTCCAGCTTATCCTGTTCCTTCTGGACTTTCTTGCGCTGCTTTTCAATGTCTGCTTCACTCTTTTTGCCGCCGTCAATCCAGCGCTGCAGCTGGGTCTGGGCGCTGTCCACCTTGCCCTGCTGCTTCTCGATATCGCCCGACAGTGCGCCGGCAGTGTTTTCCTGGAACTGGGCAATCGGCAGGAACATCGCCAGGAGGGTAATGACCATCAGAACCGCAAATGCAATTTTCGTAGCGGATTTCATTTGATCGCCTCCTTCCTCGCAGCCTTACCGGGCTTGGGTTCATGATCATTCAGCACATAGCGGATGATCAGGGAGCCGATGATAATAATACCGAACAGCACAATGGAAGCCGCGCTGGCCATGTTGAAGTTATGGGATCCGGTGAAACCCTGGGTGTAGATGAACCGGGCCACGGTATTGGTGGTCTCGTTCGGGTCGCCCTGGGTCATCATGTGCGGCACATCGAACATGGTCAGACCGCCGACCAGAGAAGTGGTCAGGTTGTAGACCAGGATGGGCTTGATCAGCGGCAGGGTGATCTTCCAGAAGGTCTGGCGGCTGGAGCAGCCGTCCACCAGCGCCGCTTCAAACAGGCTGGGGTTGATACCGGAAATACCGGCGATCATGATGATCATCGTATTGCCGGTCCACATCCACCACTGGATGAAGGAAATCAGGCCGCGGCTCCATTCCACAGACCGGAAATAGTTCACGGGCATATTCACAATGCCTGAAGTCTGTAGGAAGGTGTTGATCGGCGCCACCGGGAAAGCAAACAGGGACATGAACAGCATACCGATGGTAGCAGCGGTAATGATATTCGGCATGAAGATCGTGGTCTTGAAGAAACCCTGGCCCTTCAGGTGAAGCCGGCTGTCAGTAAACCAGCTGGCCAGGATCAGTGCGAAGCCCAGCTGGGGAACGAAGTTGAAGAACCACATGATCATGGTGTTCCCCAATGAACCCCAGAATTTTCCGAAAACCAGGCTGTTTGAATCAAACAGCTGTTTGAAGTTGTTAAAGCCGATGATATTGTTGTTCAGGATTTTTTCCCATCCCATAGCGTCCGTCAGGGACGTCCTGAACGTGAAGATAATCGGGTACAGCTGGAAAATCAGGAATACGATGAAGAAAGGCGCTATAAAGAAATAGCCCCAGTGGCTGTAGCTGACGGATTTGACCTTTTTCTTAACCGCCGGTTGAGCCTGCATACGTCCACCCCTTTTCTGTGTCTTGGAAACAGCAAGAGAAAGCTTTCCCTTGCGTAAACGTTGATAACATTATAATAACCCGTTGATAAGCGCTTACGCAAGAGAAAGCAAAAAAGTTTTCTCCTGGCAAGAAACGGGGCTGTCTCCCTCGCAGGAGACAGCCCCGCAAGACTGCTTATTCAGCAACCTTATTGTGCGGATAAATTATTCCACAGTGATGGTGTTGATGGCAGCAGCAACAGCGGTCTTGAAGTTCGCGATCGCTTCGTTGATGTCTTCAACTTCACCGGCCTCGTAGGGAGAAGTAACGTTCTTGCTCCACAGGTCGTTGATGGTGGCATCGTACTGGCTCATCAGAGCGCCGTTAGCCAGAGCCGCAGCCTTGGCGAAGATGGCGTAATGATCCTGTCCGCCCAGGAAGGGGTTCGGGGTGCCGCCGTTGGCCAGGATGGTTTCCACAGCCTTCGCGCTGCCCACGAAGTCGCCGCTGTCAGCAGCATACTGGGTCAGGAAGTCATCGTCCAGGGTGAAGAACTTGATCAGGTCGTGCATAGCGGCCTTCTTGGCGTCGTCCGCGGTAGCAACCTTAGCAGCGTTCACGCCCATCCAGGTGCCGCCCCAGCTGTAAGCCACGGGGCCGTCCGTGATGCGCCAGTCACCATAGGTGCCGTTGCCGTTCTCGAGGTTGTAGGTGGACAGTTCTTCTTCGGTCATCTTGTCGTTGGTGCCCTGGCCGCAGTTGGGCTTCAGGGTGTAGTGCAGACCCCAGGTGGGCAGGAAGTAGCACAGCGTTTCGTTCACGCCCTGCATACCGGCGAACCAGGTCTCGCCCCAGGCACCGGCCTTCTGGGTCAGGTCATCCTGATACATGGTCTTAACCAGTTCTTCGAAGTCGAGCAGCTCGTCATCGATGTTCAGCTTGCCATCGACAACCCAGCCGGCAGCGCGCTGATACTGATAAGCGTTCCAGATGTCGCCGGAACCGGTGATCATCTTGCAGGCGCCTTCAGACTTCTCTTTCAGTTCCTCAGCGGTCTCGAGGAAGGTATCCCAGTCAGCAACCTTCGCCTGCATTTCTTCAGGAGAGGTCACGCCCAGGTACTTCTCGGCCAGGGAGGCACGATACATCAGGACGCCGGGGGTGGACTGCCAGGACAGGCCCTTCTGGACGCCGGCAGCATTCTGACCGATCTGAGCCATCACGGGGAAGGCAACAGCCAGTTCATCGTCGGTGAAGCCGATGTCTTTCAGATCACCGGTCCAGTCCATTTCGACGTAGTGCTTCACGAAAGCAGCTTCCAGAGTGAAGATGTCGGGAGCTTCTTCGCTGGCGGCATCGCTGCCCAGCAGGGTGTCAACCTTGGTGGTATAAGCATCACCGTCGGTCGGATAGATCTGGAAGTCGAACTCGATTTCAGGATGGTTGGGAGCGTAGTACTTCTCAATCATGCCCTGCAGTTCGTTGGTGAAGGAATAAACGACCAGTTTGATTTTGGCGTCTTCAGCGCTCGCGAAGCTCATAACGCCGAGCACGAGAGCCAGAGCCAGGACCAGGGAAAGGACCTTTTTCATAATGGGTATCCTCCTTTTTATTTCGCGGTAAATAACCGCATATTCTCAAACAGCGATTCCTCACTGTTATCGACAGTGTGTGTAATCAAATCAACTTCTCTTTAGCGATGACAAGTATAACCCGCTTCCCCTGTTTTTGCAAGCACAAAATGTAGGTTTTATGGGCATTCTTCCCCTTTTTGGACATGTTTTGAAGGTTCTGGTATCGTTATCATATCTTGTAAATCAACGTTTGTTAATTTTTGCTTTTTTTCGAAAAATCTGTATGTTTTTTTCCGGTTTTGTTTCATTTTGATCCTATTTGTACGCCCCGAAATAAAAAAACCCGGAAACAAACGCTCCGGGTTTGGATGACACCACAATATATAGTGGTATCACTTTGGGATCATTTATTCAGTTTTTTCAGCAGTTCCTCTGCCTCTTCCGGAGTGGAACCACCGAAGCTGAAAGCGCCACGCAGAGGCATATAATTCATCATCGCCATGTTCATTTCTTCCGTAATAGCTTCCTTTGCGGCATCCGTGCTGCCTTCCTGTTCTTCCTTTCCGAAGACCTCCATGGTTTTCTTCATATACTCCCGCATAATGGGCGCTGCCTTCGGATCCGCCATCACATCCATAAAGATACTGTCCAGCGTGTAATGTCTCGGCAGTTCCACGGTGGACTCCACCTCCACGGTTTCCCGAAGCGGCAGCTCCCGGCTGGAAGGACCGGCTTCAATGGTAAACACGCCTGTTTCCACATGCCAGTCATGGATGGCCTGGTTCCAATAGGCAAAACTCCGCTTATCCAGATCAAACGATACTTCCCGGCTCTCCCCGGGGGCCAGGGCAACCTTTGAGAAGCCCTTCAGTTCGCGCACCGGGCGGATGGGAGTGCTTTCGCTGTCACCGACATAAAGCTGAACCACTGCCTTACCCGCCCGCTTGCCGGTATTCTTCACCGTCACGGTCACAGTCAGGGTTTCCGTATCCCTGATCCGGTCCGCGCTGAGCTTCAGGCCGCTGTATTCGAAGGTGGTATAGGACAGGCCGTAACCAAAGGGGAACAGGACGTCCATCTTCTTTTTGTCATAGTACCGGTACCCGACAAACACGCCCTCGCGGTATTCCGTCGCATTTCCTTCCCCGCCGTAATACAGGAAGGAAGGGTTGTCCTCCAGCTTCAGCGGGAAGGTTTCGGGCAGGTGGCCGCAAGGGTTCGCGTCCCCGAAAAGCACTCGTACTACCGCTTCACCCACCGCCTGGCCGCCCAGGTAGGCTTCCAGCACAGCTTTGACTTTTCCGATCCAGGGCATCTCCACCGGGGCGCCGTTATGCAGCACCACCACAGTATTGGGATTGGCTTCCGCCACGGCTTCAATCAGTTTGTTCTGGCAGTCAGGCATCCGCATATGGCTGCGATCGTAGCCTTCCGATTCATAGGAATCCGGCAAGCCGGCAAACACCACGGCCGTCTTTGCCTTCCTTGCCGCAGAAACCGCCTCCGCGATATCCGCGTCTGTCGCCTCATCTCTTTCCACAGAATAGCCCCGGGCATAGACGATCTTCAGTCCCTCCGCCGCTTCCAACGCGCCGGTTGTCTTAAAAGAATTGATATGGCTGCTTCCGCCGCCCTGGAAACGGGGCTTTGCCGCAAACTCGCCGATAAAGGCGATTTCATCTTCCTTATCCAGCGGCAGCAGGTCCCCCTCGTTTTTCAGCAGCACCATGCACTCCGCCGCGATCTCCGCCGCCTGCCTGTGCTGGCCTTCCTTATCCCAGGGCGTCTCCGGCTTTGCGCTTTCCAGATACCGGTACACGATATTCAGGATCCGCTCACAAGCCTGGTCCACCAGTTTTTCATCCAGTTGCCCAGCCTTCACGGCCTCCACGATCTTCCGGTCATTAATGCCGCCGGACGCAGGCATTTCCAGATCCAGCCCGGCCGCCACGCCGGCCACGCGGTCGGACACTGCGCCCCAGTCTGATACCACATATCCCTCAAAGCCCCATTCCTTCCGGAGCACTTCCGTCAGCAGCCAGGGATCCTCCGAGGCATAGACGCCGTTGATCCTGTTGTAGGAACACATCACGGTCCAGGGCTTCGCTTCCTTCACCGCCATCTCAAAAGCGGGGAAGTAGATTTCCCGGATCGTCCGCTCATCCGCTTCGGAAGAGGAACTCATCCGCCGGTGCTCCTGGCTGTTCAGGGCAAAATGCTTGATGCTGGTCCCCACATTCCGGCTCTGGACGCCCTGGATCATGGCGGTTGCCATCCGCCCGGCCAGGTAAGGATCCTCGGAATAGTACTCAAAATTGCGGCCGCACAGGGGGCTCCGCTTGATATTCACCGCCGGGCCCAGCACCACCGAAACCTTTTCATGCTGGCAGCTGTCGCCGATGGCTTCTCCCATGGCACGGATCATCTCCGGATCGAAGGATGCCGCCGTCGCGCAGGCCGCCGGAAAGCAGACCGCCTTGATACTGTCGTTGATGCCCAGGTGATCCGCCTGGTCATCCTGCTTGCGCAGTCCGTGGGGGCCGTCGCTTACCATGGTACACGGAATGCCCAGCCTCTCCACCGCTTTGGTATGCCAGAAATCGTCACCGGAACAAAGCCCGGCCTTCTCTTCCAGTGTCATCTGTGAAACAAGGGTCTTGATATCCATAGATTCACGCTCCTTTTTATCTGTGCCGTCCCATGTCTGTTCCTGTCAGCGGATCATTCCTCCGCGCCCCACTGCCCGTCAAGCCAGCGGATCCGCGCATTGACGTATTCCACGATCTTTCTGCCGTTTTCCAGTTTTTCCGCGTTTTCCGCTCCCAGGTCGCCGGCCAGGTCCTCAATGTCCTCCAGCACCCGGGCGGTTGTCTCCGTCAACGCGCCGCTTTTCGACAGCGCTTTCCACCGGTTTCTCACAATCTCCCGGAATCCGTCCAGCTTCATCGCCAGCACAAACCATGGATTTGAATTGTCCATGCCCTGGATATGGTTCTGGAAAGTGGCTGCGTAAAACCCGCCGTCCGCCGGTTCCTTATATCCCCAGCTCAGATCCCAGGGGCCCATGAAAGTCAGCTTCCTGTACAGGCTGTCCGCGGAAAAATCGATTGCCATATAAAAGCTGCCGCCGCCGACGTCGTAATTCTGTACAAGTTCCTCCAGAATCAGCATATCCGCCAGGGATTCCAGATCCAGCAGCTCGTTCACCGCTTCAAAGGCCGTCACGTCTTCCGCCGGCACAAGCCGCAGGTTTTCATCCAGCCGCATTGCCCCGCCGAATTCTGCCGCTTCGTACAGCACGCCGTATACGCCTTTCAGCCAGGCTTCAATATACTGCTCCTGCTCGCTGCCCGTTACGTCGCTCTTGATTGCGTAATAAGTCTGCTTCACCACACGCTTCCGTCCGGCTATATCCTCAACATACGGTTTTTCCCCGATAATGAAACCGGGATGCTCGTCATCCGGATAATTATCCATTTCCAGCAGATAGCCGATATCTGTCCGGGTTTCTCCTTCTTCCGGCTCATAGACGTCCATCCGGTCTTTGGCCGCCTGGTTCTGCTCACAAAGAAGGTAGATCCCCAGATCCTTTTCATTCAGGTACAGGTTCACAAACATGCAGTCGCTGCTGTAGTACCTGCCCCCGAATATGGTTTCTGCAAGCTTAAAGCCCATATAGTCCGGGCAAAGATGCCAGTAAGTCCGCAGCAGCACCCAGTTCCTGTATTTCCGGCCCTCATGCAGGCCGAGGACGTTCTGCTTTTTCTCAAAACGGATCCGGTACGGTTTCTCTTCCCCCTGCTCGGCAGTGGAATTCCCGCGCACCCGCACCCCGCCTTCCGCAGACATCTCATAGGAAGCATCGCAGTTGAATACTTTCACCTCAGCGGGGACATAGTCTTCCCTGGACAGAACCGGCTGTCCGTCCTCTGTGACAATGTGAATGCAGGGATGTTCTTTTCCCTCCCCGATGGTCTCAGAAAGGGCGCTGCCTGCTGTAACTGCCATCAGCAATCCAAACAGAAACAGGATTGTTATCAGTCTTTTCATCCGTATACCCTGTGCTTTCCTTATTACTTTTGTATCATGATATCATACGCCGAAAGCCGCCGTCAAAGAAAACGAATCCGGCCGGAAGTCCGGCAGGATCCCATATCCGTAATTGACAAACCCGGCTGGAATGATTAAGCTTATCCGTGAAAGGAGATCGGTTTCATGCTCTGGAAGATGATCGGTGTGCTGCTGTTTAAAGGCGTAATGACTTCCCTGTAAGGGGGAAGTATACCTTTTTTTAACCGGCACTGACGTCTGTCACCTCATAACCGGTTCTCTGGTGTATGTTCTCCTTAACCAATGAAATCAACGTTAAGGAGTTATTTTTATGTCCAAAATCAAATATCAGATTCGCAAGCTTTATGCTTCATCCATACTCGGCAACCTGTCCCTCACCGGCGCCTGGGTCGCCATCCTGTCCGCCCGCGGCTTCTCCCTGGTGGAGATCGGCCTGGCCGAAACCGCTTACCACGCTGCCAGCCTGCTGACGGAGATTCCCTCCGGTACGCTGGCGGATGTCTTCGGAAGAAAAAAGATGCTGATCATCAGCACCCTGATTCATATCCTGGCCGGGATCGTGATGATTATCTCAAACAGCCTGGCCATGGTCTGCCTTTCCATCGCGCTGTACGCGGTCTGTGACAGCTTTGCCTCCGGTTCCGGGGATGCGCTGGCTTATGACTCGCTGAAAACAGCCGGCCTGGAAAGCACTTACGACCGGTACGAGGCAAACCAGTTGATTATCTACCGGCTGTGCAACGGTATCTCCACCCTGTGCGCCGGCTTTGCCCTGATTATCGGATACCGGATTGCCTATGCCACAGGCATTGTCACCAGCCTGGTCCAGATCCTCATCCTGTCCTCCCTGAAGGAAATCCGGCAGGACAGCAGCCGGCCCGAAGCCGCATCCTCCGCCCTGAAGGCCCTCCTGGACTGTTTTCGGGACAGCCTCCGTTTCCTGCGGAAAGAAACCAGGGCTTTCCTGCTGATGATGACCAATTCCCTGGTGGGTGCCACAGATATCCTGCTGCTGTTCTTCCTGCAGGCGAAACTGACCGCCGCCGGTCTGCCCGGTGAATGGCTCGGCCCGGCGCTCTTCGCGATGCACCTGGGCGGAATCATCGGTGCGAGAATCATTCTCCGGTTTAAAAAGCAAAGCTACCGCACTGTATTCGCGGCAGCTTCCGTAATGGTACTGGCCGGCATCCTGCTGGAGCACAGCTTCATTCCCCTGCTGATGACAGCAGGCGGGTTTATCGCCGCGCTGGCGGATGACGCGCTGCAGGTGCGGACCAATACCCGTCTGCAGAACATGTTCCCTTCTGCCCAGCGGGCCACACTCATCTCCATTGAGTCCTTCACCTTTTCGATCATCATGATCGTGTTTTCGCCCCTGGCCGGATGGTTTTTCTCCTTCTGGTAATCAGGCTTCGATCAGCAGATCTGTTTCTGTATCTGAAGGTTCTTCAAACAAAGAATCCACTTTCCGGAGGAGTCCCTCGTCCACATAATAGGACTGGGGCTCCTCTTTATTCTGCTCCGCGTTACGCTTCCGGATCCTTCTTTCCCATTCTTCCGGACTGAGCCGCAGATAATGGATTTCATTCTCCACCCCATGTCCCGTATAGAAAGCACGGAGACGATCCCGTTGTGCCCGGGTCCACAGCCCCCAGTCCAGGATCACATCCACGCCGCTTTCCAGGATCTGCAGGGACAGGGAAAGGAGATACTGTTCCGCCCGGAGCACGTAGGTGTCATGCATTTCCCCGGCGCCTTCCGGAAACAGTGTAAGGGTTATATCATCGATGGACAGGACCACCGCGTTCCGGTTTTCCTGCAGTTTCCGCGCATAGGTGCTTTTCCCGCAGCAGATCCTGCCGCAGGTCATGATTACTTTTGCCATTTTCCCCTCCGCCGTTTCAGTTCACCCTCCGGACGCTGTCCGCCACCTGAAGCAGGATTTCCTCACAGTCTTTGGCATTATAGTACTGTTCATTTTCCTTCATGCACATCAGGATGACGGCTTCCTTGCTTTCTATATAATAGCGGCGTTCTCTTCCGTCCGGAAATTCCGCAAACCCCCGGGCCATCCGGACGCCCTGGGGATTCACATAGAGTTCCGTTTCCGTCATCCAGTCGCAGGCTTCCAGAACTTCCTCCGCCGTTTTCAGATGACGCGCCTTGCCGTCCCGGATCTCGGCGTCCAGGATCAAAGTCGCCGGTTTTTTGTCTGTTCCCTCATATTTCCAGATCACGTACCGGGTATCCGTATACCCGCGGACAAAGTGTTCCGGAATCTGAAACTCCAGCCCGTTCATGACCCGGACGCGCTCATTGGACCGTCCCGGAAGGATCAGGTAAACCCCCAGCAAGAGCAGCGACGCCAGCACCGGAACCGCGACCTTTCCGTACCGCTCCTTCTTTTCCGACAGCTCTGCCTTTCGTTGTTTCCGTCTCTGCTTCCGGGTCTGTCCGTCTTCTCCGGAATCCTTCGGGCCCTGCCCGCCCTTCTTCAGGAAACATCCGGTCAGCGCAGTCCGGATCAGGCGGAACAGTATCACCGCGGGAACGGTGCAGGCCAGCACCGCAGCAATATACAGCGGCACTTTCCGGATATAGTAAAGACTTTTGGAGATGTCCAGGAAGTTATACCCGAACAGTTCCACAAAAATGCCGTGGATCAGGTAGAAATCCAGCGTCACCGTACCCAGCCAGGCCAGCGCCTTGTTGCCGAACCGTACCTTCATCATCATCAGGAAGCCGCAAGCCACAAATATAAACGCCACCAGCCACTGGATTCCGGCGCTCATCAGCCGGTGCACCACCTTCAGCGGATCACCCCATTCGCCGTAATAGCCCCAGCGGTTGTTGATCAGCCATTCCGACTGCTGGAACAGCAGGAAAAAGGCCGCAAAGGAAACAATCAGCCAGAACCAGTATCCCTTTTTGAGGAACCCGGTCATCCGCTTCTCATGTTTTCCGAAAAGCAGGCCCAGCGGGAAAAGGATGATGCTGTTGTACCACCATTCTCCCCTCATCCACCAGTCGTCCTGATGATCAATAAACGCCCCGGCCACCGTATAGCCCAGCGCAAACACAAAAACCCAGAAGATTGCCGTTCCTTCCTTTTTGCAGAAGCGGAAGGCAGCCCAGAACGCCAGGTAGAAGAACGGGATGACAATCGCGTACCAGGCGTTGACATTGGCCATATGCAGGCCGGAGAGGTACCAGAGGATCTTTATCAGATCCATCTTTTCCCCCATCAGCAGGCGGACGCCGGTATGGAGAAACTCGGAAAGATAAAAGGCGATCACGATAGGCAGCACCCGGCGGCGGAAAAAACCTTTCAGATAGTCCGGCTTGCTCTGAAAGCTTTTATACAGCCCCAAACCGCTGCAGAAAAGAAACACGCCCACCAGCATATAGCCCATCGGAATAAAGGGATCCATCCCGTGCACTACAAACGCGGAAGGATGCCACGGCGCGCAGGTTTTCTGCGACATATGATGCAGCGCGATGCCGAGCGCGGCGACGCCCTGCAGGATCTTTGTCTGCTTCAGGGAGGTATATTCCTCATTCCATTCGCCGCGGCCGGCATAGCGGGCGCCCCAGAAGATCAGCCCCGCCAGCAGAAAGTAAAACAGATACATCCAGTCCATGTCCGGTTCTCCTTATGATTCATCCGTCACTGTCACGGGATATTGTAACAGAATGATCCACTGTCTGAACAGGGAAAACAGCGCATTTTATCTGTTCATCCGAAAAAAAGATTATGCTATAATCGATGCCGTACCGAAACCCGGCACAGGG
Source organism: Clostridia bacterium (assembly GCA_017428385.1). Taxonomy (GTDB): domain Bacteria; phylum Bacillota; class Clostridia; order Christensenellales; family Aristaeellaceae; genus Aristaeella. The sequence goes on along the minus strand of JAFRQX010000031.1, from coordinate 15,747 downwards.
AAGGAGCAGGAACCATGCTGTATATCATCCGCCACGGAAAAACAGACTGGAACGTCCGGCATAAACTGCAGGGCCGGACCGACATTCCCCTCAATGACGAGGGAAGGCAGATGGCCGAGGCCGCCCGGGAACAATACCGGGACGTTCATTTTGATCTCTGCTTCTGTTCCCCGCTGATCCGTGCCAGAGAAACCGCGGAAATCCTCCTGCGGGACCGGAATATTCCCATCATTACCGACGACCGGCTGATGGAAATGAGTTTCGGCAGTTTCGAAGGACTTGAAAACAGCTTCCAGATTCCGGACTGCCCGGTCAACGAGCTCTTTTTTCATCCGGAGCAGTATGTTGCCCAGCCCGGCGCCGGTGAAAACCTGGACGATCTGTTCGCCCGGACCGGCGACTTCCTCCGGGAAAAGGTGGATCCGCTGCTGAAAGAAGGAAAAGACGTGCTGATCGTGGGCCACGGCGCGATGAATTCCAGCATCGTCTGCCAGGTCCGCGGGCTGCCCCGGGACCAGTTCTGGAGCGCCGGCATCGAAAACTGCAAACTGATGCAGCTTCCATAAACACAACCTGCTGCCTGAAACAGGCAGCGGGTTTCTTTTTCTTCTTACTCCGCCCTTTCCGGATTGTCCCGGGTCAGGTTCCTGACCCATTTATACTTCCGGAAGCGCAGCATCACCCAGGGAATTTTGCCCACCTCATCCAGGCAGGTACAGGCATAAACCGCCAGCACCGGCCAGCCGAACACAAAGGCGCCCAGCAGCGCCAGCGGGATCGCCAGGCCCCACATACACACTGCCAGGGAGTACATATCGAAAACCGTATCTCCCCCGCCGTCCAGCACGCCGTTGATCGTGACCGTGTTCACGCAGCGGCCGATCATATAAACCGCCATGATGATCATCATCCCGGTCAGATACCGCCCGGCTTCCTCCGAGAGAATCACCATATGCACCACCAGCGGCGTCAGCGCCAGTACCAGCGCCATGGAACCAAAGCCTATTATATAGGAAACATTTTTCAGTTTGATGCCATAGGCTTTTCCTTTTTCCAGGTTTCCGGCGCCCAGCTCGTTCCCCACCATGATGCCGGCGGCGTTCCCCACACCGTTGCACACACAGCAGATCAGATCCCGGACTACCGCCGCCACCGCGTTGGCCGCCGCGGCATCCGTACCCATATGTCCCATGATGGCCGTATAGGACGTGAAACCGACGCCCCAGAGCAGGCCGCCGCCCAGAAGCGGCATACACTGCCTGCGGAAATCCGCGGCCAGCTGCTTCCGACGTTCAAAGATCCGGTTCCAGGCCGGACGGATATAGGTTTTCCCGGCGGAAACCGCCACACACAGCAGAAGTTCAATCACCCTGGCCAGCGTGGTGGCCAGGGCGGCGCCCCGGGCATTCATGGCCGGGATTTCCAGGAAGCCGAAGATAAACACAGCGTTCAACACGATATTGCTGATCACTGCCGCCGAAGAAATCCAGGCACCGGCCATCGCATGGTTTGTCACCTTCATGATCAGCAGGTAGCACTGGGAAACACCGGCAATCAGGTAGGACCACCCGGCAATGCGCAGATAGGCGCTGCCGATCTCAATGATCGGATCATCATGGGAAAACAGCCGCATCAGTGTTTCCGGGATGCACTCGCAGGCCGCGAAAAAGAGAAAGGAAATCATCCCGCACCAGCGCAGCATGATATGGAAAACGCTCCGGACAGACTCCCGGTCCCCTTTGCCCCAGTACTGGGAGCTGAGAATGGAACCGGCTGAGACCGCCGAGAAAACAAACATATTCTGCACAAACTGGATCTGTGTGGCAAGGGAAACCGCCGTCATCTCATTCTGGGCCACGCCGCCCAGCATCAGGGCGTCCGCCGCCGCCACGGCCGCCAGCATCAGGCTCTGGAAGGTGATGGGCGCCGCCAGTGTTTTCAGCTTCCTGTAAAACGCGCGATTGTCAATCTGCATGAAGTCCTCCGAGGCCGTGAAACCCAAGTGCGTAATCGATTACGATCATTATCCGGAAAGGCTCCTGCTTTGTCAACGATCTTTTTGTTCGCTTTTCTTTCCTATTCAATTACGGTATAATATGCCCATCGATGAATACGGAGGAAATGCCATGAGTGAGAACTCCCTGCTGCCTGAACAGGCACCGTCCATGTTCGGCCAGCCCCTGGCCGCAAGGATGCGGCCCTCATCGCTGGATGAGATCGCGGGACAGCAGCACCTGCTGGGCCCGGGTAAAGTCCTGCGCCGGCTGATCTCCTCCGACAGCATCTGCTCCATGATCTTCTGGGGCCCGCCCGGCGTCGGCAAAACCACCCTGGCCCGGGTCATCGCCCTGCAGACCAAAGCTTCTTTCATTGATTTCTCCGCCGTAAACAGCGGGATTAAAGAAATCCGCCAGGTGATGAACCAAGCGGAAGAAAACCGCGTCTACGGCGTTCGCACCATCGTCTTTGTGGATGAAATCCACCGCTTCAACAAAGCGCAGCAGGACGCCTTCCTGCCTTTTGTGGAAAAGGGCAGCATCGTCCTCATCGGCGCAACAACGGAAAACCCCTCCTTTGAGGTCAACAGCGCTCTTCTTTCCCGCTGCAAGGTGTTTGTGCTCCAGGCGCTCAGCCGGGAGGATATCCTGACCCTGCTGCGCCGGGCCCTGACGGATGAGCGCGGCTTCGGCCGGGACCAGGTCACCATCAGCGACAAAGCCCTGGAAGCCATCGCCGACTTCAGCAACGGGGACGCCCGCAGCGCCCTGAGCTCCCTGGAAATGGTTGTGCTGAACGGCGAAGCCGGAGAAAACGGCATCCACGTGACAGATGAAATCGTCGCCCAGTGCCTGAGCCGCAAGAACCTCATGTACGACAAGGACGGGGAAGAGCACTACAACCTGATCTCCGCCCTGCACAAATCCATGCGCAATTCCGATCCGGACGCCGCCGTCTACTGGATGATGCGGATGCTGGAAGGCGGAGAGGATCCGCTGTACATCGCCCGGCGCGTCCTGCGTTTCGCCGCGGAAGACGTGGGCCTGGCGGATCCCCGGGCCATGGAGGTCGGCGTGGCCGCCTATCAGGCCTGTCATTTTATTGGAGTACCGGAATGCAATGTACACCTGGCTGAAGCCGTTGTATATATGTCCCTTGCTTCCAAGTCCAACGCCATGGAGATGGCGGTGAACGAGGCGCGGGAAGCCATTGTGAAGGAGCCGGACGCCCCTGTGCCGCTGGTCATCCGCAACGCGCCGACCCGCCTGATGAAGGATCTGTCCTACGGAAAGGGCTACCAGTACGCCCACGACTACAAAGAAAAAATAACAGCCATGCAGTGTCTGCCCGACGCGTTGAAAGACAGACAGTTCTACCATCCTACGGACCAGGGACAGGAAAGCCGCTACAAAGAGCGTCTCGAGCAGATCCGTGCATGGAAAAAGGAACAACGCAAATGATCAGAAACCGAAACCATTCCCTGCTGCTCAGGGCCGCCGCGCTGTTTTTATGCGCGGTACTGCTGATACCGCAGGTTTCCTTTGCAGCCAAAGCACAAAACAATACTGTTTCAGACGTCCGGGTACTGCTTACCCGCCTGAATCTGGCGGATGAAGCCTGGATGACGCTGGAAGGCCGGTATCTCGCCCGCGGCGCGGACGGGATGGAAGTCCTGCTGCCTCCGGGGGCACAGATCACCGTGCTCCTGCGAAAAGGAAAGCTGATCCTTTTCCACGACGGTCTATCCCTGACCGCCGGCAAGGAGCTTTCCCTCCTGCGCCGCCAGGACGGCGATATCGAACCCGGTATCCGCTTTAACCTCCAGGCCGGCGTCTATCCCGGAGACCTGAAACTCACCGTCAAGGACGGCGCGATCCAGCCCATCCTGACGCTTCCCCTGGAATCCTACCTGCAGGGCGTCGTTCCCTATGAGATGAGCGATTCCTTCCCGCTGGAAGCGCTGAAGGCCCAGGCCGTCTGTGCCCGCACCTACGTCCTGAGCAAAATGAACCCTTCCGCGGAATGGGACGTGGTGGACAACACCAATGACCAGGCCTTCAAGGGCACCCCGGACAACAGCGTGAATTCCTCCCAGGCCGTGGAGGAAACCAGCGGCCTGGTGCTGACCTGGAACAACAAACTGATCACCGCCTGGTACAGCGCCTCCAACGGCGGCCAGACAGAGCTGCCCGGCAACATCTGGAAGGGTGACAATATCCCCGGCTGCTTCGCCATGACCGACGACCCCTGGGACGTGCAGAATCCTGACAGCACCGTCCGTACAGCCGTACTTCAGAAAAGCAGTCCCGAACTTTCCGCCGGCTTCCTGCGGCTGATCCGCGAAACCCTGGCCAAGCTGAAGGAGCTGGACGACTTCCGGCTGGGAGCAGACGATCTCTTCCGTGTGGACGCCATCCGCGCGGTTCAGCTGACAACGCCCCGGTATAAGGAGCCCAGCCGGCTGATGACCGAAATGGAGATGACCGTTTCCGTTTCCGCCGTGCTGAAGGAAGGGCGCACCCGTCCCGCCGGCGACGAGGACGAGCTGGATATCAGCGACGTCCTGGATCCGGCCCGCACCGCCGCGCCGGAGACACCGGCACCGGAAGGCGAAAAAGCCGCAGAGCTGATTTCCGCCGGCACCCACACCGTCAGGCTCCCCCTGTTCCCGGACGCCGTATTCCTGCTGGGACTGAGCGTATACGGCGCGGACAATGAAATCATCACCGTAACGGAAAACGAAGCCGACTTCACCCTGACCGCCGGCCGCTACGGCCACGGCGTCGGCATGAGCCAGCGGGGCGCCCAGTACCAGGCCTCCGAAGGGAAAAAGAAATATACGGAAATCCTGGCCTTCTATTACCCCGGCGCCAAGCTGAAGCGCTATTCCGGGGAAGCCGCTCCCCTGCCCACACCTGACCCGGTGCTGGGAAACACCCCCGGGCCGATGCCCACCGCCACGCCCCGGCCCACACTGATGCCCGTGACGGAGACCGTTCCGGAGGGCGCCTGGATGGCCACCGTGGAAAACATTGACGATGACAGCACCCTGAACCTGCGCGAGAAGCCCTCCGCCGGATCGAAGGTTCTCCGCCGGCTGTACAAGCATCAGCAGCTGATCGTCCTGGAGGAAGCGGAAGTCACCGGCTGGGTCCGGGTCAAGACCGACGTATGCGAAGGCTACGTCATGGCTTCCTTCCTGCAGAAAACAGAATAAAATGCGCATGCAGCCAGCCTGTCGGATCCTTCCGGCAGGCTGTTTTTTCTGCCGTGCAAAACCTTCCGCCCCTTGAAACATAAGGGCGACTGTGTTAGCATTGGAACATACGGGCCGGAGTCAAACGCCCTCCCGTTCAGTCTCTCCATTTAAAAACGGAAAGAAGAAGATACTTCCTATGGCGCTGAGTATTGTAATCCTGGTTATTTCCGCGGTTCTGCTGCTGGGTTTCTCGCTCCGCAGCCGCTACGGACTCCCGCTGTTCCTGCTGAACGCGGGGATCAGTATTACCTCTGTCGCCGTTTTGTTCCAGACCAGCAGCACCTCTATGTATGCCACGCCCCAGGGCTTTCCGCTCCGGTCGCTGGACCTGGAGCTGTTCCAGCTGATCAGCCATATGCGGCTTCCGCTGCGCCAGGCCCAGACCCTGCGCAATTTCGGCACGCTGATCTTTTTCTTCGGGATCGTGCTGATGCTGATGCTGATTGCCCGGAATATCAAAATCATCCGGCACAGGACCTTCTGGGAAATCCTGTTTGGCACTTCCGTCGCCCTGTTCATGACGGCCTACATGATCTTTTTTTCCCCTTCCTGTGCCTTCCGCCTGTACATGAGATACTACCAGCTGGAAGGGGCCGCCCGCACCTCCTTTGTGCAGCTGGTCACCCTGGCGGATCACCTGTTCAAAGGGCTCATCCTGCTGTTCGTAATGTCTCCGGCATTATTGCTGACTATACAGTATATCCGGAAGAACATTACCTGCTTCGGCGATACCTACTTCCTGCTGCTGGGCATCACCAGCCTGTACGGTTTTGTTTTCTTCGTTGTGTTCCATACCGTCCCGCTCGCCCTGAGCAGCCAGGCCGTATTCCTCAGCGCCTTCTGGTTCTTCGCGAACGGCTCCTGGCTTCCCGGATGGATCACCCTGTTCTTCCTCCTGTTCTCCCTCCTGACGCTGATCCTGATCGTCGCCAGCGCCAACCGGGTTTTCAGCGGAGACCTGGTGCTGCTTTCCCGGAAAAAAGCCATGAAGAACAGCATTGAGGATCTGAACCGGAACCTGAAGGACGTTTTCCATTCCGAAAAGAACCTGATGTTCAGCATGATGATCCTGGCCAATGAAGCCCGGTCCTCCTACGGCACACCGGAAGGCCTGGAAAAGCTGGACCGCCTGACCGAGATCGCGAAGGACCGCATGGAGATGATCACCTCCTCCCTGAACCGGATCCGGGAGCTGCATCTGCACGCAACGCCCACAGATATGCGTACGCTGGTCGGCCAGGCACTGGACACCCTGGCCCTTCCGGAGGAAATCCGCTGCGAAAGGCATTACTGCGAAGAGCCTGTCCGCTGCATGGTGGACGAGTACCACACGCGGAACGCGCTCAAAAATATCTTTGTCAACGCGGTGGACGCCCTGCAGCTTTCCGGGCGGGAAGACAAATCCATTTCCGTCACCGTAAACGCCAGCCGGGCCTGGGTCTGCCTGTCCGTCCGGGACAACGGCCCCGGCATCCCGAAGCAGGAACTTCGGCGGGTCATGATGCCCTTTGTGTCCACCAAGTCCAAAACCAGCAACTGGGGCATTGGCCTTCCCTATGCTTTCCGGGTGGTCAACGCCCAGCTGGGCCAGATGCGGATCCAGAGCTGTGACCAGGAAGGCAAATCCTATACCCAGGTAGATATTCTCCTTCCCAGAGAAAGGAATGAAGCAAAATGAAACCGATACGGGTCATGATGGCGGACGACAGCCCCGAAATCCGGAGCTATTTCTCCAACATCATCAGCCATGAAGAAGATATGGAGCTGGCCGGAACCGCCTCCTCCGGCGTGGAAGCCGTTCAGCTGGCCCGGGAGCTCAAGCCCGACATCATCCTGATGGATATCCAGATGGAAACCCGGGTGGCCGGTATCTCAGCATCCCAGCAGATCCTGACGGAATTCCCCGGCACCAAGATCATCATCCTGACCATCCTGGAGGATGACGACCTGCTCTTCCAGGCCTACTGCGCCGGCGTGATCGACTACATCATCAAGACGGACTCCGTCCATCAGATCCTGACCTCCATCCGGAACGCCTATCATAACCAGATGATCCTCCGCCCCAAATACGCGGAGAAAATCATCCAGGAACTGAAGCGGGTCCGGGAGGAACAGAATGGCCTGCTCTACGGCCTGAACATCCTCACCATGCTGTCCAACAGCGAGTTTGAGGTGCTGAAGTGCCTGTACCAGGGCATGAACGCCCGGCAGATTTCCGAATCCCGCTATGTCTCACAGGGAACGGTCAAAACCCAGATCCACAGCATCCTGAAGAAATTCGACATGAAATCGGTCAGTGACGTCGTCCGGCACCTGAAGGAAATCCGGTTCGACCACATCATCGAAACAATGCACCCCGGGAACTGATGTTCCCGGGGTGCCTCTTTTCTATTCTGTTTTTGTGCTGATCAGAACAGGCCGCTGATCTTTCCGTTGTCATCCACGTCAATCCGTTCGGCGGCGGGAGACTTCGGCAGGCCGGGCATGGTCATGATCTCGCCGGTCAGGGCAACCAGGAAGCCCGCACCCGCGGAAACCTTCAGGTTCCGCACGGTGACCACAAAGCCTTCAGGCGCACCCAGCAAGGTGGGATCATCGGAGAAGGAGTATTGGGTCTTGGCCACGCACACCGGCACCTTGTCAAAGCCCAGGGCCGTGAGGCGTTCCGCCTGCTTCTTCGCGGCAGGGGTCAGTACAACGCCGGCGCCGCCGTAAATCTTCTTTGTCACAGCTTCCAGCTTCTCCTCGATGGAGGCATCCAGCTCATAGGAGAAGGTGAAGTTGCCCTGCTCTTCTTCGCACAGCCGCACAACCTCGCGGGCCAGGTCTTCGCCGCCCTTGCCGCCCTCCGCCCAGACGGTGGACAGCACGGTGTTGACGCCCAGTTCCCGGCACTTGCGGATGATGAAGTCGATTTCCGCGTCCGTATCCGTGGGGAAGCGGTTGATGGCCACCACGCAGGGCAGCTGGTAAACGTTCTTGATGTTGTTCACATGGCGCAGCAGGTTCGGGATGCCCCGCTCCAGGGCCGCCAGGTCTTCATTGGCCAGCTGTTTCTTGTCCAGGCCGCCGTGCATCTTCAGGGCGCGCACGGTGCCGACCACAACCACCGCGTCCGGGGTCAGGCCTGCCATACGGCACTTGATATCCAGGAACTTCTCAGCGCCCAGATCCGCACCGAAGCCGGCTTCGGTTACGGTATAGTCGCCCATCCGCATGGCCATCCGGGTCGCCATGACAGAGTTGCAGCCATGGGCGATGTTCGCGAAAGGTCCGCCGTGCACGAAGGCAGGAGTGCCTTCCAGGGTCTGCACCAGATTGGGCTTCAGCGCGTCGCGCAGCAGGGCTGCCATGGCGCCGGTCGCCTTCAGGTCGCCCGCGGTAACAGGCTTGTCATCATAGGTATAGGCAACGATGATCCGGGACAGCCGTTCCTTCAGGTCCGCCATGGAGGAAGCCAGGCAGAATACCGCCATGATTTCGCTGGCCACAGTGATATCGAAGCCGTCCTCACGGGGCGTGCCGTTGGCCTTTCCGCCCAGGCCGTCCACCACAAAGCGCAGCTGACGGTCGTTCATGTCCACGCAGCGCTTCCAGGTGATCTTCTTCACGTCGATTCCCAGGGCGTTCCCCTGCTGGATATGGTTGTCCAGCATGGCCGCCAGCAGGTTGTTCGCCGCGCCGATGGCGTGGAAGTCACCGGTGAAGTGCAGGTTAATATCTTCCATGGGCACTACCTGGGCGTAACCGCCGCCGGCCGCGCCGCCCTTGACGCCGAACACCGGGCCGAGGCTCGGCTCACGCAGTGCAACGGTAACGTCCTTGCCGATCCGGGACAGGCCGTCCGCCAGACCGATCGTGGTCGTGGTTTTGCCTTCACCCGCGGGGGTGGGGGTAATTGCTGTGACCAGGATCAGCTTTCCGGGCTTCCGGTCGGTTTCGTCAATCAGGGCAGGATCGATCTTGGCCTTGTAACGGCCGTACTGCTCCACATATTTTTCGTCTACGTGGGCCCTCTTCGCGATCTCCATGATCGGCTTCATTTCACACTGCTGGGCAATCTCGATGTCGGATAAGTAGGCCATGGCTGATTCTCCTTTTAATTCATAATTCATTATGATATCTGCCGTTGGGACAGAGTCATGATGCATTGTGCATTATCTGAAGTACTGGACCGCAGATTCGAACATTTTGATATCGTAGTTTCCGGGAACGTTCTTGTACAGGTCTTTGCCAACGCGCTCGCTGTGACCCATCTTGCCGAAGACGCGGCCGTCCGGGCTGGTGATACCTTCAATGGCATACAGGCTGCCGTTGGGATTGAAGCGCAGGTCCATGGTGGGCTGATCGTCCAGATCCACATACTGGGTGGCAATCTGTCCGTTCTCTGCCAGCTTCCGGATCAGGCTTTCCTCCGCCAGGAAGCGGCCTTCGCCGTGGCTGATCGGCACGCTGTAAACCGCGCCCTGCTGGGCATTGCGCAGCCAGGGGCTCAGGTTGCTGGCCACCCGGGTGCGGACAATCCGGCTCTGGTGGCGGCCGATGGTGTTGAAGGTCAGGGTCGGGCAGTGCTCATCGGTTTCAATGATCTTGCCGTAGGGCACCAGTCCCAGCTTGATCAGGGCCTGGAAGCCGTTACAGATACCGCACATAAGGCCGTCCCGCTTGTCCAGCATCTCGGTCACCGCTTCGGTGACGCCCTGGTTCCGGAAGAAGGCGATGATAAACTTCGCGCTGCCGTCCGGTTCATCGCCGCCGGAGAATCCGCCGGGGATGAAGATCATCTGGTTCTCACGAACCTTCGCGGCAAACTCTTCCGCGCTGCGGACAATATCCTCCGCGGACCGGTTCCGGACCACGAAGATTTCCGCCTTCGCGCCGGCGTCTTCCGCAGCACGGGCGCTGTCGATTTCGCAGTTGGTGCCGGGGAATGCCGGGATCAGCACGCCGGGCTTCGCAATATGCAGGGCCGGGGCCTTCCAGCCGGTGGCCTTGTAGTTGAAGGTTTCCGTCCGGTCTTCCTTTCGGGCCGCGGGCCAGCAGGCGTCCGCTTCTGCCCGGTCTTCCAGGGACCATTCCGGATTCAGGGTCGGATACACTTTTTCCAGCTTATCCCGGCCGATCACGCGCAGCTCCTTCACGTCCGCCGCGTTATCCCGCCAGGTCAGCACGGGTTTTTCGGTCACAACGCCCAGCTTCCGGCCGAGGTCCATGTCTTCGGACAGTTCCGCGATAAAGCTGCCGTAGCGAACCTCCGCCAGCTCCTTCAGCTCCCAGTCCTTCTCAAAGGCGAAGCCCAGGCCGTTGCCCAGCGCCATCTTCAGCACAGAGGCAAGGGATCCGCCAACCTCTGCCGTACGGCAGGAAACAATCTTTCCTTCACGGATCAGCCCTGTCACCTGGTTGTAGAGAGCCAGCAGGGATTCCGTTACCGGCAGGCCCTGTTCATCCCGTTCCGGCTCCAGCACGACCACGGGATGACCTGCTTTCTTGAACTCAGGGGAAATGATGTCGCCGGTCTTTGCCGTGGTCACCGCGAAGGAAACCAGCGTAGGCGGCACATCCAGCTTTTCAAAGGAACCGGACATGGAGTCCTTGCCGCCGATGGCGCCGACACCCAGGTTCATCTGGGCCTCAAAGGCACCCAGCAGGGCCGCCAGGGGCTTGCCCCAGCGCTTTCCGTCCGTTCCGGGTTTCTCAAAGTATTCCTGGAAGGTCAGGTACACGTCCTCAAAGGAGGCACCGGCCGCAATCAGCTTGGTGACAGAATCCACCACAGCCAGATAGGCGCCGTGATAGGGGCTGAAGGAGGTCAGCTCCGGATCATAGCCCCAGGCCATCAGGGAGCAGTCATCCGTGTGTCCCTTTTCCAGGCTGATCTTCTGGACCATCGCCTGGATGGGGGTCAGCTGGTTCTTGCCGCCGAAAGGCATCAGCACCGTGCCGGCGCCGATGGTGGAGTCAAACCGCTCGGACAGGCCCCGGCGGGAGCAGACCGCCAGGTCGGAAGCCGTGGTCTTCAGCAGCTCCGCAAAGTCCGCGGGCTCCTGCTTCGGCAGATCCGCGGCGGGATGGGAAGCTGCGGGGGTAATCGCGGTATGCTTCGGGGCACCGTTGGAGTTCAGGAACTCACGGCTGATATCCACAATGGTCTTTCCGTTCCAGTTCATCCGCAGGCGCGGCTCAGCTTTCACTTCCGCCACGATGCAGGCCTGCAGGTTTTCCTCCGCCGACAGAGCCAGGAAAGCTTCCGCGTCTTCCGCGGCCACAACCACGGCCATGCGCTCCTGGCTCTCGGAAATGGCCAGCTCTGTACCATCGAGGCCTTCATATTTCTTCGGTACCGCGTTCAGGTCGATTTCCAGGCCGTCCGCCAGCTCGCCGATGGCAACGCTGACGCCGCCCGCACCGAAGTCATTGCAGCGCTTGATCAGCTTGGTGGCCTTCGGATTGCGGAACAGCCGCTGGAGCTTGCGCTCTTCCGGCGCGTTACCCTTCTGGACTTCCGCGCCGCAGGTTTCCACGCTGTGGGCATTATGGGCCTTGGAGGAACCGGTGGCACCGCCGATACCGTCACGGCCGGTGGAACCGCCCAGCAGGATCACCACGTCGCCGGGAGCCGGACGCTCGCGGCGTACATTTTCCGCGGGAGCCGCGGCAATCACTGCGCCGATCTCCATACGCTTGGCCGCGTAGCCGGGATGATAGATTTCATCCACAATGCCGGTGGCCAGGCCGATCTGGTTGCCGTAGGAAGCATAACCGGCCGCCGCGGTAGTCACCAGCTTGCGCTGGGGCAGCTTGCCGGGGATGGTTTCAGAAACGGGCTTGGTGGGATCCGCAGCACCGGTCACGCGCATCGCGCCGTAAACATAGGCCCGGCCGCTCAGGGGATCCCGGATCGCGCCGCCGATACAGGTGGCCGCACCGCCGAAAGGTTCAATCTCAGTGGGATGGTTGTGGGTTTCATTCTTGAACAGCAGCAGCCAGGGCTCCTTGACCCCGTCCCGCTCCACGTCCATCTTCACCGTGCAGGCGTTGATTTCTTCGCTCTCGTCCAGCTTATCCAGCTTGCCGTGCTTCTTCAGGTACTTCACCGCAACCGTGGCGAGGTCCATCAGGCACACCGGCTTCTTTTCCCGGCCGAGTTCAGCGCGCACATCCATGTAGCGCTTCCATGCCTTCTCCAGCACCGGATCTTCAAAGCGGACGCTGTCGATCTCGGTCAGGAAGGTGGTGTGACGGCAGTGGTCGCTCCAGTAGGTGTCCAGCATCCGGATTTCCGTGATGGTGGGTTCCCGGCCTTCTTCCCGGAACCAGGACTGGCAGAAGGTGATATCATCCACGTCCATGGCCAGGCCGTAATCCGCCACAAACTTCTCCAGGCCGGCGCGGTCAAGCTTCGTGAAGCCTTCCAGGGTTGCCACTTCCGTGGGCACTGCGTATTCCGTCTTCAGGGTTTCCGGCAGATCCATGGAAGCTTCCCGGGCTTCCACCGGGTTGATCACATATTTTTTGATTTCCGCGATTTCTTCAGCGGACAGGCTGCCGTAGAGCAGGTAAACCTTCGCGCTGCGGACGAGCGGACGCTCGCCCTGGGAAAGGAACTGAATGCACTGGGCAGCGGAGTCCGCCCGCTGGTCAAACTGACCGGGCAGATATTCCACCGCGAACACGGCAATCGCGCCTTCCGCGTCAAACTGATCCATTGTATTGTCCAGCTGGGGCTCAGAGAACACCTCCCGGACCGCCAGGGAGAACATATCATCTGAGATGTTCTCAGCGTCATAGCGGTTCAGCAGCCGGACCTTTTCCAAGCCTTTGATCCCCAGGAACTTTTTCGCGTCTCCCAGCAGTGCCCGGGCTTCATTGTCCAAGCCGGGCTTTTTTTCAACAAAGATTCTGTAAACCAAGGTAACACCCCACAAATCCATTCTTAATCATTTCAGTGCTGAAAGCGCTCTCTGTCCGATATCACGCCGGCAGTACTTGTTGCCGAATTCAATCCGATCGGCCATGGCATAGGCTTCCTTCACGGCCTCCTGCAGGGTGTCCGCCACCGCGGTCACACCCAGCACCCGGCCGCCGGAAGTTACCAGTTTTCCGTCCTTCAGCGCGGCGCCGGCCACGAAGACATGATCCTGCACATCCGCGGGAATGGTGATCTCGTATCCCTTTTCATAATGTACGGGATAGCCCATGGAGGCGAGCACCACACAGCAGGCATGCGCGTCTTTGAATTTCACTTCGCAGTCCGCCAGTGTGCCGTTGGTGGTTGCCTGCATCACGGTCAGCAGGTCGCTCTCCAGCAGGGGCAGCACCACCTGGGTTTCCGGATCGCCGAACCGGCAGTTGTATTCTATCACTTTCGGTCCGTTCTTGGTGAGCATCAGGCCGAAATACAGGCAGCCGCGGAATTCCCGGCCTTCCGCCTTCATCGCCCGGATGGTCGGCAGGAAAATGGTTTCCATGCAGGTCTTTGCAATCTCTTTCGTGTAGAAGGGATTCGGCGCGACAGTGCCCATGCCGCCGGTGTTCGGGCCGTTGTCTCCGTCCTCCGCCCGCTTATGGTCCATGCTGGATACCATGGGCTTCACGGTCGTACCGTCCGTGAAAGCCAGCACGGTTACTTCGGGTCCTTCAAGGAATTCTTCAATGACAATCTGATCGCCGCTCTTGCCAAACTTCTTGTCTTCCATAATCTCCCGCACGGCTTCGCGCGCTTCCCAGCGGTTCATGGCCACGGTCACGCCCTTGCCCAGGGCCAGACCGTCCGCCTTGATTACCGTCGGAATCGGAGAGGTTTCCAGGTATTCCAGCGCCTTTTTCGGATCGGTGAACACTTCATAGGCCGCGGTGGGAATGCCGTACTTCTTCATCAGGTCCTTGGAGAAGACTTTGCTTCCCTCAATGATCGCCGCGTTTTTCCGGGGACCGAAGCAGGGAATGCCCATCGCCTCCAGGGGATCCACACAACCCAGCACCAGCGGATCATCCGGAGCCACAACCGCATAATCAATCTTTGTGGATTTGGCAAAAGCCACGATTCCATCAATATCCGTAGCCTTGATATCCACACAGGTTGCGTCCGCCGCGATCCCGCCGTTTCCCGGCAGGGCATAAATGGTTTCGACTTCCGGGTTCTGCCTCAGTTTCTTGATAATGGTATGCTCACGGCCGCCGCCGCCGACAAGAAGAATATTCATAATCTATTATTAATTCCTTTCAGGAAAGTATTCAGGCTGATTGATTCATCAATGAAACACGAGGCTGTTCCACCGGATTAATGGTGGAACAGTCTCATGTGGGTGAACGCCATCGTCATGCCGTACTTGTCGCAGCAGTCGATCACCGCGTCATCGCGGATGGAGCCGCCGGGCTCGGCAATGTATTTCACGCCGCTCTTGTAAGCGCGTTCAATGTTGTCGCTGAAGGGGAAGAAAGCGTCGGAGCCCAGCGCCACATTCTGCCGGGTATCCAGGAAGGCGCGCTTCTCCACGTCGGTCAGGGGAGCCGGCTGGGCGGTGAAGTACTTCTGCCAGTTGCCGTCGGCGCAGACATCTTCCTCATTCTGGTTGATGTAGCCGTCGATGACGTTGTCCCGCTCGGGGCGGCCCAGATCCGCACGGAAGGGCAGGTTCAGCACCTTCTCATGCTGACGCAGGAACCAGGTGTCTGCCTTGGAACCGGCAAGGCGGGTGCAGTGGATACGGCTCTGCTGGCCGGCACCCACGCCGATGGCCTGGCCGTCCACTGCGTAGCAGACGGAGTTGGACTGGGTGTACTTCAGGGTGATCAGGGCGATGATCAGATCCCGCACGGCGGAATCCGGCAGATCCTTGGTCTTCGTCACGATATCCGAAAGCAGCTCCCGGTTGATTTCAAAGTTGTTGCGGCCCTGTTCAAAGGTAATGCCGAACACCTGCTTGCGTTCCTGCACTTCGGGCACATAGTCGGGATCGATCTCAACGATGTTGTAGTTGCCCTTACGCTTCTGCTTCAGGATTTCCAGGGCTTCGGGTTCATAGCCGGGGGCGATGACGCCGTCGGACACTTCCCGCTTGATCATCTTCGCGGTGGTCACGTCACACACATCGCTCAGGGCAACCCAGTCGCCGAAGGAGCACATCCGGTCTGTGCCGCGGGCACGGGCATAAGCGCAGGCCAGGGGGGAATCGTCCAGACCTTCGATATCATCCACAAAGCAGGCCTTCTTCAGGTCAGCGGACAGCGGAATGCCAACCGCAGCGGAAGTGGGGCTCACGTGCTTGAAGCTGGTCACGGCGGGCATGCCCAGGGCAGCCTTCAGTTCCTTCACCAGCTGCCAGCTGTTGAAGGCGTCCAGGAAGTTGATGAAACCGGGACGGCCGGACAGGATTTTGATCGGCAGCTCGCTGCCGTCGCTCATGTAGATCTTCGCGGGCTTCTGGTTGGGGTTGCAGCCATACTTGAGTTCGAATTCTTTCATGATCTTATCTCCTTTTCTTCTT
>JAFRQX010000030.1 GCA_017428385.1 Clostridia bacterium | reverse complement strand
TGGGCCTGCCGGAAAACCTGATAGACGCGGCCCGGAAACTGCTGAGTGGAAACGCAATCCGTTTTGAGGACGTGATCGCCAACGCGGAATACCACCGGCAGGTGGCGGAAAAGGAACGTCAGCTGGCAGAAGAAGCGAACCGTGAAACCATCAAGCTGCGCAATGAAGCGGAACAGCTTCGCAAGGAGATGGAACAGAAGCGGGAACAGGCGCTGCGCAAGGCCCGGGAGGACGCGAAACACATTGTGGACCAGGCAAGACGGGAAAGTGAGAGCGTTATTGCCGAACTGAAGAAAATGAAGAAGAACGCCTCGCAGGGAGACGCCTCGGTGAACGACCTGCGCAGGCGGCTGGATAAGGAAAGCGACGCGCTGGCGGAGGGCCTCGGACAGGCCGCGCCGGACAGCGGTGAAGCGCCGAAGACCGTCAAGGCCGGGGACAAGGTGAAGATCCTGACCCTGGGCGTAGAGGGAACGGTGCTGGCGCCTCCGGATGAAAAAGGAGAGGTGCGGCTGCAGACCGGCATGATGAAGTTCACGGCGGAACTCTCCCAGCTTCGGCTGATCAAGGAGGCTCCGGCGAAGGAGAAGACAACCGTAAAGGCGAAGACAGGCATGCTGACCCGGACGGTGAAGAGCGAATGCGACGTACGGGGAATGAACCTGGAGGAAGCGCTGGACGCAGTGAGCCTGTACCTGGATGAAGCGGTCCTGGCCGGACTGAATGAGGTATACGTCATTCACGGTAAGGGAACGGGAATCCTGCGGGCCGGAATCCAGCAGGACCTGAGGAAGAACAAGCATGTGAAGAGTTTCCGACGGGGCATGTATGGAGAAGGAGAAGATGGCGTTACGGTCGTAACACTGAAGTGAAACTTCAGTGTTACGACCGTCAGGAATTCATAATTCATAATTCATAATTAAATTTGTGAATCACCTAAGCTTGAATAGATGAGTTATGAATCCAGAAACATGGACAGCATTTGGATTGAGTAAAACGCTTTAGCGGTTAACACGATAATCATTATGAATTATGAATTGTGAATTATGAATTGATAACGACGGAGGAGTTAGCGTGAAGGATAAGCCGTGTATTCTGGTGGTGGATGATGATCCGAACATCAGCAGGCTGGAGCAGCTGTACCTGGAAAAGGAAAACTATGAGGTGAAGGTGGCTGCGGACGGAAATGAGGCGATTGACTCTTTCCGGAAAATGCCGCCGGATCTGGTGCTGCTGGACGTAATGCTGCCGGGAACGGACGGATATGAGGTGCTGAAGACTATCCGGAAGAGCGGCAGCATTCCGGTCATCATGGTCACGGCAAAGGGTGAAACCTTTGACAAGGTGCTGTGCCTGGAGCTGGGTGCGGATGACTACATTGTGAAACCCTTTGACGGAAAGGAACTGGTTGCCCGGGTGAAGGCGGTGCTCCGCCGGAGCCGCGGCAGCGAGGAGGAACAGGCCGGAGATCTGACTTTCCCGGGACTGACGGTGAGCCTGAAGGAATACGACGCGCACTATGAGGGAAAACGGCTGGAAATGCCGCCGAAGGAACTGGAAGTGCTGTATTTCCTGGCATCCCATCCGAACCAGGTGTTTACCCGGGAACAGCTGCTGAGCCAGATCTGGGGCTTCGACTTTTTCGGAGACAGCCGGACGGTGGACGTACACATCAAGCGGCTGCGGGAAAAGCTGACAGACAGTGAGAAATACGGCTGGAGCCTGTATACCGTCAGAGGAATAGGGTACAAGTTTTCTACCGATCGGTAGAAAACTTGCACCAATGCAGAATTAAGAATGCAGAATGCAGAATGAAATGGTTTACCACTTATTTGCCAGGGGTGGAACGAACAGGGCTGATCAGGTAAATGTAAGTGTGGAAATGCAGAAGAATAAACACTATATAATTCTGCATTCTGCATTAATCTTGGGGGTGAGATTGTGTTTGCGCGGATTATGGCGGTGGTTATGGCGGCGATCCTGCTGACCACAGTCTGCCTTTCTGCGGTCTGGTGGCTGACACTGCGGAACCAGCAGATTGACGCAAAACTGGATCACCTGAGTTCCGAGGCGGAGGGAATCGCCTATCTGGCTGGCAACCTGTCGGGTGATAGCCTGATGGATACCGTGTGGGACCGGGACAGCGAAACACGGACTTACCTGAACCGGACGGCTGAGAAAGTCAGCCAGGAGTTCAACGCAATCATCATCGTAATGGATCGGAACCAAAACGGAATGATCTACAATGCGGTATCATCCGGTCAGGAAGATCCTGCGTTTGTGGACAGCCTGAACAGCGACGATATTAATGCGGCGATGGAGCGTATCCTGAACGGGGAAACGATCCGGATGCGCTCCGAAAGCGGAGAGGCGCCCATGTTCACGGTCGGCGTGCCTTTTACCCGGCGCGGAATGGTGAACGGGGCGGTATTCATCCGGACACGGGCACAGAAAATTGAATCCGGGCTCGGAGAAATCCTGTGGCGGATTGTGGCGCTTGCGGCCGTGGTGATGGTGTTGACCGGTATTGTGGTGTTCCTGTTTGTGCGCCGGAGGCTGAAGCCGCTCAAGCAGCTGGAGACAGCTGCATCCACGATTGCGGAGGGCGACTTCTCCGTTCAGGTGGATGAGAAGAAGGGCGACCGGGAACTGCGGGAACTGAGCGGAGCGTTCAACACCATGACGCGCAAGCTGCAGGACGTGGAGACCGGCCGGAGGGAGTTTGTGGCGAATGTGAGCCATGAGCTTCGCAGCCCCATCACCAGCATCAAAGGTTTTGCGGAAGGTATGGCGGATGGCGTGATTCCCGCGGAGGAACAGCCGAAATATCTGCGGCTGGTGGCGGATGAAAGCAAGCGCCTGAGCGGCCTGATCGATGACCTGCTGGCGCTGAGCCGGCTGGAACGGGACGACGCCAAACCGGAGATGACCGTCTTTGATATCAACGAGATGCTCCGGCGGGCAGTAATCCGGCGGATGAATGACCTGGAAGCCAAGGAGATTGATATCAGCTGCGAGTTTGGGACGGATCCCTGTACGGTGAACGCGGACAGCGACCGGATTGAGCAGGTGGTGATCAACCTGCTGGATAACGCCATCAAATTCACGCCTCAAGGCGGAAAGATTGTCCTTGAATCGGAAGCGACGGACGGCATCGTGAAGGTCACGGTCAGGGACAGCGGCAGCGGCGTGGCGCCGGAAGACCGGGACAAGATCTTTGACCGGTTCTTTACGGCGGACCGGGCGCATACCGCAGGCAAAGGCACCGGCCTGGGACTGAGCATCTGCAAGCGGATTATGGATATGCACGGGCAAAGTATCTGCCTGCTGGATACAGAGGAAGGCGCGGCTTTCCAATTTACTTTGGAAAGAGCGGAAAAATGAGGGAAGCCCGGAAGCGGGTGCTTCGTTATTTATTCGGAATGATGCCGGGAAAGAACCGTGGAAGAACGGTCCTGAAGGCCTCCGGCACTTGACGAAAAAGGAAAAAGTTGTATCATCTTGAAGAAAGAATAACGGGAACGATACCGGCAGGAAGGGGGACCATGGCAGTGGATAAGCATCTGTTTCTGATCGGCATGCAGGGCTGCGGCAAGAGCAGTCTGGGCAAGCGTACGGCAAAAGAAACAGGCGTTCCGTTCGCGGATACTGACGCCATGGTGGCTCAGAGCGCCGGGGGAACGGTGAACGAGTTTTTCGAAAAATACGGGGAAGAAACCTTCCGGCGGGCAGAAACAAATGCGCTGGCCGCGCTGACCTATGCCCGGCCGATGATTATCTCCACCGGCGGAGGTACGGTACTGAACCCGGTAAACCGCCATATCATGCGGTCCTGGGGAACGATTGTGCTGATTGACCGGCCGCTGGAAGACATCCTGAGCGACATCAAGCTGGACCGGCGACCTACCCTGCGGGACGGGGGCCTGGCTGAGGTGGAACGTGTTTATCATGAACGGCTCCCTATATACCGCGACTTGGCCGACATCACCCTGAGGAATGATCAGGGATATCATATGGCGGTGTATATTCTGACCCGGCTGGTACGGGAAAGACTCTGACCGCGGAAAGCAGGAACGGAGCATGGATTATCAGTTTGAACTGGTTGGCAAGATCGGCAGCATGGCGCTGATCCGGCAGGAAGACCGGGATATTGACTACAACATTTTTTCCAGAATCGGGGCTGAACTGAAGCCCGGCATGATCTGGGTGACCAGCGGCGCAACGGAAATCGGCCGGCTGGACTATATCAAGCGGACAGGATGCGAACTGAGCGGAGATCCGGACCAGGACAAGGCGGATTACGCTGCCCAGGGACAGACCATCCTGATGCAGAACTACCGTCAGTTTGTTTCACCGGAATACGGCATCCGCCAGATCCTGGTGGAGCATACCCATTTTAATGATCCGGAAAAGAGCGAGCATATCCGCGCGCTGCTGATCCGTGCCGCGCGGCAGAAAACCATTCCGATTGTCAATTATAACGACCCGGTATCCGACGAGGAAAACCGGAAGATGGAACTGGCTGCCCGGCGTGAAAAGGGTGAAGAGGTTCACGAGTGCGTGGACAATGATGAAACGGCAGCCGTGATTGCCGGCCTGGTCAAGGCGAAGACCCTGGTGCTGATGACCTCCACGGAGGGGATTTACCAGGATCGCCGGGATCCCAGCACACTGGTGCGGGACGTGATCGGCAAGACCTATGAAGAAGTGGAACGCAAGGTACGGGAACTGCAGAATGCCTGCATCGGCGCCAGCCGCGCCGGAGCAAACGGCGCCCGTGCCAAGCTGGAATATGCGCTGAGCTGTGTGAAGGGCGGCACCACGGTGATTATCGGACATGCCCGTCACCGGCTGAGCGACCTGAAAGAGGGAAGGGTGCCCTGTACCCGAATCGGTGTGGACGCCTGACCCGGGGAGACAAAGGATGAGCGGTTCATCAATGGACACAACCCTCCTGAACGGCCTCCGGTTTTTTACCCGGGAAACGGCCATCCTGGAAGGTGTTTCCGCGGCATGCGGTGCCGGAAACAGAACAGTGTCAGCTATGGACGGGGCTGTCCGGGAGGACAGTATTTTTGACCTGGCCAGCGTGACGAAGCTGTTCACGGGCCTGTGCACCATGAAACTGAAAGAAGAAGGTCTGCTGGATCCCGGCAGGCCTGTTTTTTCATATGATCCACGATTCCGCTTCCTGAAGGATACCACGGTGTGGGAGCTGATGACCTTTGCGGTCACGGTCCGGACGCCTGTCCGCCTGGACGGGTGTACCGACCGGGAAAGTGCCATGGAGGCGCTGTTTGCCTCCACGGCCGCGCCGCATGAGGACGTGCGCCGCATCTATTCCGATATTCCGGCCATGATCCTGAAATATGTGCTGGAAGCGGCAGCCGGGATGTCCTTTATGGACTGTGCGCGGAAGCTGGTTCTGGAACCGGCGGGCATGACGGAAACCTGGTCCGCGGTTCCGCCGGAACGCCGGAAGGACTGCCAGTGCTATGACCGGGAACACCGGATTGAGAACGGGCAGCAGATTCTCCGGGAGGGATGGAAGCCCGGGGTTCCGCATGATCCCAAGGCAGCGGTGCTGCAGGGAGATACGGGAGATCTTTGCGGGCATGCCGGACTGTTTTCCACCCGAAGGGATATGGAAAGGTTCTGCCGGGCAGTGCTGGACCGAAAAATCGTCGGGGAGGAATCCCTGCGGGAAATGGCGGTCAACCGGACCGGACGGAAGCGCACGAACGGCGCCTGGACGCAGTTCCTGGGAATACAGTGCTATGTGCGGCATCCGGATCAGTACTATTCGGAAATACCCTGCTATATGGGGAAACGGGCATTCGGAATCGGCGGCTTCACGGGGAACCATGTTTCCGTGGATCCGGAGCATGATCTTTTTGCGGTCTTCCTGGGAAACCGGGTGCTGAACCGGCTGACGGTGCTGGTTCCGGAAGAAGGAAAGACCCTTGCGGATTATGGCCTGAACCCGGACGGGAGCGGCTTCTTCCGCTGGAATGACGGGGAAGTGATCCCTTCCTCGGTGAAGTATGTGCATCAAAAGGATGAACACCTGCATAAAGCGATCGCGGAAACTTTACAGCTTCCGGAAATAGAATTTAATTCATAATTCACAATTCATAATTCATAATGATAGTTTGTTTTTCTGTTTACAGCCATGTAAAAGAAGATTGAATCTCTCAGGTTTCTATGGTATACTCAATAGGTCAAAGATAGTCAGGAACTGCAGACTCTTTGACGAGGGGAGGGTTAATCATGCGTTTGAGCGATTCGATAGAGCAGTTTATCAAGGAACTTCTGAATGAGGAATCCACAGAAGTGGAGCTGAAACGGAATGAACTGGCGGAGTATTTCGGCTGCGCACCGAGCCAGATTAACTATGTGCTGGCAACCCGCTTTTCCCCGGACCATGGTTATCTGACAGAGAGCCGCCGGGGCGGCGGCGGGTACATCCGGATTGTGCGGGTGGTACAGGCCGGGTCACAGCGGCTGATGTATCTGGTTAATGACCGGATCGGGGACAGTCTGGGTGAAGAGGAATGCCTCCGGCTGATCAGCCAGCTGAAGGAACAGCGGATTGTAACCGCGGATGAAGCCGCGCTGATGGCGTCGGCAATCAGCACGCGCGCGCTGAGCGTTCCGGTTCCGGATTCATTGAAGAACGCGATGCGGGCAAAGATGATGAAATCCATGCTGATGACCATTGCGTCACGGAACAGAAATCAAATTCAGAATTAAGAATTCAGAATTCAGAATTATCTGTTATGAATAAAACAAGCTAACGAATTGTTTGGCTTTCAGGGAAACTTCGCTGAACTCCAATAAGAGAAAAGAGGCGAGAGAAATGCTGTGCGAAGAATGCCATGTGAATGAAGCGAATTTTACGGTTTCCGTAGTGGCCGGTGAAGAAACTACGGTCAGACATCTGTGTGCCGACTGTATGAGCAAAATGAACGCGGACCTGATGAAAGGAAACGTCAGGAGCCTGCTGAGCACGGTGCTCAGTGCCATCAGGGCAACAGAAGATGATAACAGAAAGGAATTTTCCATGCCTATATTCGGTCGTTTTACCCAGAGAGCCCAGCAGACCCTGATGCTGGCCCAGCGGATCGCTGCGGAGCTGCAGCAGCCGTATGTCGGAACAGAGCATTTCCTGCTCGCCCTGCTGAAGACAGGCGCTTCCGTACCGGAAGCCGTTTCGGCCCGGATGAGCTATGATTCTGTTGTGACGGAGCTGCGGGAGCACCTGAAGGAAGTCGGTGATCCGGAAGAAGCCAGGGGCAGCCGGATTGAACTGAGCCCCCGGGCGAAGAAGACGCTGGAAAACAGCGTGCTGGAATCCCATAAGCTGGGACAGAACTATGTGACGGTTGAACATATCTGGCTGGCACTGCTGGGGAATGATGACGGGGTGGCCGGCGGCCTGTTCCGGAAAGCAGGCGTCGATCTGTCCGCCGCGCGGGAGCAGCTGCTCCGGCAGATGCGGGAGAACGCAGGAAACGAAGAGGCGCCCCGCAGGATGCCCGGATTCCCGCCGTTTGCACCTGCCAGGGGCAGAAACGGGAACGAGAACAACAAGAGCGAGCTGGAGAAATACAGCCGGGATCTGACGGCTGCCGCGGAGAAGAATGAACTGGATCCGGTGATCGGCCGTGAAACGGAGATCCAGCGGATTATCCAGATCCTGATCCGGCGGACGAAGAACAATCCTGTGCTGATCGGTGAGCCCGGCGTGGGCAAGAGCGCCGTGGCCGAAGGCCTGGCGCAGCGCATTGTGCAGGGCAATGTGCCGGAGCTGCTGATGGGGAAACGGGTCATGAGCCTGGATATCGGCAGTATGGTGGCCGGCACGAAGTACCGGGGTGAATTTGAGGAACGGCTGAAAAACGTGATGGACGAGCTGCATAAGGCCGGTAACGTCCTGCTGTTCATTGATGAAATCCATACGATTATCGGCGCCGGCGCCACCGAAGGCAGCCTGGACGCCGCGAATATCCTGAAGCCTGCCCTGAGCCGCGGAGAAATCCAGTGCATTGGCGCGACCACGCTGGACGAATACCGCAAGCATATAGAGAAGGACGCCGCACTGGAGCGCCGTTTCCAGCCTGTGGTGGTGGGTGAGCCGACAGCGGAAGAGACCCTGTCGATCCTCTATGGCCTGCGTGACCGGTATGAGGCTCACCATAAAGTCAGGATTACGGACGAAGCATTGGCGGCAGCTGTGAAGCTGTCTGACCGGTATATCCCGGACAGGTTCCTGCCGGACAAGGCCATCGACCTGATGGACGAAGCGGCCAGCCGGGTGCGGATTGCGGCCTGCACGGCACCGCCGGACGTACGGGAGCAGGAAAAACGGCTGGAAGCAGTTGTCATTGAAAAGAAAGAAGCCATCTCCCACCAGGACTTTGAAAAAGCCGCGGCCCTGCGGGACCAGGAACGGAACCTGAACCGCGAGATTGAGGAAAAACGGGCGGAGTGGAACCGGGCCCAGAGCACCGCACGGGATACCGTGACGGAAGAGGATATTGCCCAGGTAGTGAGCCAGTGGACCGGTATTCCGGTTTCCCGGATGACGGAACAGGAAGCCCAGCGGCTGGTGCGCCTGGAGGAGACGCTGCATCAGCGGCTGATCGGCCAGGAAGAGGCAGTCAGCGCCGTGGCACGGGCAATCCGCCGGGCACGGGCGGGCCTCAAGGATCCGAAGCGCCCCATCGGCAGCTTCATCTTCCTCGGACCGACCGGCGTCGGCAAGACCGAGCTGTGCCGCGCCCTGGGCGAGGCCATGTTCGGGGACGAAGACTCGGTGATCCGACTGGATATGTCCGAGTATATGGAAAAGCATACGGTTTCCCGGCTGGTTGGTTCTCCTCCCGGATATGTGGGATATGAAGAGGGCGGCCAGCTGACCGAAGCGGTCCGCCGGAAGCCCTACAGCGTTGTGCTGCTGGATGAGGTGGAAAAGGCGCATCCTGACGTATTCAATATGCTGCTGCAGATCCTGGAGGACGGGCGGCTGACGGACAATACGGGACGGGTGGTTTCCTTCAAGAACACCATCCTGGTGATGACCTCCAACGCCGGCGCTCATGTGATCGGCAACGGAAGAACCATGGGATTCGGCGCCGACCAGAAGGGCGAGGCCCGGAATTACGAGGCCATGAAGGAATCCGTGATGAAAGAGGTCAAGGAGATCTTCCGGCCTGAATTCATCAACCGGGTGGATGAACTGATTGTCTTCCACAGCCTGAATGAGGATGAGATCCATAAGATCACGGAGCTGATGCTGAAGCAGGTGGCGGACAGGCTGAAGGAGCAGGAGATCCTGCTGACCTGGGATCCGCAGGTGACGGAGAAGCTGGCGAAGGACGGATATGATCCCAAGTTCGGCGCCCGGCCGCTGCGCAGGCTGATCCAGCGCACCGTGGAGGATACCCTGAGCGAAGAATTGCTGGAAGGTCATGTCCAGCTGGGACAGGAAATCCGGCTGACGGTGAAGAACGATACAATCGTGCCTGTGGGTAAGAAGGCAGTCAAAAAGAAAGCGGATCCGGAAACAGCCACCGCTGTGCCGGAAAAGGAGGAAGATCCGGTTGGCTAAACTGTATTTTCGCTACGGAGCCATGGGTTCAAGCAAAACAGCAAACGCAATCATGGTGCAGTACAACTACGGGGAGCGGCATCAGAAGGTGCTGATGGTTAAACCGCAGCTGGAAAACCGTGACGGCGCCCGGATTATCCGTTCCCGCAGCGGGCTGGAAACAGAGTGTGTATTCGCTGAAGAACTGGAAACAATGGATCTGACAGGCTATGACTGCGTGATCGTGGACGAGGCCCAGTTCCTGACCAAGGCCCAGGTGGAATACCTGGTGCACATTGTGGATGACCTGGGAATCCCGGTTATCGCATACGGCCTGCGGGCAGACTTCAAGGGCAACTTCTTTGAAGGCAGCCAGTGGCTGATGGCCTGGGCGGATACGATTGAAGAAGTGAAGACTATCTGCTGGTGCGGCAAGAAGGCTACCTGCAATGCCCGCGTGATTGACGGGAAAGTTGCCCGGGAAGGCGAGCAGATTGTGCTGGGCGGGGATGAGAGTTATGTATCCCTGTGCAGGAAGCATTGGATGAGGGGTCAGCTGGGACCGAAGAACAATTAAGAATGCAGAATGAGGCCCTGCCTCGCAACGGAGAGATCAACCCGCAAGGGGTGTTCCATGCGGCGGGGCGCTCTCGCTTATTCCGAGCTGCAGCGGTTCTAAGCTCTGGCCTCGCAGGTTTGCCAATCGCTAAGAACCGGCGCTCTCCAATCCCGCGCATCAGAACACCCCTTTGTGGGCCTTGCTTGAGGGAGAGTATCCGGCTATTATATAACTCGGCTTCCATGAATCAGCGATACATTTAGTATTTCTAAGGAGGAAAGATCCATGCTGGAGGAACTCAAAAAACAGGTATACGAAGCGAATATGCTGCTGCCTGCCTATCATCTGGTGACGTTTACCTGGGGCAACGTGAGCGGAATCGACCGGGAAAAGGGGCTGTTCGTGATCAAGCCCAGCGGCGTTCCCTATGAGGAACTGAAGCCGGAAGACATGGTCGTGATCGACCTGGAGGGCAACAAGGTGGAAGGCAGTATGAATCCTTCTTCCGATACGCCGACCCATGCGGAGCTTTACCGCCGTTTCAAGGACATCGGCGGCGTGGTACACACCCATTCCCGGTGGGCCACGATCTGGGCCCAGAGCGGAAGGGATATTCCCGCCTACGGTACGACCCATGCGGACTATATCTACGGCAATGTTCCCTGCTGCCGGGATCTGACAAGGGAAGAAGTGGAAAGCGCCTATGAGCTGGAAACCGGCCGGGTGATTGCTTCCCATTTTGAGCAGAACGGACTGAACCCGAAGCATGTGCCCTGCGTGCTGGCGCGGCACCATGGTCCCTTTGCCTGGGGCAAGGACGCGATGGAAGCGGTACACAATGCGGTGGTACTGGAAGAAGTGGCCATGATGGCCTGGCATACTGAGGCGCTTCCGGAAACCCAGCCCCGGATGAATCTGCCGGAGTATGTGAAGGAAAAACACTTCATGCGGAAGCACGGACCGAACGCTTATTACGGCCAAAAAAAGTAAAAAAACCAACTTTTGACCAAAAAAGTGCATTTCGATTGTCTTTATTTGTCAAAATTGGAAAAATATCTTGCGTTTTAGACATGGCGGTAATATAATGTCGCCGGTTGAATCCTTCGGGTCTGTGGTTGCAAGCCGATGCCAGTCGCAGGCAAAACGGTCCACGTAATCCGTCCAAAGCGGCGGGGAGCATGGTGCGGTCTAGATGTAAGTCCGTCCGGGAGCAATTCCGAGAGAAGCTAGTGAGGGTGCGTAAAGCACAGAGCAAACTTCCAGGCGGCGTGTGTGGGGGCAAAGACCAGGTCAGCCGGAGGAGTCGCCTATCAAAACTTTATGGGGGTTACCAGATCATGTACGAAGACAAAACGCTGGTATGCAAAGACTGTGGCGCTGAGTTCGTTTTCACTGCCGGTGAACAGGAATTCTATGCCGAAAAGGGATTCCAGAACGAGCCCACCCGCTGCAAGGCCTGCCGTCAGGCGCGTAAGGCCAGCCGTGCTGCCGGCGCTCCGCGTCAGATGTACGACGCTGTTTGCGCGGAATGCGGAAAGCCCACTCAGGTTCCTTTCGAGCCTAAGGAAGACCGTCCCGTATACTGCAGCGAGTGCTTTGCCGCCCGCCGCGTGTAAGTATCCAGCAAACACAAGAAAATTCCCGGAAACCTGGTTTCCGGGAATTTTTTTATATGTCCTGATTCAGTTAAATGTTTTCAAAAAAAGCCGATCCGTCTTCCCGGCGCAGGACGTCATCCTCAAACTTGAGGGGCGTCGGCGCGGTCAGCATATATTTCAGGATTTCATCCATGCGGACGCTCTCCCGGAAGGTGACCAGGGAAAAGCTGACACCGTGCTTATGGGCGCGGCCGGTACGGCCGATACGGTGGAGATAGTACTCGTTTTCGTTGGGCAGGTCATAGTTGATGACGGCTTCCACGTCATCCACGTCGATGCCGCGGGCGGCAACGTCGGTGGATACGAGAATCGGGAACTTGCCGCGCTTGAAATCGTTCATGACGGTATTTCGCTTGGACTGGGGAATATCCCCGTGGAGACACTGGGCATTATAGCCTTCCTTGATGAGCCGGCTGGTCAGCTTGTCGGTCATGAACTTGGTATTGCAGAAGATCATGATCCGCTGATACACGTTGGCGTCCAGCAGGTAGAGCAGGTTGTCGGTTTTGCTGTCCTGCTCGGTGGCGATAACATACTGGGTGATCTGGGGCCGGTCGGCCTTGGTGGCCTCAACGGTGATCTCCACCGGATCATGCTGGTATTTCCAGGCGATAGTCAGCACGTCCTGATTGGTGGTGGCGGAGAACAGCACCAGCTGACGGTCAGAGGGGGTGGACTCGATGATCTTTGTCACGTCTTTGACAAAGCCCATGTTCAGCATTTCGTCCGCCTCATCCAGCACCATGGTGTGGACGGCATCCAGACGGATGTTGCCCCGCTGCATATGGTCAAGCAGACGGCCGGGGGTCGCGATAACGATCTGCGGCCGGCGCTTCAACGCAGTGATCTGACGGGAGATGGACTGACCGCCATAGATAACGGCAATGCGTACGCCGTCAATGAACTTGGCCAGCTTGGTCAGTTCCTCGCCGATCTGGAGCGCCAGTTCCCGGGTAGGGGCCAGGACGATCTCCTGCACCCGGCTGTCCTTCAGCTGGACATACTCCAGCATGGGAATGCCAAAGGCGCAGGTTTTGCCGGTGCCCGTGGGAGCAATGGCATTGATGTCATGGCCTTCCATCATCAGGGGAATGGTCTTCGCCTGGACGGTGGAGGGCTCTTTAAAGCCCATGGCCTGAACGGCGCGAAGGATCTCAGAGGAGAGATCCATGGATTCAAAAGATACTGTAGTTGATTCTGGATTCATAATATAATATCAGTTAATTCTGTAAGCAGAATTTGAGGTCCAATAGTTAAGAGTTAATCAGTGAAGAGTGTAGAGTTAAAGCATATCAGGATTGATTAATCCTGATATGCTTTAATCGCCTGAGCAAGCTGATCAGGGCAGGAGGTGCCGCCGCGGCACTGAATGCCCTCGAGCATAGCGGCAACTTCTTCCGCGGGACGGCCGAGAGCCAGTTTGGCCACACCCTGGGTGTTACCCTTGCAGCCGTTGTTAATCCGGCAGAAGGTGATGATGCCGTCCTGAATTTCCAGGTCGATGGAAGTGGAGCAGGTTCCTCTGCATTTATAGTTGAACATGATAACCTCCTGAATGAAACACTGACTTATTCCCCCGCGCATCTGCCAGCACCTTTTCCGCTGCGATCTGTGCACAGCTTTCTCGATTTAGCGCCACTAAACCTTCGAAACCTGCGTTTGTTCCCAGCGAAAAATCCATCTGGCATCTGACGGACTCATTTCATCAGTCTTTCCTTAAACAGACAGAAAGGAACGCTCCCGCATCGGGAGCGTTCCGTTTAAGCGTTGAAATTACTCAATGACCTTGGCCACAACGCCGGAACCAACAGTACGGCCGCCTTCACGGATAGCGAAGCGCAGTCCCTGCTCCATAGCGATGGGGGTGATCAGGGTGATTTCCATGTCGATGTTATCGCCGGGCATCACCATTTCCACGCCGTCGGGCAGC
>JAFRQX010000029.1 GCA_017428385.1 Clostridia bacterium | reverse complement strand
GCTGCCCGACGGCGTGGAAATGGTGATGCCCGGCGATAACATCGACATGGAAATCACCCTGATCACCCCCATCGCTATGGAGCAGGGACTGCGCTTCGCTATCCGTGAAGGCGGCCGTACTGTTGGTTCCGGCGTTGTGGCGAAGGTCATTGAGTAATCAAGTCAGGAGGGAACCCAAATGGCAAACGCCGCCCGTACAAAGGTGTGCCTGGCTTGCACCGAGTGCAAACAGCGCAACTATAACAACATGAAAAACAAGAAGAACACTCCGGATCGCATTGAGCTCCAGAAGTATTGTCCCTTCTGCAAGAAGCACACAACTCATCGCGAGACCAAGTGATCCAACACCTATCAAGCTGTGAGGATGTGAAAGAAGTGTCTGAGACGAAGAAAGCGGTTGAAACCGCCGAGAAAGCCGTCCGGAAATCCGGAGAGAGCAAGCTGAGCAAGATTATCAGCTGGTTCGCCAAGCTTCCCGCACGGATCGCCAAGCCCTTCAAGAACATGTACTATGAGCTGAAGAAGGTAACCTGGCCCAGCAAAGAAAAGCTGATTACCTATTCCATCATCGTGCTCGTATTCATGCTCTTCATGGGTGTTGTGATCGGTCTGCTGGACATGGGCGCGTCCGCATTGGTTAAGATGCTGGTCGTGTAACATAGGAGAGTATAGACATGGCTGAAAACAAGAAGGAGCCTTGCTGGTACGTTATCCACACCTACTCGGGCTACGAGAACAAGGTGAAGGATACGCTGGAAAAGTCCGTGGAAAACAACGGAATGCAGGACCTGATCCTTGAGGTTCGGGTTCCCATGGAAGAAGTTGTTGAAATTCGGAACGGAAAGCGCGTCAAGAGCACCCGTAAGGTTTATCCCGGCTATGTGCTGGTGCACATGATTGAAACCAGCGAAAGCTGGTATGTCGTGCGGAATACCCGCGGCGTTACCGGCTTTGTGGGACCGGATTCCAAGCCTGTTCCGCTGACGCAGGAAGAAGTCGACATGATGCTCAACACTGAGCAGTCCAGCGTGGACTTCGGCTTCGCGATCGGCGAGCACGTCCGGATCCTTTCCGGTCCGCTGGAGAATTTCAGCGGTGTAGTGGAAGACGTCGATACCGTACGCGGCAAGCTGACTGTCAAGGTGCAGATGTTCCTTGGCCGTGAGATGCCTGTTGAGGTCGATCTCGACCAGGTCGAGAAGGAAGACTGATTCCGCTCCTGTGATTCTGTTAGTTGCAAAGGGAACAGCCCTTTGAGGCTGTTCCCATGCATCGCCCTGTCCTTTGACGGGGTGCGACGTGGGAGGAAGCCAAGCGCTTCCGCTCTACCACAATTTTTATGGAGGTGCCACTCAAATGGCAAAGAAAGTACAGGCTTACATTAAGCTGCAGGTTCCTGCCGGCAAGGCAACGCCCGCACCGCCTATCGGTCCCGCTCTGGGCCAGCATGGCGTGAACATTCCCGGATTCTGCAAAGAGTTCAATGACCGTACCGCCAAGGAAGCCGGTCTGATCATCCCCGTGGTGATTACCGTCTACACCGACCGTACCTTCACCTTCATCACCAAGACGCCTCCGGCGCCCGTGCTGATTAAGAAGGCTCTGAACCTGCAGAAGGCCAGCGGCCGCCCCAACAAGGAAAAGGTTGGCCAGCTGACAAAAGAACAGGTTCGTAAGATCGCTGAGACCAAGATGCCCGACCTGAACGCCGGCAGCATCGAAGCCGCTATGAGCATGGTAGCCGGTACCGCCCGCAGCATGGGCGTGACCGTCGAGGAATAATGTGCTACAACCGTTCATGATCCCATAGGGGAGAATGAATACGGCAAATGCAGCTATGGGGCATAGCCCCTGACAATGTGGGAGGACAAAGTGCCGCTATGACCACAATG
This sequence comes from Clostridia bacterium, assembly GCA_017428385.1. GTDB lineage: Bacteria > Bacillota > Clostridia > Christensenellales > Aristaeellaceae > Aristaeella. The sequence continues at coordinate 52,112 of JAFRQX010000029.1, read as the reverse complement.
GAGGAATAATAGAATGAAACACGGCAAGAAGTATAACGACAGCATTAAGCTGATCGACCATCTGAAGCAGTATGACCCCGAAGAGGCCGTCGATCTGGTGCTCCAGACCGGTAAGGCCAAGTTCGACGAGACTGTCGAAATCTCCGTCCGCCTGGGTGTTGACCCCCGCCACGCTGACCAGCAGGTCCGCGGCGCCGTGGTTCTGCCTCATGGTACCGGCCGCACCATCCGTGTGCTGGTCATTGCCAAGGGCGACAAGGCCAAGGAAGCTGAGGAAGCCGGTGCCGATTTCGTCGGTGCTGAAGACATGATCCAGAAGATCCAGCAGGAGAACTGGTTCGACTTCGACGTCTGCGTTGCCACGCCCGATATGATGGGTATGGTCGGCCGCATCGGTCGTGTGCTGGGCCCGAAGGGCCTCATGCCCAACCCGAAGTCCGGCACCGTGACCATGGACATCGCCCGCGCGGTGAACGACATCAAAGCCGGTAAAGTGGAATACCGTCTGGACAAGACCGCTATCATCCATTGCCCGATCGGCAAGGTGTCCTTCGGCAAGGAAAAGCTTCAGGAGAACCTGAACGTGCTGATGGAAGCCATCAACAAGGCGAAGCCCGCGGCCGCCAAGGGAACCTACATGAAGAGCGTTTACCTCTCCAGCACCATGGGTCCCGCTGTCCGCGTGAATCCGCTGAAGTTCTGATGAACATGATAAAGAGTCCGGCTGAAAAGCCGGGCTCTTTTCATGTTTAATGAATAATGAAAACTTAAGACTTAAGACTTAAAAATGGTGGATAGGACAGCATCCGATAGCATCGGAAGCTGTCCTTTTTATTTGAAACAAATGTGGCAGATGGAAAGAACGAGGGAAACACTCTTAATTATGAATTATGAATTGTGAATTATGAATTGAAATCGGGGAACGGTTATGGAACGTTGAGTAGCTCTTTTTGGAACATCCCATCTGTAGAATGTTTTTTCGGGCGGCGAAATGCGGCCTGAATAAAAACTCCGGAGGAATGGGAAAATGTACTTTGACGCTATCGCAAAAATCGTATCTGAACGGACCGGGTGTGATGTATCTGAGATCAAACCTGAAAGCAAATTCGCTGAGCTGGGAATTGACTCCCTGGACACGGTGGAGCTGCTGATGAACCTGGAAGACGAAATCGGCATCGAGATTGAACTGGACCGGAAAGTAGAAACCATTGACGACCTGGATAAGTTCATCCAGAGCAAGCAGGGATAAGAAAATGATCAAGTCGGCAATTTGTGAGATGCTCGGGATCGAGTATCCGGTTTTTCAGGGAGGCATGGCCTGGATTGCGGACGGGAAGCTGGCGGCGGCCGTGTCCAAAGGCGGGGGGCTGGGTATCATAGCGGCCGGGAACGCTCCCGGCGAATACGTCAGGGAGCAGATCCGGGAAGCCCGGAAGCTGACCGGAAAGCCGGTGGGCGTCAACATTATGCTGCTGAGCCCTTACGCGGATGAAGTGGCACAGGTTGTGACCGAGGAAAGGATTGAGGTGGTAACCACGGGTGCCGGCAATCCTTCCAAGTACATGAAGGACTGGCTGGAAGCCGGTATCAAAGTCATCCCGGTGGTGGCTTCGGTAGCCCTGGCAAAGCTGATGACCCGGCTCGGCGCTTCCGCCATGATTGCGGAAGGCGGAGAAAGCGGCGGCCATGTAGGGGAACTGACGACCATGGTGCTGGTGCCACAGATCTGTGACGCAACAAACCTGCCGGTAATCGCGGCGGGCGGCATTGCGGACGGCAGGGGCGTTGCCGCGGCCTTTATGCTGGGAGCCTGCGGGGTGCAGATGGGTACCCGGTTCTTAAGCGCAGAGGAATGCAGCATTCATCCCGCGTATAAGGAGAAAATCCTGAAGGCAACAGACCTTTGCACCATGGTGACCGGCAGGCGCCTGGGACATCCTGTCCGCAGCCTGCGTACGCCCTTTGCCAGGGATTATGCCAGGGCGGAATATGGCGGCATGCCGGATGCGGAGCTGGAAGCCCTGGGCACAGGTGCGCTGCGGCGCGCTGTGCAGGAAGGGGACAACGAAAAGGGTTGTTTCCTTTCAGGGCAGATTGCCGCCATGGTGAAGAAAGAACAGCCGGCGGCTGAAATTGTGAAGGAAGTGATGGAGGAGGCGGAACCGCTCCTCCTGAGGGCAGCCCAATGGGTAAAATAGCATTCGTTTTTTCCGGACAGGGCGACCAGTATCCGGGTATGGGAAAGGAACTGGCAGAGAAATACGCCGCCGCGGAAGCTGTTTACGCGGTCTGCGACGGATTTCGCCCCGGAACGTCCGCCCAGTGCTTTGAAGGGACGGAAGAAGAACTCAAGGACACCCGGAATACCCAGCCCTGCCTGTTTGCGACGGAACTGGCGGCAGCCTCTGTGCTGCTGGATAAAGGCGTGACGCCTGAAGCTGTGGCGGGCTTTTCCCTGGGAGAGGTTGCCGCGGCGACTGTCAGCGGCATATTTGACCTTGAAACAGGTTTCCGTCTTGTCTGCAGGCGCGGAGAGCTCATGCAGCGGGAAGCCGATAAGTTTGACACGTTCATGGCGGCGGTTGTGAAACTGACACAGGAAGAAGTGCAGGAAATCTGTGACAGGTACCCGGAGGTTTATCCAGTGAATTTCAACTGTCCGGGGCAGGTCACCGTTTCCGGGCTGAGCGCGCAGATGACAGGCTTTCTGGAGGATGTGAAGACCGCCGGCGGCCGGGCGATTCCCCTGAAGGTGAAAGGCGCTTTCCATTCGCCCTTTATGCGGGAGGCGGCCAGGGCGTTTGCGGAAGAGCTGGCGCAGACAGCGTTCAGGGAAAGGAAAATCACGCTCTATTCCAACGTGACGGCAAAGCCCTATACAGAAAGTGCGGCCGGCCTGCTTTCCGGGCAGATCTGCAGCCCGGTACAGTGGGAAAGGATCATCCGGAATATGATCGCCGATGGAATAGATACCTTTATCGAGATCGGTCCAGGGAAAACCCTTTGTAACATGATCAAAAGGATCGACGGAGGGGTAAGAGCCGCAAATGCGGCAGAATATCTGGCAGAGGTGGAAGCATGCTGAAAGGAAAAACAGCCATAGTAACCGGAGGCTCCCGGGGGATCGGCAAAGCCATCGCCGGCAGGCTGGCTTCACTGGGAGCGAACATTGCCGTCATTTACGCCGGCAATATGGAAGCCGCGGAGAATGTATGCCGCTCATGCACAGAAGCGTACGGCGTGGAAGCCAGGGCGTACCGGTGTGATGTGTCGGATTTCGCGGCCGTGAAGGAAACCGTTGCTCAAATCAAAACGGATTTCGGAACGGCGCATATCCTGGTCAACAACGCGGGCATCACCCGGGACGGGCTGCTGGCCATGATGAAGGAAGAGGATTATGACGCCGTAATGGATACCAACCTCAAAGGCGCTTTCAACATGATCCGTCACTGTGCCGGCCTGTTCATCCGGAACCGGGAAGGCTGCATTATCAATATCACGTCTGTGGCGGGAATCATGGGCAACGCGGGACAGTGCAACTACTCGGCCTCCAAGGCCGGCCTTATTGGCCTGACCAAGTCCGCGGCCCGGGAACTGGCGCCGAAGGGAATCCGCTGCAATGCCATTGCGCCCGGGTTTATCGCCACCGACATGACCGGAAACCAGGCGGACAATCCACTGCTGAACGCGATTCCGCTAGGCCGGATGGGGGAAACCGAAGACGTGGCGGAAGCCGCGGCATACCTTGCGACAGCAAAATACGTTACCGGCGAAGTCCTCCGTGTGGACGGCGGTATCGCGATGTAAGGAGAAACAGGATGAGTGAATACAGAAGAGTCGTAGTTACGGGCATCGGTGCGGTGACTCCGCTGGGAAACACCGCGGCGGAGACCTGGGCGGGCATGAAAAGCGGAAAGAACGGTATCGCGCCCATCACCCTTTTTGATACGGAAAATTTCAAGGCAAAACTGGCTGCTGAAGTCAAAGGCTTTGATCCCCATGAATACCTGGAGGTCAATGAGGTGCTCCGGACAGACCGGTACGCGCAGTTCGCAGTGGCAGCCGCAAAGCAGGCGGCGGACGAAAGCGGCATTGACGGGAAGGTGGATCCGGATCGCTTTGCCGTAATCTTCGGTACGGGGATCGGCGGGATCAGCACCTTTGAAAAGGAGCATTCCACGCTGCTGGAAAAGGGCGCCCGCCGGGTTTCCCCGCTGATGGTGCCCATGATGATCAGCAATATGGCGGCGGGGATGATTGCCATCCGCCATGACTGCCGCGGATCCGTCATGCCTGCGGTGACTGCCTGCGCTTCCGGCTCCAATGCGATCGGGGAAGCGATGCGGCTGATCCGCCACGGATACGCGGACGCGGCCGTCACCGGCGGCGCGGAAGCGGCGATTATTCCGTCCGCTATTGCCGGGTTTGCCAATATGAAGGCTCTGTCTGTGGCCGAAAACCCGGAGGAAGCCTCCCTTCCTTTTGACAGACGCAGGGGCGGTTTTGTAATGGGCGAAGGCGCTTGTGCCCTGATCCTGGAGGAATACGAGCACGCGAAAAAGCGCGGCGCCCGGATCTACGGGGAGGTGTGCGGCTATGGCTCCACCTGCGACGCTTACCATATCACGGCGCCCCATCCGGAAGGCCGCGGCGGCATCCGGGCCATGGAAGAGGCCATGCGGGAAGCCGGCTGTACGGAGAAGGACCTGGTGTATGTCAACGCCCACGGTACCGGCACCCCGATGAACGACGCTATCGAGACCGTCGTGATCAAAAAGGCGCTGGGAGAGGAAGCGGCCAGGAAAGCCTGGGTCAGTTCCACCAAGTCCATGACCGGCCATATGCTGGGTGCGGCAGGTGCGGTGGAAGCGCTGGCCTGCCTTTATGCCCTGGAGGAGGGCATCATTCCGCCCACCATCAACCTGAAGGAGCAGGATGAGGCCTGCGACCTGAACTGCACCGCGAATAAGGCAGCCAAAGCCGGGATTACGCTGGCGCTTTCCAACTCCCTGGGATTCGGCGGCCATAACGCGTGCCTGGCTTTCAGAAAGGTGTAAGGAAATGAAGGAAACAGAGATTCGCAAATATGCCGGACTGATGAAGGAACTGGGACTGACCGGGCTGGAAATGACGATCGGGGACAGCAAGGTGCGCCTGGAACGGTCCGCTCCTGTGCAGGGGACCGGCAGCCTGTCTGCTGTGCAGGAAACGGTTCCCGCTGTACAGGCGGCTCCGGAAAATAAGGACTATATCAGCGTGAAATCCCCGATTGTCGGCGTGTTTTATGCGGCTCCGGCGGAGAAGGCGGAATCCTATGTGAAAGCGGGGGATTCCGTGAACAAGGGACAGACCCTCTGCATTATTGAAGCCATGAAGCTGATGAACGAGATCGTCGCCGAAGACGACGGGGTGATCTCGGAAGTCTGCGTGACCAACGGCCAGGTCGTGGAATACGGCACGGAGTTGTTCCGGATCAGGAGGTAAAGGCTGTGAACAGGGAAGGAATCATGCGGATACTGCCTCACCGGGAAAACCTGCTCCTGCTGGACGACGTGGAAAACCGGGACGGAGCCGCGGTCGGGCATTATACCGTGCGCGGGGATGAGTTTTTCCTGAAAGGGCATTTTCCCGGCAATCCCATTGTGCCCGGGGTGATTCTCTGTGAGATCCTGGCGCAGTCCGCCTGCGTGCTGCTGCAGGACGCGATGAGCGGCGGAAAGCTGCCGGTTTATACAGGACTCAACAATGTGAAATTCCGGTCTCCCGTAAAGCCGGGAGACCGGGTGGAAACACAATGCCGGATCAAGAGGGTCAAACATCCTTTTTATTTTGCAGAGGGTACGGTGACCGTGGACGGGAGGCTCTGCGTATCCGCGGAGTTCTCCGTTGCGATTACAGGAGAGTAAATCATGTTTTCAAAAATACTGATTGCCAACCGCGGGGAAATCGCTGTCCGGATTATCCGGGCCTGCAAGGAGATGGGCGTGGCCACGGTGGCTGTCTACTCCGAGGAGGACCGGAACGCCCTGCATGTGGCGCTGGCGGATCAGAGCTACTGCATCGGCGGGGCGGAAGCCTCCGGCAGCTACCTGAACGAGAACCAGATCATCAGTACCGCCATCCTGGCAGGAGCCCAGGCAATCCATCCCGGCTACGGTTTCCTGTCGGAGAACGCGCATTTTGCCCGCCTGTGCAGGAAGAACGGGCTGGTCTTTATCGGCCCGGATCCCGAAAGCATGGAGCGGCTCAGTGATAAGGCGGTGCTGAAGGAACTGATCCGGGATACGGGACTGTCGGTGATTCCCGGTACCAAGGCGGTAACATCCGTGGAGGAAGCCAGGAAAGCGGCAGCCCGGATCGGCTATCCGGTGATGCTGAAGGCCTGCGCGGGCGGAGGCGGCCGGGGAATCCGGCTGATTCACGGGGCAGACGAACTGGAGGACGCCTATCTGCAGGCAACGGCGGAGGCTGTCAGCGCCTTTGGTGATGGCAAAGTCTATCTGGAGAAATACATCTTCCCGGCCCGGCATGTGGAACTGCAGATCCTGGCGGATGAGCACGGGAACGCCGTGTGCCTGGGAGACAGGGACTGCTCCTTGCAGAGGCGGAACCAGAAGCTGCTGGAGGAAACCCCGTCTCCCGCGGTCAGCGAGGAGCAGCGCAGAAAGATGATTGAGCTGGCGGTGGACGCGGTCAAAAAGATCGGCTATGTGGGCGCGGGAACGCTGGAGTTCCTGCTGGACCGGGAAGGAAACTTCTGGTTTATGGAAATGAACGTCCGCCTGCAGGTGGAACACTGCGTCACGGAGATGCTGACCGGCATTGACCTGGTCAAGTGGCAGATCCGTATCGCGGCGGGTATCCCGCTGAACATCACCCAGGAAGACATCCGGATGACCGGATCCGCTGTGGAATGCCGGATCAACGCGGGAAGCTGTGGAATGCTGAAAATGCTTCATGTACCGGGCGGCCCCTCGGTACGCTTTGATACCTGCCTCATCCAGGGGACGGTGGTTTCGCCGTATTATGATTCGCTGCTGGGCAAGCTGATTGTTTTCGCCAAAACCAGGGAGGAAACCCTGCGAAAGATGCGGGCGGCTCTCTGCGAGCTGGTGATTGACGGAATCCAGACGAATATCGTGGAACAGCTCCGGATTGTGGAGGATGAACGCTTTATTTCCGGCAATTACGATTTATCTTTTATGGGAAACAGGTGACGAAATGGCATTGTTGAATTTTATGAAACCCATGAACGAGCTGGAGGAAGGCGGCCGCACGTCCGCCCCTGTCCAGCGCGATGCCGGCGAGCCTGAAAAGAAGTGCCCCAACTGCCATAAGGAGATTCCCCTGAGCCGCCTGTGGGCTAATGACCTTGTCTGCGCCTGCGGATATCATTTCCGGATGAAGGCACGGCAGCGCATCCAGATGATCGCGGACAAGGACAGCTTCCGGGAACTGTTTTCCGGAATGCATTCGGATAACCCGCTGAACTTTCCGGGTTACAGGGAAAAGATTGAGACAGTCCGTGCGGCCAGTGGTGAAAAGGAAGCCATTGTCTGCGGCACGGCCATGATCGGAAATCAGAGATGCTGCCTGTTCGTTATGGAATCCTACTTTATGATGGGCAGCATGGGAAGCGCTGTCGGGGAGAAAATCACCTCGCTGTTTGAATATGCTGTGCAGTACCGGCTGCCCGTGGTCGGATTCACCGTCTCCGGCGGCGCCCGGATGCAGGAAGGACTTTTATCCCTGATGCAGATGGCCAAGACCAGCGCGGCGGTGAAACGGCACAGTGACGCGGGACTTCTGTATATTGCCGTGCTGACGGATCCCACGACGGGCGGGGTCACGGCCAGCTTTGCCATGGAAGCCGATATCATCCTGGCGGAGCCCGGCGCGACGGTGGGCTTTGCCGGAGCAAGGGTGATTGAGCAAACCACAAAGAAACCCCTTCCAGAAGGATTCCAGACGGCGGAGTTTGTGCTGGAGCACGGTTTTGTGGACAGCATTGTGCCCCGGTCAGCCCAGAAACAATACCTGGCTGATATCCTGCAGATGCATGACGGGAGGGCAGTCTGATGAGCGATGCAGCTTACAAGCGGGTCAGGATTGCCCGCAATAACGACCGGCCGACCGGGTTGGATTATATCAGGCATATTTTCAAGGGGTTTATCGAATTCCACGGAGACCGGCGGTATGCGGATGATCCTGCCATTGTCGGTGGAATCGCCCGTCTGGAGGGCAGCCCCGTGACAGTCATTGCCATTGAGAAGGGACACACGGCGAAGGAGAGGACCTGGCGGAATTTCGGCGCTCCGAATCCGGAAGGCTACCGCAAGGCGCTGCGGCTGATGGAGCAGGCGGAAAAGTTCGGACGGCCGGTGATCTGCTTTATTGATACCTCCGGGGCATACTGCGGAATCGGCGCGGAGGAGCGGGGACAGGGACAGGCCATCGCGGAAAACCTGATGGTAATGTCCACGCTTTGCGTGCCGGTTATTTCGATCCTGATCGGAGAAGGCGGCAGCGGCGGCGCCCTGGCGCTGGCGGTGGCGGACCGGGTATGGATGCTCCAGAACGCGGTTTATTCGGTCATTTCCCCGGAAGGCTGCGCCAGCATTCTCTGGAAGGATTCCGCCAAGGCGGAAACAGCGGCAGCAAGCCTGAAACTGACGGCGGAGGACGCCCGGAACCTGGGGGTCATCGAGAAGATCCTCTCTGAAAAGGAAATCGGGGAGAAGGCATTCTACGAACGGATCCGCGGCCTGCTGAAGGAAGAGCTGGAAGTGCTGGCAAGGGACGCGGAGCTGGTGGGGAAACGCTATGACAGGTTCCGCAAAATCGGTGCCGCTGCGGTGATGAAGGAGTCAGTATGAGCATATATCAGAAATTCTGCCATGAAATAACCGATGAAAACGGGATGCTGAAGGAGATCAGGCTGGATTATCCTGAGAATTTCAACTTCGGTTATGACGTGGTCGACCGGATCGCGGAGGAAACTCCGGACAAGCGGGCGCTGGTATGGTGCAACGCCGAAGGGGAAGAGCATCTCTTCACTTTTTCAGAGATCCGGTGTTGCAGCAATCAGATGGCCAATGTATTCCGGAAGGCCGGCATCGGACAGGGAGACCGGGTGATGCTGATCCTCAAACGCCACTATGAATACTGGTTTGCGGCAATAGCCCTGCATAAGCTGGGGGCAGTGATGATCCCGGTGACCCATATGCTGACGGTCAGCGATCTCGTCTACCGTCTGAAGGCGTCCCGTGTAAAGGCCGTTGTCTGCACCGCCCAGAACCTGGTGTCGGATAAAGTGCGGGAAGCACTGAAAGAGTCGGGCCTGGGTGCTAAACTCTGGTGTGTGCAGGCGGACGCGGAAGGCTTTGAAAACCTTACGGAAGCCATGCAGGCGGCGCCGGATACAATGGAACGGATTCCCACGAAGGCAGACGATCCGATGATCCTGTATTTCACTTCCGGAACCACAGGTTATCCGAAAGGCGTTATTCACAGTTTCAGTTATCCGCTGGCGCACATTGTGACCGCGAAATACTGGCAGCAGGCGGAGGATAACGGGCTTCACTTTACCGTGGCGGAAACAGGCTGGGCCAAGGCCTCCTGGGGAAAACTTTACGGCCAGTGGCTGGTGGGCAGCGCCGTGATGGTTTATGACTTTGACAATTTCGAACCGAAGCAGCTGACCCATATCATCAACAAATACGGGGTAACCTCTTTCTGCGCGCCGCCGACCGTGTACCGCTACCTGGTCCGGAAGGGCATTCCCGACATGCCGACGCTGAAGCACGCCTCCACAGCGGGAGAAATGCTGGCGCCGGAGGTGTTCCATCGGTTTACGGAGCGCACGGGGCTGGAACTCTGCGAGGGATACGGCCAGACGGAAACGACCCTGCTGCTCGCCAATTTCAAAGGGTGCAAAGCCGTGGAAGGCTCCATGGGAATGCCGTCTCCCTTCTACCATATTGAACTTCGCAACAAGCAGGGACAGCCTGCGGGGGTGAATGAGACGGGAGAGGTCGTGATTGTACCGGAGGAACCGGGAAAGCAGACCGGTGTGTTCACAGCCTACCTGGATCATGAGGAACAATATCGTCGTGTATGGCGCGGCGGAGTGTATCATACGGGCGACGCGGCCTGCAGGGATGAAAACGGCCGCTACTGGTTTCAGGGACGATTTGACGACATCATCAAGACCGGTGGATACCGTGTGGGTCCCTATGAGGTGGAAAATGTGCTGCTGGAGCATCCCGCCGTGGCGGAATGCAGCGTGATTGGCGTGCCGGATCCGCTCCGGGGACAGGCCATCAAGGCGGTCATTGTGCCCGGACAGGAATACACGCCTACAAGGGAGCTGGAACATGAAATTAAGGAGTTCTGCAACGGAAGGCTGGCTGAGTATAAATGGGTCCGCCTGATTGAATTCGCGAAGGAAATGCCGAAGACCATCAGCGGGAAAATCCGGAAGGGTATCCAGCGGCAGCAGGCATACACGGGCTGATCCGTATATTATGGGGCTGCAGGGAAGCGTACTGGTCAGATTTGAAAAAAAGATGAATTTCAAGTATAAATATGTACGATACAGCTTTGCCCTTTTTACAAATCTGATCGGCAGGACCTGATTCTGCGAAAGGAGTTGTGATGAACAGATTGAACAATACGGAGGACATACTCAGCCGGCAGATCAGCGGCTTTCATCAGTATCAATTGAATGATCCGGTGCATCTGACCTATGTGAGCCGTAATCTTTGTGAGATGCTGGGATACGCGGAGGAAGAACTGCTCCATGACAGCAGTGACCTTTATGCTCTGCTGGTTCATCCGGCAGACCGGGAGAAATATGCCGGGCTGATCCGTGATCTGGCAAAGGAAGAACAGACCCTGACCGGGGAGTACCGTCTTGTAAAGAAGGACGGCACGGTCATCTGCGTAAGGGACAGTCTGAGTTCCCGGATAATGCCTGACGGCACCTGTGAAGGAAGTTCTGTGCTGACAGATATCAGCGATCTGAAGAAGGAAAACAGCGATCTGCAGTTCCTGAATGAAACCATTCCCTGCGGATTTATGAAATATACCTGCGAAAAGCAGCCCCGGATTACCTATATCAACCAGAAAATGATTGACATCCTGCGCTGCCCGCCTGCCCGGGAAGGCGAGCTGGACTATCTGGAAATGTATAAAGGGAATATCTTCCTGATGGTCCCGATGGAGGAACAGCGCCGGTTCTCCAAATACCTGAACCGGGTCTATTCGGCGGATGCTCCCATAGCCGGGGAGATGGCGCTGCTGCGCTGCGACGGAACAAGGGCTTACGTCTTCGGCTGGGTCACAAAGACCGTCAATGAAGAGGGCGTGGAGGAATTCCAGAGCGCCTGCATGGATATCACCGCCCGGCACCAGATGCGGAAGAACGCCGAAACCAGGCGCTATATGAAAGCCCTGACCGACGTCTATGACAAGATCTTTGAATTCAACCTGGATACCAATACGGTCAAGTGCCTGCACTGTGACGACGGATCATCCTTCAAAATGTTTGAGGACGTCCCCATGCTGATTGATGAAGCATTGGAGAAATGGATCCTGGGATCAGTGGAAGCGGACTCCCGGGACAGGATCCGCGGCTTTTTCCGGGATTTCTGCCAGAAAAGGCTGTATGAACCGGATGCGAAGCCGCCCCAGATCACCTATTATGCCCGTTCGTCCAGCGGGGAGATGAGGCAGTATACCGGCATCTTTATCAAGGTGGATGATTCGGTGAGCTATTACTGCTGCCGCCGCATCCAGGAGACTGGCAAGGAACGCGTCCTGCAGACGGAAAACGACGAGCTGAAACAGAACATGAAAGACCTGGTCATGCAGTTCTCTGACGGTCTTGCTGCCTTTGAGGTTTCGGCGGAGGGACAGGTGAGGCCGCTCTATGCCAGTGACAATGTGCAGGAGTTCTTCGGCTATACGGAAAAAGAATGGGCCAGGCTGACTGAAAAGTTCACGCCGCTGGAAAGCTTTGTAGCCTACAGCGAAGCGGCCTATGAGGACTATCTCGAACTGCTCAGGGCCGGCGAGGCAGAGTACACCTATTTCGACTACGATACGGAAACGGAGCGGAAAATCAAGGCCATCTGTTCTCCGAAGGAAGCCGGTGGCAAAACGCCGAGATACGTCATGCTGTACCAGGTGGAGGACACAAAACCGGATGAAAAGAAAAACCTGCCGGAGAACCGCACAGTCTCCATCCGCACCTTCGGGTATTTCGACGTTTTTGTGGGAGACAAACCCATTGCCTTCCGCAACAAGAAATCCAAGGAGCTGCTGGCCCTGCTGGTGGACCGCCGGGGCGGCTATATCACTTCGGAGGAAGCCATCGGTTTCCTGTGGGAAGATGAACCGGCCAATACGGTGACCATGTCCAGGTACCGCAAGGTAGCCCTTCGCCTGAAGAATACCCTGGAGGAATACGGTATCTCGGACATTGTGGAGTCGGTGGACGGAAAACGCCGTATTGTGATGGAGAAGGTGCAGTGCGACCTGTATCAGTACTGCTCAGGCAGGGAGGAATATGCCAACCTGTTCAAGGGAAGCTACCTGACCAATTACAGCTGGGGGGAAACCACCCTCGGCGAACTATCAAACAAACCGGAGTGAGCCAATGAGTAAATATATCCATAAAGTCCATTACTATGAAACAGATAAAATGGGGATTACCCATCATTCCAACTATATCCGTTTTATGGAAGAAGCGAGGATGAATTATCTGTCTGAGACGGGGCTTTCCATGTCCCGGCTGGAGGCGGAGGGGATTGCTTCTCCTGTGGTCTCGCTTACCTGCAACTACAAGTACCCGAGCACCTATGACGATGAGATCGAGATCGAGGTAAAGCTGACCCAGTATACCGGGGTGAAGATTTCGCTTTCCTATGTGATGCGGAACGTCCGGACCGGAAATGTGGTGGCGGAGGCAGCGTCTGATCACTGCTTTATCGATACGGCGGGAAGGCCGGTCGCGATTAAGAAGGCGATACCTGATCTTGATGCTGTGCTGAAAGAGATACTAAACGGATGAAAAAAGAACCTGCTGAGGCAGGTTCTTTTTGAATTCACAATTCATAATTCATAATTCACAATTAAGAAGATCTCTATGCAGAAGATGTTCCGGATATTTTGAAGGTTTAGGTCCCCGGAGGAGATTCCTCCATGCGGGCACGATGTGCCCTTAGTCGGAATGACAATGTGAGGACGATGGAGTTCCTGAAATTATGAATTGTGAATTGTGAATTATGAATTGGTAATCGTGAATTGTGAATTATGAATTAAACAAAGCTGTTTTCAGAAAGGAAAAAACTGCTTTGTAGTCGAATTATTATAAGTTCGATATTATTGCAAGCGGGGAGTAGAGCATGAGACTGAATCCTTTGCTGATGGAGAAGCTGGCGGGGGCGGAGGAATACGCGGCTGGACGGGACCTGGAGGAAATCGGCGCGGTAAAGACAGCGGAAGAAGATAAGGGAATGATCCGCTATACCGTGACGGACCAGGGCCTGCATTCCGTGACGCTGACCCGGCGCCTGGTGATTCACTGCGACTGTGACGTTTTCCTGCATAAGGGATGCTGCAGGCATGCGGTGGCGGTATGGCTTTACGCGGACCGCCGCAAGGTGCCGGAAAGCATGATGAAGAAGCAGGCACCGGATACGGCGGCTGAGCTTTCCGATATGATCCTGCGGGAGATGCCTGCCGAGGCGAACGTCCGGCTGGAAGTGACCCTTGTGCTTCCCCAGAAAGCCGGACAGGAACTGCGGATCGGCCTGCGGACCGGGGAGAAAAAGCTCTACGTAATCAAAGATATCCGCGGTTTCCTGGCCGCGGCGGATGAAAACGAAGTCCTGCCGCTGGGCAAGGATTTTACCTATCAGCCTGAGTGGATGCGATACACGGATGATGATATGCGGGTGCTGGATATCCTGCGGAAATTGTGCTCCGTCCAGGAACCGGGCTCCCGGACCGCCAATCCGGCTGCCAACCGGCTGATGCGGCTGCCGGATCCGTTTGCGAAGGAAATGCTGGAGCTGGACGGGGATACGGTGCTGCGCATCATGGACCAGAGCGGCAAGATCGTCCATTGCAAACCGCTGCGGGGCGTTCAGGTGCCGGTGCATTTCACGGTGAACCTGGGTCCCCGGGGGCTGCAGGTGAGCGGAAAAATCCCGCCGGATCTGCAGCCGGTGACGGCTGACTGCGCCTGGGTGATGACCGGCGGAAACCTGATCCGGACGGAAAGGGAACAGACCCGGCTGATCCGGCTGATCTATGAAAACCAGTATGAGGGACGCAGCCTGATGGAATACCCGCTGGAGGATACGGAGCGGGTCATCGGCGAAGTGCTCCCGTATCTGAAGATCCGCGGCGCGGTGGAAATCGGGGAGGAACTGCGCCAGCGGCTGGTCCGCCTGCCGCTGAAGAGCGAAGTTTACCTGGATAAGGACGGGAAGAGCGTGATTGCCTCCGTCCGGTTCTCCTACGGGGAGATTGCACTGAATCCCTTTGGCGTGGAAAAGAAGAAGATCACCCTGGACAAGGGAGAACAGCTGCTGCTCAGGGATGCGGAAGGGGAGCACCGGGTACTGGATATCCTGGCCAATGCCGGTTTCCGGGTCGGCCGGGAGAACATCCGCCTGAGCGGAACGGACGCGGTCTTTGATTTTGTTGGCAAGGGAGTTAAGCGCCTGCAGGAAGTCAGCGAGGTTTTCCTCAGCCGTGATTTCAAACGGATTGTACCCCGGCGGCCGATCCTGTCCGGCAGTATCCGGATGAACGGCGACCGGCTGGAACTGCTGCTGACCCGGGACGGCGAGCCGGTGGATGAAATCCTGGAGCTGATGGAAGCTTTGAGCCGGAAACGGCGGTACTTCCGTCTCCGGACCGGTGAGTTCCTGGATCTGAATGACCTGGCCAACTGGCAGGAGACAGCCGCGGGCATCTATGAGGCCGCGGTGCGGGATGGCAACGAGCTGAACCGGGATACGATTGTGCTCCGGGCCTACCGTGCGGGATACCTGACCAGCATGCTGGAAAACAGCGGCGTCAAAATCGAAATGGACGAGCAGGTCAAGGCCTTGTCCGAAACCCTGGCGAACGGCGGCGGAGAAGCCGAAGCGCCGGAGATGGCATCGGGTCTGAGCCTGAGGGATTACCAGAAGCGCGGCTACGAATGGATGGCCGGGCTGGACAAGATGCATATGGGCGGTATCCTGGCGGATGAGATGGGCCTGGGTAAAACCGCCCAGATCATTGCGCTGATGCTGGCGGCCCGGGAACCCGGACGGACCAGCCTGGTGGTAGCACCCACCTCCCTGACCTATAACTGGCTGAGCGAGTTCAGGAAGTTCGCGCCGGATCTGAGCGTGACGGTGCTGAGCGGTAACGGAACGCAGCGGGCAGGCCTGATTCGGCATATCACGCAAAACAGCGATATGGACGTGGTGATCACCAGCTATCCACTGATCCGGAGGGATATTACCCTGCTGAAGGATTATCCTTTCCGTTTCGTGATCCTGGATGAGGCACAGAATATCAAGAACGCAGGCAGCGTGGCAGCGCAGGCAGTGAAACAACTGCAGGCGGAAACCCGCTTTGCCCTGACCGGTACGCCGATGGAAAACGGAGTAGGTGAGCTCTGGAGCATCTTTGACTTTGTGCTGCCCGGTTATCTGCCGGGATACAACACCTTCCTCCGGAAGTACCAGGACGGCGAGAATGCGGAAGACCTGCTGCGCCGGATCCAGCCTTTCCTGATCCGCCGGCTGAAGCAGGACGTGCTGGAGGAACTGCCGGATAAGACGGAGACCACCCTGACGGCACGGATGACCCCTGAACAGGAGAAGATCTACCGGGCGGCCCTGGAACGTCTGCGGCCCCAGATCAACAAGCTGCTGGAGGAAAAGGGAGCCGGACGGGGACGCATCGAGGTGCTGAGCGCCATTACGGAACTGCGGGAAATCTGCTGTCATCCTTCGCTGGTGATGTCCGATTACCGGGGCGGAAGCGGCAAGGAAGAGCTGCTGCTGGAGCTGATGCCGGAAATGATCCGGAGCGGCAGGCGGATCCTGCTCTTCAGCCAGTTTACCAGCATGCTGAAGCTGCTGAAGACCCGGCTGGAAGACAACGGATTCTCCACCCTTTACCTGGACGGGGATACGCCGGCCGGAGAGCGTCTGTCCCTGGTAGACCGCTTCAATGAAGGGGAAGGGCAGATCTTCCTGATCAGCCTGAAGGCCGGCGGCTCCGGCCTGAACCTGACCGGCGCGGACATGGTCATCCTGTATGATCCCTGGTGGAATCCCGCAGCGGAAGAGCAGGCGACAGACCGGGCGCACCGGATCGGCCAGGAGAAGAAGGTGACCGTTATCCGGATGGTGACCGGCGAATCCATAGAAGAACAGGTCGTGGAGCTGGGCGCCAGGAAGAAAGCGCTGTTTGAACGGCTGATCACGCCGGGAGAAACCGTGCTGAGCGGCATGAGTGAACAGGAAATCAGGGCACTGTTTGAGTAAGTGGTTTGCTCAAACGGGACAATGAAATATTTGCGGAAGGCCGGACAGGCCTTCCGCAAATGTGAAATATTGAGTCTGCGACTCAATGTGAAATATCCTTCGGATATGAAATATTCGCCTGACGGCGAATGTGATATTTACTTATATTCTGTTTTTTTGGCGGAAGAAAAAGTCCGGTGTATTCGTTTGTTAACCGGGAGCATAATGGGTCCTGTTGGGAAAAGTATATCTCATTATGCATTATGCATTATGAATTATGAATTGATCTGCAAACTTCCCACGTCAAAGATGTGCAGAAGTTTGCAGAGAGCTGCTCTTTGTGGTATAATTTATAAGATTTGTGATTGTCCGGAAGGAGGGGAAATCCATGGATAAGAACCAGAATACCGAGGGACGCCGTGCGGTTTCCCGTGCCACGAAACTGCGCCGCAGGAAGATCCGGATGAACTTCATTCTCCTGGCTGGGTTTGCCGCGCTGATTGCAATCATGATCCTGGTCACGCCGAAGGATCCGACCCGCCGTGCGACCTATTCTGTCGGAACGGAATCCGGCCTGGTCGGGGAAAGCCAGGGCGAGGTGATCGGCGCATACGACGGACTGGTAATCAGCGAGGTCATGTCCTCCAACGCAACTGCCGTGACGGATGAGAACGGCAAATATGCCGACTGGATTGAGATCTGGAACAGTACGGATCACATTATCAACCTGGAGCACCTGGGACTGAGCGATCGGGCAGACCGGATCAGCTTCCTCTTTCCCAATATCAGCCTGGAGGCCGACGGCCGTGTGGTTGTGTTCTGCGACAATACCAACCAGATCGACGTGAACCGGCCCCTGCATGCCAAATTCAAACTTTCCAGCGACGGTGAGACGGTTTACCTGTACGATCCGAACGCTTACCTGATTGACAGCTGCAAATACCAGATCATGACCAGCGATGAAAGCTACGCGCTGACGGTGAACGGGTATGAAGTGGTTTCCTGGTTCAGCCCCGGTTATGAAAACACCGAGGAAGGCAACCGGATGTACCGGGAAAGCATCTCCGTATCCGACGGATCCATTGTCATTAATGAGGTGATGGCGGATCCGATCACCGGTCTGCGGGATGATGACGACGAGCTGTGCGACTGGATTGAACTTTACAATACGACCAACCGTGAAATTTCCCTGGCGGGACTGGGTCTGAGCGATAACGAGGGCAAGCCGCTGAAGTGGCGCTTCCCGGACAACGCGACAATCCCGGCCAACGGATACTATATCGTCCTGTGCACCGGCAAGGATCGGATGGACCGCGTGAAGAACGCGCCCCATACCAATTTCAGAATCAGTGCGGAACGGGAGACCATCGTCCTGACGGACAGCAAGGGACATGTGCTCGACCGGATCATGATTGACAACCTGCCGCTGGACTGCAGCTGGGGCCGCAATGAATACGGACAGATGCAGGTGTTCCAGACGCCCACGCCGTCCCTGCCGAACAACCGGACCGGTGAAATCCAGATGGATATCAACCTCCGGGCAATGAACAAGACCGGCGTCTATATCAGCGAGGTAATGGCCAGCAATGACTCCGTGCAGGTGTTTCCCAACAGCGCAAACGGCGACTGGGTGGAGATCTACAACTCCGGTACGGAGACTGTGGACCTGTCAGGCTGGGGGCTGAGCGACCGGCTGGATCACGGAAGAAAATGGCAGTTTCCGGCCGGGACTTCCATCAGCCCGGGGGAATACAAGGTGGTCATGTGCGACAGTGCGAATGATAAAAACACCTATCAGGAACCGCATGCCGCCTTTAAGGTCGGAAAGCTGAAGATGGAAACCATAACCCTGACAGATCCGACTGGCAGAGTGCTGGACAAGGTAAATCTTCCGGAAATGAGAACGGATGTATCCTACGGCCGCACCCTCGGGATGGCAGGGCTTTTTTATTATGATACGCCAACTCCTTTACAGTCGAACGGAAACGGTTTTACCGGCTATGCTGAAAAGCCTTCCTTCTCTGTGGAACCGGGACAGTATTATTCCACGATTTACGTGGAAATCAATATTCCGGAAGGAACCCAGGTTTTCTACACGACGGACTGTACGACGCCGACCCAGAACTCCACGCCTTACCAGGCGGGCGAGCGCCTGGTGGTTAACAACATCTCCGTACTTCGGGCCAGGGCTTATGCCACCGGCGACAAGCGTCCCAGCGATGTGATTACCGGAACGTACCTGGTCAACAAGTTCCACATGCTGCCCATTGCCTGCATTGTGACGGAGCCGAGCAATCTGTGGGATCCGGAAAACGGTATGCTGACCATCGGGGATAACATCAACAAGGAAAAACTTCCGTTCAAGAACTCCGTTTACCGCAAGGTGAAAGAATCCGGACAGGATTTCGAATGCTATCTCGAAATCTATGATGATGCCGGAAACAAGCTGATCAGCCAGGGCGCAGCCTTCTCCACGATGGGTGACTTCTCGCTGGATATGCCGCAGAAGAGCTTCAAGTTCCGGGCCAAGAGCCTGTACGGTGAAAAAACCTTCGCGGCAAAGCTGTTTCCGGATCGGGACTTTACGGAATTCAAGGGACTGGTCCTGCGCAACAGCGGTAACGACAGTATGTTCACCCGCCTGCAGGACGGCTTCCAGAGCCGGCTGATGGACTATTGTGACTCCACAGTGGCACACCAGGCCTGGAAACCCTATATTGTTTATCTGAACGGTCATTACTGGGGCAATATGAACCTGCGGGAGCGGACTGACCGGTTTATGCTGGCACAGCATGAGGGCCTTCCGCTGGATATGGCGGACAAGATTACCCTGCTGCAGGGCAGCGGATCCAGAAAGTACGGTTCAAACAAGGCATACAAGGCCATGGTCAAGAAGATCAAGGCCGGTAACCCCGCGAAGAATGACGAGGATCTGCAGTACATCCTGGATAATGTGGACGTGGACAACCTGTTCGAATATCTGGGATTTGAAATGTTCTTCGGCAACAGCGATATCGGTAACACCCGGTTCTATCGTTTCGACATGGACGGCAGCAAGTGGAAATGGGTGCTGTACGACGTAGACTACGGCCTGTATGATTCCGGCTTCAACAGTCCCTGGAGCTATACCAAGCCAAAGGGCATGGGTCAGAAGGGTATTGATAATACCATTTTCCTGAAGCTGCTGAGCGTGCCGGAATATAAGGACAAGTACCTGACGATTTACGGCAAGATCTTCCAGACCCTGACCACCGAAGTGATGGAAAAGAAACTGGATGAGCTGGTGGCGCTGATTGAGCCGGAAATGAAAATGCACTGGGATTTCTGGGGACCGCAGAACGATAAATCCGTTATCTTTGACGCGCCGACCACAGAAGAAGGTGCCTACCGCTACTGGGAGCAGCGCGTGAACCGTCTGCGGAACGTTATCCGGAAGCGGCCCACGAGACTGTGGGAATTCACGCAGGAAGCGTTCAACCTGACGGATGAACAGATGAACCACTATTTCGGACCGAAACCGGAAATGCCGGCCAACGCCATCTGATTTGAAGATTTAATCCATTTCAAGGAGGGAAACCCCAATGTTTATCTCAACTGCCTATGCCGATGGAGTCAAGTCAATCCTGAAGAATGAAGCGAGCCTGAGCGATTATTTTCTCAGCCAGTTTGAGAATCTGACGCCCTGGAAGATTATCATCGGCCTGGTGATGGGCTGCATCGTCGGACTGATCATCGCCTTCGTCTATAAGCGCTGCTATCGCGGCGTGCTTTACAGCCCGACCTTTGCGATGACGCTGATGATGCTGACGCTGATTACCACGCCCGTGGTTATGTGTATCAAGAGCGATATCGCCCTGAGCATGGGTATGGTGGGTGCCCTCAGTATTGTGCGTTTCCGTACTGCAGTGAAGGATCCCATGGACACGGCCTACATGTTCTGGTCGCTGACAATGGGTATTCTGCTGGGCGCGGAACTGTACGTTCACGCGCTGGCGGTTGTGCTGGGTATCAGCGTGATCCTGATCGCTATGACCTTCATCCGCTTCCGTAATCCGAACTCCTATCTGCTGGTGGTTCACTATGACGACTATGCCGAGCAGGAGATCACCCAGCTGCTCCGCCGGACTGTCCGTCAGCGGAAGCTGCGCAGCAAGACCGTGACCCGCTCCGGCGCGGAAATGACAGTGGAAGTCCGCCTGGACAGCAAGCAGGATCTGGTCAGCGCTGTGCTGAACATCGAAGGTGTGCATGACGCCACCCTGGTGGCATGCCAGGTGGAAGCAGGAACCTGATGGTCATAAAACCGAATCCTTGATTCGGTTTTTATGACAAATGAATAATGAATACTGAAGACTTAAGAATGAATAATGATTAGTTAGTTATTTTCTAATTCAGTACTCAGAATTCATTGTTGAGAATGCGGTATACTATCTGCCGGAAGAGAGACGAGATCTCTCCACGCGCATGCCTACGGCATGCTTGGTCGAGATGACAGTTCAACTATATGATCTGCTCCGACCTGGCTGATGAGAGCATATTATTATTCATTATTCAGTTTTCAGTTTTCAGTATTCATTAAGCTTTTCCGCAGGAAAAGCTATTCTATAGTGAGAGGGGGGATTCGCGGTGTCCATGAATACTCTGCCGCTGCGGCATGAGCTGAAGTACTTTATCAATGAGCGGCAGTATTTTGTACTGTCCGGCATTCTGGACGGGATTCTGAACCGCGATCCCAACGGAGACGAATATAACGAATACCATATCCGGTCCCTGTATTTTGATACGATTTTCAACAACGCGTTTGTCGATAAGGTGAGCGGCGTACAGAACCGTGACAAATACCGGATCCGGATTTATAACTTCAGCGACAAGATCATCAAGCTGGAATGCAAGACCAAGGTCGGCAGCCTGATCTCCAAGCGCAGCATTTCCATTCCGAAGCTCCTGTGTGAGCAGCTGATGGCCGGAGACCCGACCGGGCTGGAAACCACGCGCAGCGGCCTGCTGAACGACGTGTTCCGGGAAATGACCGTGAACCTGCTGCGGCCGGTGGTGCTGGTGGACTACGTCCGGGAAGCTTATCTCCATCCTGCGGAAGAGGTACGGATCACCTTTGACAAGCAGCTGCGGACAGGACTCTGGAGCAAGGATCTTTTCAATCCCTATGTACCGACAGTTCCTCCCTTTGATGAGAACCTGATGATCCTGGAAGTCAAGTATAACAAGAGCCTGCCTTCCTATATCCGCGATATCCTGAATACTTATTGCCAGGGCGCCCTGCCGAGTGCCATCAGTAAATATACCTGGTGCCGCCGGTTTGAGTTCCCCGGGGAGGAATAAGCTGTATGCGCACGACCTGTGTTAGGACCTTCATTTCGCTGATCCTGGTACTTTCCGTATTGCTTTCCGCGGGCATTGCATCCGCGGAAAAAACCATTACGATCACTTTCACAGGTGATGTGACGCTGGGCGGAGTTGATAACGAGCAGGGAAGACCTGACAGCTTCGACAACGCGGCAAAAGAAAAAGGATATGATTACTTTTTCTCAAACTTCCGGGAAATGTTTGAGCAGGATGACCTGACTGTAATCAACCTGGAAGGACCGCTGACAGACAGCCGGGCAAACAAGTCCAGCAAGCTGCATGTTTTCCGCGGCAATACGGATTACGCAAAGATCCTCAAACAGAGCAGCATCGAAGCGGCCTCCCTCTCCAACAATCACGTGGGTGATTACGGAAAGCAGGGGGAGACCAATACCAAGAAAGCCCTGGAAGAAAACGGTATCAAGTGGTTCCAGGACTTCACCTATTACCTGTATGAAAAGGACGGAGTACGCATTGCCTTCTTCGCCCTCCAGAATTCTGTGCTCTATACCCAGCGGCCGAAGTTCCTGAAGAAGATCGCTGAGGCCCGGGACGTGGACAAGGCGGACGCGGTTATTGTCTGCTGGCACACTGGTACGGAATACAAGCGTTATCATGATGAAGATACAGAGCGCAAGGTAACCGGACTGATCAAGGACGCGGGCGTGGATCTGGTGATCATCAATCATCCCCACGTTGCCCAGGGAATGGGCGTGATCAACAACCGGAGCGTATTCTACTCGCTGGGCAACTTCGTGTTCGGCGGCAACCGGAATATCCGCACCGGCAAGGTGCCGAAAGATCCGCTGGCTATCTCGCTGTACGGCCTGGTGGTTCAGGCAAAGCTGACCTTCAGCAATGACAACCAGTACCTGGGCCAGCAGATGACGGCTTACCCTGTGTTTACCACCAGCTCAAATCCGGATTATCAGCCGGAAGGTGAACTGACGCAGAAACTGCTGTTTTCCAATGACTACCATCCCATGCGCCTGACGATGAAGCAGGCACAGGCGGTCTACGAAATCATGAAGCAGGATACGGCCATCGAGCTTCCGCCCCTGACCGAGAAAGACGGAAAAACCGAAATCGTATTCCCGTATCTGCCTTCTTTTGACGGCGTTATGATTCCGGAAAATGATGATACGGTGGATCAGGCCGGCGCGCCGGGCGCGCCCAGTGCGAAACCCACCCGGGATAAAAAGAACAGTACAGGCAAGTAAGGAAGGACAGGAAACAATGAGCGAGACAAACGAATCTTTGATCCCGAAATGGCACAGGGAACTGGAACTGTTCAGCGGTATCAAGCCCCTGCTGATCCTGGAAGGCAACGTGCTGGATCAGTACCGCTATCCGCTGAAAGGCTCTGTGGAGCAGGATGAAATCATCCCGCTGAGCCGGTATCTCCATACCTTCTTTTCAGACAACGGATATGACCAGGTGGTGTTTTACAGCAACCTGGTCGGTTTTATGAGCCCCTATGATCCTTCCATGCTGAACCGCTTCGCCGCGGCAACGGGAACGACCATCAAGGACGGCGCGATCCAGGCGGAGTTCAAGGGCAACGGTGCGGATACCGCGCCCAACGTGATCCGCCGGGCCATGTTCCAGCGGAAGGCCGCCACGGTCACCGTGCTGGAAATGGCCAGCCATTACATCACCACCCCCGAGCGGATGGACCAGCAGGATGTGAACAGCTTCAACATCCTGATGCAGAGCGCCCTGAGCGCTTCCTGGGTCCGGACGACCCAGGGGAAGAAGCAGAACCTGCTCATCCTGCTGGTGAACAAGCTGAATGACCTGCCGGCCTGGTTCTACCTGAACAACCCGGTCTGCAAGATCCTCCGGCTGGAAGCCCCGGACCGTGAGGAACGGAAGCGCATGATGACCGGTAACAACTTTGCCGGATTCTTCTCCGGTACTGTTTACCGCCGGGATCTGCCGTACTATAACGAGCATCCGGACGAACTGGAACGGATCAAGGAGCGCTTTGTCGGCCTGACCGAGGGCATGACCTTCACGGAACTGGACGAAATGCGCCTGCTGTGCAAGAAGGAAGAGATTCCGATCAAGGATCTGTGTACAGTGGTGGATCTGTATAAATACGGCATCAAGGAGAACCCCTGGAGCCGCCTGAACATGGAAAGCCTGAAGACGGCCAAGCAGGACTTCGAAAAACGGATCAAGGGACAGGATACCGCGCTGGAGCGGACGCTGGACGTGGTCAAGCGTGCAGTGACCGGTATGAACGGTGTCAATTCCTCTTCCGCCGGAAAGCCCAAGGGCGTATTGTTCTTTGCCGGCCCCACCGGTACCGGTAAAACCGAAACCGCCAAGGCCCTGGCGGAAAAGCTGTTCGGTGATGAAAGCACCTGCATCCGCTTTGATATGAGTGAATACGGCCAGAGCCATTCTGACCAGAAACTGATGGGTGCACCTCCCGGATATGTGGGATACGAAGCCGGCGGTCAGCTGACCAATGCCGTGAAGAAGAATCCCTTCTGTATCCTGCTGTTTGATGAAATTGAAAAGGCCCATTCCTCCATCCTGGACAAGTTCCTGCAGATCCTGGAAGACGGCCGGATGACCGACGGACAGGGAAATACGGTCTATTTCTCCGAGACGATCATCATCTTCACCAGCAACCTGGGTATTTACGTCAAGGACGCTTTCGGCAACCGGGAGCCCAACGTGACCATGGATATGCCTTATCCGGAAGTACAGACCAAGGTCCGTTCCGCCATTGAGGATTACTTCAAACTGGAACTGGGCCGGCCTGAAATCCTGAACCGTATCGGCGAAAACATCGTGGTGTTTGACTACATCCGCAGGGAAGCCGCCGAACTGATCCTGAAGGCCCAGGTGAACAAGATCATCAGCCGGCTGCGGGAGCAGAAGAATATCTGCATCCGGATCGAAGATTTTGCCTATGCCAGCCTGCAGGAAGCCGCCACCTTCGACCTGTCCAACGGCGGCCGCGGTATCGGCAACCAGGTGGAGAGCCTCCTGATCAACCCGCTGAGCCGCTGGCTGTTTGACAACGGGGTTACCGGAGACGCGGATATCGTAATCGAAGGCTTCAACACGGCGGCCAATCCGCCGAGTGTGATCTGCCGCAGGGAGGAGGCCGCTGAAAAATGAGTGATCAGTATAACAGCCCCATGGACCAGAATGAGTTCATGAAGCGGATGAAGGCCATTGCCTCGGACCTGTGGGGAGGCGTGATGCCGGTGGCGTCGGAAGCGCCTGCCGCTGCCGAGCCTGCCCAGCCCAAGCCCGCTGTGAAGGAAACTGAGAAGCCCGGCACGGAGATCCGGAACCTCTGGAAGACCGCAGATGAGTCCATTGACTGGACGGACGCGCTGTCCCACAGCACGCCGGCAGACGGACTGACCACCCTGAAGATGTGGTCCTTCTACCACAAGCACGCGGAAAAGGTGCTGGCCGGTGACCTGGATGCCTATACGGAAGTCCTGCAGAAGGCCAATCCGCTGGGAGAACTGACGGATTATGCCGAGAACATCAGCATGCGGGCTGTTTCCGCTTCAAAGCTGGAAAGCACCTTCATCTGCAAGGCCGGGTACATGGAAAAGAACAGGAAGCTGTATCTGTCCGCCATGGGTCTCCGGATTGCCAGGGACCTGCTGGCCTGCCTGCCGGTGGAGGAAGTGACCGTGAAGGGCGAGTACGCGGGAGAAACCGTGTTTACTGCCACTTATCCGCGGCTGCAGCTGCTGCATCGGAATTTCATGTTTGTGGATCCGGTGGAACTGTCTGTGGAATGCGGCGGAGAATTCAAGGGAATTTAAAGAAAACAGGAAAAGGAGCGGATTGACTCCGCTCCTTTTTGTGTGTCATGAATTGGTATCTGTGATTTCGGATTGGCAGGCTCAGGTCCTGCGTTTCAGGATCCAGTCACACAGCAGCACAAGTCCGCCGCCAAGCAGCGCCAGGCCGCCAAAAAGGGCCACAGCAGGGCCTGTAAGCGGGACAAGGAAGAAGATATGACCAAACAGCAGGAAGGCCAGCGTAAAGGCTCCTGCGGTCACCAGCAGCAGGGCACGGCGGAGATGGTTGAGGGGCAGGCAGGCGCGGATCAGCACGATCCAGCAGATAGCGCCGGCACACAGGGTGGCCAGCGTGCTGCACAGCTCATGGGACCAGCCGGCCCAGGTCATGGCCATGGAGATGGAGGCGCAGCAGGCGGCGGCTATACCGCCCGGCAGGGCACGGTAGAGCACTGTGCGCAGGAAGTCGCCGCGGATCCGTTCTCCGCTGGGTTCCAGGGCCAGCACAAAGCCGGGAAGGCCGATCATCAGGGAGGAGATCAGCGTCAGCTGGATGGGCTGGAAAGGATAAACCGCGGGTAGCACCAGGATCAGCAGGCTCAGCAGGAAGCTGAAGATGGTCTTGGTCAGGAACAGGGAAGCAGCCCGGGTAATGTTGTTGATGACCCGTCGGCCTTCCAGCACCACGTCGGGCAACACGCTGAAGTCGGAGGAAAGCAGCGTCACCTGGGCGGAACTGCGGGCGGCGTCCGCACCGCCGGCCATGGCGATGGAGCAGTCCGCTGTCTTCAGGGCAGGGATATCGTTGACGCCGTCGCCGGTCATGGCCACATTGTGGCCTTTGCGCTTCAGCGCCAGCACCAGTTCCTTCTTCTGCTCCGGGGTAACCCGGCCGAAGACCGTATAGCGGTCGCAGGCGTCATCCAGGTCTTCTTCGGTTTTCAGGGAGGAGGCGTCCACATACCGGTCCCACCCGGGAATGCCGGCACGGCGGGCAATCATGGAAACGGTGATGGGATTATCGCCGGAGATGATGCGGATATCCACATCCTGCTCCCGGAAGTACCGTAGGGTCTCATCCACGGCGGGGCGCAGCTGGTCCGACAGGACGCAGATGCCGCAGATGGTTTTGAAGGGTGGCAGGGATTCGGCAGAAACCAGTCCCTGGCCTTCCACCAGGACCAGGACCCGTTTGCCTTCCGCGGCGTACTGTTCCACCCGCTGGCGGAGCTCCGCGGGATAGCGGTCGCCGAGGACGAATTCCGGCGCGCCGAGAATCAGCATGGTGCCGTCATAGAAGGTGGCGGCGGATTTTTTGCGCTCAGAGGAGAAGGGGAGCACGTCCCGGGGCTTTTCATCGGCAGGCGTGATCTTTGCCCGCAGAGCGTTCAGCGTGGCGCTGTTCTCGTCAAAGACGCCCAGCAGCCGGGAAAGGGCCTTTTCTGTTTCCTCCCGGGTGCATTCCACGCCTTCCACGGTTTCCAGTTCCATGGTGCCGGTGGTCAGGGTGCCGGTTTTATCCAGGCACAGCACGTCCACCCGGGCCAGGGTTTCAATACCGGAAAGCTCCTGCACCAGGGCGTTGCGCCGGCCCAGCTTGACCACACCGACGGCCATGGCCACGCTGGTCAGCAGGACCAGGCCTTCCGGAATCATGCCGATCATGGCTGCCACAGAAGAGGGAACGGCCTCCGCAACGGGAATATGACGGAGCAGTAACTGCTTCAGGAAGAGCAATACGCCCAGGGGAATCAGCACCATGGAGTCAAAACGGATCAGCTTGTTCAGGTCTGTCATCAGGCGGGAAGCGGGGCGGGTATCTTTCCGGGCTTCACAGGTGAGGCGGCCCGCATAGCTTTCATCGCCCACATATACCTGCTGGGCAAGGAGCCTGCCTTCCACTATATAGGAACCGGAATAAAGCCAGCTGTTAATCTGCTTCGGGACGGCGTTGCTTTCTCCGGTCAGCAGGGATTCCATGGCGGCACCGCTGCCGTCCACCACCACGCAGTCGGCAACCACCTGGTCACCGCCCCGGAGGACGATCAGGTCGCCTTCCACGGTAGCTTCCTTCTCCAGGATGATTTCCTTGCCGTCACGCAGGACGTGGACGGAAGGGGCGTTCAGGAGCTTCAGGGAGGCAATTGTTTTCCGTGCACGGTATTCCTGCACGGCGCCGATCAGGATGTTGGCAAACACCACGAAAAGGAACAGCATGTTCCGGTAACTGCCGACCAGCAGCAGACACAGCGACAGGGACAGGTTCAGCAGGTTGAAAAGGGTCAGGGTATGGTTCAGCAGGATCCGGGGCAGACTCAGGTTATCCGGATCTGTCATCTGGTTTCCGCGGCCGGCCCGGAGCTTTTCTTCCGCCTGCGAAGCAGTCAGTCCGGTGGGGTCTGTAAAGGCAAAATCATCGGGAAGTTCGCAGGGCAGGGTAAGATCTTTTCGCATGGAATTCCTTTCTGAAAAAACCGTGAAAAAAAGGCTTGCTTTTTTACATTCGGTATGATAGAATACGTCCGTTGTCGCAAGACAGCGTGCTGATATAGCTCAGTCGGTAGAGCGCATCCTTGGTAAGGATGAGGTCGCCGGTTCGAATCCGGCTATCAGCTCCATGAACCTGGAGCACGTTGCATCAATGGGCCCTGGGTTTTTTTGTACCCATTTTGCGGTTTCAGCCGGTTCACAGCACCTGCACATTGTATCACAGGACAGGGGAGAATGACATAGAGCGCAGGCATATTTCATACGAAATACAGATACTGTTCACATAAGAAGGCAGGAAGATTGCTTCCTGTCTTTTTGTACAGCGGATGCGCCTCACAGAAGGCAAGCTGATTGACCGTGGAATTGATTTAAGCTATGATGGTACTGTCAAATGATGGAAAAATAAATAATAGCCGCGATTGATCTGTTTTGTATCCTGTATTTCTCATAGAAACAGAAAAACGCAACAGCCGGGTGGACCGGTTGCTGCGT
Organism: Clostridia bacterium; assembly: GCA_017428385.1. Taxonomy (GTDB): domain Bacteria; phylum Bacillota; class Clostridia; order Christensenellales; family Aristaeellaceae; genus Aristaeella. Next base: position 23,440 of record JAFRQX010000029.1, on the reverse strand, counting down.
ATGAATCTGTGATCCCGGTAAAATCTGAACGGTGATTACGGGAACAGAAGAAAGGATGTTAACGATGAAGAAGATCTTACTGGCTGTACTGGTTCTGGTCATGCTGGCAGGCGCTGCCCTGGCTCAGGAAACTGCCGGGTTCTCCTTTGCGACTTTAGGCGACGCAATGGCGTCGGAAAGCTACACAGGCATCGCCGGCGGTGACGATCAGCACTTCAATGTAGTTGTTACGCTGAACGGAGCTCCTCGTCGTCTGACGGCGGATCTGGATGATAAAGCCAGGGAACTGGCAGAAGGCACACTGGAATCTGTGGAAGCGGATGCGGTGGAAGCTGCGTTTGAGGCATATAATGCTTATATAAGAACGCTGCCTGTTACCCGTGAAGAGGAAATTACCGCCCGGCCGAAGTCCCGGGAGGAACTGGAAGAACTGGTGGGAAAGACGCTGCTGGAGGTGGAAGCGGCAGGCTATGAACCCAGTACAACCGCCATGGGGGAAGACGACGCGGCCGTCTATACCGTAAGCTGTGGCATGTATGAATATGACCTGCTGCTGAACGAAACCTATACGGAATATATGCAGCGCGAAGAAAACGGCTATATCGGCGATCTCACCGTGAAAAGCGCCGGCGTGGCCGGCCTGTCCCGCAATGCTGCGGAGCTGTGCTATCACGCGGACGGCACCTACGATGCGGAAAACGACCCCTGGAGCGAGTATAACGCGCTGATGGAGAAGATCTCGGAGGCAATTTCTGCCGAGGATCCGGATGAGGCTGTCCAGGCACTGGTGGACGCCATGCCGGAGCATGAGGAGGAAATCAGGATGTTCGCGGACGTATTCACCGCTCTGGGCGGGCAGGCGGGGGAAGCCGCAGAGACAGATGAAGCGTTTTACATTGCCCCGATCTCTGATGAGCTCTTTGCGCGGATCTACGGCAAATCCTTCAAGGAGGATTGCACGCTTCCCCGGGAGGACCTGCGTTACCTGCATGTGCTCCATGTGGACCTGAACGGCGAAACCCGGGAAGGGGAGATGATCGTCAACTACCACATTGCGGAGGACGTGCTGGAGATTATCCGCCAATTGTATGAGGCGCGGTATCCCATTGAAAAGATCCGCCTGGTGGATGAATACGACGCGGATGACGAGCTCTCCATGGAGGATAACAACTCCTCCTCCTTCAATTTCCGCTTCATCTCCCACACCACCCGGGTCTCCAAGCACGGCCTGGGCCTGGCGGTGGATATCAACACGCTCTACAATCCCTACACAAAGATTGTGGACGGCGTGCGTATTGTGGAGCCTGTCACGGGTGAACCCTACCTGGACCGGGAAGCGGATTTCCCCTGCAAGATCGATCATGATGATCTCTGCTACCGCCTGTTTATTGAACATGGCTTTGAATGGGGCGGTGACTGGGAGGACCGGAAGGATTACCAGCACTTTGAAATCCCGACGGACGTGATCGCCGTCTGGTATCCTGATAACCAGTAAACGTCACCGGAAAGAAGAAACGGAGGGAATGAACTGTGAAAAAGTTGATGGCGCTGTTCCTGGCATTGCTGATGCTCACCGGCCTGGCCGCGGCGGAGCAGGATGATATGCTTTTTTCGGATAACGCTTCCGGCTTTGTGCTTTTAAGTGAAGCAGTGCCGGACGCAATCCTGGAAATCCGGTATTATTCCACCTATAACTTTATCGGCGGCCGCGTCGACGGCTATGAAGAACCCGTCGCGCTTCTGACGAAGGAAGCGGCAGCGGCACTGAAGGAAGTCAGCGACGACCTGATCGGGAAGGGCTACCGGCTGAAGATTTACGACGCTTACCGGCCCCAGAAGGCCGTGACCCATTTTATGCGCTGGGCGCTGGATTATGAGGACACCCGGATGAAGCCTTACTTTTATCCGGAGCTCGAAAAGGATACGCTGTTCCCCCTGGGGTACATTGCGGAGCATTCCGGCCACAGCCGGGGCAGCACGGTGGATCTGACCCTCTTTGATATGAAAACCGAAAAAGAAGCGGATATGGGAGGTACCTTCGATTACTTCGGGGAACTGAGCCACCCGGACTATACCGGAATCACTGACGAACAGTACCGGAACCGGATGATCCTGCGGGATGCCATGCTGGCCCATGGTTTCAAGCCTCTGGAGGAGGAATGGTGGCATTTTACGCTCAGGGATGAGCCGTATCCCAATACATATTTCACTTTCCCTGTGAGCTGCCGATCTCTGGAAAACGCCGCGGCCGGCACGCTGTCAGACCGGGTTGAAGGCCTGCATGCGAATATCCAGCATGAAACGGTATCGCCGTCCTGGGTGACGGAGCTGCCCGCCGCGCAGGACGCGGAACAGCTGTTCATTGTGGCCGGGATGGGCATGGATCAGACCACGGCGTATATTACCATGCACGAGCGGGATGAAAACGGCGCCTGGAAACAGATCCTGTCCACGCCGGGCTTTGTGGGCCGGAACGGACTGTGCCTGGACGCCGATCACGCGGAAGGCTGCGGCCAGACACCCGTCGGAGCATATTCCTTCAACAAAGCCTTCGGGATCGCGCCTGATCCCGGATGCGCGCTGCCCTATATTCAGGCGGATGACAATACCTACTGGTCCGGCGATCCGGAAAGGCAGTACAACCAGATGGTCGATCTCCGGGATGTGCCGGATCTGGCCATGGAAGACAGTGAGCACATTATTGATTACGAATATCAGTATCAGTACTGTCTCAACATCAGCTTCAACGATCAGGGTACTCCCGGGCGCGGCTCCGCCATTTTCCTGCATTGCCTGGGTCCGGCAAAGCCCTATACCGGCGGCTGCGTGGCGGTGCCGGAAAACATGATGCGCATGATCATGCAGCGGGTTTCTCCCGAATGCACGGTAATCATCGATACCTTTGAGAATCTGGGCGCCGGTTTCTGACCGGCGGGGAATGAAACCGGGAAAGACAGGAAGGCTTCTTCCTGTCTTTTTCCTTTAGCAGGAAAAGTCTGTTTGTAAAAAATTACAAATAAACAGCATATAACAGTTGACAACAGTTCTACACTGTTATATACTGTTTGCGTTGAATCAACACATGAGAGGTCTGACCCCATGAACATTATTATTGATACCTATTCCATGATTCCCATATACGAACAGGTCGTTGCCTCGATCAAGCACATGATCCTGTCCGGGGAACTGGCGGAGAATGATCCGCTGCCATCGGTCCGCGTCCTGTCCCGGGACCTGAAGATCAGCGCCCTCACGGTGAAGAAAGCCTATGACGCGCTGGAAGAGGAAGGCCTGACAGCCACCATCCACGGGAAGGGGACCTACGTCTGCGCGCCGAACCGGTCCATGATCCAGGAGGAACAGCGCCGGGACCTGGAACGGGATCTGGAGGCTGTGGCCGAGAAGGCGAAGCGGTACGGTGTGAGCCGGGAAGAACTCGCCAACATGCTCGATATCATCACGGAGGAATAATTCTGTATGCTGAAACTGACCAATCTGACCAAGAAATACCAGGACTTTACCCTGAACTGCTCGCTGGAGGTCCGGCCGGGCACCATTACCGGGTTTATCGGAGCAAACGGCGCAGGCAAAAGCACCACCTTCAAGGCGATTATGGGCCTGATCTCCAATGACGGCGGAGAAATGGAGCTGTTCGGAAACAAACGGAAGGCTCCGACGGTGGAAGACAAAAAGCGCATTGGCGCCGTGCTGGCGGAATCCTGCTTCAGCGGGGAGCTGACGGTGAAAGATATATCCCGGGTGCTGGCCGCTTTTTATCCTTCCTTTGATAAGAAACTTTTCCTGGAAAAGGCCAGGGAGCTTTCCCTGCCGGAGAACAAGAAGATCAAGGAATTTTCCACTGGTATGAAGGCAAAAATCCGGGTGCTGAGCGCAATCTGCCATCAGGCGGAACTGCTGATCCTGGATGAGCCCACCGCCGGCCTGGACGTGGTGGCAAGGGACCAGATCCTGGACCTGCTCCGGGAGTATGTGGCAGAGGATGAGAACCGCTCCATCCTGATCAGCTCCCATATCTCCGGAGACCTGGAACAGCTCTGCGACGACTTCTATATGATCGACAACGGGCAGATCATCTGCCATGAGGAAACTGACAGGCTGCTGAGCGATTACGCGGTGCTGAAGGTCAGCGACAAGGATCTGGAGACGCTGGATAAGAGCTATATTCTGCGCAGGAGGAAGGAAGGCTTCGGCTGGAGCCTGCTGACCGACCAGAAGCGCTATTATGCTGAAAACTGTCCGGGAATGGTGGTTGAACGGATCACCATGGATGAATATATTATGATGATGCACAAAGGAGAAACGCTATGAAAGGCTTACTGATAAAGGATTTCTGCCTGCTGCGGAATCAAAGGAAGATTCTGCCGGTTTACATCATGCTGGCAGTATGGTTTACGGCCATGCACAACGACGGTTTCGGATTTCCTTATATGATGATGATGGCTTCCATTCTGACGATCAGTACCATCAGTTACGATGAGGTGGATCACAGCCTGACCCATCTGTTTACCCTTCCGTTTGAACGGAAGACCTATGTGACGGAAAAGTTTCTGCTGGGTGGCATCCTGATGGCAGCATCTCTGGTGTTTGCTATAGCCTGCTGCCTTGTGCGCACGCTCATCAGCCCGGACGGACAGGGAACGGATCTGGGTACGCTGATTCTCTTTTCCATCTGTGCCGGTGCGGTGATTGTCTCCCTGATGATCCCGATCCGGATTCGCTTCGGAGGCGACCAGGGCAGGATCATCCTGTATGCCATAATTGCCGGCATTGCGCTCATTGTGTTGCTGATTACAAAGGTGGCACCGGATCAGCAGACAGCGGTGACAGCATTCTTCGCGCAACTGGGTCAGACGGGACTCCTGCTGCTGGCGGCAGGGATTGCGGTGATCATCACGGTCGTCGGTTATATCCTTGGCGTACGCTGGATGAAGAAGAAAGAGTTCTGAAAATAAAACACGGCCGGAGATTTCCCGGCCGTGTTTTTTGTTTATTTATATACTTGTCCTCAGCCTTGTTCGATTATATTGGAGGCATGGATATCCCCTGTGCATTCAATCGAAGGGCAGCGAATTTCATGGCATTCCTGGATGCTGCCACAGACGATTTTTCCTTCCGTCATATTGATCCTGTTGGCGGAAAGATTTCCTGATACCTGAATCGGGCCGAAACTGTTGATGTCTGAGCAATCAATACTCCCATGGCAGACCACATCCCCGTTGATGGAACCGTCTGCGATGACATGTCCAAAAACTTCAACCTTAAAGTATTGCGTTTCATTGTTGCAGTCACGGGGAAAAATGATGGGGAACGATTGATTGACGGGTGTTGTCTTCAGAACTCTGTGTCCCTGTAACTGCACAATCCGGATCACATCGTCGTCCTTGATCAGCTCTGCGCCTTCCCATAATTCGGGATTGCTTTCTGAGAACAGCTGATCAATCGATGTTCCCAACACCTTTGCGATCGCAGGCAGAAGAGAGATATCAGGTGTATTGGCATTGGTTTCCCATTTGGATACTGCCTGGAATGAAAGGCCAAGCATGTCTGCCAATTGTTCCTGCGTAAAGCCGCGTGCCTTACGAAGGGTCTTGATGTTTTCCCCGATTTTCATGTCCGGACTTCATTCTCCTCTCGTATATCTTTGTTCTGCGACATCGAAAAGATAACATAGACCCTTAATGAAAGCAATAACGCGTTTCTTTATCTTTTCGAGCAATGGTTGAATTTATGACAGCAGGATAATTGGACGAGGTTGACAATTTGATTTTTGACAGGAGAAGTGTTACTATCATTATGTTGTATTGAAATGTATCAATACAACCGGTGAAAAGAATTATCGGAGGGATACACGTTGAAAGGGTTGCAGTCTGAAAGCTTCAGTCCGCTTTATCATCAGCTGATGCAGCGGATCCGGGGAGATATCGAGCGGGGAGTCTATCCTGTGGGAAGCAGGATTCCGCCGGAGCATGAGCTGGAGAAACTGTACCAGGTCAGCCGGGTAACGGTACGCCGGGCCCTGGCGGAGCTGACCTCGGAAGGCCTGCTGGAGCGGAAGCAGGGAAAGGGTACCTTTGTGGCCACGCCCCGGGGCGGCCTGCCGCTGAAGAACCTGCACAGCTTCCATGATTCCTGCAAGCTGAACCGGGTAAAGCCCTCCATTGATGTGATTCACGTCCGGGAAACGGAGGCCGGGGCGGAAGCCGCGGAAGGGCTGAATATCAGCCGGGGCAGCCGGGTACTGGAAATCCTCCGGGTCTGCCGGGCGGACGGCGTACCCGTGGTGCTGGAAAGGAACCACTTCTCCATGGCTTATGCCTGGCTGCAGGATCAGGACCTGAGCGGCAGCTTGTATAATCTGCTGCGGGAGTATGGCGTGGAGCCGAAACTGGCGCTGCATGACGTGTCCCTGAAGTTTGCGGATAAGTCAGAGGCGGAACTGCTGGAAACGGAAGAAGGCACACCTCTCATCTGCCTGCATGAGGTGATATATGATCAGCGGGGACGGCCCCTGCATACCAATGTGCAGCTGATCCGCGGTGAACGCTTTGTGTTCACTATCTGATAATCCTGGGAAGTAAGTTGAGGAACGATCCCCGGATATGGTACAATCCGGAGGAAGGGAGGCGTTCGACATGGAAGAAGAAAAGACCATCACTGCTGAGAAGACGAAGAAGCCCACACTGTGGGATGGCGCCCTGAAAATGGTTAAGGGCGAAAATACAAACCAGCTGATTGAGCAGTTTACGGCGGAGATGACCCTGGTGGCGGAAGGCCTGTGCGAGGACCAGACCAAGCTGCGCCGGGAAGTGGACGGCCTGATGACCCAGGAGGATAAGCGGATCCAGAAGCTGGAGAGCACCATTAACCTGCTGGAGACGTCCCTGGAGGAAGAACGGAAGAACCATGACCAGGACGTGACCGAGCTGCGGAACCGGGTGTCCCAGCTGGAGAAACAGGCAAAAGTGACGGCGAAGGATAAGAAAAAGAGCCGGACCATTATCCGGGATCTGACCTGGCTGGTAGGGATTGCCGCCGCAGCGTGGGTGGTTGTGACGATCATAAACGCTTTCTGTAAATGAAAGCCTTTATGATCGTAATGAATACTGAAAACTGAAAACTTAAGACTGAAAAATGATCGCCTGCGGGCGGGGAGATTTCTCCACTCCCTCCGGTCGATCGAAATGACAGTCTATACTCTATGAATGATTCCAATAGTTGGAATCGCAGCCGATATAGCAAGGGATTCCTCGACTTCGCTCGGAATGACACCTTTTGCGGTGCGTTAGGACGTTGGTTAAGTAGAGAATTTTTAAGTTTTAAGTTTTAAGTCTTAAGTATTCATTAGATTTCACGCCTCCTTTGGAGGCGGGAAAGGAGACCCGGATGAAGACTTATCAACAGCTTGTAGAAGAGTATAGAAGGCGCCAGCACGATACCGTGGTGGATACGATTGCCACGGGGCTGACGTATGCGGATGAGATCGCGGTGGATACGGGACTCCTGGAGGAGACCGGACTGCTGACGGAACTGACGGAGAGCGTGACAGGGCTGCTGCCCTTTATGATCATCTCGGTGAGCGAAGGCTCGAAGGTGCTGCTGGGTCGGAAACCCGGCATGACCGGCCTCAAGGACGGTGCGTACCGGATGGTGAAAACCGGTGCCGCTATGGGCGTCGGCGCGGCTGTGACCGGCCTGACCGGCTTCTGGGCCGCGATTCCGGTGACCATGGGCGTACGGGCTATCTTTGACCGATACCGCAGCAAAGCGCTGACCGGAAAACGGGTGGAAGGCCGGATCAAGCGCCTGCAGGAGCTGAACAAGTTCATCCGCAGGCAGAAAACAACAGAAGAGGAAGCGGAACGGCTGCCGGAGGGAACCGGTACCGTAATTGCCGCGGCGGGAGAGATTCGATGAAGATTACCAAGATGCAGGGCCTGGGCAACGATTATATCTACGTAAACTGTCTGGAAGAAACCGTGAAGGATCCGGTGGCACTGGCACAGAAGATCAGCGACCGTCATTTCGGCGTGGGATCAGATGGACTGGTGCTGATTATGCCCTGTGAGGAAGCGGACTTCAGGATGCGCATGTTCAACGCGGACGGAAGCGAAGCGGAAATGTGCGGAAACGCCTCCCGCTGTGTGGCCAAGTATATCCATGACCGGGGACTGAGCGACAAGGAAGAGATCAGCCTTATGACCGGGGCCGGTATCAAGATCCTGAAGCTGACCGTAAAGGACGGTGTCACCGAAAGCGTCCGGGTGGACATGGGAGAGCCGGAGCTGGAAGGCCTGAAGATCCCGGTGAATGTGAACGCGAACCCCGTCATCGGCGCTCCGGTGGAAGCCCTGGGTAAGGAGTACCGCATGACCTGCGTCAGCATGGGTAACCCCCATGCGGTGATCTTTGTGGATGACGCGGACAGCTTTGACGTGCACGGCGTCGGCGCGGCCATTGAAGTGAACCCGCTGTTTCCCCGGAAGACCAATGTTGAGTTTGCGACCGTGAAGGACCGGACCCACCTGCGCATGCGGGTGTGGGAGCGGGGCAGCGGAGAAACCCTGGCCTGCGGCACCGGCGCCTGCGCAACCCTGGTGGCCACTGTGCTGAATGGATTGTGCGAAAGAAAAGCGGTCCTCGAACTGAACGGAGGACCGCTTACGGTGGAGTGGGACGCTGAAACGAATCATGTGTTCCAGGAAGGTCCCGCCGCCTTTGTATTTGATACGGATTACGAAGAATAAAGACTTAGTATTTCATGACCATGTCCAGGATGCCGCTGTCCGTCAGGTCGTCCAGCAGGCTCTGGCAGGCTGAAGTGGGAGCAGCTTCCACGAATTTGAAGATGCTGCGCACCAGCAGGGGAAGCACCCTGTTCCGGAAATCAGCCAGCGTCTGTTCGTTGAAGGAGAAGACGTTATAGACGCCGTCCAGCTCCTTCTGCATATAGTTCGGTATATCCCTTGCCGCGGCCGGGACCAGCGTTCCGGTGCAGCGGATGATTTCCTCGGATTCCTTGCCTTCATTGTCCGGTTTCCGGACGGTGAGCACCAGGGATCCGTCTTTTTTTGTCTCTCCGTGGATCTTCGCACCGAAATTCGGGAAAATCTTTTCCAGCAGGTTAACGCAGATATCAAAACCGGAATCGGCGGGCAGGCTGGCAGGCAGTCCCTCTGCGTCAACCGTCAGGTGGATCAGGCTGGTGGGCAGGGATTCCTCCCGCAGGGTACCTGACTCGCCGTAATCATCATAGTAATTGTAATATCCACCTTCGGAATCGGCTTCTTCGTCGAAGTCCTCGTCGTAATAGTAACCGTCTTCATCCTCATATTCGTCATACATGCCATAACCTTCCTCGGCATATTCTTCCTCTTCGGAAACGGGCTTGAGGACGATGGCGTGGGGATCCCGGTTCAGGGACGTTTCCAGCTTGAAGGAGGCGGTGGAACCGTCATTGGCGCTGGAATAGGTGAACAGCGGCTCGTAGCCGTTATTGGAGGCGGGCAGGGTAACGGAAACGGAAAGGGCGCCGTCAGATTCCTGACGGGTATAAAGCGTCTGGCCGCTCTCCGTTGTCCAGGCTTCAGAGCCTTCGCCGGTGGTAATGGTGATGGCCTTGAAACCGGTGATCTTTTCAATATAGTCCGGCACGGACATGAACTCGGCTTCCACGGCGTCCTGGGCGTTGTCGGAACCGTCGGCCAGGGCGGTAATCCACCGCTGCAGGTCAGGGTTGTCCATGAATTCCGCGGACCAGCGCTCCGTCAGGGTGTGGAGCTGTTCCGGGGTGATCTTTCCGCCTTCGGGAGAGGAACCGATCACTTCGTTCCAGATGTTGGTCAGGCCGGTCATGGCATACTTGGTGGTCAGCGGATAAAGGTAGGCCAGGTAAGGCAGCGGGATGCCCAGCGTCTTCTTTGTTTTCACGCCGAACTCCAGCAGCGCGATCATGTTCAGCAGCAGCACCTCGTCCTGGATCAGCGGGGAGGTGATGAAGATCCGGGGTTCCGCACCGTAAACGCGGAAGGGGAAGGTCAGGTCAGGCTTGTCTGTGAAATACAGCTCGGCGTCCAGCTCGAAGGACTCTGTGCTGAGGGTCCAGGCAACATTGCCCCGGATACCCAGTTTGTTGATGAGCGCCGCGTAGCCGGCCATCCGGGAACGCATCAGCTTCGGGAAGGCCTGGGCGTTCATGGTAAAGGTAAAGTCAAAATCGAAGCTGTAATTGTCCGCGGCCTGGACGCCTTCCGCGGGAACCAGGGAAGGAATCAGCAGGAACAGGGCACAGAGCAGGCAGAGAAAACGCCGTTTCATAAGAGAAACATCCTTTCAGCGGAAATCAGTCACAGGGATAATAACGGATGAAACCTCATTCATCATCCACAACAGACCAGATATTGGGGTCGTTCTGGTAAGTACGGTTATATTCTTCTTCCAGCAGCTGCTGGGTTTCCCGGTTGGCAACGCCGATGATCCGCAGGCCCCGGGCTTCCTGGTAGGCGCGGACTGCCTCGGTGGTCGAGTCAGTAAAACGTCCGGTGACCAGGTCGGTCCGCAGGAATCCCAGGTAGGCGAGTTTTTCCTGCAGCTGGCGCACCTTTTCACCCTGGTTGCCGAAAACCATGGTGGTGTCCGCCACTTCGCGGACAGTGCCGTAACCGAGGATGGAAGGGCTGTTCAGCTCATAGGTGTTCCGGGCCACGGCTGAGGGGTTGTTTCCCTCGATGACGTGGACGGTGATGTTTCCGCCCCGGTCTTCCGTACAGTATTCCACCAGGGCCACATGCTCCGTGTCGGTGCCGCCGCCCCAGTTGAAGAACACCCAGTCTCCCGGCTGGGGAACATAGTCTCCGGATTTAATGAAGGTATCCTGTCCTTTCAGCCACTGGTAACCCCAGCCGTCCACTTTGCCCTTGCGGACCACATACCTGCCGTCGCGCACGAAGAAGTTCCGCCCGGTATTGGAGGAGGTGTAGAAGGGGTAGACGTTCCGCAGCAGGGAAGTGCCCCAGCGCTGGTCCACCTGGTCCACACACCAGCAGAGGAATTCCGCACACCACTGGGCGGCAGGATCGCCTGCCCAGGCACCGTACTTGGACCGGCCGTGGTCTTCCGTGTAGCCAATTTCTTCCGTTGCGACTTCCAGCAGGTGTTCCACATAGTCCGGCACGGGCCATGCGGGGTCGATGCGTTTGTCATCCGCCAAGGCGGATGATATGGTCAGGAGAAGGATAAACAGAAATGAGAGGAGTCGTTTATAATTCATAATTCAATATCATTTCACTGCAAAATGACGCAAAAATGTGTTTGATCGTTTAGCTATGTATGCAGCTAAAGCGTACTTATTTATTATACAGGAAATGAAGGCATAAAACAAGGCGGACGCGATTGCGTCCGCCTTGAAAACACCATGTGAAATTACTTGATTTCGACGGTGGCGCCAACAGCCTTGAACTGCTCGGCGATCTTTTCGGCTTCTTCCTTGGAGACGGCTTCCTTGATGGTCTTGGGAGCGGACTCAACGATGTCCTTAGCTTCCTTCAGGCCCAGGCCGGCAACGACTTCACGGACAACCTTGATGACCTTGATCTTCTCAGCGCCGGCATCCTTCAGCACGACGTCGAATTCGGTCTTTTCTTCTTCAGCAGCGGCAGCAGCACCACCGGCAGCGGGGCCACCGGCAACGGCGATAGCGCCGGTCACGCCGAACTTTTCTTTCATAGCGTCAACGAGTTCTTTAACCTGAAGCAGAGTCATAGACTCAATGGCTTCGAGAATTTCCTGATTAGTCATTTTCTTTTTCCTCCATTTTTTTTCGTCATGCGGCTCTTTCTAGGCCGCTGTTGTCATCAGGCAGCTTCCTTCTTCTCGGCAATCTGCTCGAGAACGGAAACCAGGGCAGATACGGGCGAGACCAGGCAGCCCACCATGGTGGCCAGCAGCTCTTCCCGGCTGGGGGTAGCGGCCAGTTCTTTGATGGCCTTGACGTCGATCACTTCGGTGCCCATCAGGCCGCCCTTGATTTCAAGGGAGGTCAGCTTGTTCTTCTCAATGAACTGAGAAATGATCTTGGGGCCGGCGGTGACGTCCTTGTCGCTGAACACAAAGGCATTGGGGCCTTCCAGCAGGCTCTCCAGACCCTCGATCTTCAGCTCCTGCAGGGCACGGTTCACCAGACGGTTCTTCAGAACACAGTAGTGAACATCGCTCTCACGGCACTGCTTACGCAGCTCGGTCACCTGTTCAACGGTCAGACCGCTGTAGGAAACCACCATCATGCACTCGGCATTCTTCAGCTTCTCAACAATGTCAGAAACGACCTGCTTTTTTGCTTCCAGATTCGCGCTCATCTTCTTGCGCACCTCATTCCTGGCTTGAAATTAAAGAAACCCTTGCGTGCAGGCGCAAGGGAATAATAACGAAATCCACTTACACCTCGGCAGGCGGGAAACCCCTTTAAATCTTACGATACCGGCTGTCTACGGCACTGGTTTCTTCGAAACCGACGAGAATAATATCATACATATTGAAGAAAGTCAAGCGGCAGGAAACAATAATTAAATGAGTCCGTCAGATGCCAGATGAGTTTTTTGTTGGGATCAAGCGCAGATTTTGAAGGTTTAGTGGCGCTAAATCGAAAAAGCTGAGCGCAGATAACAGCAAAAAAGACTCTGCAGATGGGCGGGGGAATTAATTATTGGTTCCGTGAATGAAATACAGCGCATGCTGCGCCGCAATGTGAAATAAGCGTCTTCGACACTTGTGAAATATCCGACTTCTGTCGGATGTGACAGATACTCTTCAATATAAATCAAATATATGATCGGGGGAGAAGTGTTACACAGCTTGTTTCATGGATTTGTAATATATGGGAGAATAATTGCCAGATATTTTTGGAGAATTGTATATACAAATCGCCAAAACACTATATATAGCGTAGATAAAGACGAATCTGTGACTATGTTTTACGGAACGATGTTGACATCTTAATATATTTGTAATAAAATAACCATGAATTATCCTAGGAAGGTGGGTGAGCGGAATGAAGAAATGGAAGATCGTAGCCATTCTTACGATCCTTCTCTGTATGCTCCCATTCTGTGCTGCCCTCGCCAAGACCGGTAAAGTGACAGCTTCCGCCCTGAACATGCGCGAGAAAGCGAACTCCAAAAGCGATGTAGTCCGCGTGCTGCATGAAGGGGATAAAATCACCATCAACGATACTTCGGGAAGCTGGTACAAAGTGACCATCGGAAAAGATACTGGCTACGTCAGTAAGAAATATGTTGAGGTTTCATCGGATGATTCAAAATCATCCGGTAAATCTGATGACAGCAAGAAATCAAAAAAAAAGACCGATAAGAAAGAAGAAAACAAGAAATTCGATGGTACCTGCGGTCCCGGTGATACGGGTGATGCGGTAAAAAAGGTACAAAAGAAACTGAAGAAGCTGGGATATTACTCCGGCAGTATTGATGGTGATTACGGAAACGGTACAAAGAAAGCCGTCAAGAACTTCCAGAAACGCAATGGACTGGATGACGACGGCAAGTGCGGAAAGAAAACCCTGGCGAAGCTGAACTCCTCTGACGCGAAGAAGGCAGACAGCAAAACCTCCGGTTCTGATTCGGACGGAACGCTGAAGACGGAACGGCTCAACTGGTTTAACGGCGGCAGCAGCAAGATCCCGAAAGGCGCGACCTTCAAGGTCAAGGACATCAAGACAGGAAAGGTATTCACCGCAAAGCGGTGGAGCGGCGCCAATCATCTGGACGCCGAGCCGAACAGCAAGGACGACACGTCCACAATGAAAGACATCTACGGCCACTGGAGCTGGAAGCGCCGGGCTGTGTTGGTAAAGTATGACGGCCATGTGTACGCGGCTTCCATGAACGGAATGCCCCACGGAACACAGACCATCAAGGATAACAACTTTGACGGACACTTCTGCATTCACTTCTACGGCAGCAAGACCCACGGAACCAAGAAAGTGGATGAAATGCACCAGAACTGCGTAGCAGAAGCCATGAAACACACATGGTGAGGCTTTCGCCTCACCATGTGTGTTTCTAATGAAATATTGGCCTGCGGCCAATATGTAATATGGCGCCGCAAGCGGCACCATGTGAAATATCCGCCTGTCGGCGGATGTGATAATGACCTGATAAGACAATAAGAAGAGAAAAAGTATCTATCATATGCGGCTGGATGGCCGCATATTTCACATTTGCCGTCAGGCAAATATTTCACAAATCCGCGTCAGCGGATTTATTTCACATCGGCCGCAGGCCGATATTTCATTTACATCTGGCAATTGACATGCGAAGTATAGAAGCATATTATTTCAAACAGAATCAGCATATTCGGAGGGAAAACAGATGGAACGGGTATATGCTCAGGAAGTCGGACAGCATATTGATGAAGTAGTGAAAGTCCAGGGTTTTGTGGAGAACATCCGCAACAGCAAAGCCATGGCTTTTATTGTATTGAAGGATATTACGGGCAAGATTCAGATCACCCTGGAGAAAGAGCCGAATCCTCAGCTGGCGGAGATCGTGGATACCATTACCCAGGACTCCGTGATTACCGTATCCGGCAAGGCCGTGAAGAACGAGTATGTAAAAATGGGCGGCATCGAGATCCTGCCGGAAGAAATCCTGGTGGAAAGCATCGCGAACGCCCTGCCCATCGTCCGCAAGGATATCCCGGCCACCAAGAAAAAGCAGGCCGTGGAACGCTCCAGCATTGACCAGCGGATCGACTACCGTTGGATTGACCTGCGCACGGATGAAAACCAGCTGATGTTCAAGGTGCAGACCGTGCTGGTGAATGCCCTGCGGCAATACCTGCTGAAGAAGAACTTTATTGAGATTCATACGCCCAAGCTGATCGGTGCGGCCAGCGAAAGCGGCGCCGACGTGTTTGAGGTGAAATACTTTGACCGGAAGGCCTACCTGGCCCAGAGTCCCCAGTTCTATAAGCAGATGGCCATGGCTGCCGGCTTTGAGCGGATCTTTGAGTGCGGCCCTGTGTTCCGGGCGGAGAAGTCCTTTACCAGCAAGCACACCACGGAGTTCACAGGCTTCGACCTGGAGTTCAGCTACATCACGTCTTTCCGTGACGTGATGAAGATGGAAGAGGAACTGCTGAAGGCGGCCCTGACCGAAGTGAAGGCAGCCTATGGTGACCAGATCCAGGAGCTTTTCGGTAAGGAAGTCATTGTGCCTGAAACGCCCTTCCCGGTGGTGAAACTCCGGGATCTGTATGACGCACTGGAAAAGGAATTCGGCTATTCCGTGCCGGAGTCCGAAAAAGGTGACCTGACCACCGAAGCTGAAAAGCTCAGTTACGAGTGGGTAAAGAAACACTATAACCACGAGTTCCTCTTCGTCACCGATTATGACGCGGAGAAGCGGGCTTTCTATCATATGCGGGATGAGAACGGCGTGCCCCAGGGCTATGACCTGATCTGGCGCGGCGTGGAAATCACCACCGGCGCCCAGCGTGAACATCGCTATGATGTGCTGAAGAAGCAGGCGCAGGAAAAGGGCCTGGACAAGGACGTGGAGTTCTATCTTGAGTTCTTCGCCTACGGCTGCCCGCCCCACGGCGGCTTCGGCATCGGCGTAGACCGGCTGACCATGCTGCTCCTGGGTCTCCCGATCAAGGAAGCCATGTTTATATTTAGAGGACCGACAAGGCTGACACCGTAAGGATGTAAATGAAATATTCGTCTTCGACGAATATGAAATATTGGCCTGCGGCCAATGTGAAATATGGCGTCGCAAGCGACACCATGTGAAATATCCGCCTGTCGGCGGATGTGATAATTACTTAAACTGCCTGAAAAGAGAACAAGAGTATATATATCATATGCGGCCTGTTGGCCGCATATTTCATATTTGACGGAGTCAAATATTTCACATTCGTGCGCAGCACGAATATTTCATATCGGCTGAAAGCCGATATTTCATTTAACTTTCCCACGTAACATTTCACTTTAATCTGGCAAAATGTTGTGTTATAATATTTCGGTATATTTTTAAGGGGGAAAGTCACCATGTTAACTCAGGCACCCAAGGGGACGCGGGACGTACTGCCCGCTGACAGCTATCGCTGGCAATTCATCGAAGACAAGATGCGCAAGGCCGCTGCTCTGGCCGGCTATCGTGAATCACGCACGCCTGTTTTCGAGCATACTGAACTGTTCCTGCGTGGCATCGGGGATACGACGGACGTGGTCCAGAAGGAAATGTACACCTTCGAGGACAAAGGCAAGCGCTCTGTTACCCTGAAGCCGGAAGGCACAGCCGGTGCTGTGCGCAGCTTCCTGGAGCATAACCTGTATGCTGAGCCGCTGCCCTGCAAGCTGTACTACATTTATTCACCCCACTTCCGTTATGAAAATCCTCAGAGCGGCCGCCTGCGGGAGCACCACCAGTTCGGTATGGAGTGCTTCGGCGCGAAGGAAGCCACCGTGGACGCGGAACTGATCCTGACAGCTTTCCATCTGCTGCAGAATCTGGGTGTCGGAAACCTGAGCGTGGAAATCAACTCCATCGGCTGCCGGAACTGCCGGCCGGAGTATCATAAGCGGCTGAAGGAATTCCTGGGAGAGCGGATCCACGAAATGTGCCCCACCTGCCAGGAACGCTTTGAGAGGAACCCGCTCCGCGTGCTGGACTGCAAAGAAAAGCACTGCCAGGAGCTGACCAAGGACGCGCCCAGCATGCTGGACCTGCTGTGCGATGAGTGCAAGGAGCACTTTGAACAGCTGAAGAAGTGCCTGGATGGCAGCGGCATTCCATACCGCGTCAATCCCCGCATTGTCCGCGGCCTGGATTACTACACCAAGACCGTGTTTGAACTCGTGACCGAGACGCCGGACGGCAAACTGACGGTTTGCGGCGGCGGACGGTACGATAATCTGGTGGAGGAAATCGGCGATCAGAGTATTCCGGCTGTCGGCTTCGGTATGGGCGAGGAGCGCGTGCTGATGCTGCTGGAAAGCGAAGGCGTTGAGATTCCGAAGCCGGAATGGTATGAAGTGTTTGTTACCTATATGGGTGAGAACAAGCAGCATGCCTTCTCCCTGGTGCAGCAGCTGCGCGCTGCCGGCATCAAGGCGGATATGGATCACTGCGGACGCAGCCTGAAGGCCCAGTTCAAGTTCGCCAATAAGACCGGCGCGCCCGTGACCGCGGTCATCGGTGACGATGAGGCGGCCCAGGGTCTGGTGAAGCTGAAGAAGATGGCGGACGGCACCGAGAAGACCGTAAAGGTTGAGGAAGCGGCTGAAGCGATTCGGGAAATGAAAGATTAAATGAAATATTGGCCTTCCGGCCAATGTGAAATATTGACCTTGCGGTCAATATGAAATATGTGCCTTCGGCCCATGTGAAATATCCGCCTGCCGGCGGATGTGTAAGCTGCTTTGATACAGGATGATGAGTAACTATCACGTTCGTCGTGAGACGAACATTTCACATCGCGAAGCGATATTTCACATTCTGCGCGTAAGCGCAGAATATTTCACGTTTTTCGAAGAAAAACATTTCATTTTCAATTTGACGAAGGAGTATTAAAACAAATGCAGTACCGTACACATACCTGCAACGAACTCAGATTGGAAGATGCCGGCAAATCCGTTCGCCTGAGCGGCTGGATGGAAAACATTCGTGAGGTCAGCGGCAACCTGGCCTTCATCGTGCTGCGGGACTTCTATGGTTATACGCAGCTGGTGGTGGAGGATGAAAAGATCCTCCAGGTTTTCCAGAACCTGAACAAGGAGAGCGTGGTTTCCGTCACCGGTACGGTGCGGGAGCGCGCCAGCAAGAACCCGAAGATGGATACCGGCGATATTGAGGTCGTGCCGGACAGCGTGGAAGTGCTGGGCAAGTGCCGGTACAACGCGCTGCCGTTCCAGATCGGCCGCAGCACCGAAGCGGATGAGAACATCCGGCTGAAGTACCGCTACCTGGACCTGCGCAATCCGGATGTGAAAAAGAACATCATCATGCGCTGCAACGTGGTCAGCGCCCTTCGCCAGGCCATGACTGCCCACGGCTTCCTGGAAATCACCACCCCGATCCTGACCGCGTCTTCTCCGGAAGGCGCCCGGGACTATCTGGTGCCGGCCCGTAAGCATCCGGGCATGTTCTATGCGCTGCCCCAGGCTCCGCAGCAGTTCAAGCAGCTGCTGATGACCAGCGGCTTCGATAAGTATTTCCAGATCGCCCCCTGCTTCCGTGATGAGGACGCCCGCGGCGACCGCAGCCCCGGTGAGTTCTATCAGCTGGATATGGAAATGGCCTTCGCCACCCAGGAGGACGTGTTCGCCGTCATCGAGGACGTGCTGCCTCCGGTGTTCGCGAAGTACGGTACCTATAACACGGCTTCTTCCGCGCCTTTCCGCCGCATTCCGTACCTGGAAGCGATGGAAACCTACGGCAGCGATAAGCCCGACCTGCGCATTGACCTGACCGTGACGGACGTGACGGCGCTGCTGGGCAAGTGCGGCTTCGGTCCCTTTGAAGGCAACGTTATTAAGGCGATCCCGGTGACCAATTTCAATGCCACCCGCAAGCAGATTGACAAGCTGATCGCGGACGTGGAAGTGGTCAGCGGCAACAAGAGCTACTGGTTCCGCCTGGATGAGAACGGCGAGATCGTCGGCGGTATCGCCAAGTTCCTGCAGGAGAACAAGGAAGAGATCATCAGCGCGCTGAACCTGGCCCCCAACACCTTCGTGGCGCTGTCCGCCGGCAGCAAGGGCGCGGCCCAGAAGACCGCCGGTGTGCTGATCAAGAAGCTGGGCGAAATGTGCCCGGAACATATGGACAAGGAAAAGTACGAGTTCTGCTGGATCGTGGACTTCCCGATGTACGAAATCGGCGAAGAAAGCGGCGAGCTGGAGTTCTGCCACAATCCTTTCTCCATGCCCAACGGCGGCCTGGAGATCCTGGAAAAGGCGTCCCGCGGCGAGGTGGATCCGCTGTCCATCACCGCTTACCAGTATGACCTGGTGGTCAACGGCGTGGAGCTGTCATCCGGCGCGGTCCGGAACCATGATCCGGAGATCATGATCAAGGCCTTCGAGCTGGTGGGTCTGGGCGAGGACGACGTGAAGTCCAAGTTCCCGGCCATGTACAATGCCTTCTGCTACGGTGCGCCGCCGCATGCCGGCATCGCTCCCGGTGTGGACCGCATGGTGATGCTGCTGGCTGCCGCCGAGACTATCCGTGAGGTCATTCCGTTCCCGATGACCAAGAACGCCCAGGATATCATGATGGGCGCCCCCGGTACCGTGGAGCAGAAACAGTTGGATGAACTGCATATTGCCATCGTCAAGGACGAGGACGAGCAGTTGTCATAATGCGCGGATTCTGGTATAATAACTGGGATTTAGGATTTAGAACTCCGCCGATAAGGAGGATGATCTTATGGCAGTGAAGACTGATAAAAAGACGGGTGCCACCCTTCCGCAGAACATGGAGGACCTGACGCCCTCTTCCAACATCACCTACAATAACGAGGTGGTGGCTATCATCGCTGGCCTCGCGGCCAACGAAGTGGAAGGCATTGCGGGCATGTGCACCGTCAGCGGCAGCATCATGAGCAAGAACCGCAACGTTACCAAGGGCGTAAAGGTTGAAGTCGGCACCGAAGAGGTGGCCGTCGACCTTTACGTGATCGTGGAATACGGCATCCCGATCCAGCGGGCCGCCGCCGACGCGCAGGAAAACGTGCGCAAGGCGATTGAGTCCATGACCGGCCTGCATGTGGTCCGTGTGGACGTGCATGTGCAGAGCGTCAGCTTCGAGCAGGACAAGAAAGCCCTGCAGGCTGGCGCCCAGCAGGCTGTGCTGGCTGCCGGCGAGGTGGAAGAGCCTGTCCGCCTGCCCGAGAAGGAGAACGAACCCGCTCCCGCTCCCGCGCCTGAAGCACCCGTTGCTGCTGAGCCGGTGAAGAAGCCTGCCCCCAAGGCATCCAAGCCCAAAGCCAAGGCTGAAAAGAAACCCGAAGCGGAAACCGCGGAAAAAGCCGACGGCGATGAACCCGCCGCGAAAGACTGACATTGTCTGACAGGGGAGGAATTCCTCTGTCTTTTTTCCCTGAAAAGGACGGTATTTTTATACCGTAAAACAGGGAACAAAAGGAGGTATGACGCGTGAAGATCCGTATTCTGGACAGGATCCTGGTTGCGATCGCGGGTCTGCTGGTTCTGGCCGGCTGCGCCGCGCTGACTGCCCAGCTGTTTTTCAATAAGAATGTGATTGCCTGGGCCGGTCGCCTGCTGGCGGATGAAAGCCTCAGAATCTGGCTGATCGTTGCCCTGGCACTGCTGGTGATCCTCGGTGTGTACTGTGTGCTGATCCTGTTCCGCCATCGCAGCAGGCATGACAAGTTCGTCATGCAGAAGACTGAGAACGGCGAACTGTCCATTTCCCTCAAGGCGATGGAGAGCATGGTGCAGAAGTGCCTGGATCCCCATAAGGAACTGAACGTACAGTCTGTCCGCCTGGAAAACCAGAAGGGCGGACTGCTGATCCGCATTCGCGGCACCGTAGCCGGCGGCGTGAGCATTCCGCTGACCGTGGACGCCCTGCAGCAGCAGATCAAGCAGTATGTGACTGCCTGCAGCGGAGTGGAAGTGAAGGATATCCGCGTACAGATTGAGTCTTCCGGTCCGGAAGCGACTGAATCCCTGTACGCGATTGAAGCGCCGACGGCGCGGGCCCTGCCCTCCAGCGGCGTGAAGGAAGAAAAGCCCGTGGAGACGGTTGAGGAAAAGGTGGAGGAAATCACGCCCGAGGAGCTGGAATCCATCGCGGCGGAAATCCCGAAGCCCGAACCTGCCGAGGCGGAAGGGGAAGCGGAACCCGAAGAACCGGCTGTGGTCGTTCCGGAAGCGGCGGTTGTCGCGGCGGAGCAGCTGAAGAAGGAAGCTCCCGAGGAAGACGACGACCGGCCCATGCATCAGCGGCTGTTCTCCAGCTATGAGGAACCCTGCGTGATGCCGATGCCGCCGGAAAAGGAAGAGATTACCGAAGCCGCCGCGGAGGAAGCGGAAAAGGCTGTGGAAGAGACGGCCGAAGCGGCCGAAGAGAAGGCTGAGGAAAAGCCTGAAGAAGAAAAGAAGGAAGGAAGCGAAGATAAATGAATCTGAAAAAGGGTACGCCCCAGTACGGGCTGGTAGTTGGCGCTATACTGGTTGCCATCGGCGCGCTGATGATGCTCATCGGTTTCTGGAAGACCCTGCTGCTGTGCGTGCTGTTCGCCCTGGGTTATTTCCTGGGCACAGTGGAAAACAAGCGTGAGTTCTTAAAGACCACAGCCAACAAGCTGATCCCCGATAAGGAAGTCAAGGTTATCGATCTGAAGACCGAACTGAAGCGGGAACAGTCCGCCGTTGAGCAGGCTGTGGAAGAGGTCATCAAGCCCGCCAAAAAGACTGTAAAGAAGACTGCAGAGAAAACCACCGATAAGGAGTAATTCAGATGTCCCGAACGACTGCGCGTGTCGCTGCCATGCAGATGATCTTTGAGAAGATCTCCGGAGGCCAGGGTGGCGAGGATACGCTGAAAATGGTCTATGACGAGCTGCGGGAGGATGGTCTCCCCGGCGTGGAGCATATCGGCCGGAAAGAGCCGGACGGCGAGGATCGGGATTATATCACCGCCGCGCTGGAAGGTGTTCTTTCCCACAGGGATGAGATCGATGAGCTGATCGAGAAGAACACTGCGAAGGGCTGGAACATTGACCGGATCTCGCTGGTGAACCTGACGATCATGCGGCTGGCGGTCTGGGAGATCCTCTATGCGGAGGATGTGCCCGGCAATGTTTCCATCGCTGAAGCGCTGGAGCTGACAGAACGCTTCTCCGATCCGGAGGATAAGGCGTTTGTGAACGGCATTCTCGGCACGATCCTGCGGGAGCACGAGGCGCAGGCGTGAGCAAAGACGGAACGCCGGTAGTCATCGGCTTCGATACCAGCAATTACAGAACCTCGGTGGCGGCGGTCACGCTGGATGGAGAAATCCTGGTCAATCACCGGGAGCTGCTGCCCGTGTCAAACGGGGAGCGGGGACTTCGCCAGAGCGACGCCGTTTTTGCGCATATCCGGCAGCTGCGGGACAGCGAACCTGCCCTGCGGGAAGTCATGAAGGGCCGGACCATTGCGGCCGTCGCGGCGAGCACCAAGCCCCGGGACGGTGAGGAATCCTATATGCCTGTGTTTCAGGTCGGGTATACCGCGGGGAGCATGCTGGCTGCCGCGCTGGATGTGCCGTTCTATGAGACGACGCATCAGCGGGGGCATCTGGCGGCTGCGCTTGCCGGAACCGCCCTGGAGAATGAGGACCGCCTGCTGGCGGTTCATTTATCGGGTGGGACTACTGACCTGCTGGTGATGGATACCGAACACGTGACGCAGATCGGCGGCAGCGCGGACCTGCATGCGGGCCAGCTGGTGGACCGGGCCGGAGTGGCCATGGGACTGCCGTTTCCCTCCGGGGAGGAGCTGGAGAAGCTGGCGGTGCAGGGGAAGAGCGAAGGCCTGCTGGGCTGCAGCCTGGAAAACGGCGACATGATCTGCCACCTGAGCGGCGCCGAGACGAAGGTGCAGCAGTGGATTGCGGCCGGGAAGATGCCCCGGGAGGACATCGCCCGGGAGATCTACGACCTGCTGGCCAGGACCCTGGTGCGGATGCTGAAGGCCGGGGCGGAAAAGACCGGACTGAAGAAGGCGCTGGTGACTGGTGGTGTTGCCGCGTCGGCACTGCTGAGGCAGATGATGGCGGAACGGAAAGCCAGGACACGGGGGTGCCCGGAGATAGTGTTCGGGAAACCGGAAATGTCCGGTGATAACGCGGTGGGCGTGGCGCTCATCGGCGCAAGAAAATTCAGAATTCAGAATTAAGAATTCAGAATTGTTTCTTTGCAACGCCCCTTACGTAACGAGTAATTCCAAACACCTCACCTTGTCATTTCGACTAAGGAGCCTAAAGGCTCCGCATGGAGAAATCTCCCAGCCCGCATGCATAGGGGAACCTAATAGGTACTCCAATGCGTATAGATGTCATCCTGAGCAAGTTCACGAAGTGAACGCGTCGAAGGATCTCCCCGCCGAAGCGATGTTCAGAAATCTTATCAAGGGATTCCTCGACTCCGCTCGGAATGACAGCCTGTATCCTGGCAATCAGGATAGAAACAAAGCTGTGAGTCGTGCTGGTTTTAATGAATCCTTGATAGGTTCTGAGTAATCAGTATTATTCATGAAACTTGTACAGATTAGCGGACACATTAAAGACTGAAAAAATCATTTGGCGACATGTAGTTAATACCTGAATGGAGGCGATCCGCATTGTAGTACATCTCAATGAAGTTCACGATTGTCCTGGCTGCTTCCTCAAACCGC
>JAFRQX010000028.1 GCA_017428385.1 Clostridia bacterium | reverse complement strand
TATAAAAAGATGTCGGGCGTGAAACACGCAACCGACACTAACCATCTTCCGCACGGCCGAAGGAATGCGATACGCTGCAGGCCGCGGAAATGTGCATATAGAGCCGCCGCACATACACCGATCCACCATAAGGCCGAAGAAACGCAATGAGCTGCAGGCCAGGACAAAAGTCCACGGATCGGTCTCCACCGAAATAAAAGCAACCGAATCCGGTTGCTTTTTTCCTTGTGAATTGTCATCCTGGGGTTTGGAGCGCCCGGAAATCGAGCCAGGTGCCTCTCGTGCGTGGTGCGCGAGAGCCGTGACTACGGTTCCGCGGTGCGCGCGCGAATCATTACCGAAACGAGCGGTGAGCCCGCTCCAAGGGCTATGTGCGACCTTTGAGGATGCGGACAGATCTCCTCCGGGGATGTAAACCCTCAACATATACGGAACATCTTCAATAAAGAAACCACACTAATTATGAATTATGAATCATGAATTATGAATTAACCCTTCTTTTCCATCGGATAAACGTCCACCGTATCATCCGAGGATACGATAATGGCGACCGCCTTGATCTTTTCCTTTCCTTTTCCCGCAGCCCAGTAATCCACGTAGGTGATTGCTGAATTGTACCGGGCGCCCCTGGCAATATTCCCTGTCTTCACCGTCGCGCCGTCCAGGATCGCCCCGATGGCATAACAGATGCCGTTGGGATCAATCATCATCGCTCCGTCGATGGCGGACAGGGAAAGGATGGTCTTTTCATCCACTTCCACAGGGTTGATGCCGATGGCCCGGTTGGCGTTTTCAAGCCTTATGCTCTCGCTTTCCGCGTGGTCCGTCACAATGATCGTTGTGCCGTGCGCCTGCCACCTGGCCTGGTCCACAATCGCAAGGATCTTTTTCTCGTCATACTTCGTGATGCCGGCCCACTTGAACCCGTCTTTCACCCGCTGGACTAGAGACTGGTTCGTTAAGCTGATCGTCACCGAGTCAAAGGACATAATGGAACCGGTTTTGTCGGAGAACAAGTCCCACTTTCCATATCCCCTGAAAATCACACCCGTTCCTGAATACTTTCCCCTGAAGTCCGGAACCGAATAGACCCCGATCACCTGTCCCTTGTCCGCTATCAGGATGGTGTTCCGCCTGTCGCTCAGTTCCATCAGTTTCCGGATAACCCGGACGTTTTCCTTGTTGATTTCAATCGGATCGGTGAACTGAATCATCGCGTCGGTCTTGAAGACCGACGGGGTGGCAATGCCCAGCCTGCCCTTGTTCTGGCTCTTTTCATACGGAGCGGAGGATAGCAGGCAAAGGGTCTCGTACAGTTCATCCTTCCGGGGATCCGTTTCCGCCCCGTAGAACCGGCTGGAAAGCAGCCGGATCGCGGCGTCCTTCATGACCGCCGCCGGATTGACGCTGTTCGCCTCTATGTCCTCAGGAGTCTTCAGGCGTTCCCGGAGCACCGTTGCGTCCGTTGCCCGGATCAGGGCCTTGAACAGGTACTGGAAAACTTCCTTGTTGGTAATCCCGCCGCTGTAGCCGATGGCCACCGCATAGGCTTTGACGCCGCTGTCAAACTGACCGATATACTCCACATTGCTCAGCATGGTCCGGGGATAGCCTTCTGTTTCCTCTGCTTCCCATTTCCGGAAAACCCTGTTGATGGTATCCTTGCTTACATCCTGTAGGAGCTCATCACTGTCCGGGTTTTCTTCTTCAGTGGAATCAATCGCCCGCGGTACCCCGTCCGGGGAAACCAGGTACTGGTTCACCTCGCTGTCCTGATTGTATGAATACACCACCAGGCCGTCCGGGTTCGCAAAGGCAACGTCCACCTTTACCTGCACATACCCGGCCCGCACATACTGCAGCACCTGATAAGCAGCATTGGTCAGGAAAAGGACCGAACGTTCCTGAAGCGATAACCTGTCAAACTCTTCTTCGGAAATATTCATAACGTTCCGTCCTCCCTCACATTTTCTGTATTTCATTCTGCCATGAGAAAGGCATTATGGCAATATGAATTGCAAATATATCCAGCATTTTCCATCTGCAATATTGGACGCGAAGGGATAGCAAAAGCATACCAAAGGCTCCGGTCTTTGCCGGAGCCTACATTTTTAAGTTTTAAGTTTTCATTATCCGAAATCAGTTACTATCACATTCGCCTTTGGCGAATATTTCACATCGCGAAGCGATATTTCACATTGAGCCGCAGGCTCAATATTTCATATTTGCCATAGGCAAATATTTCATTTCCAAGTTCGGAATAACTTCCTACTTCCTAACTCCTACCTGCCGCGCAGCGGCATACCCTCCTACCTCAGTCATCGTCCTCATCATCCCAGAAAACCATTTCCTCCATAAATTCCCCGTCATCTTCCCTGGTTCCGATAAACTTTGCTCCACATTTAGGGCAAGTTATCCTCTTTCCCCGGAACCTGGTCCCACAGACGGAGCATTCGTGGTCATCTTCTTCAAAGTAATGCGGATGATCTATACGAGTAGGCTTTCCCTTGGAAGCAGTGCTCTTTTTCCCACTGCCCACAACAGCCGCAATGATCGCCCCGGCAATCGCCAGCCAAAATATGATTGACATTGGATCACACTCCGATCTACTTCATATCGCTTTCCTGTATCAGAACCATACCCAAGTCAGGCTGGAAATTAGTATTTTATGGGAAAATTCGAGTCTTTTAGTATGTTCACTTTTAACCTGGCATACTTGTATATCATACCACATCCGATAATCATTCATCCTCGAATGTTATGTCATCCTGGAAGATCACGTCCACAGTCGTAATATAATCTTGCTCAGAAACCGGGTATAGCCTTCCTTCATCGTATGACGCATGTGGTCCGGGTAGTGCAATAGCCTCTAAACGAGATACATCTGTGATATATCCCTCTTGATCAACAGCAATATCCATATAGTAGTGAATAAACACGTGACCATACATATCGATATCTATCCGCTTAACTTCACCACGCACATCTTTGATTTTTCGTCCAATATACCGTTCTCTCATTTCCAGATAAGCCGTATTGGTTTCTGCCTTATTCTGATTCTCATTGAATGATGGGCAAATCATCTCCATACAATCTGTACAAAGAAGTTCATTACCCCACTGTATATACTGGTTCTTTGGCAGAACAATACCGCACCTGGAACAGCCATTCAGATCATCATAATTCAGGCTCATAAAAGTACCCCCCCCCCATTATAATTCCAACTCATCCAATGCTTCTGTCAAACTCTGCAATTCTGCCGGTGATAAAGTGACGCCTTTTCCCATCTTTTCACGGTTCGGGCCCCAATCCCGGATATCATACTTTGGCTCGTTATCTCCCCAGGCAATCAGATTCAACTGTTTAGTCCAACCGTTTGTTCTTTCAGATAAAACAGCAATTTCCCGGATAATCTTAAAAGTGAATTCCTGCTCCATTCCAATCCTCCTCAATAATACCAGCCCGGGTTGCCACCCAAGGCTTTACTCTTAGCTGAATACTTGAACCCGTGATCCACAAAGATCTGCTTTTCTATAATCGCATTAATTCTGGGATCAGAGCCAACCCATATACAGCCGCCCTTTTCCCGATTGTCTTTTACAGGAACACCATTTTCACTTGCGTATCTCATAAAATCTTCAACTCGAACAAATTTCGGCGTAGTACTCTCATTCCTGTTCTTTTCCATCTGAACGCCTCTGCGAACTGGAGCATCTTTACTTGTTGTCTGATTTACAGGAGGTGTGGAAACCATCGGTTTTTCTTTATATACTGATGATGTTTCCCATGAAGACCGACTGAATCCAGATGAAGCTCCAATCATCGGTTCGGACTTATATGCGGATGAATCACTTCTTCCTGTCATCCTTGTATAAGCTGATGAAGTATTATCCCTAACAGGAGGGTTAGATTGTGCGGAATAAGCCGATTGCATATAAGAACGAGGCTGGGGCTGATAAGACGATGCTGGACGTTCTACACCTGCTGGTCTTTGCGGTGTGGCTTGTTGTGTCTGCTGTACAGGTTGATGTACAGTCTGTTTGGGTGCTGAATTACCACTTTGAGAATTTATCCTGTCGATTTCTTCCTGAATCAGCTTGCCAAAGGTCTTATCATCAATTTGCTGTTCTTCCTTCTGCGTTGCACTGGCAGCTTCAGAGATATCTGCGAAAGCATCAAAGATTGCTTGTTTCTCGGAAAGCATATCATCAATACGCTCGTCAATTGTATCTGAAGCCAGCAAACGGTAAACCAACACTTTTCTTGACTGGCCCATACGATAAGCCCGGGAAATTGCCTGATTCTCAATAGAAGGTTTCAACTGTGGTTCACAGATAACTACAACACTTGCTGCCTGAATATTCAAGCCAGTTCCGCCAGCCTGAATCTGCGCCGGCAACACTGACCCCGCAGGCATTCGTTCAAATTCATCAATGATTTCTTGCCGCCGGTTCACATTGACAGAACCATTGATTGGCTGTGTACAGCGCCTACCCAATAGTTCTACCACACGCTGCATTGTTTCAAGATAGAAGGAGAATACCAGTACCTTTCGACCATCGCTTTCTGCTTCTTCAACAATTTCCTTCAATCTGCGAGCTTTTGCGGACTGATTAAGGTCAAATGTGACCCAGGATACTTTTCGGATTGCAGAGCGGTCTTTTGCCAGTACTGCTCTCTTATATTCTTCTCGCTCTTGGGGAAGCAGATCACACCACTCATTGGAACTGGTGATATCTGGCAATTCTGTCAAAACATCTTCGCGTTTTCTGCGGTAGTAAACAGGTGCAATTTTCTGGCGGAATTGCGGTGAAGTCGCCATGAATGCAACCTGCTGTGCCTGAGCTGCCACTCTTGGATTCAGTTCTTGGAGTAAAGAGAGCATTTCCTCCACTTTGTTTTCCAGCGCAGTACCCGTCATATACAGCAGCCGATTTGTATACTTTCCATACATTCTCACCATCTGAGACCGCATTGCATTTTCATTTTTGATAAAATGTGCTTCATCAACAACCAGCAGATCATAAGTCATACCGGCAGGGACTTTTAATGTGCTCAGTGTTTCATAGGTAGTAACCGCAACCCCGCCATTTTTATTCCATGAATCAAACGATGCCTGTCTTCCATATCCATGTATTTTTATAGATCGGAATTCGCTCTTTTTATCTATTTCTTTACACCAGTTTGGCAGCACACTTGCCGGACAAACAACCAGAAACTTTTTCGCTCCTGTATTCCGCAACGACACCATCGTCGCAATTGCCTGCACAGTTTTGCCCAAGCCCATTTCATCGCCCAACAGCACCCGTTCTTGATGCAGAATATACTTAACGCCCCATTCCTGATAACGTCTCAAAGAGACCTTCAGACCATTGGGAAAATAAACCTGTTCCTGTATTTCCCGTGCCAGGTCTTCTGGGAGGCCATACAATAAGTCATCATTGCCAAAGACACCCGGACATAAGTCTTCCAGCAAATTGAAATACTCAATAGAGCGCTGATTGAAATCATTCCAGATCTGTGCATCTGTAATCACCGGATCCTGCCGAACATTCTCATAATACCTCTGAATCACATTGATCACAGCAGGAGCTAATCCGTTTTCAATGGACTGATATGCCTGAATATACCTTTTCTTCTGAGTGGGATTTGAAAACACCCAACAGATATTATTGTTTAATGTGGACAGATATGACGTTTGTGTATTTGCGTCCTCCAGGCGTTTTCTTATATCCGGTGTAATTAAACGATCAGCGTTCTTGATTCGGTCATATTTATATGCAGCTTTCAACAATGAAGTAGCTGCCTTCGTTCTTTCATCGCTGTTGATCTTTAGTTTGATGGTCTTTGCAACTTCCTCCGCTATTTCCCTTGCTGCGGATTTAATCTGCCAGGCAGAATCTTCGCTGATTCCGTATACTGAAGCCAACTGATACTGTGATGCCGAAAAAACGTCAGCAATATTACGATATCCATGATCTCGCAGTGCCTTTATTCTGATTCCGCTTCGTTTCATAGACAGGACATCAAGATCCTGGTTGCGCAATTCCTGTAATGTCCGTTCCATGATCAGTGGATTAATAGCTTGATCCGCTGCAGTTTTTGCCATCTGTTCTCGGATCTGCTTTTCTCCCACTGTTCTCTGGTATAGAGACACCGTATCTGAAACTCTCTTGATCTTTTCCCCGATACCTGCCGGGAGCTTACTTTGTTTCACCAGCTCCGGCACGCATTTGATCAACCATGAAACATAATTCTGCTCACTACCTGCTACAAACCCATATGCCTCATTTACAGAAACGGAATCAAGCTTTTTGCTCTTTTCTTCCAATTCTTTGATTGCAGCCGGATAATCGTTCTGCATCAACTTGGTTAATCTCTGAAATGCATTATTGGCAAATTCTTTAGAATTACGGCCTGAAAACAACCACTTCACAGGAGAACACACACCGAGCAATGTATCGATATCCCGGCTTATTTCTCGTTGTTGTTGTTCTTTGTTTTTAAGGGCAACAACTATCTTTTCTCCTTCATTGCATTTATACGCCGCTTGTAGTAATGCTTTTTCATTGGGTTGTGCTGCCACATTAAGATTCGATGTTTGTAATGCCGTTGCAATCTCAGCCGCAATAACCCTACTGTCATAAACCTCTTTAGCAGCCTTCTTGAAGGCATCCGCATCCCTTACCCTGGTTTCTTTCATTTTACGGACCGTATCAATTATCTGTTTATGGGATGCACAAAGACGTTTAGCATCCTCATATTCAAACCAACGATCCATAAACCTGCCTCCATATTTTGTTCATTTCATAGTTTCCAAATATCTTTGTATATGTATATATGATTATGTAAGATCATATCTTATGTTCCCGGACACCATTCCGTAAAGCCCTGATTCTTTGCAGCCTGATAAGTTGGCCAAAGCAGATTCACCAGATGGGTAACATACTCATCTCTCGTTATTCCCTGTCTGTACAAACCAGTTATCGCTTCATTACTGTTCACATGCTCTTTTGCGCATTTGTCAAACAGATCATGTATTTTGTCCGTTGCCCAAATAGCCTGATAAGCCTTATATTCTGTATCAACCAGTTTGGGGAAAAATGTCTCCCAGTTGGGCAGATCATTGCTCTTGCTGCTATTGATTGCTTTGGTGGTCGGCACCAGGTTCCAAAGCTCATCATGTGCCACAAAGCTCCAAGGCACGAAATGATCCAGTGACAAATCATCTGTAGTCATAATCTGTCCTGGAATGTAGATATTCTCTACTGGTGTATAGTCCACAACAGCAGACCAGAAGTCCTTTGCTTTCTTCAGTTTGCGCATTTCCGGAGGTCGGATCTTGTCCGCTAATCCTGGCACACTAGGATTCCGCCGCTGGAGATATTTGATCATACACAGTTCCACCCAGCCGGAAACTATCGCATTATTGGTATATAGATAATCCATCCAGTCAGGAGAAACCTCAATAGTGTTGGTAAGACCTTTCCCGTCTCCGAAGGAATAAATCATGTTTTCATCACTGTTGATTCTCTCGCGCAACAGAGCATGATTTTCCAGCAGTTTCCCTCTGATATCCTTCATAAACGGCACCTGTAGCCGATAAGGCACGAACAGTATTAGCCGTTTTTTTAGGTTCAAGATCTCTTTATTTGTGTTTTCTTCTAACGCTTTAAGGACATCCCATTCTTTCGCATTGGATGGCAAGCCGGTTTCTGCCTGTACTGTATGAACAAGCTTTTCCAGGCCATCGGATGGTCCAAGATTCAGATGATACTCCGTGACCATATACCAGGCATCCACTACCATACGATTGATGATATCATCAAATGTCTGGAGCTTATTTCCTTTCGCCACACCCTGTAATATGCTGTTGAACCAGAAGATCTTATAGGACTCACTCATATCAGAAAAGATACCCGACAAAGTATCAATGGCAAGATTTTCACTTGGTGGAAGATACATGCGAGCACCTCCTGATATAAAGTTTATAACAGTATGATAATAATATCATTTCCCTAGTTATATTCTCAACTAAAAATCACTTCAAAAACATCTCTTTCATTCATTTGTTTCAAGTCTTTTTCACCAAATCAACAAGGACAAAATATAAGCACGGTCTAAAGCATTACCGAATCCCGTGCTTATCATTCTTCTTCAATTATACGTTTTGTCTATCTTTCCACTTTTCTGATCCTCTGGTTTTCCGGAACTTCAATACTCATTAGTTTTTTAATACTGATAGTCCGCTGTCCATTCTTCTGTACCGATCCAGCCAGATCCCAGGGCTCTTTCCCAGGACCGTTATAAATCTCACTGATTGCCCCTTTTTTATCAATCTTCAAAACAATCAAGAACTCAGGCTCCTCATACATAGAAATACTATTTATTTGTGTAAGCTTAATCTGAACTTTTCTGCCGTCCAAAGTTTCTCCGTCATGCACAGGATAACTAGCATCATAGAGCTTAAGTCCATATCTTTCCTTGGCATATACTTCACCAATGCTTCCAAGCATATGCCCGTCCGGTGTAAAATGTCTTCCCGGATACTGCTGTTCCAGCTCTGCCACAAGTGAATATAGCTTTTTTATAGTTTCAGTTATCATTTTTCTCCCCTTTGTTCAATCCAGTAGCATTATTCATGTCTTATATCTCATCCAATCTCCAGAAATGTCTCTTTTCACCGCAATTACAGCTGACATAAACATTTTTCTTTCCCTGGCCAGCAGTTAAAGAAGTACCATCTTCCGGACATATCATTCCTGCTTCATTGCCGAAATACAGGTATTCATCAACCATCTGAGGTTCAACCCACATCCTGTTTTCACAATGCGGATAATCAGTGCATGCCAGATAAAACCGTATGCTGCCCTTCCTTAGTTCCATAGGTCTTCCGCATTTCTCGCATTTCATTTCACCGCGTACATAAGCACCGAAAATATCATAAGTTCCCTGTTCATTCTTCTGGTCATGCTGTTAAGATTGATGCCATGCTGAAGGTCATGAAAATTACAGGCAACACCACCATTGTGGCAGAAACGCAGAACGAAGCTCGCCGCATATTGGAATACGAAATAGAGTTCTAAAACTATATATTTATCAACTTCGGGCGGCTTCGGCCGCCCTTTTTCGTTACTCATATATGTGGTCAAAAGCGATCTTCAATCACCACTAATGAAATGTATAAAGAAAGAAGGCGGTGCAGCGCACCGCCTTCTCAAATGTCTGAATACTATCAGGAAGATTGTCCTTCCGATACTTTCTGTTTGCTTTCACAATGGATAATTAAGGATTTCTTTCCTCACTATAACCAAAAACATGTCCTTTTTCACAGGTCACATGGATATTTCTGATTTCAACGGGCTTAAGGCTGCCATCCGCCATTCTTTTATTTGTCATTTCCCATTTGCCATAAGTTCTGGTGGCCTTAGCCGTACATCCACCAAACCCGCACTGATCTTTAGCCGGTACGGTGGGTTGAGTCTGACCGCCGGTAGAGGGCTTTTTCGTTGATAAGAAGGAACCCATCATCCAGCCGGTCTTTCCTTTATAGGAGATCATGTACCAGATGGCTCCATTTTTGTCTTTATCCTTGTATTTCAATGATACCTGCTCGCCAACATTAATCCGTCCAAGCGCAGCCAGAGCGTAGCTTTTTCCAGGACCTTTGCGAACATTCACAGGTTTACCGTTTGATGCTGTCACATATCTGGTTCCGGATACGGCTGTCTTCGCAAATGCTGTTGCTACAGTAGTAAACACCAGCATCAGTAACAGAAGGGTTGCAACAATTCTCTTTGCCATGGGTGGGGATCCTCCTTCTCTTTGTCCAATAGATTTATTCGAAAACCCTGCTATTATCATATATGTGATTACTCTTTTCAAGCCGTTACTTTCATTGTTTATAGGATTGTAATGTAATCGCTTCTTTCGTAAAAAAGGTTGGTTTATCCTATGATAAACAAGAGACATATCTGCTGGCAAAAAGACGGAGCCTGCCGCATCGGCAGGCTCTGTCTTTTGGGAAAGCGATAGGAAAAAGCCGTCCCTATCGTTTCCTTATCGCCTTAAGGAGACACAAGACCGTCCCCTGTCGCCCGTGTATTCCTGTTATTGCAAATCTCGGTCTTGTACTAATTTGATTATATCTTTAATTACCTCTTTTGAATTAGTATGCTTCTTTGAATCTGTAATAGAAATAATCTGAGCCAAAGACAGTGTTAAAATCGGAATATTGCATTCTTGTGCAATCTTTAATTCCTTTTTTACCCATTCAGACGATTCAATACCATCCGAGCAAATTAAAAGAACAACATCCGACTTCTTTAATTGATTCTCAACATATTCTTGATGATCTTCGCCGCAATTATCTAATATATCTATATATGTTTCTATAAAATCATATTCATTAAATCGTTTCTTGAGTATATTTAATCGTTCAATACTGATACCGTTTTCTCGCATTGTATAACTAATAAAAACCTTATATTTATTCACCTAAATTCTCCCTTTGCTACTTAAGTACCATATAATCCCTGAAAAAAGAATTAATCCATAATACATAGTTTGTGAGCCATTAAAAAATGCGTTTAGCCATCTGAGTCCCCTGCACATACTATCTTCTTTCCTTTTATTAATTCCATGGCGCTCACGTATTTCATTCTCTTCTATGATCATTGTTGCTCTTAGCTTTTTTTGATAATACCAAAGGAAAGAATCAACAATATAAAACAAAGATGAAATCAACACACCAAGTATCGCTACACTTTGTATCCAGTCGCTCAAATTTTTATCTTTGTTAATCCCCGCTAGAATAGTAACCACACCGGATAAAACAGCAACACACAATTTCTTTGTTTCCAGACTATTATCGCTTATATTTATCGTTGCTTTATGTAACTGATCAATCTGTAATTTATTTAGTTCATCATAAATAATACGTTTATCATCAGGATTGCTATGCGACATACATTTACTCCTCCACACTAATTATTTATGTTGTAGATAAACGTTGCTTTACTTACTCTCTATATATACATTGCCTTTCTCGCATGTATTGTTTTTCATTCCAAACCAACAGTTCATAATTGAACCATTCTTTTGAAATATAAAGCCAGCGTACGTTCATCATGCACACATGATGTTTAGTAGCATTATACAGCTTCTGTGCCTGCCTTAACAACAAAAAAACATCTCAAAAGCATCAACAATTCTTTAGTAATATACAAACGATATTTCTCGACCGAAAGCAATGTCCAATTCTTTATTCTGGTTGTGAGAAAATATAGTATCGAAAATATGCATCGCCTTTAATTGATAAGTGAATATAAACAATATATAAGCAGTGAAACATACGAAGAAGTCTTTATTTGTTATGCTATATTTGATAATATATGTTTCAGATTGGTCGTAACAAATAATAGGGCACTTGCAGGTTTCATAATCGATAAAAGCTAAACATCCAAGTGAGGAGATATTGAAAGCGATGGCGGCAACTGAAAAGAGAACAGCAGTAAAAGAAACAGCGGCAAAGGAAATAAAACTGCCATCTTTGATATCAAAGATCAAAAAAGGCCCGACGAAAACCAGGTTTTGCTTCATCCTTGGAGCCGGTGCTTCTCGTTCTTCAGGAATCCGTATGGCTTCTGAACTTATTGAAGCTTGGGAAAAAGATCTTCGTGAAAGTGAAACAGAAGAGTCCCTGGCGCTTTGGAAAAAAGAAAAAGGGATTGCAGAAGAAAACTACAAGGAATTCTATGGGGACTATTATAAACGTAGATTTAATGATTACAGGGATGGGTATGATTATCTGGAAAAGGAAATGGAGGGAAAACTCCCTGGATCTGGATATATTTTACTCGCCCATGTGCTCTGTCATACCTCACACAATATTGTCATAACAACCAATTTTGACCACCTGATTGAGGATGCTGTAAATCAATGGGAACATCGGTTCCCCCCCGTTATCGGTCACGAATCACTTGCACATTTTATTGCGGATGACATGGATCGTCCCGTCATAATCAAAATTCATCATGATCTGTTATTTGGACCCAAAAACCGAAATGATGAAACAAATATACTTGACTCCAGATGGCAGGAGCATTTACCCAAGATTTTTTCTCATTATCATCCGGTTTTCCTGGGGTATGCCGGAAATGATCTGAGTTTAATGAATTATCTTCTAGAAAATGCTACAAAATTCAAGAATGGTGAATGGCGCAGCCCGTATTGGACCGCTTATGAAAGTACGCCATTAAGTGGAAAGCCTTTAGAATTTATCAAAGCAGCTGATGGTGTTTATTTGCGCAAGTGTGATTTTGATAGTTTTATGGCGGCTCTGGCACAACAAGTCGAATATAGCATTCCTCCAAAGGAAGAGTTTATCAACGATGCAAAAGAAAAAGCGGAAAAAGACTATGATCGTCTTAATTCTGCACTGAATAAAAACATCTTGGAAAACAACAAATCTGATCCAAAGGAAAATGAACAAATCGTTAATAATGCCATCATGAGCATTACCAAAGATGCTGATAGCTCCGATAAAGATGATGCGTCAGCGATTTATCGTAGAGCTATTCGTGCATTTAACAATGAAAAATACGATTTAGCATATCGGTTATTTAGAAAACTAATAGCATTAGTACCGGATGACGCCCTATATCATGCTGGGCTTGGTATCTTACTATATGTTATGAAACGCTATGAAAAAGCCTTGCCAGAGCTGCAAAAAGCTGTTGAGCTGGATCCAAGCATTGCTGGTTATCATAATAGTCTTGGAGTAACGCTGCGTCAATTAAAACGCTATGAGGAAGCCCTGCCAGAGCTGCAAAAAGCTATTGAGTTGGATCCGAACGACTCCTCTTATCATGCTGATCTTGGAGTTGTTCTATATGCATTGAATCGATATGAGGAAGCCTTGAAAGAATACCATAAAGCCATTGGTTTAGATCCTGATATCAGCGCATATCATTTTATACTTTCTCTCTTACTCCATGAAATAAAAAACTATGAAGATAGTCTACAAGAGACACAAAAGGCTGTTGATCTGGAACCAGATAATGCCGACTATCATGACCATTTTGCTGATATACTTTATGAAATGAAACGCTATGAGGAAGCCTTGTTGGAGATCCAAAAGGCTGTAGATCTAGAACCAAACAATGCTAACTATCATAACAAATTTGGTAATTTGCTTTATGAAATGAAACACTATGAAAAAGCCATACTAGAAGCTCAAAAAGCGATCGATTTGGAGCCGGACAATGCACTGTATCATTCTAATCTTGGTATCACGCTGCATACAATGAAACGTTATAAGGAAGCTTTACAGGAAAAGCAAAAGGCTGTTGAACTGGAACCGGATAATGAGGAATACAAAAAAAGCCTTCAACGCACAAAACGTGCAATGAAGTAATGTGCAGTTGGCTGTAATCTATTCTCTTTTCAACTTCATCCATTATTATAACCAGAGCCTGCCACATCGGCAGGCTCTGTCTTTTCTCCCCTTGTTTACTTTTGTATTTCGTACCTGATTCCGTTTTTCTCACAGAATTTCTGTGCTGCGGAGCCTTCTGTGACCTTGCAGGTCAGCTTGGGACAGTTGGCAAAGGCGTTGATGCCGATGTCTGTGACACTGGCGGGGATGATGATTTCCTCCAGGTTTTCGTTGTAGCTGATGGCCAGGCTTTTGATCGTTTCCACGCCCTCCGGGAGGGTGATGGACCGGATGGACTTGCAGTCCCGGACCATGCCGCGTTCAACTGTCTTCAGGTTCTTCGGGAGGCGGAGGCTGGTCAGGTTGTTGCAGACGGCGAAGGCGTCCATGCCGATTTCCTTCACGCTGTCGGGAAGGATGAGTGTCTCCAGCTGTTCACTGTTCTCAAAGGCACCCAGGCCGATGATTTCTATTCCTTCAGGCACTTCAAATGTGCCGCTGTCCAGGTCCAGGTGGAAGACCAGCTTATGCTCCGCCTTATTGACCAGCATACTGCCCTGCATTTCAAAGACCGGGTTTGCCGGATCGACTTCAATCTGCTTCATATGGCACCAGGAGAAGTTGCCGCCCTCGATTTCCGTCACGCTGGCGGGGATCCGGATGGAATCCAGGTTCCCGCAGCTGTAGAAGGCCTTGTAGCCGATGGACGTTACACTGTCCGGAATAATGACTTCTCCCAGAACGACCATCAGGGAAAAGGCGCGGTCCCCGATGGTTTTCACGCCCTGGGGAATTACAACAGACCTGATACCATGGAAAGAAAACGCGTCCGCCCCGATTGTATCAATGCCCCGGGGAAGTTCATAGCTTTCGGTATCCGGGCCGACATACTGGACAAAGGTCCGGTCCCGTTTGTCAATCAGCGCACTGTTGCCGTAGCCGTAGGCGGGATGATCCGGGGAAACAATCACTTCGGTCAGGCTGTTGCAGTGATTGAACGTACCGTGGCCGATGGAGGTCAGGCTGTCCGGAAGGTTGATGGATTCCAGTCTTGAACAGAAGATAAAAACAAATTCGCCAAGGGTTTTCAGGGAAGACGGCAGGCGGACTTCCTTCAGGCTGATACAGTTGCTGAAGGCCCCGTAGCCGATGGACTCCAGGGAATTGGAAAAGGTCACGCTTTCCAGGTTTTCACAGCGGTAGAACGCGTAATCGCCCAGGGAAGTCACGGTATCCGGCATGGTCACGGAGACCAGGCTGTCACACTCATAAAAGGCAGATTCACCGATGGCAGAGACGGTCATGCCATCGATTTCCGAAGGGATCGTCACCTCATCGGCTTCCTTCAGGATAAACCTTTTAATCTCAGCGGTTCCGTCCGCCAGTCTGTTCAGCATAAAGGCGTTCGCCGGAAGCTCGTCAGCGGTCCCGGATTCAGCATGCGCTCCGGAGAAAGCAAAAAGGCTTCCCGGGCACAGCAGTACAAATGCCAGCAGAACAGCCAGAAGTTTTTTCATATGCATCTTCTCCCCTTCCAGGAGCCGGTCACAGGGATTCTGTGCGGGCTCCTGTTCCTTCAAGGAAAGGATAACACAGCCAGTGTAACAGCAGTGTAAAGAATACGGGCGGAATGTAACAGCGGTGTAAATTATGGGGATGGCGAAGCAGCCTCTGCTGCCTTTGTGGCATAAAAAACCGGAGGTTCATCCCTCCGGCATCAATTGATCCCTGATAATAGGAGACAGAGAACCGTCCCCTGTCGCCTTGAGAACCGGCCCCTGTCGCCTCCTGTATGTTACATCACAATTCTGTAACAAATGCTTGTAACGTATTGTAATTTGTATGCACATAATGTAGAGTTATCACATAGATTTGATGAAAGAACAACATAACACTTCAACAGCAGTCTGAAACTGCTGGCAGAATATTTTGATTAAAAAGCAATAGTGCGAAATGCCAAATTATAAAAGGAGAGTTATCTATGAAAGTATTAATGCCCCCCATGCGTAAAAGAACGGTTGTGCATCCAGCGCAGCATCCAGATCCCTGTCCACCAAATGACTGCATTGGAATCTGCTATCACTTCTGTCCTCTTCAAACCCACCGTTGCAGATATCCTTATACTGCTGGCACAGGCAATACATAAATTTTTGGGAAACCAGTTGGTCAGCAATTACTAATTAGGCATATTCGCACTATTGCTCTTTTCATCCCATAGTTTTCAGATACTTTACAGTAATAACTGGAGGAACGTCTATGCTGAAGGCATCAAACTACAATTTCTTTTATCCCAATGGTGAGGAAATAATCGCATACAACAGTTTCAGCAACTCACTGGTACAGCTTAACAAGGAAGATTATCAGGAATATCTGGAAGCTATCGACCAGAATATTGCTGAAGAAGATAAAACGCCTGTCATAATTGAATTAATCAGGTGCGGTTTTTTAGTCGATCATTCCTATGATGAACTGAGTATTCTCAGGCACAGGATGTATCAAAGCAGATATACTACGGGAGTACTTGGCCTGACCATTGCTCCGACAACCTGCTGCAATTTCCGCTGTGTATACTGCTATGAGGATAAGATACACAGGGATGTTGTTATGGATAACAGCACCCAGCAGGCGATTATTGATTACGTTAAGAAATGCGCCGACAAGATAGACAGGATGTATGTTTCCTGGTATGGCGGGGAACCGCTTCTGGCATTGAATATTATCGAAAAACTTTCAGACGCCTTTATGGATATCTGCAAAGAAAAATCTGTTGAATATTCAGCCTCCATTGTGACAAACGGATATCTGCTGAACCGTCAGACTGCTCAATTGCTGGTAGACAAAAAGGTGCAGGAATGCCAGATTACAATAGACGGGGATCAGGAAAACCACGATAAACGGAGACCGCATTATTCCGGCAAAGGGACCTATGATACCATCATTAAAAACATTATTGATATTGATGGCATTTTGCCTTATGTTGCAATACGAGTTAACACAGACAAAAAGAATACGGATGCAGTGAATAAAATCATTGATATTATCAAGGAACACAACCTGAAAAGCTATTTCCCCTATGCTGCACCTGTTCACGATTATGGCGGAGATTATTGCGTTGGAGAGTGTTTCTCACAAAAAGCTTTTATTGAATACGAATACACAAATCTGATGCAGATTGGTAATCCTGAATATATCATGGCCAAATATCCGACGCTTCGGGATAATGTATGCTGCGCCGATTCCCTGGGTGGTATGATTATCAACGCAGATGGGAAACTCTACAAATGCTGGCAGGATATCGGTAATGATGAGCTGAGTTATGGAAATATCAAAGACGATACCATCAATGAAATGAATGAAATACTATATCTCAAGAATGATCCGACCAGAGACCCAAAGTGCAGCGAATGCAAAATGCTTCCGATCTGCATGGGCGGCTGTCCACGCCAGAGACGGCTTGGTGAGCAAGAGCGTTGCATATATTATGATGAAATAAGCGCATTGTACATGAAACGATTTGCTCAGATTTTAGAGGAAGATTTAGAAGCAAAGGAGAAACAAAATTAAATAATCACTGCCCGCCAAAATCAAGGCGGACAGTTCATTTCCGCACTGTGTGGGGTATTAACGCTGTATCTTATTTCCTGTTTTGTTTTAAGATAAAACTTTTTCTTTTCGTTTTCGATAATTTCCCTTTCTGTTCCGTCTATATATGTGTAGACCGTTTGAAGGAGGTGGTCCCATGGAAGCTGTCATGGATCCGGACAGTTTGCGGGATCTGAGGATTGAGGAGCTGATCCGCCTGTACCAGGTGGCGCTGCTGCGCTTATGTTATGTGCAGCTACGGGACAAGGCGCTGGCGGAGGACGCGGTGCAGGAAAGCAACCAGTCTTTTCAGGTGTGTCATTTCAGCGTCTCCTTGTCATATGGTTCAGATCATTAAATAAACTACTTCAGAATGCTTATATGCATTATATATTTATGCCTTCAAAGAAGACAATGAAACAGTAAAGCAATACAGCAAAAAAGCAGCCTGAGATGATCTTTTCTTGATCTTCAGGTGCCGGGAGTGTCCCGGGGAGTAAAGGTCGGGGAGCCTCCCGGAAAATGCGCAGTGAAATGCCACAAAAATGCACAGCGGCCTCCCCCGGGAAACCGGAGGAGGCCGTTTTCTGTATGCTTTTCAGTGTTTGACGGATTACGTTTTAATCCTCTTTTTTGATCAGTCCGATCACCATGACGATGATGCCGATGACGGCGATCACGGCAGCGAGGATGAAGGGGAACATCAGGCGCAGATCCGTTACCGTGGACCAGAACCTTCCGGCTTCCGTGTTCCACTCAGTCACGAGATTGTTTCCCGCAACCAGCATAATGACCATCGCCCAGATGCTGCCGACCAGAGACAGGAAACCGCCGACCAATGCTTTTTTCATACACAATCACGTTCCTTTCTCATGTTCCGGAATGGCTTTCCGTTTCCTATGAAGTTTTTTCCTTTCCCCGGCTTTTACCACAATCCGGCAGAGAAAGGAAGAGCGGGGCGACGGTGGAAGAAGAACAAACGCCGGAGAACGGAAGAAACGGCTCCGGCACAGGAAAATCAATGCATGCAGTAAAATTTCCCCTGCGCTTTTCGCTTGAAAACGGTCCGGAATTCGTGTAAAATATGGTTACAGCGTGTGGCAATGAACTGCGTAAATCCAGTTGTTTCCACACGCTGCTTCATTTTGCAGACAGGAAGAGAGATCATGGCAAACCAATACGGAATCAAAGTCACTCATGATTTCGGTCCGCCGGGCTGGATCGCCGGAAGCGATTGCAATGTCCTGCTTTTCAGGACAAAGCTGGAAGCAGAGAAGGCCCTGGACCGGATCAGGAAAGATCCGCATTACCTGTGGAAAGGCAGCGCCGAGGCGGCTGTATTTACAGGATTCGGGAAGAAATGAGCGGGAGGTTGAACAATGAGATATTACAGGGATGACGAGCTCAGCAGCCTGTCAGACATCAAAAAGAAAATCGAGTTTCTGTATAAGAACCATCCCAATGTGCATGCGAATATCTCCGTGAGATATCCAAGGACGCCGCGGCAGACCCTTACGGGGATTCCCGTTGTGATCAAGGGCGTTTATCCGAACGTGTTCCAGGTCGAGGATACCAGCTCGGGCGCCCCGAAGCTCTACATGCATCAATACAGCGAGATCGCGACAAAGGAAATTGAAATCCTGGAGCTGGCAGATCTCGTCGTTACCAAAGACTGACGACCGTACCGGAGGGTTTCTCCGGTACCTTTTTTATCGGTATACCGATAATATTCCAGGAATCCATCCGTTTACCGGCAGAAAAGCGGGCACCGGGGACTGTCCCCGGTGCCCGTTCCTTTTGCCACGCCCTGCACTATGCTGTTGAACCAGAAGATCTTATAAGATTCACTCATATCAGAAAAGATGCTCGACAGGGTATCAATGGCAAGATTATTACTTGGTGGAAGATACATGCGTACACCTCCTGACATATATTGTTCACAAATAGTATAAAAAGATAGTTTTTACCATTATTCATTTCAGAAATAGTGTTATTTCAATAGAATATTTACCATTAGAGTATTTCTTTAAGACTCTTTGCTTTGATTCGTTTGCTTTATTTTCTCCTGGTTTTCAGCATATATTGCAAACAAAAAGTCTCCATACTTCTGCAGATCAGATTTTTCTTGTGGTGTTGCCTCGTTCCCTTTTTGATAAATGAAATAATGCTTTTTGAATATTTCAAAGTCCAAAGGAATATCCATAAATGTAAACTTACAATCCTTGGGAACATTTTCCAATGTGCCATATTGACTGTTCAACATAGGAATCATCATGCCAAATTCACACTGTAACATCTCATCTCGCTTCAAATTACCCGAGAAAAATTTTTGTCTCCATTCCTGTATGGAATTTACATCTTTCATACTCAAAGAATGCCCCATAAAACGATATACAGCGTCATCTGGCATATATCCTGATGGGATAAACAAAGAAGTGTTTAATTTCCCCGTGCTTTGTGCATATTCAATCATATTAGGAGGGTAAACCTGTATCTCGTTTAGAGTATGGAACAAGAGTAAATAGAACATTAATAAGGAATTCTCCGGATCATTAAAAATAGCATAAAGTGTGTTTTCTCCTGGAAATGTTGATATAGTCAACAATCCATCTTTCATAACAGGAAGAATTAATCCCTTCCCTAAAACACATATGCAACTAACCTGATGACTGATCGGAATATCTTTGGATAATTCAATATAGTTTTTATAAATAGTCTCTAAAGAAGAATCTGAATCGTAAGCGAAAATATATCCTGCAGTCGAATATGAAATACCATTAATTGTTCGTTTCTGAAGCTTTCGGACGCTTTCTATATTTTTTATTGCTTTTTCAAGCTCATCCTTTGTTAAACGGGATTTTACCTCAATAGTTGCATATACAGTTTCAATGGGTATCATGGTTGTTCCAATATCAAAAAGATAAGGAGTTATAATACTATCATGGATGATAATATCAATCTGTTTACTGCATTCATTCATTGCATTGATAATCATGCCCTTAGCAAATGCATATTTCTTCGGAATATATGTCTCTAAATACTCCTGGAGAATAGTTTCTCTGGCTGTCCCCCTTTCACCATTATGCAGAATCTGCTTAGTTACTTTTTCGAAGTCTACTCTCATTTTTTGTGAAATCGCGCTAAAAAGTTCATCTAACATTTATATTCCTCCATATTTTTGTTTTCTTCTATAATCAGCAAAAACAAGGTTTAAGACAATCATTACCCATCAAGATTATTACTTAATTACCCTTATTCTCATTAATAATGTGCATATAAAAACATCAGCGTAGAATAATCTCCTCATTCATCTTCCATGCTCCAATAGAATATAACTTTTATTGTTTTAGTATTTCTTACCAGATATAGAATCCAAAAGATTGTGTAAATGATATGTAATTATAACATTTTATTCATTCAATTCACAACACAAAAACAGTCTAAAAACCACCAGATTTCAACATCTTCCCCCTTCCGCAAGAAAACATCTCTCCGGATCGTTATATAACCGGAATGAATCCCATCTTTTGTCCTGTCCCGGGTTGGGAGTGAAGGAGGAAATAGGATGAGTAAACGTTTTATATGTGTGCTTATGGCCCTGGTGGTTATGCTGGGGGCTGTTCCTGCGTCGGCTTCGGGGAGTATGACGATGCAGGAGATTGTGGACCAGGTGGTTATTCCCCTGGCCCTGGCAAATGACAGAGGGGGCGCGGGGTACAGCCGGTACTTCAGTTATGAGGATCTTGCGGAAATTGTGCAGGTGTTTGAGGAAAACGGGTTTGTTCTTCCGGAGAATGATATTGTCATGCAGTTTCTGACAAGCGGCTGCGGAGTCCCTGAAAGCAGTGTGGTCGAAAGTTACTGCCTGCAGTTCTTCGGGCCGTTCGGCACCTGGACGGATGAACAGCAGGGCTGGTATGACGACCTGGAAGTCAGGCTGGGGCATGCTGAAACCTTCGGCTCCCATGTGCCGGGGAAAGACAATATGACCCGGGAGGAAGCGATTGCCTGGGCGCTGAAGAAGATCCGGGAAGAGTACGGGGAGGATCT
This sequence comes from Clostridia bacterium, assembly GCA_017428385.1. Lineage (GTDB taxonomy): Bacteria > Bacillota > Clostridia > Christensenellales > Aristaeellaceae > Aristaeella. The sequence continues at coordinate 72,617 of JAFRQX010000028.1, read as the reverse complement.
GCCCCTGGAGGCTCCGGACATCTGGCAGATGACAGTGATGTTCACCAAAGACGCTCCGTTTGATTCTGATTCCCACCATGAGGATATATGATCTGTCTTCCTGACCCCGAAGAACCTGGAGCATGCGCGTTATGGTGCCACGTTCGTCGACAGGGATCCTGAGAACAGTACCCAACTGTATTCCGCCTTCCTGAACCCGGAAGAATCCTTCAGCGTTTATCAACTGCGGAATGTTTTCGACCTGGTTTATGGAATAAAAAAGAACTGGCCCCAGTCTGCCTGGCAGGAATACCATGAATGGCTTCAGAAGGTGGAGCTGGATCCGTCAGACTATGACTATACCGATTATCTGGCATTCCGGATGACCGGTTATCCTGAACCCAAAGCGGATGAGATCTCCCGGGAGGAGGCCATCCGGATTGCGAAGGAAGCCATGACAAACAAGCGGGCGGCCTACAACAGCGCCGTACTGACGGAATACGAAGGCGAGCGAGCCTGGCTGGTTTCCTTTGTGATCTGGACTCCTTTTGACGGTTCCGGCGCAGAGGATGAGGAAGCCGGCGACTATGTGGTCAGCATTGACAGCATGACCGGCGAGGTACAGAGCCTGCGGAAGAACGACTCTTACGGCATTTCCTTCAGCTATGTTCCGGAAAAAGTATACAAGGAAACCCAGAAGATGCTGCCGAAGGAGGAGGACCTGCTCCCGCTGGCAGTGGAAGCTGTGCGGAAAGCCTATCCCAAGGCGGGAGACCCGCTGGACGAAGAGAACTACAGCTGGTCTTCCGGCCTGAGCGGCTATGGGTTTATCAAATTCACCGCCCGGAACCTGCAGCACAGCAATATCGAAGTGCGGTTTAAACAGGACGGAAAAGTGGATAAAGTGACCATGGATCCGCCCGTGGACGGAGACAACCTGTTCATCCGGTTCTATGATCTTTACGGGCCCATGGGCAAATGGGACCAGTCCGTATGGGTGCAGCTGGAAAAGGACATGAAGGAGCTGGAGCCTAAAGAAATCCAGGGCAAGGTCATAAAGGCCACCCACTATCCGGAGGAATCCTCCGTGAGCATCAAGCAGGAGGAGGCGCGGGAACTGGGACGGAAAACCACCGGCAAAAACATGACGGAAGTGAACAGCTGCGTGCTGGTGGACGCGCAGCCCCATCCCGTGTGGATCGTTGAGCTCCTGACGGAACATACCCTGTCCATCGTCGGGATTGACGCGGAAACCGGCGAAACCGTGCTTTCCATGCCGTGCAGGGCTGACTTCTCACCGCGGTACATATCCTTCTCCCTGCCGGAAATCTGGCGGAAGATCGAAATGGAGGAAAAGGGCCCGCGTTATATGGCCCCGGCGGCGATCATCGACAGGGTATTCCCGGCGGATGTCGATTGGCGGGGGTACGATCTGGGCGACGTGGATGTCACCTGGATGGATTATTGTTATATGAATGAGGGCACCGCCTGGAGGATGGAAGTGGATGGGCTGACCGTTCGCTGCATCAGCCGCAGGGAAGGCGTGAAGAGCTATGAGGTGGAGTTTGATCAGGAGGGAAATGTGATCCGGTTTGAGGAAAAAGATTGACAAGTGGACACCGGGACGGTTCTCCTGACAACTTTTTTCGGTACATAAGAACAGGGCCTGCTTTCGCAGGCTCTGTCTTTTTGCGTTCTTTGTTTGGTTTGCTGTTGTTCCCGTGGAGGTAGTGTGCCGCGTTCCCTTTTTTCCCGTCTCCTGCAGTATATAAAAACACAGTACTACATCTGTTCCTGCTGCTCCATCAGCAAATCATAGAAAGTTTCCCGGTCAAGCAGGAACAGTTCTTCCTCTTCCTCTTCACATTCCGTATCCCGTTCTTCTTCCGGTTCGCAGTTCATACAAACCTCATTCTTTCATCACGGTTCACATCAGGAAACAAACAACCTTCTTTTTTATCGTCAATGAGAAACCAGCCGCATCGTTCTTCTTAAATTTATTATACCATTTGTCATACATCTTCCACAATATGGAGGCATCCCGGTGCCTGCAAGAAAACAACTTCCCGGATCGTTATATAACCGGAATGAAACCCGTCTTTTGTCCTGTCCCGGGTTGGGGCGGAAGGAGGAAAAGGATGTATAAACGGTTGATCGGTCTGGTGCTGGCCCTGGTACTGATGGTTGGCAGTGTTCCTGTATCTGCCGGCGGTTCACTGACGGTGCAGGAAATTGTGGAACAGGTGATTGTTCCGCTGGCCCTGGCAAACGATACGGATCCTTACGCGGTCTATGACGTGTACACCCATGAACAGCTGGCTGAAATTATGCGGGTGCTGGCGGAAAACGGGATCACGTATAAAGAGAACGATGCGATCATGCAGTACCTGCAGAACGGCCTGGGTTATTATGAAAGCTATTTGCTCCATGATGTCTGCTCCCGGGCATTCGACGGGCGCTACGGCATATGGACACAGGAGCAGAAGGACTGGTACGCCGAACAGGAATACGCGATCAGCCACGTCATAAGCATACTCCCGGATGTGCCGGGAGAAGACAATATGTCCCTGGAAGAAGCGGAAGCCTTTGCCATGAAAAAAATCCGGGAGCTGTACGAAACGGATCAGCCCCTGGAGGACCGGAACATCTGGGATCTTTCTGTCCGCTTCGAAAAAGGAAGAGAGAGAGACGAGTGGACTGTATCGCTGTATCCGAAAGATATCGAACACGGATATTATGTTATCAGGTTCGACGACAGCAATCCGGATGAAAGTGCGGCAAAAGGGTTTTCATCATACATGAACCTGCCCAACCCTGAAAAGCCTTATACCGCTTTTCGGCTGGAAATGGCTTTCACAGGCCTGTACGGATGGGAGAAAACCTGGCCGCAGGAATACTGGACAAAATACCATGAGCTGATGCTGGGCGCGGAGATGGAGCCGGGCTTGTCCATGAACATGGACTATGAAGGGTACCGGATGACAAACTATCCTGCGATCGAAGCGTCGGATATTTCCCGGGAGGACGCCATCCGGATTGCGAAGGAAGCCCTGGGCAAGGAACGCGCCGCCTTTGACAGCGCCGTGCTGACGGAATACGAAGGCGAGCGCACCTGGCTGGTGACCCTGGTAATCCACGCGCCGGTGAAAAGCGTCAGGAGTATTCGGGATCCTGAAAAAATTGAATCATACACGGTCAGCCTGGACAGTACAACCGGAGAGGTCCGCAGCCTGCGGCAATATGACCTGCATGACGATTCCAAAGCCATGGCTTATATTGCGGAAGGAGCCTATAACAAAACCCGGGAAGGCCTGATGAAGATGGAAGATCTGCTCCCGGAGGCAGTGAAAATCATCCGGGAGCAGTATCCCAGGCTGGGTGACCCGCTGGACGAGAAAGAATATTCCATTTCCAGAAGCAAAACAGATAACAGTATTTATTTCGAAACCAGGAATCCGCATCACGGCGGTTTCACATTCCGGCTCAATCAGGACGGAACCTCCAGCGTAGTCACCGAGGTACCCGCTTCATACAACGGGGATAACCTGTTTGACCTGTATAAGAATGCCTACGGATACGGCATCTGGGACCAGTCCATATGGGTGCTGCTGGAGCAGGATATGAAAGAGCTGAACCCGGAAAAGATTGAGGGCAAAATCCTGAAGGCCACTCGCTATCCGGAGGAAAGCTCCGTGAGCATACAGCACGCGCAGGCACAGGAGCTGGGAAAGCAAGCGACCGGCTATAAAGGTGCGTTTGTAAATTCCTGCGTGCTGGTGGACGCCCAGCCCCATCCCGTATGGATCATGAGATACACTATGCCCGGTCCCACCAAGATCATCGGGATTGACGCAGAGACCGGTGAAACCGTGTTTTCCCTGAAACACACGACCGACTTTACGCCGACTTATGAATCCTACACCCTGCCGGAAACCTGGCGGAGGCTGGAACTGGAAATGGAAGGGTCAGCTTATGTGGCCATGAAGGCGATCATTGAGCGGTACGTGCCTGAAAACGTCTACTGGAAGAATTCCTATGACCTGATCCACGACTGGGAAAACTGGGACCTGGAGGTGGACGGCCTGACCGTGCGGTACATCGGGCGCTGGAAGGGCATGAAGAGCTACGAAGTGGAACTGGACGAAAACGGCAATGTGCTCCGCTGCGAGGAAACGGATTCCTCGGCAACGGAAGAAAAGCCGGCAGAATGAACAAACTTGACAAGGGGACGGTTCTCCTGTCAACTTTTTCATCCGGTGAATAAAGAACAGAGCCTGCTGTTTGGGCAGGCTCTGTTCTTTTGATGTGCCGAGCAGTTGAAGGTTATAAGTGAAAAGTGTAGAGTGATGAGTGGAGAGTTGCGGCTGCAACTGAGGTTGCAGCAGCAAGGAATCGAAAGACTATATATTTCGTTCTATGGGCAAAGAGGCGTTTCCCCACATCACAACAAGCGGGAGGAACTGTATATGAAAAGCATGAAAGCAATCCGCAGGCTGGTTCTGGCTGTTCTGGCAGTATGTGTTCTTTTCCTGGTTCAGGCTGGATGCGCTGAGGAGACCAAACACTCCGTGACCCTCCCGAAGGAAGCACGCGAGCTGCGCGACTATTGGGAGCAGCTCAGCGATAAAAGCGTTACGGATGTTTTTGTCGAGGAAGGCAATGAGGCCTTTTGCTCGATTGACGGGGTGCTTTTCTCCAAAGACGGGAAAAGGATGCTGATGTATCCCAATGGCCGGACGGAAGAGGAATACACTGTTCCGGAAGGCGTTGAACGGATCTGGGCCGCATTTGACTATCCGGAAAACCTGAAAGTGCTGAAGCTTCCCGCTTCGTTCCTTTCCTGGTGGGATAAGGAAGATGAGGAAACCCGGGAATATCGGGAAAACTGTTATGATCAGTTTGAAGGCTGTCCTGCTCTGGAAAGAATTGAAGTGGATCCTGACAACCCTTTCTGCTGTGACATAGACGGCGTACTGTTTTCCAAAGACAGGAAGAAGCTGATCGCGTGCCCCCGGAGCAAACAGGGGGGATACGTGATCCCGGACGGGACGGAAGAAATCTGCGAGTATGCTTTTTACCACAACAACGAACTGACCGGCGTGTTTGTGCCTGACAGCGTGCAGGTAATCGATGACTGTGCTTTTATGGAAACCGTGGAAATCAAACGGATACGCCTTCCGAAAAAGATGAAGTATATCGGTGTCTGCGCATTCCGGGATAACTGGGTGTTAGAGGAGCTGAAGATTCCCGAGGGGCTGACAGAGATACCGGGCGGAATGCTGGAAGGAAACACGCAGCTCCAGGGAACAATCCGCATTCCGGACGGCGTTACCAAAATCGGTCAGGAAGCATTGTGCTTCCTCTATAAGGTATCAGACATATACTGGCCGGATCATGACATCCGGTTTACCTTGTACGGCGAAGATGGAGAAGAAATAGACCTTGAAGACAAAAGTGACCTGGCTTTCGGCTGGAACGACTGGGGAATTGCCGACTTTACCGTTGTAATGCACGCCCATGAAGGAACACCGGCGGCAGAGTGGGTGAAAAATTATCCGCATGTGATCTCTCCCCAGGGTGTGGAAAGCATGGATGCGGAAGGATACGCGGAAGTGTGCACGCGGGTGATGCGGGAAAGCGGATACCCGGAGGCGGAGATCTGTTACAATCCGGGCCTGAAATGGATGGCGGTCAAGCCGCTGGTGGCATACAACCTGGATCATGCGGTGGCCGTGTTCCGGAACAGCGGAAAAACCCTGCTGTGCGGCTTTGAAGCCCTGAACGGGGAATGGGAGCTGCAGTGGGTGAACGAACAGTTCCTGGAAGTGAGCAGCCTGCCGGTGATGCTGGCATACTTCGGGGAGGATTATCTGCGGATCATCCTGCCGGATCCAAGCGATCCGGATGTGGACAACGCCGTGGATTACTGGTTTGACGCCCGGACCCTCACACTGAAGGAGGCCACCTATGTGACAGGCTATCTTTGGTTCGAAGACGAGGATGTGTGGAAATGCCGCGTGGAAGGTGAGAAGCTTGTATACTCCTATGCGGAGCATATGGAAAGGGATGAAGAGGGAGACTGGGTCGAGGTGGAGGAAGAAGAGTTTTCCACCGTGGACGCAAACGAGGAGGATCTTGTCCTGAGCACCGGGAAAAGGCTGCCGGTTTATCCGAAGGGGTATAAAGAGAACACTGGAGAATAGTCTCCAGTGTTCTCTTGCAATTAACAATTAATAATGAACAACAGTAGCTTCGCCAAATGAACAATTAACAATGAACAATTAACAATTGTAGTTACTCCTGGACCAGGTATTTTGCGCGATGGTGTACCGATTAGGTTTCCATCGTGAAAGCGGACACTGGGGGAACATGGACCCTGGAGACAGTCTCCAGGGTCCGTTTTTGATTTATTTCTTATTTTTTTGTAAGATTTTCTGAGATTGTGCGTCTAACAAAGTGAAAGGAGGGAGAAAGCAGATGCAGAACGGTTCTTTTGACCGGATCTACCGGGATTATTTTGATCCGGTATACCGGTATGTGCTTTCCCTCTCCGGGAACCAGGCCATCGCCGAGGAAATAACCCAGGAAACCTTCTTCAGGGCACTGCGGAACCTGGACCAGTTCCAGGGAAAAAGCAGCCTGAAGACCTGGCTGTGCTCCATCGCAAGGAACCTCTGGATATCAGAACAGCGGAAAAGGAAAGAGCAGCCGCTCAGCGACGCAGAGACCTTTTCCGATGATTCGCCCGGGCCGGAGGAATCCATTATGCGGCAGGATCAGAGCATGCACGTTCACCGGTTGCTGCACCGCCTGGAGGAGCCGTACAGGGAGGTTTTCACCCTGCGGACCCTGGGCCAGCTCAGCTTCCGGGATATCGGCGAGCTATTCGGTAAAACAGACAACTGGGCCTGCGTGGTCTACCACCGGGCCCGTGCGATGATCAGAAAGGAAATGGGGGAATAAGCATGAAAATCCCATGCGCTGTGGTCCGGGATTTGCTGCCGCTGTACGCGGAAAACATGATTGAGGAAGAGACGCACGCCCTGGTGGACGAGCACCTGGAAGAATGCCCGGAATGCAGCAAAAAGCTGGAAGAGATCAGAGCGGAAGCCGCCGCGCCGGCCGCACCGGCCGTCGATACGGCGAAACCGCTGCTGAGCCTGAAAAAAATGATTAACAAGCGGCGGTGGATGACCGCGGCGATTGCGGCGCTGTGCGTCTTTATCCTCCTTGGTTCGGCTTTCCACCGGTTTAACGACTGGCACCAGGTGACCTGGGAAGAGGGGCTGGTAAAGGTAACGGGCGTCACCACAAGAGGAGAAGCTGAAACGCGGACCAGCAGTCCCGTCCCGCTCGATGCGGACGAGCAGAAAGAAAAGGTGCTGGCCATTCAGTTTGACAACAAGATCAACGGGCTCCATACGGCGCAGGAAATAAACGAGGATGGAACAGTCACCGCAATCATGCAGGGCTGGGGCAGGAATCCCGGCAAAAAGCTGACCGGGGACTATTCCACCTTCACCTTCTATCCGGTTCCGGACCGGCTGGTTTACGATTCCGGCTCCGGGCAGGAACTGCTGTGGGGCGAACCGATGAGCGGCGGCGTAACCATCTTGCCCAGGCTGGCTTTGGGAAGCTACGCGATCCTCGCCTGCTGTTTGGCATCTCTTTCCTTACTGCTCTGGTTCCTGTTCCGGAACCAGGATGTTGCGCCGGTATTCCGCCAGATCTTCTTCGCGCCCGTGTCCTATCTGGCCGCCCATGTGCTGACCAAAGGCTTCCACGCAAGAAGCTTCTTCTTTGAGGATGACCTGAGCTTCATTATTCTGATCGGCGCCGCCTGCTACGCCCTGCTGACGCTGGGCTGGGTGGCCTGGAAGCAGAGGAAGGGGATTTGAAAAGCGGCCACTGGAGAACAGTCTCCAGTGGCCGCTTTTCAATTAACAATTAACAATTAACAATTGTAGTTACTGCATTCCAGACTTTTTGAGTCCAGATGTTCCGACCAGGTTCCCGATAGCAGGCGGGCCGGGAGATCCTTCGACGCACTTCGTTTGCTCAGGATGACAGCGTGAAAGCGTCGTTGTTCCGGTGGACACTGGGGACTGTCCCCAGTGTCCACTTTTTCAGGCGTCGAGCAAAGCGACGTATTCCTCGATGGTGATGGCATCGATGTAGTCCCTGAGGGATTTGCCGTCGATCTTGTACCGGCTTACCAGGTCATAGGTGTCGGAGTAGTGCTTTTCCTTATTCTGGCGCTGCTCATCCGAAATGGTGAGCCAGTCCTCCTCATCCCGGACAATCCGGAATTTTCTTCCGCTGATGGCGATGACCATTTTCCAGGCATCTTCAATTTTCCTGATGAATTCTCCCTTGCTCACGGTTCATCTTCCTTTCTTTTGCACCTTACGGTACAGATGAACCATACCGCCTGATGGTGAAAAGAGGGTGAACATGCAGTGAAAGGTTCGTCATCGCTTTTCGCGATGACAATGAATAATGAACAATGAACAATGGTGGAAAAAACCACTTCCAGCGGCGGAAGTGGTTTTGTTGAATGAATGCGGTCTTCGACCGTAGTAAGGGATTCCTCCAATCGCTACGCTCCGTCGGAATGACACTGTTTTGAACGTTGTGATGTTCCGATGACGTTCCCGCTGGCAAGCGGGCTGGGAGATCCATTCGACGCGCCCGCAAGCGGGCTTGCTCAGGATGACAACGTGGAGGTTGCGGGGAGGAATGTGACAAAGGGACAGACCAACTGTCACATTCCACGAACGTGACAGTTGGTCTGTCCCTTTGTCACATGAATTATGAATTATTGTTTCGTATTGTGTTCCCGGATAAAGCGGATAAAGTTTTCCTCCGCCAGGGGGCGGGAGAAGAGGAAGCCCTGCATGCAGTCGCAGTCGTTTTCCCGGAGCATCTGCTCCATTTCCTTGGTTTCCACGCCTTCCACCACGGCCTTTTTGCCGATGCCGCGGACCGCGCTGAGGGAGGTTTTGAGGAGGGTCATGGCGGAAGGCTCCGTCATGGCCTTCCAGAGGATATCCCGGTCAAACTTCACGGTGTTCACCGGATAGGTCAGGAGGGTACCGATGGTGGCAAAGCCGGAGCCGTAATCATCCAGGCTGAAGGCGACGCCTTCCGCCCGCATGCGCTCCATGAAGGAAACCACCTGTTCCTTTTCCGGGCGGGTGATCTCGGCGGTTTCCGTGATTTCCAGGTTGATGGCGTCCGTGGAAAGGCCGTACTTGCGCAGCAGACCCAGCAGGTCGTCCGCGAGGGACGGCTCCCGCAGCTGGCGGGGCGACAGGTTGACCTGGACGCAGCTGATGCCCAGGTGCTTCGTATCCCGGTCCCGGATCATGCGGCAGACTTCCTCAAACACAAACAGGCCCACGGCGTTGATGCGCCCGTTTTTCTCCGCCACGCGGATCAGCTCCTCCGGGTTGACGAAGGATCCGTTGCCGTCCCGCAGGCGGATCAGGGCTTCCGCGCTGCAGTAGGTGCCTGAGGCCACGTCCAGGATGGGCTGGTAAAAGACTTTGAAGGATCTGTTTTCCAGGGCCTTGTCGATCACATGCAGGATCTGCTGCTCATGGCGCATGGACTCCAGGGCGATATCCACCGCCTCGTCCGTGAGGGCGGCGGAAGAGGTGTTCTCCGTGCCGGTGAGGTAATCCAGGAGGGCGTAGCCGTCCGGGAAGCGCTCCGTGACGTGGATCGTGCGGATGAGGGGCGAGATCCGGGTGGTTTCCGTTTTATCCTGCTGTGTAAAGACAAAGGGAACGGAGAAATACTCCTGCACCTTCTCCCGGGCGGACTGGTCCCACTCCGGGGAATCGTCCTCCGCGACGATGGCGAAGCACTCATTGGACAGGACGTAGACCTTGCCGGGGAAGGCGCTGTCCACCCGCTCCGCGAGGATGATGGTCAGCTGGTCGATGGTGGAGGGCCGGGAGGCCACGGCGGATGTGCGGATATAATCCATGTTCAGGGCCATAATCCGGTACGGCGTCCGGCGCTTCTGCAGGCGGCGGATGGTGGTGATAAAGGCGTAGCGGTTATAGCACATGGTGGTCTGGAAAAGGTAATAGGCCTGGTTTTCAAAGGCGATGAAGAGGAAAAACAGGCTCAGGGTGGCGATGAAATTGCCGATGACATAGCGGGGGAAAATCATCTGGAAGGCATGCGCGCCGAAATTGACCACGGCATACCAGAAAACGGAGATCTTCTGGTAATGGTTGAAGCGCTTGCGGCAGACGAAGTAGAAAATGAGGCCGGCCAGGATCTCCGAATAGGCGATGGCGTAAAGAACGGGATGAAGGATGCCCCGGTGATAGACCAGGCTCTCGTCAAAGTAGGCGATCCACCTTGTGACGGGCGAAGTGAAGATGAGGAATGTTTCCAGCAGATGAATGGAAAAGAAGAAAATCCGCACCGGGATTTTGAGCTGCGGGATCTTCGTCAGGTTGTCGGCATAGAGCAGGAAAACGCCGGCCAGCAGGTTGTAGAACCACAGATAGGTCAGGTTCACCGCGTCGCGCATAAAGGCGGAGAACTGCTCCGGGTGCGCGATGGAGTGGATGGAAACGATATTCAGCGAGGAGCAGACCAGGTTGATCACGACCATACAGAAAAAGAGCCGGTTATGCGGCGTGTCGTAATTCCGCTTCAGGAAATACAGCGCGAAAAGCACCACGGTGCCCACCACCGCGGCGATACAGAATTCGCTCATGTACTGCATGAAACTCCCTTGCCCCCTGACAAACAAAAAAATAAAAACCCATGTTTATTATTCATTCGAAGGGTTGGGTTGTCAAGGGTTGGATCAATGTGCAAAAAAAGTGGACACTGGGGGAACGAACTGAGAGGTGCCCCAGTGGGGCATTCGCCAAAAAGTGGACACTGGGGACATATCAGTCCCCAGTGTCCACCCTTCGTTCCCCCGTTATCTGAAAGAAATTCCCTGCTTCAGTATACCGGCCCAGTTTTGCCTGCTATGCAGGAAGCGGATAATATAGACCCGTTTTTCCTCTTCTGAAATAGTGTAAAAAGCCAGGTAATCCTTTACCAATGTCAGGCGTATCCCCCATGCGTTCAAAACCGGATCCTCAACAAGGGCATACTTTTCAGGAAAGGCCGAAAGATCACTGATCTGCCGCTCCGCTTCGTCAAGAAGATCGTCAGCAGCCTGGGGATTCAACAGAATATGATCGATATAATCAGCAGCGTTATTCAGATCTGCATCCGCCGCTGCGGTGATATGAATATCATAATTCATCTGTTTCTCCTCGCCCTGATATCAGCCAGTGCGTCGGAGAACGGACGGGTGTTGCCGGACTGAACATCATCCATTCCCTTCTGAAGCAGACCATACAGCTCAAACCGGCCCAGCAGCTGTTCATATGCTTCCATGCTCATGACTGCAAGATCACCTTTTCCGTTTTTTGTGATAAACACAGGCTCCCCATACTGATGGCAGAATGAGGAGATTTCATTATAGCTGTTACGCAAATCCGCGCTTGAACGAATCGTAGGCATATACTCATCTCCTTCCCTTTTGATAAAGAAATTATACCCGAATTTCTTTATATCGTCAATGTCACTTCCGGTACAGCAAAAAGAAAAAGGCGGCAGAAAACTGCCGCCTTTGCGTTGCGGTTAACAATCAGATCTTCGGCAGGCGGGCACGGAAGGCGGCCAGCTCGTCATCGGTGGGGATATAGTCATCCATCTGGCCGTTGTGGAACTTCTCATAGGCCACCAGGTCGAAGTAGCCGGTGCCGGTGAGGCCGAAGAGGATGGTCTTCTCTTCGCCGGTTTCCTTGCACTTGAGGGCTTCGTCGATGGCCGCGCAGATGGCATGGCTGCTTTCCGGGGCGGGCAGGATGCCTTCGGTGCGGGCAAAGGTTTCGGCCGCTTCAAACACCCGGGTCTGGGGCACGGAAACGGCGCGCATCATCTTGTCGTCATACAGCTGGGACAGGATGGGGCTCATACCGTGATACCGCAGGCCGCCGGCATGATTCGGGGCGGGGATGAAGTCGGAACCCAGGGTGTACATCTTCGCCAGCGGGCACACCATGCCGGTGTCGCAGAAGTCATAGGCATAGACGCCGCGGGTCAGGCTGGGGCAGGAGGCGGGCTCCACGGCGATGAAGTCGTAATCCGCTTCACCCCGCAGCTTCTCGCCCATGAAGGGAGCGATCAGGCCGCCCAGGTTGCTGCCGCCGCCGGCGCAGCCGATGATGGTATCCGGCTTGATGCCGTATTTATCCATGGCGATCTTGGTTTCCATACCGATGACGGACTGGTGCAGGAGCACCTGGTTCAGCACGCTGCCCAGGACGTAGCGGTAGCCGGGATTGCCCACGGCCACTTCCACGGCCTCGGAAATGGCGCAGCCCAGGGAGCCGGTGGTGCCGGGATGCTCCGCCAGGATCTTCTTGCCCACCTCGGTGGTCATGGAGGGAGAAGGCGTGACGGAGGCGCCGTAGACCCGCATTACTTCCCGGCGGAAGGGCTTCTGCTCATAGGAAACCTTGACCATGTACACCTTGCAGTCCAGTTCGAAATACGCGCAGGCCATGGACAGGGCTGTGCCCCACTGGCCGGCGCCGGTCTCGGTGGTCACGCCCTTCAGGCCCTGCTTCTTGGCGTAGTAGGCCTGGGCGATGGCGGAATTCAGCTTATGGCTGCCGCTGGTATTGTTGCCTTCGAATTTGTAGTAGATCTTCGCGGGGGTGCCCAGCTTCTTCTCCAGGCAGTAAGCCCGGACCAGGGGAGAGGGGCGGTACATCTTGTAGAAGTCCAGGATCTCCCGGGGCACGGGATACTCGCGGGTTTCGTTGTCCAGCTCCTGCTGCACCAGCTCGTCGCAGAAAACGCCGGAAAGCTCCGCCGCGGTCATGGGCTGATGGGTGCCGGGGTTCAGCAGGGGCGCGGGCTTGTTCTTCATATCGGCCCGCAGGTTGTACCAGTAAGTGGGCATCTCGGATTCGGTGAGGTAGATTTTGTAGGGGATTTCATTGTGTGCCATGGTTGCAGTCTCCTTTCTGTCTGTCGGAATGTTAATGAGGCTTTGGGACTGCGGTCCGGGTGCGATCGCCGTAAACCATCCTTGCTGCGTTTCACTTGCAACGATGGACGGCTGTAGCATGGTTGCCGTTACCCAAATCGGAGATTTGGACAGCAACTCAAAAGACCTGTCCCAGTTTTTTGCTGGGACAGGTCTGAAAAATTCATTCCTGCGGTGCCACCCGGCTTGGCGCGTTTCCGCGCCCTCCTCACTGCGTACATTCATACGCGGACCTTTGATCACGGAGGGTCAGCTCCGTCTCACATACTCGGTTGCCCTTTCTGCTCGCCCTCGGAAGTCCATTCCTTTCTGGCTTCCCTGCCGCGCTTCCACCACCGGCGGCTCTCTGTAAGGAAAGATTATGGAAAGTACTCACTCTTCTTCAACGGTTTATCAAAGCATAGCACAGGGGGAAAGCGGAGCGCAATACTTTGCGCTGTTCTTCTGATGTTCTGCGCAGGATACCGGGGGGACGGTTCCTCCGGTATCGTCTGGGTGTTCCGATTGGGTTCCCGAACGTGAACGGGCTGGGAGACAGTGGGCGAAGCCCAAATTCATAATTCATAATTATGATTGTCTCTGGACATATGATGTTCCGATCACGTTCCCGAATGTGGGCGGGCTGGGAGATCTCCCCGCAACCTCAATCGTCGCTTCTCGCTCTTGGAGCGCGCTCGCCGCTCGTTTCGGTTGACTCGTTCGCTTCATTTCGGCTACGCCGACAGCGCACTGCGCTGACATTCAGCTTGCTCCCCACGCGGACACTCCGTGCCCTTAGACAATATGTAATGACCTCCATTTTGTAGGTTCGTGGATTTACCTGTATACTACAAATGGACGAACAAAAGTGGTAACAGGGTTTACCGCATACAAAAGGAGGTCATCACATGAAGTATACCACAGTTTACGTAGGAATGGATGTACACAAGGAAAGTTTTACTCTGGCCTGCTACACCAATGAGAAAGAGGAGGCAGAGTACGTCCAGAGAACCGAAGCCCATTACAGTAAAGTCATCAGTTATCTGGAAGCCATGCGTTTCCATTACGGCGACGATGTGACTTTCATATGCGGGTATGAGGCAGGATGCCTCGGGTATACGCTGTATCATCAACTGACAAACCACCATGTGCGGTGCGTAATAATCGCACCGACATCCATGCCAGTTCAGCAAGGAAAGAAGAAGGTAAAGACCGACCGGAGAGATGCTCGCAAGATTGCCAAATGTCTGGCACACCATGAATACAGTGCAGTTCATATTCCGACAGCCAAGGATGAGGAAACCAAGGAATATCTCAGGATGCGGGATGACCACAAGCTGGCACTGAAGAAGATCAAGCAGCAGATTCTGTCATTCTGCCTCAGGCATGGCTACAGCTATACAGGAGGAAGCCAGAACTGGACGAAGACTCATCTGAAATGGCTGCGGGAACTGAAACCGGGTGGAATGTACCAGGAAATCCTCGAAGAGTATCTGCTTACCTACAACAATCTGGTAGACAAAGTGGAGCGAATGGATAAGCGGATTGAGGAAATGGCTGCTGAAGACGAATACTCAGAGGATGTCCGGAAACTTTCGTGTTTCCTTGGAATAAAGACACAAGCGGCGCTTTCGTTAATTACGGAAACGGGTGACTTTAAGCGGTTTGCCAATGCCCAGCAGTATGCGTCGTATTTGGGTTTAGTTCCTGGTGAAAATTCCAGTGGTGAAGATCAAACAAGGCTGGGCATCACAAAGGCAGGGAATCGACATTTAAGGATGCTGCTTGTCGAAGCTGCTCAAAACTACGGCAAAGGACAGATAGGTCATAAATCGAAGGAATTGAAGAAACGACAGGAAGGTAATTCTCCAGAGCTAATTGCTTATGCAGACAAAGCAAACGAAAGACTGCGCCGCAGGTATTATCGAATGGTACTAGCAAGAAACAAACGAACCAATGTGGCAAAAACAGCTATTGCACGAGAGCTTGCTTGTTTTATCTGGGGAATGATGACAGGGAATGCTGCGTAAGTACAACAGGGAGCAATCAGGGCTGATTAAGATTGGCTTATGCTGACTTAGCAGATAATTACCACGGGAAGCATCTCGATGAGGTTATGGTCTTTTCAAGGTTCAAGCGATCCACGGCTCGACTATGTTGGCACAGGAAACTGTGATCCACGCCCTTAGACGGTGGCGCTTACGGCGGACCATTGACCTGTAGGTAAGGAGCAATCCGAATCCACGTATATCAGAGTGGCCAATGCCGAAATCTGATACCGTAACCTCATCCGGGTGCTTCCCAGAAACTAAATAAATTTGTTTTGGCCTAGTTATCGACTTTTGGGGTTGACAAAGGTCATTACATATCAGTCGAGATGACACACTAAACGTACAGTTGTTCCTAGTAACGTTCGAGAAGAATTTTGCCGGCGAGGAGATCCATTCGACGCGCCCGCAAGCGGGCTTGCTCAGGATGACAGCATTGGCGCTGCGGTTTATTCTTAAGGTTAAGGTGACTGAACCTCCTACATCCTCACTCCTACCTGTTATTCGCGCTCAAGCCTGCTCATCTTCACCTTGCTGTCCATGGCCTGGAGGAAACCCTGAAGGTTTTCTTCATTGATGTTTTCGAAAAACTCAGGATCGTTGGCATAGATTTCCTTGACCGGGTTGAAATCGCTGAAGTAGACGTGATTCACGATTTCCCGGAAGGGCCCCATGTCCTCCTCGGTGAACCAGTAGCGGTTGTTATCCGCATAAGACTGCATTTCCTTGGTCAGGGCGTCGATCTTTTCATTCACCTCCAGGAGGATATCCGGATCGTCATCCGCGCCGGCCTTTCGTGCCTCCAGCTGTTCCAGCTGTTCCCGGTACATTTCCAGCGCTTCTTCGTAATAAACGTTTTCCAGCGGCAGGTCCGGGATCTCCGTATAAACATACGGATCGGAGTTCCGGCTCGCGTCCCGCGCCGCGGCGACGCATTCGATAGCCTCCTGCACATGGGTTCCGTAAGGATTGACAACGAAATACCAGACATCCCCTTCAAGGGGTGTATAGATCGGCTCGGCATCCTTCCGGAAAGTCAGGGGCAACGCTCCGAATTCAAAGGAATCGTCCTGCGCCAGGTTCAGGTCATAATCATAGAAAAGCTGTGTGCCGGAATAATCCTCCTCCGGGTATAGTTCCTTCACCCGCAGGTACTTCCGCAGCACGTTCTCCAGCATTTCGCTCTGGTAATCGACCGGGATTCCGTCCCGGATCATTTCATCGTCAAAATGCTCCAGCAGCGTCACCAGGGAAAGCTCGTGCATAAAGGGATTGACGCTGATATCCCGATTGGCGTCCTCGTAGTTCTCCTTCCAGTCGATACAAAAATCAAAATACTCCTCCCAGGTGGTCGGCACGGTCAGCTGCAGCCGGTCAAAGAGGGTCCTGTTATAGTTGAGGGCGGCAATCATCACATAATAGGGATGCGGGAACGCCGCGATCTTGTCCCCGTCCATGAGCGTCTTCACAAAAGGCGCATACATCCTTCCGGCCTTTTCCCTGATGACCTCCGACGCGGCCAGGTCCGCATAGTAGCCCTTGGCCTTGATGTCGCTCAAAAGGTTCAGGTCATGCATGATATAGATATCCACATCCGGGGTCTGCGTCAGCACATCCCGGATAAACCGCGCCTCCGTCTCCTCGCCGTCCGTATCCACCGGGCGGATTTCCCACGTGGGATGGGCTTCATAAAAGGCGGTGA
Organism: Clostridia bacterium; assembly: GCA_017428385.1. Lineage (GTDB taxonomy): Bacteria > Bacillota > Clostridia > Christensenellales > Aristaeellaceae > Aristaeella. The sequence goes on along the minus strand of JAFRQX010000028.1, from coordinate 55,825 downwards.
AATATTCATCATCCGCGTAAAGTCCGCAGATCGACAAAACAAGCTTCTGATCAGCGGATCCGGCGGCTTCATTGAAGGAGCAGATCTTCAGCATGCCGCCGCTTGTTGCGGCCAGGCCCTGCGGAAGCAGGCAGAAATCAACTATGTCCTGTGTAAACGCAATTCCGGTTTCAGCCAGTTCCCCGTCTTTCTGTACCTTATAGATTTCCCGCTGGGTCATCAGATACACCGTATCAGCATCCGCATACGCCATATCAAAGGCATATCCGGCTTTGCCCACATCCGCCCAGGTCTCCGCCTCACCCGTTTCCGGAGAGACCGTCTGCAAAAGAACAGTATCCTCCGGCCAGGAAGACTCACGTGTCTGCGCAAGGATCTCCCCGTCTTCCGTCACGTCGAAGCATACCAGGTTATCAATGAATGCCAGCGTTCCGACTTCGCCTGAAAGAGGCATCCGGACTACAGCCGGCTGGCTGCCGCGGATCGGATAATACAGGAATCCATTGCGCAGGACGCTTTGGGAAAGATCCACGTCATCTTCCGGTTCCAATTCCACAGCGAGTACGCTTTGATTGACATAGGTTCCGTCCGCGTTTACCAGCTGGACAAGGATCACCTGGCCCTCCCTGGCCGCAGCAGCGTAAACAGAATGATCGTCGGATAAAAGCGTTTCAACCCCCGGAAAAAGTTCAGCTGCGGCAGCCACAAGCGTCTTCTCTCCCGAAGGTTCCACTTTATACAGCCCGCTCTCAAACAGGCCGTACAGCAGCCCGTCACAGCATGTCAGGGCGTATACATCATCCTCATTGCAGGGAATATTCCCCGAAGTGTAATCCACCGTTTCCGCCCCCGCGACACAGGCGCAGAAGATCATGGAAACCAGCATGGCAATCAGTACAAAGCGTCTCATTCATTCATCCCCTTCCCTTTTCAGGTCAATCAAATTCAAAACATTCTTATTTCCACAGGACAATCCCGGTATAACCGATACCGGAAACCGGCGGCGTCTCAATATATGTTTCTCCTACCTGTTCTCCCGTATAGGCGTCAATCCGGATACTGATCTTCGCCGGATATTGTCCGTTGAAAACCCTTTCCTCTTCTGCCCACATCTGATCAAGCTTTTTATTAAATTCATCGGTGTATTCCCTGTCATATACATTATTTTTCAGCAATTCCACATCACTTCTCATTGTATAGATAAACTGATAAACCGGATGATCCATCCCAGCCGGAATATATACCACCTCAGTCACCACATCAATGTGTTCCGTCATTTCCGTTTTCCATCCGTCCATGGCTTCAATGACGTTAATCGTCTTCTGTTTTGCTTCTTCATATGGAATACATTTTTCATCCGGCAGCACAATATCCAGCCGGAGAAAATCCAGGATCGGATTAAATGCCTTGATTTTGTCAAAAATCTCCATATCCTTTTCGGGTATGCTGTCCAATTTAGGTTCCCATTGCTGCTTAAGCTGATAGATTTCCTGATAATTCAACATACATTTACGAATCTCTTTATTCAGCCATTCCGCCGTTGAAACCGGTGCCGGGCCCTTGATTTCAATCAGTTTCCCATCCGAATCCAATGAACCGATCACCAGGCCGTTTGTCATCGGCTCTGCGTCCTTTACATAAAAGCTGAAATCCCAGCTGCCGTCTTCATTATGTACATACTGATACGGCGTCAGGTTGTCCCGGGTAAGACCCAGTTCCGATTCACAGTACTGATAAAAGGCCTCCCGGATATCATCTGTTTCTGCAAAAGCACAACTGGAAAAAGCTCCGATACAACTCACACATATAATAAAACTCAATAGTCTTCTCAGCAGTTTCATAGTTTTTCTGTTTTCCTTTTCCATTTAGCTTCATATAGAAAATCCAAAGTGCTCCATATGTATGCAAACACATACATATGGAGCTTGTAGCTATCTATTAATCATATTTGCCTGGATAATCCCAATGTCCACAGTCCTTGAAAACATGATACAATGGATTTTTTGTCCATTTGCCTGTTTCTCCATCAGCTGTCAAATTATGCACTCTCTGATAGGATTTGACTCCTCCAACGGTATTATTTCCATAGATGCCATCCACTCCACGGCAGTCACCATCTCCAGAAGCCCATATGTCCCCCTGAACATTTGCCACATACTGTTTAAGATGCGGACTGTTTTTTCCACCATGACCTTTTTTCAGGGTGCTGCCGGAGTATCTCCAGCCGTAATCATCAGGTGTGTATTCCGCCACAGCTATACTGGTAATAATCATCATAACAGCCAACAAAAATGCAAGTATTCCGAGTTTCTTCATCTTGTGTTTTTTTCCTTTCGGTAAATATACTTAGTGTTCATCGATACATCTACTTGAAAAAACGTTTAATGTGGTATAAACTCTCGCTGTTCCCTCAGAACGGACACCGTTTATCGGTGGATGCTTGGTCGGCATTGTTTTGCGGGAACTTTTTCTTTATGTTGGGACCACGAATAAATATCCGCATTTTCTTTCTCCTTTCTGTACAGATTTATAATGATGACTGATCCGGATCTTATGTATGCAGCGATTCTTATCTCCACATAAAACAAACCCTTTTCAATCATTATTATCCTGGGCTCTTTTCACGTCCGGGATATATCATTCGTGATACTCCCCCCGTCGAAATGCAAGTGCCGGATATGGCTATAGCGAATACACCAGGTAACACAATCTGTGCTACAGGTTCATACACCTCTATGTTTTTATATAGATATGATTTTATGTAACAGCATTAAACCAATTGCAATATTGTTTCTGAAAGAACAACCGCAGCAAATCTATTATTGGAACATAGGGGTGTCTCTGCTGGATTTTTTTACCAGCTCCACTTATATGAACGACAGAACAGCCTGTTTTGTTCCCACAGTGTCCACTTTCTGAACATTAACGTGCATGTTATCTTGTATGGTATCTTGTATGGTGACTGCGTCATGGCCTTCGGCCAAATGCAGAATGAATGCGTCCTTCGGACCTAGTAAGGGATCCTTCGACGCACTTCGTTTGCTCAGGATGACACCGTCACTTTGGACATCAACGGTGTTCCGATTGGGTTCCCGTTAGTAAGCTGGTCGGGAGATCCTTCGACGCACTTCGTTTGCTCAGGATGACACCGTCACTTTGGACATCAACGGTGTTCCGATTGGGTTCCCGTTAGTAAGCGGGCTGGGAGATTCTTCGACGCGCCCGCAAGCGGGCTTGCTCAGAATGACAATGTTGGCGCAGCGAGTACACATATACTATACGTTAGCAGCATATTTAATTGTTAATTGTTAATTATTAATTGTTCATTGTTTTCTCTCTTGCTTTTTGTCCAAAAGCACAATATAATTGTGCTTGCAAAAGATTATTGTGTTGTCAGCACATATTTATTGTGCTTTTATCTGGCTGAAAGGAGTCTTGGATCATGAATCAGGCGCTGAAGGAATATGCCGACTGGGCAGAGGAAGAAGCCGCCGTTCCCGCGGAAGATCCGGTGGCGGAGCTGATGCGCGCACGGAAGGACGAGGCGCAGTGCGCCCTGCGGACCTGGCTTGTGCCGGTGGCGGATGATATAGACCGGTGCATCCGGGAAAAGTATCTTTCCCGGATCCTGCAGGAGATGAACCTCCGGCTGGTCAACGGGGACCTGAGCCAGCTGCTGGGCGTTCCCGTTGTATCAGAGCGGATTGAACCCCGGGAGATGGAAATGGGCTCCGTCACCTGCTGGCGCCTGAACCGGACGGACTTCCTGGCGGATATTGACCTGAACGTCACTCTGACGGTGGAAAAGGAAAACCGGGACGTCCCCGCCTGCTTCCGCTTCTGCCTGTCCCTGTGGTTTACCACCGAGGACGGGTTTGCCTTTGAGGTGCAGGAGCTGCACCTGGCGGAAAACAAGCCGGACCGCAGCTTCTGGAAGCTGGACCGGTTCCTGGTCCCCGTACTGCGGGAAGATGAGATTGAAGCCGGGGCCGACCGGCTGTGGGAAAACTACCTGCCGGACAAGAAGGAGCCCCAGGAGCGGGAGGCCCGTGCCCTGGCGGAAAAGCTGGGGCTGAAGGTGATGGAGATGCGCCTGCACTGCCAGAACCGGGTGCGCAGCATCCTCTTCTTCCGGGAAGGCTCCGTCCTGACCCAGGAGGAGAAAGCCCCCGGGGAGGAAGACTTCCCTTTCCCGGTTTCCCGCCCCGTCCCCGCCAATACGATCCTCATCAACACGGCCGCCCGGTCCGAATGCCGGGACCTGGATATCCTGCATGAATGCATCCACTATGAATGGCACCTGCTCTTCTACCGGCTGCAGAAGCTGATGAGCACCAACCCGGCGGAGATCCGCTACCGCAGTGTGCGGAACTCCATCGGCAGGCCCTCCTGCGATCCCCTCCGCTTTATGGAACACCAGGCCCGGAGCGGGAGCATCGCCCTGCTGCTGCCCCAGAACCTGGTGCGTCCCCGGGCCTGGCGCCTGTTCCAGCAGGCCAGCGCCTACCCCTCCGTCAACAATTACCAGAACCATCCCGGTTTCCGGTGGGACCGGGTGATCCGCAGCCTGGCGGAAGAATACCGGGTGCCCCGCACCACCCTGCGCCGCCGCCTGGTCCAGCTGGGACACCAGGCCGCCCGCGGCGCCGTCAACTACGTGGATGGGAAATACATCACCCCCTTCGCCTTCTCGGAGGATCACTCTGCCGACGGCCAGGCAACGCTGGTTATCGGGCGGAAGGCACTGGGAGACCTGTATCACCGCAGCGGGGAATTCCGCCAGCTCATGAGCCGGGGAGACTTCGTCTACGCGGACGGGCACGTCTGCGTCAATGATCCCCAGTTTATCCGGCCCACGGAAGAGGGTGCCTGCCTGACCCCCTGGGCCAACGCCCATGCTGACGCCTGCTGCCTCCGGTTCCAGAAGGTCTGGCTGCAGGAGAACGAGGAGTCCGTCTGGCTCTTCGGCACCCTGAACAGCAGCGAGGATTATATCCGGGAATACGACCGCTTCCTGGACAGGCGGCTGAGCCTCTCCGCCCGGGAACGGCTGGCCCGGCGGAACCGGCTGATGGCCTCCATGCCCGCCGCCTTCCCGGAGGCGCTGGTGTACCTGATGGAGAACCGGGATGAGGGCCGGGTCACCGTGGAAAAGCTGGCGGAACTCGCCCACGTTTCCGACCGGACCGTACACCGGTACCGGAGCAGCCGGAACAGCTCCTATCATCCGGACGTGGTGGTGGCGCTGTGCATTGCCATGCACCTGCCGCCCTGGCTTTCCCGCCTGATGCTGGACAAGGCCGGATTCTCCGTGAAGAGCTACGGGCCCCGGGGATACTACGGGGAAATCCTGGACTGCTGCTTCATGGATACGATTGGCGAAGTGCAGGAGTATCTGCGGGCAGCGGGGTATCCGGAGCTGCGGCTGCAGGAAGAATAAAACCAATTCATAATTCACAATTCATAATTCATAATTGTTTTTCTTCACCGCAATACAGCGGATAATGTGACAGTGTGAAGAGTGTAGAGTGTAAAGTTGCGGCTACGGCCGCGAAGGAGGTCTTTCGACTCCGGCTTCGCCACCCCGGGGCTGATACCCGCAACTTCAATCGTCGCGACTGTCCCCCGGACAGATCGCTCGTTTCAGTTGACCTCAGAACCGATGAGATTCCCTCCACTGGAGGTCATCGGTTCTTCGCCCCGTTCTCCACTGAAATAGAGCCACTGGCTCTATTTCCGGGCGTTCCGAACCCCAAGATGACAAACTAAACTAAATGATAAACTCAAAACGTATAGGATGTCATTCTGAGCAAGTGAGTGAAACGAACGCGTCGAAGAATCTCCCCTCCCGTTCACATTCGGGAACGCAAGCGGTATGTCCAAACGCCTATTATCCGTCTGAGTCTATATAATTATGAATTGTGAATTGTGAATTATGAATTAAGCGGACACTGCATTCACAGTGTCCGCTTCTTTTATCTTTCGTTTTCCTTGATCTTCATGCCCTTTTCATAGAAGCAGCAGCCCATGCGGCCGTTCTCCTTCACGTGATAGAGGGCGGTGTCCGCGCGGCGGAACAGCTCCTGGGAATCCGCTTCCCCGTCGCCGATGGCAATACCCACGCTCATGCTGACCGACGGGGAGCCGTCGGAGTCATCCATCAGGGCGGCGTTGATCTGGTCCACCTTGCGCCGGATCAGTTCCTCCGGTTCATCCTTCAGGTTCACCATGAAGACCGTGAACTCGTCACCGCCGATGCGGCAGATATAGTCCACAGAGCGGAAGTTATCCGTCAGCACCCGGCCGACCTTCTTCAGGGCTTCGTCGCCTGTCTCATGGCCGGAGGTGTCGTTGATCTCCTTAAAGAAGTTCACGTCCAGGATCATCAGAGCTGTGGAGGAAAGATCCACGCTTTCCCGGATCAGCTCATACCCGGCCCGGTTATACACACCCGTCAGTTCGTCATGGGACGCCTTGAAGCTCAGGCTCTCAATGTTCTTCTTATAGGTGTGGTACATCTTGTTGTAGGTATCCGCCAGGTACCGGAATTCCTGGGCGCCGGTGACCGGCAGCTGCTCATCCTTGCGGATGTGGTTCACGGCCTTCAGCAGGGGGCTCACGCCCAGCCGGGTGGTCAGCCACAGGATCTTGAACACGCAGATGCTCTGGATCAGGATCAGGGCGATCATCCACTTCAGGGAGGTGCCCGTCTTCTTTTCCATATCCTCCCGGACCTTCTGGGTGCTCTCCGTCAGGGTATCCACGCACTGCTGCATGTCCGCCCGGATGCGGCTCTTCTGCGCGTAATACTCGGAGTCGTGCATCAGCTGCTGGGCCTTGGCGATCTTTCCTTCGCCGGTCAGCGCCTGGTCCTCATCGGTCAGTTTGATATCCCGGAGCGCGGCGGGAATATCCGTATCCCCGTGGGCGTCCAGCACCAGCCGCATGGCGTAGTATTCCCGGTTCATCAGGTCTATGGATTCGCTCATGGCGGACTGCAGCTGCGTGAGGGCCGGGGAATTGGGCGCGTTCTTGAACATGACCGCCAGGGCGTGCTCGCGCCGGCGTTCTTCCTCCGCCTCCCGGAAATAATTCTCCAGGTGGGTCCGCTCAGCCATCACGGTGTAGCGCTGGACCTCTTCCGTCAGGTAGTCCGAGGCGTCCATCAGGTCATCCGCGGCGGCTTCCAGCTCAATATAATCCCCCGTCGCGTCGGACAGGGCGTTGAACGCCTGCACGGTGGTGATAATGGTATACAGAAGGACTGCCATGATCACCAGGGACAAAAAGAGCATGAGCAATGAGAAGCGTCTCAACGAAACGCCCCGCTCCACTCCTTTTTTGATTAACGACACGATCATGGCCCCCTGATATAGCTTTTTACAATTGCCTGTCTACCCTTGCATTTTACCTTGTCCCCGTGGTAGTGTCAATGTAGAAAATATTCGAAACATTTATGGAACTTTTTGATTCCATCAGTCGTCATACTTAGTGAAACCACTTTGAAGGAGGATTTCTTTTATGCGTAAACTGACTGCAATCATCCTGGCCCTTGTGCTGGCCTTGTCCCTGTCCGCCGCGATGGCGGATTCCACCATTTCCGTTTCCGGCACCGGCGAAGTGCTGGTTCCCGCCGACGTAGCGGTTGTGTCCCTGGGCGTGAGCGCCCGGAACGCCGAGGCGCCCCGCGCCCAGGCGGAAGCCAACGAGATCATCGCCCGGATCCGGGAGGCCCTGACGGCTGCCGGCTTTGCCGAGGACGATATCAACACCGGCTACATCAACCTCTATGGTATATACGACTACAGCAGCTACGGCGGCAGTGAAAAACTGACCGGGTACAATGCTTCCTCCAGCCTGGCGGTCCGGGTTACGGACATGAGCCGCGTGGGCGAGGTGATTGACCTGGCTTTCGGCGCCGGCGCCAACATGCTGGACGGCGTTTCCTTCTCCGTACAGGATGAGACTGCTGCCCGGGCGGATGCCCTGAGGATGGCCGTTGAGGACGCGAAGGCCAAGGCTGCCGTGCTGGCGGAAGCCGCCGGATTCACCAGCGTTGAAATCGAAAGCATCCAGGAAACCGGCGTGTATGCCTATGACAGCGGCGCCAACAACTTCGCTGCGAAGGCCGCCGGAATGGCGGAATACGCAACCGACACCGCCACCATCATCCACGCGGCAAAGATCAGCGTGAACGCGAATATCATTATCACGTTTGAAGTGAAGTAACTGATAACTCTCTTTACTGAAGAAGTTCCTTACACGTTGAAGGTTAACATCCCCGGAGGAGATTCTTCGACGCGGCCGATGAACGGCCTTGCTCAGAATGACAACGTAAACGTTTGGAATTATTCAAAGCGTAACAGAATCACGGCAGGAGCGTGACTGAGGGACTGACTGTCTGTCACTGTTTTCGAAGAAAATGTGACTGAAAGTCTGTCCCTTCTGTCACTGTTCCTGCCGCTGTTTATTCTTTGGATCATGGCAACAAAGCATTGGATGATGACAATCATGCGCACAATTTCCCCTTCTCCGCTACAATGGCGTCACATCAGGAAACAGCCTGCGGAGTGCAGGTGGTTCCTCTTGACCGGATCAGCTTAATAACCTCTTTTCCGGGCTATTAAGTTCATGCGTCCGTATCATTGCGGAAAGGAGGATCATATCATGCTTACAGTCATCCTGACCAAGGAAGAGCAGGCCAAGAAGGCCAAGATCTCCAAGCGCCGTGTGAACTGCGGCAACGGAAACCGTCGCTACAGCGTTACCGCGCTGTCCTGAGTTTCCAGGTATCACAGGTGCATCCATCCATTCAGCATGGATGCACCTCATTTTCCAACTTTGAGGTGAAAGTCATGATCAGGATTCTTGAAATCGCAAACGGCAAACTGAACCAGCATCTTCTCAACGGCGCCCCGGAATACAAACCGGAGAGCACCTCCCATTTACTGATCCAGCCCCTGTCAGAGGACTATCTGTGCATCACCAACTCCTATCTCAACAAGAGCTTTATCATGGAGCGGGAGGACTGGGATGAGGAAGGCGTATATCCCGTCGAATTTGAGCAGTTCATCGGCTATCCTTCCAGCCCGCTTCAGGTCATTGACCTGCCGGATAACCTGATTGAAGAATCAGCAAAAACCACGACCTTTGTGATTGCCCTGAGCTATGACTGCAATCTCAGGTGCAAATACTGCTACCAGCAGTGCGATCCGCATCTGGACCGCAGGAAGATGTCCGCGGAAAACCTCACCTTTGTTCTGGATACGATTACCGCTTATCAGGAGAAGCATCCGGATAAGAACATATATATTGAACTTTTCGGCGGCGAGCCGCTGCTGAAGGAAAACCACGAGGACGTGATCCGCATCTTTGACTATTGTGTGGATCATGATTACTCCATCGGCATTACCACCAACGGCGTGAATATTCCCTATTACCTGAAGGACCTGGTCATCTACAGCGGAATGGGCATCACGATCAACACCACCATAGACAGCCTTTCCGAAAACGAGAAGACTCGCTTCAGTTCCGACACGGGTGTGGATTCAAAGGGAAGCAGCCTGCTGAAATCCATCTATACCCTGATCAACTATGACATCACGGTGCATGTGGAAACCAACATCGACCAGCACAACATTGACCAGATCGGCGATATGGTGAAGTTCTACCAGGAGAACGGATTCCTCGGCAATCCGAATTTCTGGTTCGGCATTGCCCGGGTGGATGACCGCCGGTTTGAAACCGGGTATGACAAAATGGTCACCGATACCCAGCTGGTACAGAAACTGAACGAGCTGAACATTACGGATCCGCATGTTTACTATGCCTTTGTAAAATCCATCCTGACCCTTTGCCGGAAGCTGGATCCCGGCTTCAAGCAGATGGAACGGAAATACATCTCCAACTACTGCTGGGCTTCCGCGCCCATCGACAACGTGTACTATATCGACTCCGCCCTGGACGTGTTCCGGTGTACCTTCACCGTCGGCCGGAAGGACTATTCCCAGTTCAAGTTCTCCCTGGAGAACCTGGAAAACTACAAGCTGCCCAACCGCACCTACATGGACTATGAACAATGCCGGAACTGCAAAATCGGCGGCTTCTGCTCCGGCGGATGCGCCCAGTCGGCGGAAATCAATTTTGACCGGATGTGCAGCGCTGAAAAGGAAGATTTCCGCAATTTCCTTGACACAATCTACTATCCTCGTGTAAAAACTATGCTTGAGTCATACTTTGCTGAAAACACTTCTGAACAAAAGGAACTGGTATCATGACTGAAGCTATGCAGGAATTCAAAGCCCGGGATATAAACAAGTGTAAGGAATCACTGTTTGTCAGGAACAGGAAGAACCTCCTCCTGTCCCTGCTGGGCTGCGCCTTCAAGACGCTTTCTGTCCTGGGTTTCTCCACCTTTACCCAGAAGATCCTGGACACCGTTTCCGGGGACAATCCCAGCCCGATCCCCTACCTGATCCTTTTCGCGCTGGGCTGCTTCCTGTGCCTGCTGATCAGCGCGGGGCTGGAGTATTTCTGCTGGACTGCCTTCCGGCGGCAGGCGCTGACCCAGTACCGGGCCTACTTCTGCCAGAAGATCCTGAGCAAGGATATCTCCGCCTTCAGCCGGGAAAACACCGGTTCCTACGCCTCCGCCATTTCCAACGACCTGAACACCATCCGCCAGAGCTACCTGGAATCCATTCCCTACCTGGCGGAGCTGGTGCTGAATTTCGTCGGCACGGTTGTGCTGATGCTCATCTACGACGTCCGGCTGGCGCTGATCGCCTTCGGCGTTTCCCTGCTGCCGATTCTTCTTTCCTCCTTCCGGGTCAACCAGGTGGCGGAATGCGAGGAGAAGCTGGCGGAAGCCAACAGCGGCTTCCTCAGCGCGTTTACGGAGATGCTCACCGGCTTCCGGGCCGTGAAGAGCATGCGGGCGGAACAGTCCGTGGCCGGGCGCCTGCTGAAGGTGAACCGGAAGGCCTCCGACACCTTCGCGGGCCGGGAGCATACAGAGATCTCCGTGGCGTATATCGCGTCCCTTTCCGGACACATTGCCCGGATTGCCTTCTTCTTTATCAGCCTGCTGCTTTCCGGCAGCGACCCGGCCATCACCGTCGGCGTGATCATTGCCTTCACCCAGCTGATGTCCAACATCGTGCAGCTGGCCATCACCGTGCCGGAACTGATGGCGAACATCAAGGCCGCGGATAAGCTGATGGACCGCCATGACGCCATGCTGGCTCTTTCTCAGGCGGACGGGGAGGACACCCCCGTTTCCTGCGAGAACGCCATCCAGGCGGATAATGTCTCCTTCTCCTACGGGGAGGATCAGGAAATCCTGCGGGATTTGTCCCTCACCCTGCCGGCCGGCGGCTGCTACGCCATCCTGGGCGAAAGCGGCAGCGGCAAAACCACCCTGCTGAACATGCTTTCCGGCGCCAACCGGGGCTATACCGGCGCTGTCCGCTATGACGGGCAGGACATCCGCAACATCTCCGGGGAGCGGCTGTTTGAGCTGATCTCCGTCATCCACCAGGAAACCTTCCTCTTCGACGCCACCATTGAGGAAAACATCACCCTCTTCCGGCCGACGGATAAGGCCGTCCTGGAAGACGCCATTCAGAAGGCGGGCCTGGCGGAGCTGGTGAAGGAAAAGGGCCTGGATTACCAGTGCGGCGAAAATGGCAGCAACCTTTCCGGCGGTGAAAAGCAGCGCGTGGGTATTGCCCGCAGCATCCTGCTGGGCTCCAAGGTGCTGCTGCTGGACGAAGCCACCTCCGCCCTGGATATCCGCACCGGCAGCAAGCTGATCGACACCATCCAGCATATGACCGGCAAAACCCGGATCGCCGTGACCCATGACATTTATCCAGAGCTGATGGACAACTTCGACCGGATCATCGTGCTGAAGGACGGCAAAATTGCCGGGCAGGGGAAGTATTCGGAATTACTGGAGAGCTGTGAGAGTCTGAAAAAGCTGGTAAACAAAGCAAATGTGTAAGCATTTGCTTTACAATTCACAATTCAAAGTGGACACTGGGGACAGTCCCCAGTGTCCAAGGAGACAGGTTTTCCTGTCTCCTTCATTTTTTTACTCAAGTTTCAGCTCGATCGCCAGGTCTTCCCGTTCCACGTCTTCTGAATCCGTGTGCTGAACCGGAACCAGCGTAACGGAGCTGATCGGTTTGTTGGTGTTGTACTCCAATGTATATGTGATAGCCGATCTTCCGAAACCATTATCGCCCTGGTGCAATGTCGTGTAAAGGGACTGCAGTTCAGCTTCGTCTGATTTCAGTTTAAATGTCCAGGGCAGATTGTCCAGATTATATTCATACGCTTCATATGAGTATTTGAAGGTCCTCGTGATCATGATGCAGAATCCGTCCGCGGTGGCTTCTGCCTTTGTGACTTCATATTTCTGTTCTTCCGGTTTCTTTTCTTCAGGAAGCACAAACTTGACAGGCGCCTCAACTTTCCGTACCTCCGCCTTGTCGGCCACAAAGCTGAAGGTTGCCTGCTCTTCCAGGGTGAAAACGTCTTTGGTATACAGGTTCAGATAATAGGAGTCAAAATCGTCCTCAACGATTATTGCACCATCTTTCACATACGGATGCTCGATAATATCTTCCATCCCGTAGCCATACTCATCCAGCAGCAGTTCATGCCGGTCAAAGGCTTCATACTCTTTCTTCCTGAACGCCTGACATTTCACCTCATCGGGAAAACCTGAATCTTCGAAGCTAACCTTCCAGTCCGTACGCAAAACGTTGAAGGTGATTGTCCATTCCACGTCCTCGCTTACCGTGGTCGGATCGTAATTGTCATCCATCAGGGAAACTTCATAGACCATATCGTTCAGGTCAAAGTCTTCCCGGGGAATCAGCGGTTTCATGTCCGGTACCCAGAAGCCGCTCTTATCAGCCCAGCCATCAACATTGATGATGGACGTTTCCATTTTCCTTCCTTCGCATACGGCTTTCACAACGGGGTACGCAAAGATCTTTTCCGCCCCTTCTTTCGGGGTAACGCTCATGGAAAACCTCAGTTTGTATCCGTCGAACACCGCTTCCTTGATTTCCGCGCTGAAGTATTTCCCTTCCCAGGTCTGCCCGATCGACACAATCCGATCCGTAAAGGCTGTATTATCAGCCTGTTCCGGTAAAACCCGCAGAAGACCGAAACCATTGGTCACCGCGGCGGCCACGGCGGTCATCAATAACATAATCGCTAAAACTATCACTATGCCAGCCGGCACTTTTTTCTTCATAGGTTCCTCTTCCCTTTCCTGCGCGCGGGAACGAACCTTCTGTGCCAGCCATGGATCAGGCTTCGCCGAGGACGTCATCTGGTCCACTGCCTGATGAACTTTCTGTCTGATATTCTTTTCGCTCATCTTCCCAGCCTCCTTTCAGCTCATTCCGGAGTATATCCTGCGCATGTTTCAGTCGTCTTGATACAGTTGACGTCGAGGTTTGCAAAGCATCCGCAACCTCCGCCAGGTTCATGTCCTGATAATAGTAAAGGAGAATCACGTCTTTATACCGGGCAGGCAGCTTCAGCAGTGCCCGGCCGAGCTCTTCCGCTTCTTCGTCCTTTTCGTTTTCTTCCGCTGCAAGCTGGAGGTCGTCCGGACTGACGCTCATTTTCCGGTGGCGAAGCCAGGCGGAACGAAGCATGTCACGGCAGGTATTGACCCCGATCTTCATGATCCAGGTTTTCATGCTGCAGCCTTCCCTGAACTGGTCCATGTTTTTGTACACCTTCAGGAAAGTATCCTGTACAGCATCCTCAGCCAGGGTCATGTCACGCAGGTACATAAAGCAAAGGCGCTTCAGCGGCATCTGGTATTCCATTACCAGGTGGTCAAACAATTCTTCCGTATTGCAGGACGGGCCCTTTTCCGCAATCATCCGGTGACCGACCTCCTTTCACATATACTGACGATGCTGGTTTCCGTTTTTTGCATATTTTCAAAAAATTTTTTGCGCTGGATACAATCATAGCAAAAAAGAGCCAAGACGGCTACAAAAAAACGGCAGAAGCAGTGACAGAGGGACAGACTTTCAGTCACATTCTTTTCAAGAACAGTGACAGACAGTCAGTCCCTGCAGTCACACTTCTGCCGCTTCTTCGTTGCAGGTGTTGTTGTTTAAGTAAATATCATTTTTAAGTCTTAAGTTTTCATTTGAAGAAGGATTGTTATTCTCAATCCTTCTTCTGTATGTCCCCCATTACTTTTTTCTCATCATACGCCGCAAGGAGCACCGCGCCCAGGACACAGAAGCATACAGCCACCACCGCGACAATCCGCAGGCCCACAGGAGACGCGGTCAGGTCGTTGCTGGTCAGGTCCTGCGTGGTGCCCAGCACTGCCAGGGAGGTGAACACCAGCATGGCCACGGACTGGCCGAACTTCATGGCGAAGGTCCGGGCGGCAAAGAACATGCCTTCCCGCTTTTCCCCGGTCAGCAGCGCGTCCTGCTCCGCCACGTCCGCGACGATGGCCTGGGGAATGATGCCCAGCAGTGCCATGGGGAAAGCCGCGATAATCACGATCAGCGCGCCGGGGACGATGCCCGTCATGCCCGGTACCACGCCGATCAGCGCCGTGATGACGTAAGCCACCGCCAGGCCGAGGAAGCCGATGATGACCAGCTTCTTCTTGCCCTGCTTGGCTACCAGTTTGGAAACAAAGGGATAGAAGCAGGCGGAGAGCACCGTCATGGCGCCCAGGAATACGGTGGTGTAGAACTCATCCAGCTGCATGGAAACTTTCACAAAGAAGGGCAGGCCGGTCTGGAACAGGGTCAGGCCGATCCAGTAGGCCACGTCTGACGCGGCAAAGCGGCGGAAGTTCCGGTTCCGGAAGGTTTTTGCCAGGCTCTTCATGGCGTTGCTGTCGCTGGGCTCCGCGTCCACGAAGTCTTTTTCCTTCAGCTTGAAGCAGGGCACCAGCATGCAGACCAGCGCCACCGCCGCCAGCACGATGAATAGGATGCGGTAGCTCCAGGCATAGCTGACAGCGGACTGGAGGAAGGAGGCGAACACAAAGGGCAGGTAGGCAATCAGGGTACCGAAGAAGAAAGTCAGGGAAATGGCCGTGGAAATGTACATCCGGTCTTCCTGGGTTTTGCCGAATTCGGAAATCAGCGCGTTATACGGCGTACAGTACATGGTCATGAACAGATAGAAGAGAATCAGGAAAACAAAGATCCAGACGATGTTCACGGTGCTGATCGCTTCCACCGGGGCGAAGAACACGAGGATTGTAATCACGGCAAAGGGAATGGCCGCTTTCTGCATAAAGGGAATGCGCCGGCCCTTCGGGTTCCGGCTCCGGTCGGAGAGCGACGCGATCCAGGGATCCGTCACCGCGTCAAAGATCCGGCAGAAGAAGGTGATCAGGCCCAGCACGGTCAGGACGCCGAAGATAATCAGACCTGTGGGAATATAGAACTTTGCCCCGGCATTCACAGAACTCTGCGTGGGCAGATAGAAGGTCACGAGCCACGTGTTGATGATGCCGCTGAGGATGGACCAGCCCAGCTGGCCAACCGCAAAAATCCACATTTCCTTTTTTGTCAGACGTCTGGTGTTCATACTGTCTTCCCGCTTTCTATCAAGTTTTTGCTTGTTGTTATATACAGTATAGCATAAAGACAGGATGACAGGACGGAAGCGGCAAGAAAAATACTGGATACAGGGAGAACCGCAAAAGTGGACACTGGGGACTGTCCCCAGTGTCCGTTCGAAAAAGTTTATTTCAAAAAATAAAAATAAGGACACCGAGGACAGTCTTCAGTGTCCGTTGTTCACTATATAAATACCTTCCTGAAACCAAGATCGCTGAAATCATTCTGGTGATCAACGATCAGCCAGGTTGCGCCTGACGCTTTGATCGTATCCAACAGATAGGCGATGGCGTCCGCGTCCAGGTTGGAGGTGGCTTCATCCAAAATGAACACATCCCTGTTGAGCATCAATGCCCTGGCAATACAGATTTTCTGGATTTCTCCTCCGGAAAGGCGGGAGCCGTTTTCCCCAATACGCTCATCGCCTTCCGAAGCCAGACGGTCTATGACTGTGTCGAGCCCCAGCCCCTCTATGATCTGACGGTAACGGGAATCTTCGTGCGGTGCTTCCACGCCATAGAAAATGTTCTTCTCCACACTTTCGTTGAAAACATAACTATGCTGGGAAACATACGAAACGCAGCTGATGAGGGAAGAATGCTCGATATCATCCAGGGAAATGCCGTTGATGGACACCGTGCCTTCATTTGGCTTCACAAGCTGAAGCAGCATCCTGATCAGGGTGCTTTTACCTGAGCCGTTGCGCCCGACCAGCTGAACCTTTTCCCCTTTACCGATTTGCATATTAAAGCCACGAATCAGGTCAGCCTGGTCGGTGTATGAAAAAACAATATTGCTGTACTCTATCTGCTGAATACTGCCCAGGCTTTTCTTTACACCCGCCGCCGGATGTTTCGAATCGCTGAAGAAGAAATCGGAAACACGCTTTAAGGCTGTAATGGCCGGCTGAAGGATAACCGCGGTGCCTGCATAGGACAGGATCGGCGCATACAATTTGCCCGCATAGTTCGAGAGTGCGACAAATGAACCCATTGTCACCTCTCCTTTTATAAAATAGATGCCGCCGATGAGATAAATGATCACCGTAAGAATAGAACTGACAGATCCCATCCCCACCGAGAAACCGTTGATGGTATTGGACTGCTTTTTCTGGCTGTCCAGGGCGGTTCGGTTATAATTGTCGATCTTTTCTTTCTCAACATCCTCAAGACCCTGGGATTTTACGGTTTCCATTCCCCGAAGCGTATCCTGCACCTTGCCCGCGTATTCCGCAGAATGATTCAGGGCCTCCTTAACCTGCTTGTTGAGTTTGCCGGAAACAAGAACCACTACAAAAACAAGGATCGGGACAGGAATCAGCAGCATCAGCAGAATCTTCCAGCTGAGCGACAGCAGGATCACCAGGGCAAAAATGAATTCCAGCAGCGCTGACACAAGGGAAAGGCTTTGCGTGGAAAAGAGCGCGTCAATGGCGCTCACTTCTTCCACACGGGCATTGATGTATCCCACGTCATTCCCAGTATAGAAGGAAAGATCCATCGTCATCAGCTGATCATAGATGCCCGCTTTCACTTCCTTAAGAAGGCCATTTCCCAGGTAAATAAGGAGTTTGTTTGAAAAGTACGTAAATGCGTATTTGAAAAGATAGGTAAACGCCAATGCCAGGATCAGTTTGATGAGCATCGGCATATCTTTCTTCAGGAAGCCATCGTCAATAATCAGCTGGATCAGCTTTGCGGGAAGCATTGCAAGCAGCGCGGCAAAGACGCAAAGAAAGATGGAACCGGTGAACGAAAACAGGTTCCTTCGCAAATAGCTTTTAACAATCCTTCGGAAATGTTTCATAGTCCCCATCCTTTTATCGCAGGCACCGGGAACTGTCCCCGGTGTCTCCCCGGTATCCATGCTCACTGCAGGAACTTCAGATACCGGCTCATGACATAACCGGTCTTTTTGTTGTAGCGGATCATCGTCCAACACTCCCCGCGCAGAAGTACTTCCACTTCAGTTCCCTTGATAATCGTCCGGATCTGCTTGCCGTCCTTGTTCGGCTTTTCCCGGAAAACCACGTTGGAGGTTGCCTTCGCCTGATAGACGGTCGGATCGATGGGTTCCAGGATCCCTTCCCTGTTGATGAGCGTGATCAGTTTACCGTCTTCCGTCATCACCAGGAGCCGGTCCGGATCCCCGGCCTGGTTTGCTTCTTCACACCCGACCACGGTCAAAATACTGCCGGCGGGAAGATCAATCCAGAGTTCTTTATAATCCTCCGTCAAGGTAACCCTGGTACACCCGTTCTCCACTTTTTCCGCGTCATTTCCGAAGGCGAGATACTCCTTTTTGACCGTTCCGAACACCTGTGTATCCCAAGTATCCCTGCCCGATCCGGCCAGATATAAATCTGCGGTCTTTTCGTCCTCATCCAGCACTTCCACCCGCACGCCGGAACAGAGTTTCCTGGATCTCACATATGAAACCGGTGCCTCTATCCGCAGGCGGTTCACAGGACTATCCGTCTTCACCACGGCATAAACGTTGTTTGTGCTGTGATCTCCTTCCGGATCAAGGAACCGAGCTTCCACATAACCGGGCCTGTACAGCTGGACCATTCCGTTCCCGGTATAGGCCCTGACGCGGACCTTGTCGCCATCTTCCAGGAAATACTTTCCGAAATCCTTCAGATAGATATGCCCGCCGTCTGTAAACACGGTTTTTTCCTCAAACCGTTCTTCATACCCTCGCTCATTGCGGGCTTCATATGCATCCCAGAAGCTGAGATCCGCGACCTTAGACAGGTCTTTTTTGTCTATAAATCCGGTCATTCCGTAATCATCCACAAAATACCTGCCGCCAAACTCCCCCCAGACCACCGTCCGGGTTCCCTGATAGCAGGTCATGGAGGTTTTCTCGCCCTCCGGCGACAGGTAAAGCTGCGTTTCCTCCGCGCATACCTCTGCCTCAAAGCCGCTGCATTGCATGGACAGGCAGGCTTCTATATATTCATCTTCCCAGCTGTTCAGCTTCACATACGCCCGCGGAAGCAGTTCCTCCGCCTGATCTATGTCGAGATACACCCGGTATTCCTCTGTCAGATTAACCTCATAGCGTTTGCTTTTTTCTGCGGGATTGGCTCTGTTCTTATATCCGTTATAAAGCGTTCCCGACGGCTTCCTGGCCGCAGCGGATGAGAACACTTCCACACCTTTTCCCTTGACCGCGACAGTCAGGGAGCAGGAAGGATCTCCCGCATAGGAAACGGGCACATACAAAACCAGCGCAAGCAGCACACAAGCCATGAACCCGCTCATCAGCCTTTTCACGTTCATCCCGCGCATCTCCTTTTTCTGTTTTCCTTTTCCGGTCTCCATTTATCAGAACGAAAGAGGCCGGAGGACTGTTCCTTCTGCCTGAAAATGGACACCGGGGACTGTCCCCGGTGTCCGTTTTTCATTGATCCAGAATATACGCCGTGGGGACATGGCTGCCGTCAAACTCCCCGTCCACAAGCACCAGCTGTTTGCCGTTCCAGCCGGCCACGGGATTCAGCGCCGTCAGGTCATCCCAGAGCGGGTGCTCCATGAGCATCATCGTCATGACGTAATACTGCTCGTCCGGCATTTGCGTCAGGGCTGCCAGCGCCAGGAGCCCGCCCAGGAAAGTCTGCTGCATATCCCCGTGCATATTGAAGACCCTGGCACTGATAATGCCCGCGTTTTCTCCCTCGGATGCCGTGGTGAGACCTACCGAGGTTGAATCTCCGAAAACAGATATCCAGGCCACTTTGCCATCCCCCGCATCCTGCGGATCCAGATGGGAAAGCCTGAACTGTCCGCTGTATATATTCTGGTTCAGCCGGTACCACCGGTCACGGAACTGCTTGACGGTTCCCATGGGTTCCGCAAAGACGTCCGGGTTTTCTTTTTCCTCCGGGATATGTTCAAGCTCCGCCGGATTCAGCGCCGTGATGGTCATCAGGTAATAGGGCATGGAGTTGTCCACGAAGCTCTTCACAGCCTCATAGCGTTCACCCTTCCACTGGAAGGATGCGCCGTCCTTGCGTTTTTCCTCATTCCGGAGCAGCTTCACGGCCGTGTCCGTTTTTCCTTCCGCCGCCTCGATGCAGCAGGATGCCAGGATGTCAAACACCACCTCGTTATAGTCTTCGCCTACCACCACATGGATTTCATTGACTACCGCGTCCTCCTCGTCCGAGGATACAAACAGCAGGGCCATAATGTCCGTTGCCTGGCACATCACCGTCCGTACCCAACGGCCGTCGCACAGCATGGCATCCCCGACGGTGACATACTCCTCGTCAAACATTTCGCCATCCTCGTTGGCCCGCAGGAGGGCCGCGAGATCCTGTATAAACTGGCCCAGGGTGGCCGGGGAAGCATCCTTCTGCCGGTGCTGAGTTTCCAGGGTGCTGTTGACCAGCCGGTAACGCGGCGAGATCGTCGCGTCCGTGGTCTCTCCCATACTGTCCATGAACGCCCGGCCGGTTTCCGTATCGTTGCACAGGAGGGTCCAGAGGCCATTCGGGCTGACAATGTATACGCCCCTCCAGCGGAACAGGTCCGGATAGGCCTCATTGAGGGAATTATCAAGCAGGAAGGTATATTCATACACCCAGTCCGATTCATACTGGGTGACGGTGCCCTCCAGGATGGTGCCGCCGCCCAGATTATTGATCACCGGCTGGGCAAGGTCCTTCATAAAAGGTTCCATCCCTGTCCCGTCCTCTGCTGACTCGTCCGCGGGGATGGACAGGCCTATATTGTCATAAAAGGCGATGATCCGCGTGAAATCATCCGCGAGGCAGTTGAGCGTATATCTTCCTTCCACCTCCAGGATATACGGTTTCCGGGGGAAGGTCAGGGGCAAACCCATAAAATGCAGCCAGTAGGGATCATCCTCCGTGCGGGACGCCAGTTCCTCTTCCTTCAGCTTCCGGAACCGTTTCTGCGCCTCTTCCAGGTGATTGCACTCCCCCATATAAAGTGCCGTGGCCTGCGTGCCGTCCAGGAAGGCCTTGGCAGAGTAGGTCACGTCCGGCGTGTCCGGATAGGTAAAGGCAAAGAGCATCATCTCTCTTTCCGGATCGAGTCCAACCTTGCCTTCGACCTGTCCATCCATATGATCAAGCTGCATGGTGGTGAAGTTGATCAGCGCATTGATGCGCAGCTGCGCGGGATCCTCATCCGGATAGAGTTCGCCCAGGGACTCGATCCACGGCCCGATATCCGCCGTGCGGAGCTGGTAATCCATATGATCATGGACGCAGTTGCCCCAGACGTAGAGGCTGTTTTTCCAATAGCCTTCCCAGTCCCCTTCAGGGTTGCAGGCAGTCGGAATCCCGGGCAGGGCGATCGTCACGTTGCCGATCCGCGTCTGCCAGCTTTCAAAGGACGCAAGGCGCTCATCCTCTTCCGCCGCGTCTGTTTCAACCTCCACGTCCGCCGCCTCTCCCAGGCAGACGGAACAAGCCATGACCAGTGCCATGAAAAATATCAGGATCCTGCGCATCATTCTCCTGTCCCCCTTTTATTTGCTCAGCAGGCTCCGGATGTCTTTCCGGATTTCCCCGATCTTTTCCGTTTCCCCGTTCATCATCTCCAGGGTCCTGTGCCTGCGAATATACTCGTCCGCGTCCTTGTACTTATCGCTCAGCTTATACTTCCGCCAGAGGATCCAGATGCCCACGGCATTCTTTTCCTTTTCCATTTCCTCCAGGAAAGAGCGGACAGACTCCCACCGCTGGTCATCCGGATCTTCCGGGCCGGTCACGGCCTTTTCCTGGGCGGCAGCCAACGGATTCAGGTCCGCGCAGATTTCCTTCACGCCCGTTTCAACATTCGTCAGCCGGTCCGACAGATCCCCGAAGACAAACAGGAGCAAACCGTAGATCCAGCTGAAACCCGCGAGCATGATGCCATACACAACGCCTGATATAATCATGCCGTACCCGGTAGCCATGGTGTCGTAATCTTCTGTCATTTCAATGCCCTTGATAATCATGTAGATCCCAAAGATTACCGAGAGAATGATCCCTGCCACGCAGACCACCTTGGCCGTCTTTTTCAGTTTGGTGCCGATGTTTGCAAACATATCCAACCTACCCCTTTTTTCAGTTATACCGGTTCCTCCCGGACAAAAAGCTTCTCTGCTTATACAAACGTTTCAAGGCGGCCAAATGCCGTAGTTTGAAATGTTTTTGCTGTGTTTTTCGCGTGCAGAACAGAAAAAAGCAGAACTGAGAAACGATTTCTTCTGCAAGCAGGATACAAAATTATCCGTACATTTGCAACCAGTTCTCATTTTTGTTATAGTATTGTTAAATATGTAACAGTAAAAAACGGAAACCGGAGCGGTTTCCGTTTCAACAAACAATTATAGTTACTCAGACTGCAAATTTCGATTGCGCATCCGAAAGCAAACAAAGCTCCCGTCTGCGAGTATATATAATTATGAATTAGGCAGGCACCCGGCCCCGGTGTCTGCCCTGAAGAACGGAGAAAAAACGAAAGTAACCGTTTGCAAACCTTTTCAGTTACACGGTTGTATGGTATATTATACACAATTAAACCGGTACATAAAGGACCGGCGTTCTGCAACTGTCTTTTGTGGAGGATCGTCAGCATGACCATGTTGAGAGATTATTTCGTCCAGAACTGGGCTCTCATCCTGGTTTCGCTTGCCTTTTTGGTGTCCCTGCGATCCACGGCCTTCATGGATAAAACCTTTGCCAAACGCATGACCCTGCTGATCTTCGAAGTGGTGTTTCTTTCCATTTCCGTGTATATCGAGTTCGCACTGGATGACCGGGGCATTGTCTGGAAAGGCCGGCCGTACCTGATGTTTATCCGGTACAGCGCCACCCCGTTTATCGACGCGCAGGTGCTCTATACCCTGGTGAAAAAGCTCCGGAAAACCATCTTTATTCCCGCCATTGTCACAATGGCGATCTGCTTCATTTCCATCTTCACCGGCACCATCACCCGGATACTGCCGGACGGCACGATCCAGTACGGTCCCCTGAGGCTGCTGCCCTACGTTATCCCGGGAATCTACGGCTCGCTCATCATTTATATCCTGTACAAGCGCAGCAGCAAGCAGTTCAATGATCTGATCCCCGTCTTCTTCTTCGCCTTCGCGATGGGCAGCGGGGTTTTCCTGCCCTTCATTTTCGGTCCCATCTTCTCCCATGTCTTCTGTGAGACCATCGCGATTGCGCTGTTTACCTACTATCTTTTTTCCATCCAAGGCCTGACAACCAACGATTCGCTGACCAAAGTGCTGAACCGCCAGGCCTGCTATGCTGACATGGAGACCGAGCCGGAGAAAATAACGGGCATTGTTTCCATCGACATGAACGGCCTGAAGGTCATCAACGACACCCATGGCCATGCCGCCGGGGATGAAGCATTGGCCACCCTCGCGCTGTGTTTCACCCAGGCAGCCAAAGCCCACCAGTCCGTCTATCGTATCGGCGGGGACGAGTTCCTGATCATCTGCCGGAAATGTACCTTGGATGACGTTCTCCAGCTGGTCAGGCGCATCCGGAAGAACGTCTCCGAAACAAAATACAGCTGTGCAATCGGATACAGCTGCACAGAGGGCAGCCGGAAGTCCGTCAACGAAATGATGAAGGAATCCGACGAAATGATGTACGTGGAAAAAGTCAGCTATTACAAAGTATTCGGCAAGGACAGGAGAAGAAACTGAGAACCGCAAAGCGGTTGTCAATTGTGGAGGGGGGGGATCGTCAGCGTGTTAATGCTAAGGGATTATTTAGTCCAGAACTGGGCCCTGATCCTGGTGTCTCTGGCTTTTTTGATATCTCTCCGCACAACAGCCTTCCTGGATAAATCCTTTGCCCGCCGCATGTTTTTGCTGATCTTTGAAGTCCTGATCCTTTCCATTATTGTGTTTATCGAATTTGAGCAGAAAGACCTGGGGATCATATGGAAAGGCAGGCCTTACCTGATATTCATCCGGTACAGCGCAGGGTCTCTTCTTGAGGCACAGGTTCTTTATTCCCTGGTAAAGAAGTATCCGCGGATCATCTTTATCCCCGCTATCATTACAGCGGTGATCTGCTTCATCAGCATTTACACCGGCATCATCACCCGGGTGCTGCCGGACGGCTCGATCCAGAACGGCCCACTGAGGCTGCTCCCTTTCATTGTTCCGGGAATCTATGGCTGTTTCATCGTTTATTTCCTGTACAAGCGCACCAACAAGCAGATCAACGATCTTTTTCCGGTTGCCTTCTTCTCCCTCGCGCTGGGCAGCATGGTGATCCTTCCCTTCTTCATCAGGCAGGCCTACTCCCAGATTTTCTGCAAGACCATCTCGATCGCACTGTTTGCCTACTACCTGTTTTCCATCCAGAACCTGACCAGAATAGATTCGCTGACCGGCGTCCTGAACCGCCAGGCCTGCTACGCTGAGCTGGAAACCGATCCGGAAGGAATTACCGCCCTTGTTTCCATCGACATGAACGGCCTGAAGGAAATCAACGACACCCACGGCCATGCTGCAGGAGATGAAGCGCTGACCACCCTGGCGCTGTGCTTCACCCAGGCAGCCAAAGCCCACCAGTCCGTCTACCGCATCGGCGGGGACGAGTTCCTGGTCATCTGCCGGCAGGGCAGCCCGGAAGAGGTTCTCCAGCTGGTTGAGCGGATCCGGAAGAACGTTTCCGCAACGAAATACAGCTGCTCCATCGGCTACAGCTGTGCCGGGGAAAGCCGGAAATCCGTCAGCGAGATGATGAAGGAATCCGATGAGATGATGTACGCCGAGAAAGCCCGGCACTATCAGGAGATTGGTGTAGACAGGAGAAGAAACTGAGCAAAGCTCAGTTTCAATTCAGAATTCAGAATTATATGTTATCGGTCTGAGGAAATATCCTCAGACCGATTTCTATGTGACCAACTGTCATGTTCCCGCATTGCGTTTGGGATCGTAATTATGCATTATGCATTATAAATCTTTCTGCAGTTCAAGGCAGTTATAAAACGCGCTTTCATCAACAATCTTCACGGTATCCTTCAGGTTGATTTCCCGAAGGCCCGCACAGTTTCCGAACGCGTCCGGAAAGATGTATTCCAGCGTATCCGGCAGGGAAACGCTGATCAGCTCCGGATGTCCGTAAAAGGCTGCGGTGCCGACGGAAGTAACGCCTTCCTCAATGACAACCTTTTTGATAACCTCCAGATCCCAGGGGGCGTCGGTACCAACGACATGCCGCGTTTGCAGGCTCCCGATTTTACCTTTCGCCAGGAGATAGTTGTTCATCCTGCCCGTTCCCGAAATCGTCAGCGTCCCGTCTTCCAGCTGCCAGGTCAGATTGTTCCCGCATACGCCTCTCGGGTGCTTCCCGGGCGTTTGTTTCGGGTATATCAGTATCATAATCAGGAAAACAGCGACAAGAAAGACGCCCAGTGTGATGATTCTGCGCCTTTGGGTCATGGGTTTCGTCCTCCTCCGTTTCAGTATCCTGTCCTGATGATGATTATATACAGAACGGAAACGGGATTACACTGCCAAGCAGGAAAAATACAGGATTTTATTCTTCCAAAAGGAACGATACCGCAGGAACCGTTCCTCCGGTATCATCGGGTGTTCCGGATAACGTTCCCGAACGTATACAGGCTGGGAGATCTCTCCGCAACCTCAATCGTCGCTTCTCGCGCTTGGAGCGCGCTCGCCGCTCGTTTCGGTAAGGATTCGCGCGCGCACCGCGGGCGGAATTCCCGCCTCGCGCACCGCGCACGACAGGACTCCGTTTCATTTCGGTTACGCCGACAGCGCACTGCGCTGACATTCAGCTTGCTCCCCACGCGGACACTTCGTGTCCTTGGTCGAGATGACAGCGTGGAAGCTGTGGTTTATCCATTCGCCCTGCATTCGCAGTAAATCTAATTGTGAATTCAAAAAGGCACGATGCTTACGCATCGCGCCTTTTTTGTACCGCTTTCTTTACCTGGTCCAGGATATACGCTCCGCCGACCTCCCCGCTGCGGCCGAAGTTGGCGATGGTCTTCTCCCGGATCTTCCGGATCCGGTCGCCGTAGCTTTCGTCCTCCAGCAGGGTGCGGATCTTATCCGCCAGGCCTTCCGTTTCTTCTGGCTTCACCCGGATGCCCACCTGGTCCCGCAGGGTCATTTCCAGCGGTGGCACGGTGATCTTTTCATAGTCCGGGTTGTTGATCTTCGGCGGCGTATCCACAAACACGCAGGGCCGCTCGGTGACCATCACAAACTCATAGGCTGTACCGGACCAGTCGCTGATGACCGTATCCGAATCGAAGATGGAGGTATTGCCGGTAAAGTCCAGTTCGAAGAACAGGTCTCCGCCCTTGTAATCCTCATACCGCTTCACAATGGCGTTCATCCGGTCGCCATAGCGCTTCACATACTCCGGATGGGGCCGCACCGTCACGTCAAAGCCCTTGCCCAGCAGTTCCGACAGCAGCTCGTCAATGCAGCTGTCCAGGATATTGTCCGCCTGCCAGGAGGGGGCAATCAGCACCTTCGGCCGTTCCCGCTTTGACCGGGGCGTGGCCTGGTACGCGTCATACAGCTTTTCCAGCTGGCCGTAGCCGCAGGCAATCAGTTCCTGCTCCGGATCGCCGAAGAGCTTCTCCGTCTGGCGAATCTCCTCAAACTGGAAATCGCCCACGCAGAGGATCGAGTCATAATGCCGCAGGGCGCCGGTATGCAGCACCATATGGGTGCTCAACGGATAATGGAACACATAGACGTATTTGATATCCTTGCTGTAATAGCTGCGCTTGTACTGATAGTTGCCCAGGTCGGACATGGTCATGACCATCACGTCCGCTTCCAGCTTCATAAACAGCGTGATCAGCTTTTTCTGCCCGATGTAGTAGGGCTCAATCCGGGGCTGGCTCTTCGCGATCTCAAAGATCTGGTCGTTGGGATCGCTGGTTACATAGTGGATCGTCAGCTTGCTGTTCTCCAGGATCCAGCCCATGATCCGCTCAAAATACTTGTAGAAGCCGCTCCCCTCGGAGTAAAACACCAGGTGCTTGTTGCCCACGGAGAAAAAGCGCTTGTAGTCTTCCTTCTCCCGGTGTTTTTCCTCCCGGCTGCGCACGGTCTCGCTGCCGGTATCGGCGTAGGCTGCCAGCTCCTTCCGGGAGGCCTCCAGCTCCGCCCAGTCAATCTCCTTTTCCGGCGGCCGCAGCTTATTCAGCAGCAGCTGCTGGGCGATCGTGAACAGGTTGCTCCAGATCCAGTAAAAGCCAACGCCTGCCGGCACCGTAAAGCCCAGCACCAGGCTGATGCCCACGGAAACCGCCATGGAGGAGAACTGGGCCGCCTTGCCCTGGCTTTTCTGCAGCGGGTTCAGCTTGTTCTGGCACAGGCTGAGGATCAGGGCGGCGAGTCCCGCCAGCAGCGGAATCAGCAGGTGAATGCCGCCTGCGGCGGCAGGCGTCGCGGACAGGTCAAAGCCTAAAAAGCGGGTGTTCAGGTCCGGCTGACGGAGCCATACGTCCGGATGATAAATGATCTGGACCAGGCCGATCAGCAGCAGCACCTGAACCGCCACCGGAATCACGGTGGCGAAAGGGCTGTAATGTGCTTTTTTATACAGCAGTGCCTGTTCATCGGCCACCTTGTCCGGGTCGCCGAAATACTTTACCTTCAGCCGGTTCACGGCCGGCTCCAGCCGGACCATCTTAATGCCGTTTGCATGCACCCAAAGGCTGACGGGCAGCAGGACCAGCTTTGTCAGGAGGGTGAACACAATCACAGCCAGGCCGTAATTGCCGGTCAGGCCGTAAGCCACCCTCATCAGCCACCCCAGCGGTGCGCAGATTATTTGCATACTTCTTCTCTCTTATCCGATATCAAAGATCTTCCAGGTCGTCGCTCTCGTCTTTCGTGACCTCTTCCCGTCCGACTGCCTTGTTGATCTTTTTCTTGGCCTTTCTCCAGTAAATGGAGAAGCCCGCGGCAATTGCCACCACCAGGCCGACAGCCGCCTGGATAATGAAGGTGGTCGTGCTCGGATCAATGTACGCGCTGGCCTGGGTAGGCGTCATCACCATGCAGAACACGCAGTACAGCGTCAGCAGGAATAAAGGAAGTCCTTTTTTCATCGTCAATTTCTCCTTCGGATTCTTCTTAAAACAACAACAAAATATATTTTACACTTTTTCCCTGTCCTTTGCCATTGTTTTCTGTTCCGACGATGGTTTTTTGGCTTCAGCCTGACAAATTGTGTCATGCTGAAGCAATTCATAATTCATAATTAACGGCATCCTGACGCAACGAATTATTCACAATGTCTGGGATGTCATTCCGAGCGTAGTCGAGGAATCTCCTCCGGGGATGTAAACCTTCATCATAGTCGGAACTTCTTCAGTAAAGAGATCATACTAATTATGAATTATGAATCATGAATTGTGAATTATTTCTGCCACTTTGTGTCAGTGTGCTTTTCCTCCTTCTCCTCTACCCTGTTGCTGTGAAAAGGAGGAATCATCATGGATTACTTTAATTCCGAACACTATCCCGACCGCACAGCCGCCGAGGCGATGCAGCACGTAATGTCCCACCGGGAGGAGGAAGCCTTTGTCCTCAGCGAAGAAGGCTGCCTCCAGCTGATGGAGGCCCTGGTCCGCCTGGCGGTGGAGGATTATCTCCGCGCCTACCGGTGCCTGCCCTGCCGTTCCGCCAAAAAGCGGCTGCTGGAGATCGAAAACTTTTTCCTGTCAGAGCGCTTTCACTGGCTCACCGGCCTGGATGGAAGCGCCATCCTGCGGATTGTCCGGAGGGAGGCGAAGAAGGGATGAATGCACCGGACATTCTTCTGAAGCCCCGGGCAATCCGGCGGGAAATCGAACGCAAGCACCTGCGGATTGATACCCTGCGCCATTTTGCGGAGCACCTGACCTCCCCGCTCCGGGAGGTCAGGGTAAAGAGCTCTCCCGATCCCACCCGCATGCAGGCACTGCTGGCGGAAGCCGCGGATGAGGAGAAGCAGATTCCGCTGCTGGAAGCGGAGCTGGAGCAGGCGCTGTCGGCCGCCGCCATTGTCATTTCCACCCTGCCGGACATCCGGCTGATTGAGCTGATGGAGCTCCGCTACCTGGAAGGCCGCAGCTGGGAGGAGACCGCCTCCATCATCGGCTACAGTCCCAGCCAGACGTTTAAGCTGCATCATGCCGCCCTTGCGCTGCTGCCGCAGCCGCAAGGCGGAAACTCTACACTCTAAACTCTTCACTCTTCACTCTGCGCTCTTCACTATTCACTATTCTCATCTCCCCTTCTTTGGGCTATAATAGGCATGACACAAAAAACGTACGAAGACATAAGAAAGGATTCGACTATGACAGAATCATTCAGACCCAATCCGTTTCGCCTGGCTTTCGGCCTGATGCGGCTGCCGAAGAATCCGGACGGCAGTATTGATATCCCCCAGGTCTGCGAGATGACAGACCATTTCATCGCCGCGGGCGGAACCTATTTCGACACCGCCTTCGTATATGACGGCGGCGACAGTGAGAAAGCCTTCAAGGCCGCCGTGGCGGACCGCTATCCCCGGGACGCTTATACCGTGGCCACCAAGCTCCACGCCGCCATCGGGGCCGTGGACGAGGCCAGCGCCAAGCAGGAGTTCACCACCAGCCTGGAGCGCACAGGCGCCGGATATTTCGATTACTACCTGCTCCACGCCCTGCAGCGTTCCATGTACAAAAAGTACGACGAGTACGGCCTGTGGGACTTCGTGAAGGAGCAGAAAGCCAAGGGCCTCATCCGCCACTGGGGCTTCTCCTTCCACGCGGATCCGGATCTGCTGGAAGAGCTGCTGGAAGCCCATCCGGACGCGGAATTTGTCCAGCTGCAGATCAACTACGCCGACTGGGAAAACCCGGGCGTCGCCTCCCGCAAAAACTGGGAGATCTGCCGCAAACACGGCAAGCCCGTCATGATCATGGAACCGGTGAAGGGCGGCATCCTGGCCGACCCGATCCCGGAGGTGAAGGCCGTCTTTGACGCCAGCGGCGCGGATGTGTCCTACTCCAGCTGGGCCCTGCGTTTCGCCGCGGGGCTGGAGGGCGTCCACGCGGTGCTCAGCGGCATGAGCAACCTTGCCCAGATGGACGACAACCTGAAGACCTTCAGCAATTTCCGTCCCCTGGATGAAAAGGAGATGGAGCTGATCCACAAAGCCCAGAAGGCGTTGGACGCGGATAAGAGCATCCCCTGCACCGCCTGCCACTACTGCACCAAGGGCTGCCCCATGGAGATTCCGATTCCGGAAATCTTCAACGTCATCAACCGGCGCAAGGGCAGTCCCGAATTCCGCACCATCCGGGAATACGGCATCGTGACCGCCGGACGGGGCACCGCCGGGGACTGCGTATCCTGCGGCCAGTGCGAGCGCGCCTGCCCCCAGGGGCTGCCGATTATCAAACTGCTGCGGCAGTGCAAGGCGGAGCTGGAGAAATGAAAAAGAAACTGAGGCTTTCCTTCAACGCGCCGGCGGTGCTGGGCTTCGTAGCCCTGTGCGTGATCGCGCAGGTTATCAGCCTGCTGACCGGCGGGCAGAGCAACCGGACCCTGTTCAGCGTATACCGTTCCTCCATGGGGGACCCGCTGACCTATGTGCGGCTGTTTACCCACGTGCTGGGGCACGCCGGGTGGGACCACCTGCTGGGCAACATGATGTACATCCTGATCCTCGGCCCGATGATTGAGGAAAAATACGGCACCGGCACCACGGTGTTCATCATCGCGGTGACGGCGCTGGTGATCGGGATCATCAACATGGTGTTCTTCCCCGGGGTGAGGCTCCTGGGCGCCAGCGGCGTGGTGTTCGCCTTTATCCTGATCTCCTCCATCACCATCCGGGAAGACAACACCATTCCGGTGACCTTCATCCTGGTGGCGGTATTGTACCTGGGCCAGCAGATCTGGCAGGGGCTGTTCCAGCAGGACAACGTGAGCCAGATGGCCCACATCGCCGGCGGCGCGGTGGGCGCCGGGCTGGGATTTTTGCTGGGAAAAGCGCAACAGAAAAAGAACCGTTCCTCCTACTGAGAAACGGCACTGAAGTTACTATCACATTTGTCGAAGACAAATATTTCACAACCGCCTCTTTGAGGCGGTTATTTCACATTGCGGCATATGCCGCAATATTTCATATCGCGATGCGATATTTCATTTAACCCGCAGGGTTCTTACCGCTGCAAGCGAATTCTTCTCCGCTCTTCCGCGGCGGCGTACTCCTGCTTCTCTTCCGTGGTTTCCGGAACAAACATGGGAATGGCCACAGGATGGTCTTCTTCATCAATGGCAACAAACACCGCGTAGGCCCGGTTGATCAGCTCCCGGCTGCCGTCCAGGCGTTCCACCATGCTGTCCACCCGAACCTCCAGGGACGTGCGTCCTGTCCAGGTGACTACAGCCTCCTGCACCACGGTATCGTTCAGGTAAGCGGGCTTCAGGAAGGTCAGGTTATCAATGCACACCGTGGTCACTGCCTGGCCGGTATACCGGCGGGCCGCCACGGCACCCACCACGTCGATCCATGCCATAATCTGTCCGCCGAAAAGCCTGGGCTTGGCATAGCCGTTGCAGTGCTGGGGCATCACAATCTGTACGGTAGTGGTTTTCTCTGCCATGTTCCTGTCCTCCAAACGTTTGCTTCTGTCCGGATTATATCCCATTCAAAGCAGAAAAGCGAATTTTATTTTTTGTTCGCTTTTCTTCAATTATCCCTTCCCGTATAATAAAAAAGAGATATCAAGGGATTCCTCAACTGCGCTTCGCTCCGTTCGGAATGACACCCTTAGCCGCGGTATCATTGCATGAAGATAATACCGCTACGCCCATATTGTCATTTCGACCGACTGAAAGGAGTGGAGAAATCTCCTCCGCGGCCGCAGCCGCAAAATCATTTTTCAGTTTTAAGTTTTAAGTTTTAAGTATTAATTTATTTCTTTCTATGAGGGTCTTGTATGACAGATATCTACGCCGAGAGATACCGAAACCTCTCTCGTGAAGAACAGACCTGCTGCCTGACGGGGCACCGCAAAATCCCTCCGGGAGAGGAGCGGAAGATCATGGTCCGCGCCCGCAACATCCTGATCCGGCTGATCCGGGAGCACAACGTCCGGTATTTCGGGGTGGGCGGCGCGGTCGGCTTTGACATGCTCGCCGCGGAATACCTGCTGTACCTGAAAGCCCATGAGGAACAGCAGATCAAAATCATCTCCGTCCTGCCCTATCCCGCCTGGCGGGAAAAGGAAGACTGGACGGATGAGCTCCGCGCCCGGGAGGAGAAAATCCTCCAGGCCTGCGACAAGGTGGTCTACGTCCGGCAGGAATATGAAAAAGGCGTATTCCTCCTGCGGGACCGGAAGCTGGTGGATGGTTCAGCCTACTGTGTCAGCTACTGCAACCAGCCCCAGACCGGCACCGCCTATACGGTGAAATACGCCTTGAATCACGGGGTAAAAGTGTTCAACGCCAGCAGTTTCAACGTGATGACGCTGAAATAACAAGAAGCGGCAGGAGCGTGACTGCGGGGACTGAACCTCTGTCACTGTTCTTGAAAAGAATGTGACTGAGGGTCTGTCCCCCTGTAACTGCTCCTGCCGCATTTCGTCGTCTAGTAATACCAATCGACTCACGGCCGGAAGTCATCCGGCGCCGGACCTTCGTCATCCTTGTCCCGCCCGCTGCGGATCACCAGGATAATGCCGCCCACACAGGCCGCGGCAATAGCCAGGCGCTTCAGCCCTTCCCAGAAGATGGGGTAAAAGAACATCGTCACGGCGCAGTAAAACACGCCTGCGCCCAGGCCGAGAACCAGGATAAAGCGGAGGATCAAACCCATCGCCCCGCCAAACACAGACAGTATATCCTTCAGCATCCGTTCTTCCCCCGGTATCCTTTGATTGCGAAGACAATGTTATCATAAACATCCCAACCATACAACGAAAAGTCGCCGCAAACCGCGGCGGCTTTTCACATTCCCGGGCATTTTCAGCCGTTAGTGTCGAACTCGTTATATCCAACATAATCCGGGTTTTCCAGCAGTTCCGGGTCAGCGGGGACATATCCACCGCCGCCCTCTCCGCCGGTCAGGCCGAAACCTTCTCCGTCAAAGGACAGACCGTTGAGGCTGACGCCCCCATGATTCCCGACGCAGAGCAGCGCATATCCCGGTTCATCCCAGAACAGGTTCCACCGGGGTCTGTAGGCAATCACCTTCCAGGTGCCGCTGATATTATAACTATCCAGCTCTTTCCCCTTCAGGTCATGTACCCGATCCACCAGGTTCGAGGTAAAGGTGCCGTCCTCCGCAAAGCTGATCACATCCGGGCCGAAGGATCCACCCGCATCAAAAGACCATGTACCAATCAGCTTCTTCATAATCTCCGGCTGTTCCTCGCCCACATCCATGAGCTCCAGGTCCCGCAGGGGTACAAATCCCCAGACAATGGCTCCACCGTCCGTGAACTTGCCTTTTTTATTGACTTCCGCCTCCACATAGGCATATCCCTTGTAAGTTCCCAGGCAGGTAAAACAGGTTTCCTTCGGTACCTCGAACTGCCTGAACTGGCTCACATCCGGATCGTCGGTCAGGTAGGTATCCGCAATCGCCCACACATCCACCTGGCAGAAATCATACAGGGGATCGTGCTCCTGCTGTTGTTTTTCCTCCCGTCCCAGTTCACGGCTCAGGACCCAGCCGACCCGCTGGGTACGCTCACTGACGTCGTACCGGACCAGGGTATAGGTCTCGCCGTCATTATTCTTCCAGTCCTCCATCGCCCACATATCCCCGTTCAGGCCAGCGGCAGCCTTTCCCTTGGCCGCGCGCCAGGCGCTCTCGCCGAAAGGCGCGGCATACACCGGAGCCGTTCCCTTTTTGCCCGGATTGATCGGATAACCAGAAGACAGTTCGTGCGTGTCCCCCAGATAAGCGGTCAGCAGGTTGATCCGCCGGATCTCGGCTGTCGAACGGGGGAACAGGCGGATGTTGAATTCGGATAACGGATTCCAGCCATTGAAGACTACCCGGCCGTCCTTGTCTTCCGCGTAATAGCTGTAGCCCTTATCATCCCGCCAGACCCGGAAGTCCCCGATCTTCGCCTCCAGCAGGTCCAGATCCCCGTCCCCGTTCCCGTCGGAAAAGCGGTAAACCTCAGCATCGCCATAGGCGAGGGTCAGGATCCCGTTCTTCATGGTGAGCTTCAGGCCCTTTACCTTATCCTCCGGCTGGTATACCGCTTTTGTGTACACATGAAGCTGGTTTTCACTGTCCGCAAAAAACAGTGCGCTATGATACCGGGCGCTCATCACGGCATAATCCCCGGCCTGAGCTCCTCCGCCCGAGGTGGAATAATTATCCCAGGTGTGATCCTTCGCAACGGCATTCAGCAGCCTGCCCCTGTTCAGCCCCCAGCTGTTGGCGGAAGCGGACGAGCAGGCAAAAACCAATAGGGCAAGCAAAAGCAGGACAGTGATCATGCGGCGGAAAAGAATGGTGCGAGGCATGGCGCAAATCTCCTTTTCAATTCATGTTCTGTCTTTTATCCATTATGTTCTCACTATAGAAACGAAAGCAAGCGTTTTTTTCTTGCAAGCAAAAAGGGAACGTTCTTTCCGTTCCCTTCAAATTCTTGAAATAATCGTCTGCCCTTCATTCTTCAGCCACTTCAGCGGCTGTATGTAATCCGGCAGCACCCGCTCCACCGCCGCCCAGAAGCGGGCGGAATGATTCAGTTCCTTCCGGTGGCACAGCTCATGCACGATCACATAGTCCAGCACGTCCTCCGGACAGAGCATCAGCAGGCAGTTGAAGTTCAGGTTTCCCTTGGCGGAGCAGCTGCCCCAGCGGGTCTTCTGTTTCCGGATGGCTATGCGTCCGTAGGTCACACCCATCTGCCGGGCCCGTTCCGCCACCCGGGGCGGAATCACTTTCTTCGCCTGTTTCACCAGCGCAGCCAGCTCTTCCTCCGTCAGCTTCGGTTCCTGTACCCGGGCTTTCACCTTCTGCAGGGTTTTCTCAATCCAGCTCCGCTTGCTTTCCAGCACCTTCCGGATTTCCGACTCCGGCATGCGCAGCGGCGCGCGGACGATGATCTCCCCCGTCCCCTCAATCCGGATCCCCACAGACCTCCGCCTGCACCGGATCAGCTGCACATTCCACGTTGTTTCCATGTTCCCTCCGTCAGCAAATGCCGGTAATGAAAATCTCCAGCCCGATGAGGATCAGGATGATCCCGCCGAAGATGGACGCCTTGCCGGCCAGCTTCATGCCCACCGTCTTGCCCAGCTTGATCCCCGCGATGCAGATGCCGAAGGTCACCAGGCCAATAATCACCGATTCAATCAGGGCAAACACCCAGGTATATTCCGCAATGGTAAAGCCCACGGACAGGGCATCAATGGAGGTGGCAATTCCCTGCACCAGCAGCGCGCCTCCGCGCAGCAGCTTGACCTCCTCATCGTCTCCGTCCTTTTCTTCCTTCCGGCCTTCCACAATCATCTTGATGCCGATAAACAGCAGCAGTGCCAGCGCAATCCAGGGAATAAAGGGCTGAAAGGCCTGGAAAGCTTCAGCAATGGAATGCACGCACAGCCAGCCCGTCAGGGGCATCGCCGTCTGGAACACCGCGAAGGTTCCGGCAATCAGCAGCATCCGCCTCACCGGCATTTTCGGTTCATTCAGTCCGTTGGCAATAGAGACTGAAAACGCGTCCATCGCCAGGCCGACGCCGAACAGGATACTGTTGAGTACGAATAAGAAATTGAACTGCAATTCCGTTCCCCCCAATAAAACAGTCAGGTACGGCGAATCCATACCTGACTGTTTTTGAGACAATCCATGTATAGCTTCGCAGTTATACATGAGTCTCGCATATTAAAGCAAGCCAGGCCTGAAGACCAGTATGTTGACTTGCTGCGCATTCACGCTTGCTACTCCCCCATGGGTCGGAACCCATTGTAAGAGCGGGGTTTGCAGTTAGTCAATTCTAATGTTTAATTCCTTTAATTATAAAGCGTTGACGCCTCAAATAACATTTTGGAGTTTCTATCGTTAGACATTTCTAATTTTGACAATTCTTTTTCATTTTTCTCCCAGTTCCCGGTCCCATTCCTGCAGGAACTGTTCCATGAAGGCGTGGCGTTCCTCCGCCATCTCCTTCGCCTTATCCGTGTTCATCAGGTCCTTCAGCAGAAGCAGTTTCTCATGGAAATGGCTGATGGAACCCTCCGGCGTCCGGCCGTGCTTCCCACCGTAGGCAAAGGTCCGGGCGATTCCCACCGCGCCGATGGCGTCCAGCCGGTCCGCATCCTGGATGATCTGCCCTTCCACGGTTCCGGGACGCTTTCCCTTGTTCTGGCTGAAGGATACCGCGTTGATGGCCTCGCAGATCCTGTCCGCGGTTTCCGGCTCCACGCCCCGCGCCTCCAGGAACCGCCTGGCGTTGGCGTTATTCTCCGTATGGAACAGCTTGTGGTCGTCCGCGTCATGGAGCAGGGCGCCCAGCGCCACAATCCGCCTGTCCGCTCCCGGTTCCGTCTCCGCGATCAGCATGGCGTTGCGGTAAACCCGCAGGGCATGCTCCAGCCCGTGGCCGTCCGCGTTCTCCGCAAACAGCTCCCGGATATATTCCTTCGCCTCGTCAATCATCTTCTGCATCTTTCCAGCAATCCTTATCTTCCCGCTTTATTGTTTCTTATTCCGCCTCATAGGCCAGCGGCGGCGGAACCTGGCTCTTATCAAACGGACAGGGGCCGGATTCCCCGATCCATTCGCCATGATCCAGACGCCATTGTTCGCTGTAGTTCTGCGCATTGGTAATCAGATAACAGCGCCATTCCGGCAGCAGGCCTTCCGCCATGGTGATGTTGTTCATGGCGAAGCCCGGTTCATAGTGGAAGTGGTACAGGTTATCTGTCCGGAACGCATAGGCGTACAGGTAGCCTCCCCAGTAATTATACTCAACAGGCATTGCCCCGGTGCTGTTGACGGATACCGCGTAGATGCCGTTGTAGTGATCAAGGGAATAGGATCCTTCCTTCATGAAGATCCCCATGGAAAGGACAGGATAGTTCTCGCTGTACCAGAGCACGATTTCCTGTACGCCGGGATTGTCCGGCACAAAGGAATAGGCCGGGGAGGTTCCCAGGGGAACGGTCAGCTCATCCACCGGCGCTCCCCAGCGCGCAAGCCCTGTAATATGGCAGTCGCCGCTGTCTTCGTCCACTTCATAGTCCGGGAATGCCGGGAAGCCGAAGTCCGCCAGCGTCAGGTGCAGTTTCCGCTCGTCCGGGGCCGCTGAGAACGCGGAAAAGTCTTCCGCCACCGGTTCCTCTCCGGCGGTCATCACAGGGGGAATGAACCGGAAGGGCGTACCGGCGCCGCTGGTGAGTTTGAAGGGCATTTCCGTTGTCACAAACGATTTGATATTCGGATCCTCCGGGTTTTTCCAGCCTGTGATCCGGCTCCACTCGTTGTGGTTGTCCAGTTCCACTGTTGATGAAGAAACCATCAGTGATTTCAGCGCATAGCAGTATTCGCCGTTGACCATGCCGCCATTCAGGATACGATAGTCTCCGATGACTTTCCCGACTTTCTCATAGAAGGAAACTTCCTTCAGGATCCCGTCTTCATAGTCTGCTTCGGAGTTGTCTTTTGCGTTGATGAGCGTGACGTCTCCGTTACTGAAAAAGCGCCAGGTGTATTTCTTGTCCTTTTTGTCGCTGAACTGCAGGTACATGGTTTTCTGCGGATCGGAAGGCGAGAGGTAAATCCTGCCCTCCTGTTTGCCCATTTTGACCGGAAAATGCTGCTCTTCCCAGAGGATATCCTCGCAGTACACCACCATCCGGTCTTCCAGCTTATCCTTCTCCGATATGATCGTCGGCCCGGTGACAGACCGGGGATTATACACATAGAAAGTGCTCATATACTTTTTGTCGATCCCCCAGGCCTCCAGGCCGGTGAAGACGTAGTGGTCCTCTTCCTTCTCAACCGTGGGAAAAGGAGGAATATCCTGGACCATCGCGCTCAGGTCGATCTGGAATTCCCTGGCCTTCGGCAGCTTCAGCGTTTTGAATTCAGCCCGGGCGTTCCCGCCCCATAAAAGGAGCAGCGCAAAGACAAGCACAAACGCCCGAAACAGGCGCATTCCGGCATGATGCGATCCAGCCATACAGGAAAGACCCCTTTCATCTATCCCACAGAAACAGGGTTTATCATCTGCAAACAGTATAACAAATATGCGGGCCCGCGCCAACAGAAAGAACCGGGGAGAAACCCTCCCCGGTTCCGGGATCAATGTTCAGTTTGTACTGCGGGAACCGCTGTTTTCTGATCCGCCGCAGATTTCTCAGTTTCCACCAGGATGGAAGCAATAGGGATCTCAATTTCCCAGGTTGCGTCTGAAATTTTTTGGAAGTGACTTATATCAGCCTTAAGCTCCAGGTGATCCATGTCATCCGGTGTAATCTCCCACACATATTCCGCGTATTTCTTCCATGCCGTCTGCCCATTACTGAAAGCACCCCATGATAATATGTCATATTTTGGAGTTTTGCTCTCTTCCCCCTCCGTGATGGCCAGTCTGGGCGAACCCATCCAGGACGGATAAGTTGTATTTCCCATCGTGCAAGTTGTTTCATCCGGATTGTAGATCTGCACATGCAGCTTATTGTCAATCCATCCGATCCCAGTCAGGGAAACCGGCCCACACAGGGTTTCATCCAGCGGTTGAATATAATCCAGGATTGTTGGATATTTTGACAGATCCACATTGTCGAAAGAGGTAGCAGGCCAATCCCACGTCTCCGCCCGGATATCTTCCGGTTTGTCTACCCCTTCCACAGTTTTCCCATACTTCTTCAGCAGAGGAAGCAGGTCAACCGTAGTATATTCCTCTGTCATCAGACCGATAAGATTGACTACAAGCTTGCCGTCAGGTTGCACCGATACCGGTATATCATATTCTTTCAGGAATGTGGCCTTGTGTTCTTCCGTTTCATCCCAACCCAGTCTCATCGAATACAAACCCGTGCCGCCCAAATTGTCAAGATAGTAAGTATTCAGATTATCTTTGATCCGGTCACCTTCCAGATCCTGGAGAGAATAGACGACATACAGCTTCTGATCCTTGATCAGGGCACAGATGACTTCCGCGCGAATCCCCTCCTTCTCACAACTGAGATTCACCGGTTTCAGTTCTTCCAGCAGTCCGGGATACCTTAGCTCCAGGAACGCAGCACCTTCTTTCGACAGGGTTGCCGGTTCCGCTTCTTTTACTTCTTCCGTTTCCTGCGCTGCAGGTTCGGCGTCAGATTCCTTCAGCAGCATGTCCACCGGAACCTGGATCTCCCAGTTGTCCTCCACATATCCCTTGTTTTCAAAGACATCAGCCGTAAGCTGCATCCGATCCAGATCCTCCGGACCGGCTTCAGTCACAAATTCCATCCAGTCCGGAAATGCATCTCCGGTATCATCCCATCCAACCGGCATGGGATATTCATCGGCAACAGAGTTGTATACATTGGCTCCTGCCCCGATATACCCTCTGTTTTCGCCCGTCATAACCGGGGCTGCCGTGAAATGAATCTGCACATGCAGCTGGTTATCAATCCAGCCGATATTTGCCAGTTCCACATTTTCCATAAGGCGGATATTCATCGGCTTCGTATAATCCAGTACTTTCATTCCCGGACGCGCCGCTTTCGAGAAAGCCGGATGCAGTTCCGGCGGTTCTATTCCTTCCGCATTCGTGCCGCAAGCTCTCAGCCACTGCATCAGATCAACGCGCTTTTCATCGCTGAAATTAATGAAATTCATTTTCACCGTAAGCGTATCTTTCCCGGCCCGGAAGAGATCCGGCTGCTCTATTTCGTAAAGCCATGCGGATTTATGATCTGCTTTATTCGCATATACTCTTGGGCAGCTTACCGAAACGTTCTCATCTTCATTCCGTTCCGCAGAAGCATCCAGTTCATATCCGTCATACTTCCCATCCACATCCTGCAGCGTGCAGAGGACGTAGGCTTTGTTTCCCTCTATGCATCCGGAAACCGCTTCCATCCGGATTCCCTGTTTCTCTGTGCTGAGTCCGCTGATCGGAATCAGCTCATCATAGGATACGTCAGTTATGTGTGCTTCCATTGTATCCTGGATAAGTGCTTCCTCTGTCATGAGTACCGGATTATCCGGGAAGGTTTCGTTAGCCGAACCGTTTTTGAAGCCTTCCGGATTGATCGCATATTCAAGCTCCCCGTTCTCACCCTTTTGCAGCCAGAACTCAAGTTCATGCCGGGTGCATGTATATGAGCTTTCCCCTTCCTGCCAAAGCACAGTTACGTCAGCCTTACAATCCGGATCACCGAGCTTCCCGGAAACGCTGTGAATCTTATAGCCTCCCGGGGTACCGGCTTTCATAATTTCCTTTGCGGATTCCTCCGGATCAGCCTGATCTGTATTCCACTCATACCTAAAAGCCTCTGTCACATAATCAGTATTACCCTGTTTCCAGTTCCAGAAGAACCACCACAGGCACTCACCGAAGTTCCCCTTCAGCTCATACTCAGCCCACGCTTCTGCCGCAGCAGCCGTTTTATCCTGGGCAACAGTATCTTCATCGGTTCCCTTCAGGAGCATATTGACCGGGATCGGGATCTCCCAGTCAACTTCCACTACGCCCTTGGTTTCCCGGACTTCAGCAGTGAGCCATCGCTGTTCAACATCCTCCGGCTTTATATCGAGCCCATAATCATACCAATCGTTGAACCAGTCACCGTTCTCATCCCATTCCACCACCTGACCGGATTGGCTGGAGAAGGGGTCATAAACTTGTACGCTTGTTGCCGGAAATGAGGTGCCGCTTTCCGTCTGGATCGTTTCTTCCGCAGCATGCATCTGGACATGCAGCTGATTGTTTATCCAGCCGATACCGGTCAGCTTTGCGGTTTGCGTAAGGGGAACATCCAGCGGATTGGTATAGTCCAGGATCTTCAGGTTTTCTGCGGACGTCCCGTTTATCAACAGTCTGGCGTTATCAGGCGCATTTACCCCCTCTGTTTCCTTTCCGTACTCCTTCAGGAGCGGAAACAGATCAATGCTATTGTCTTTTTCAAAGTTTACCCGATCTATTCCAAAGGTGATGGTACCATCCTCGGCCTGATACTGGGCAAACTCTTCTGTATGGAAAAGCCAGAAGCTTTTGTTTTCAGCATAATTGCTGTACGGTCTTGAATACCCCATACGAGGAGCTTCGGGTTTGAACCACTGCTCAATCTCCATATCAAGTCCGTCGTACCGTCCCTCAAGATCCTGAAGAGAGCAGAGAATATAGAGATCCTGTCCTTTCACGCAGCCGGAAATGACTTCCATCCGGATTCCCTGCTTTTCCATGCCCAGGTTGAGCGGAATAAAGTCGTCGTAGGAAAGATCCGGATAACTGATTGCTTTCCGGATAATCTCCTCCTCCGTCAGGAGAACCAGTTCATTTTCCGGTACCGGTTCAGCAGTCGTTCCGTTTCCAAAGCCATCCGGATCAACGCGGTAGGCCTCCATCGCCGGCGTAATCTGCTGTAGTCTGGACGGTATTTCATACCTGCTGTATGTACCCGCATCCCACCGCACGGTCAAATCAACCGTACGGACCTGATCGTTGTCCTTTCCGGAAATACCGTTGATGATATATCCGCCCGGTTTGCCGGATGCCATGAGTTCCCTTACGGCCTTTTCCGGATCAGGCTGACGGTCTTTCCACTCGTCCGCACATACGTCCAGCAGATATCCTGTGTCCTGCCCAACCCAATCCGTAAAGAACGCCCACAGGGTTCCCTTAATTTGTTCATCAGATTCGTTTTGACTGTTTGCAGACGGTTCTTCACCCATCTTCTCCAGGATCGCGCTGACCGGAACCTGGATCTCCCAGTTGTCTTCCACCACTCCTGTAACCTCGGAGATACGGATCTTCAGCTGCATCCGGTCCACGTCCGCGGGCGTGGAATTGAATACAAACTCCTTCCACTCAGATTTGTAAGACGCTGGTTCGTTTACACCCCACATCACTGGACTCTGTTCATCAGCAAGTGACCAACCGCCTTCCTTCGGATAGTTCACAACCGACACCATATAGCGGTCATAGCCGTATCTTTCCGGACTGCCGGTCAACCCGTATACCTTGTTTTCCCTGCATTGAACCTGCACATGAAGCTGATCCCCGATCCAGCCGATTCCGGACAGGAAAACATTTTCTCCCAGTTCGACATCCAGTGGTTTGTTATAATCCAGAACCTTTATGCCGAGGTCCTTAGCACTCTCGTCCACATACACCTTGTCTAAATTCGGGAGCCAAATGGCCTGTAGCGGGATCACCCCTTCCGAGTTTTGGCCATACTGCTTCAGCAGCGGAATCAGGTCCAGCTCGGTCAGCGATCCCAGGGGGATATTCCTCACGTCCAGCGTAAGCTTCCCGTCTTCAGGAAGAATGGGTTCGCTGAACACTTTGTGTGTCATATAGATTTTCCCGTATTCCGGATTGTCGCAGAAGAACGAGGTGCCGTCCGTTTCTGACGCATCTTCCGCCAGGTTGTCGAATATTTCGGGATCATAAAATGTGTTAATCCGATCCCCTTCCAGATCCTTCACGGAGTAGACAACCCAATATTCATTCCCCTTCACCAGGGCGGATATCACGTCCATCCGGAATCCCTGCTTTTCACAGCTGAGATTCACCGGCTTCAGTTCTTCCGCGATGCCGGGCCACGATTCCATTTCCAGCCTCAGGGCGTCCTCAAACGGCAGGGCGGACTGGTTTTCCGTTCCGTTGCCCGCCTCCCCGGTCCCGCCGGGCACGGTTTCCTCTCCTTTGCCTTCCGACAGCGCCGTCGCCAGGGGTGTTGTGGTTTCCCGCGCCCGGATGGAGTCCGGCCGGATAATCAGATCCCGGGAGGCAGCGGTCACGAAACACAGCACCAGCACCGCTGCTGCCACAAGCACGGGCAGGCGATACCTGGACCTTCCTTTATTCACATTCTGATTATGTTTCTTCTGCATCAGGCTGATTGCTTTATTGTCCA
This sequence comes from Clostridia bacterium, assembly GCA_017428385.1. Taxonomy (GTDB): domain Bacteria; phylum Bacillota; class Clostridia; order Christensenellales; family Aristaeellaceae; genus Aristaeella. The sequence goes on along the minus strand of JAFRQX010000028.1, from coordinate 13,118 downwards.
TTCTTTCCGAAAAGCCTTTGGGCGGTTCAGGACAATGTGCCTGCAGCGTTTTTTCAATATCATTCTTCAGATCATTCTTCAGCATGATTCAGGCCCTCCTTTGTCATCTGATCCTTCAGTATCTTCAGTGCGTGATTGATGCGGGAAGAAACCGTCCCCCGGGGAATCCGGAGCACCGAGGCAATCTCCTGCTCGGTCATCTGCTCCTGCATTTTGAGTATCAGCGGTATCCGGTACTTATCCTCCAGCCCGCAGATATACTCAAACAGCCGGTCCCCGTTTTTCTCCGCAACCAGGTTCTCCCGGACGTTTTCCAGCGGAACAAGCCGCTTTCTTCTCCGCAGCTCATTCTTCGCGCTGTTGATGACGCAGCGAACCAGATAGGTTCCCAGCATATCCGGATTCCGGATCTGCCCCAGGTGATTCCAGGCCGCTTCAATCGCAGCTGAAACCGCATCCTCGGCATCCGCCTCGGAATGCAGGTAGCTCATTGCCACCCGGTACATCCTGTTCCTGGTTTGCCGAACCGTCTCCAGGAAATGTCCTTCCCGATCCATCCACGCATCCTCCGTTTTTCGATCGATCTGATATACAGACACATAAAAGGGGTCTTTTTGCTTTTGGGAAATGAAAAAAATGATCCGGCTATGTATAACACAGCCGGATCACCTCGTCAATTCTTCATCTTACTTAATGACATACGGGATTCCATTGTCCTCGCAATAGTGCATTGCGTAGGAACCGTCCGCCACGGTGCAGGTCAGGCCCGTGCAGCCCTTGAACACGTTTTCTCCCATGTCAGTCACGCTTACCGGGATCACAATCTCTTCCAGGCCGGCACAGTCCATGAAGGCGGCCCTGCCAATATATGTCAGGTTTTCCGGCAGGACAATCTTTTTCAGGCTGCCGCAGCCCTTGAACGCCCGGTCACTGATGGACACCATGCTTTCCGGCAGCATAGCGATTTCCAGGCTGCCGCACCCGGCAAAAGTATCCTCACTGAGATATATGATGCCTTCCCGGATCCGCGCGATCTGCAGGCCGGTACAATCCTTGAATGCTCCCTGACCGATGTAGGTTACGCTTCCCGGTACGTCTACAGCTTCCAGCCCGGTGCATTTGGAGAACGCATAGCTTCCCAGGTTCTCCAGGCCCAACGGCAGCGTGATGTTAGACATTCCCTCACAGCCCAGGAAGGCGTAATCCCCGATGGAAACCGTTCCCTTCGGAATGATAACTCCCTGCAGGCTCCGACAGCTATAGAACGCCTGGTCCCCGATAACCGTCACACTATCCGGAATGACAATGCCTTCCAGGCTTATGCAATTATAGAACACGGAATTCTCAATGGCAGTCAGCTTCACCCCTTCCGGAATCCTGCAGGACACCAGTTTGTCGCAGTCCTCAAAGGCGCAGCTCCTGATAGCCTGCACAGTCTCCGGCAGGGTGATATGCATCATGCTATAGCCCATGAACGCACCGGTGCCTATGGTCGTTACCACATGGCCGTTCACCTGTTCCGGAATAATGATCTCCTCCTGGTAGGATGCATAGATGCTTGTCGGTACGGCTTCCGCAGTTCCGTCCTCCCGAAGCGCATAGCCAATCTCATTATTCGTATAGACCTTTTCCTGTGCCCGGGCGTCAAAAACGATCCTGCCTTCGCGCTCATCAAGGCTGATGTTCCCAAAGTCCTCGTCCAGTTCTTCTGCCGGGCCGACGCTCTCGCAGACCAGGTTCAGCGGAAAATCAACCTTCCACGATCCTTTCAGGTTCTTCTGCCCAATCGTCATGCTGGCAGTCAGCTTCAGCGTTTCCACATCTTCTGGCTTGTAGTCAAAGATATATTCTAGGTATTCTGTACCGGCTATCTCATCGATCCACCACAGCGGACTGTACTGAAGCATTTTTCCGGACGCATATACTGTTCCGTTCTGTTCCTCATTGAAGATTATGCCATAACCGATGCTCATTTTACTGCAGATCTGAACATGCAGCTGATCATTCACCCAGCCGATTCCGGTGAGGCTTATATTATCCATCAGCGGAATATCCAGCGATTTTGTATAATCCAGGATCCTGATTTCTTCCGGATTCCACTGTTTATCTGAATGGTCAAAATCGCTGTCATAAGTGTTTTCCGGTGCACGGATGCCCTCCGTAATAGTCCCGTACTGCTTCAGCAGTGGTATTATGTCCATCCATCCGTTCTTGTTCAGGGTTATGTAATCCGTTTTGAGTGAAATCACACGGTCAGCGGTCCCGATCCGGTACTTGTATTGAGGATTCCATATGAAATACGCCTTATGTTCCGTCCTGTCCCTGTACAGGCACATGGAAGAGTGTGTATCTGGCTCTCCGAGAGTATCCTTCATGTCGAACATGCTGTAGGAATAGTCTTCATATACTCCTTCCAAATCCTCCAGGGAGTATACGTACCAGGCTTCTTTTTCCTTTACCAGTCCGGAAATCAGTTCCATCCGGATTCCGTTGGCTTCACAGCTCACGCCGATTGGCTTCAGCTGTCCCCTGATTCCGCTGCAGAAATAATCCAGGCGGTCGTTCATGATTGCTTCCCCGGACAGGGAAATTGTTTGAACGGCCGGATCATATTCCGCCGGTTCCCTTGCGGCCAGGCTGTCCAGGTCTATGAGCGGGAATCCGTCGCGCTTCTTCATGTGGATGGATGCACGTTCATACCGGATTTCACCGCCATTACCCGGATCAATCTGAATGGTGCAGTCATACAACAGACCGATTTCGTCTTCCTGTATTCCGTTAATCTGGTAGCTCAGCGGTTTTCCGCTGTCCAGCAGTTCCCTCATTTGGGCCTGGAACTTTTCTCCGCCGACTCTCTGCTCAGGAAGAATATCGTACGGCAGGTTGTCCGCGTCCTTTTCCGCCCAGCTGCAGAAGAATTCCCACAGGGTATACCTATTATAATCATCCCGGATTCCCGGATATGCCTGGTTTCCCTCATTCTGCGCAATGGGCAGGTTTGCTATCAGTTCTTCCGCGCAAATATCTTTCACCGGAACATCAAACATCCATCTGTCATCCAGGATCTCGTTCACATAATATACTTCACACCCAAGCACCGATTCTTCTGTCTGGTCCGGCTTGATATCAAACACATATTCTTCGCAGTCCGCTATACCATTGCCGTCACTGTCCCATCTAAACGGACAATACTTTGTTTTTCCGTCTCCATAGTTCCATACACCCCATCCGATGTAATAGCTTCCGTTGTCCATGGGGATATGATCCCTGCCTGTATGGTACTGAATATGCAGCTGGCCGTCGATCCAGCCGATACCGGACAGGGAAATATCCTCCAGCAGCGGAATATCCAGCGGCTGGGTGTAATCCAGCACCTTCAGATCTTTCGGCACAGCAGGTTCATCCGAATATCTTTCCAGTTCCGGCTGTGCCACGCCCTCCACCGTTTTTCCGTACTGCTTCAGCAGCGGATCCAGGTTAATGTTTGTTCGGTCATCAACCGTGAACCCCTTAATCCCAACCGTGATATTCTGGTCCGCATATAAAGTAACATCTTTGCGTTTGCCCCTCATGAAATAGACAGATCGGTGTTCAGCTGCGTTTTGATATACAGAGCTAAAGGTAATTCCTTCCATAAAGACGAGATTACAATCAACCATGGGAGAAAGGTCATAATCCGCATACTTTCCTTCCAGGTCCTGGCAGGAAACAACATAATAATAATCCGTTTCAGTCAACAGGCCGGAAACCAGTTCCACGCGAATGCCCTTTTTCTCACAGGTAAGGTTGATTGGGATCAGTTTTTCACTCAGCCCGTCCACTTCCTTGTCCAATCCGGCCTTGATAATATCCGCTTCAACCAGGGAAATCTTTTCCGCCGAAAGAGCGGCTTCAACCGTTTTCCTGTCCTTCAGGCGTTCAGGATCCAGGCTGTAATTTCCATAGCCATCCTTTATGAAGTCAAAGATACATTGCTGATACTGCCCATCCTCCATTTCCGCGATGCAGACAGCCTGCCGGACCGGATCTCCCTCCTGTCCGGTTATTTTTTTAATCTGGTAGCTCACCGGCTTCTTGTTCCCCAGGATCTCCTGGAATTCCTCACCGCGGGTGTACCAATCCGTGGTAAAGTAGCACATCACCTGGCCCGGCGTATGTGCCCAGCCGATAAAGAAATTGTTTATAGAATCCCGGATATCCGTCTCGGATTCGTCGTTTTCGGCAGCAGCGTCCGTGCCTTCCGGCATTCCGGATTCAGCGCCGTCCCCGTCGCCTTCCTCCTGACCGGCGCCCATGGACAGCACGGTTGTAATCGGCTGGGCCGTGTACAGGTTTTCCTCCTCGGAGCGGATTCTATCCGTCCGGGAGAAGGGATTCAGCGACCCGCTGACAGCCACAAAGCCCACAAATAACACCAGTGCCATGGCCATGGCAAACACGGGCCTGCGCCAGCGCCGCCATTCCTTCACTGCAGGCTTCACTTCCTGCGCCCGCAGCTCCTTCATTGTTTTCTTTACCACTGATTCAAATCCCGGAGTTGCCGGCCCGAAGGCCTTCCGGAAATCTTCCGCTTTCTTCATGCCTCAAACACTTCCTCTCTGCAGATGCTCTTCAGCTGTCTACGTCCCCGGTTCAGCCTGGACTTCACGGTTCCCTGCGGGATCCGCAGGATGGACGCGATCTGTCCAATGTCATATCCTTCAAGGTAATACAGCAGAATCGGAGTCCGTTCCCTTTCATCCAGCCGGAGCAGGCATTCCCTGAGGTCGATGTCGTTGTTCCCGGGGCCAGGCAGCGGCTCCGGAACAGTATCCGTCGGAATCATCCGCTGCCTCTCCCGCTGAATGTCATGACAGACGTTCAGCAGGATCCGGACGATCCAGGTACGGAAATACGATTCATTTCTCAGGGAATTCCGTTTCTCCCATGCCCGCCTCAGGGTTTCCTGAATGGCATCCTCCCGATCCGCTTCAACGGACAGCTGGCTGCACGTAACCCTGTACAGCGTCTGTACCATATCCGTTACGGATCTCTCGAAGGCTTCGCCGGTCATCTTGGTTCCTCCAATCTGCATTTACGCATATTAGACGGGCTCATGGGGGCATCGGTTCACGAAGTGTAAAAAAATTTTGTGAATTCATTATATGTCACGATCCGCAAAACACAAACACCCGCGGGACCTTTTCCCACGGGCTGTATATATAAACACAATCCGGTCGTATGGATTGTTCATGGCGCACTACAGCGCACAAAGGTGTCATTCCGACCAAGGAACCTGCAGGTTCCGCGTGGAGGAATCCCTTGATATATCTTTTCAATCTTTCCAGGGGGTCTTTGCCCCCAGCCAGCCGTTTTCCTGCCAGTACAGGTAATCCCTGCTGTCCGGGTGGGTTTTGCCCACCGTCTTCTGCATGATCCGCACGGCATAGAACTTGAGCTTCACCCCGACGCTCGTTCTCGTCGGCACACTGTAATCCATATGGCTGAGTACCCGGGCAGCCCATTCCAGCTTTCCTGTCATGCTGCTCCGCTTCTTTTCAGGCAGCTTGTTCCACATGACTTCTCCCATCAGCCGGAACCTGAAAACCTTCACGCTGCTCACGCCCCACCAGGACAGGCTGTCCCGGAGGTCCTTCACCGCGGATTTCGTCCCGCTGCCCAGGCTCTGGGTGATAATCACCGCCCGCTTGCCGAACATGGCCTTCGCCGGACGGTGCACCATCCACCGGTAGGCGAAATGGTCCAGCATATTCTTCAGGGCACCCGGCACATGATACACATACACCGGGAAGGTAAACACCAGCAGGTCCGCGTCCAGCATCGCCTGTTCCAGACGCTCCATATACTCCCTGTCCTTGCAGCACTGCTCGCCCCTGAGGACGCAGCTCATACAGCCGGCGCAGAGGTTCGGGCAGTCTTTTGGCAGGTAAAACTCCGTAATCTCCCCGCAATCCCTGAGCTCACTCAGGAAAGCTTCCTTCAGGTTATAAGTCACCCCGTGTTTTTCCGTCCCGTTGATTACCGCGATCTTCATCCGGTTTTGCCCCCGTTAAACTCTGTTCTTACCGGGCAGCGTTCCCGCCCGACGCTTACAGATGATATCACGCGGTTTCCGGACTTGAATTAAAATCATCTGAAATTCATATTATATTTTCCTGTCTGTTCAGGCGGACAGTTCCTTCAGGATTTCGATATACCGCACCGTCAGCGGCGAGGGCCGCAGGGAGCCCGGCAGGATATAGCCGATCTCCATATAGTCATCCACAGCCAGGGGTTTGGCAATGATGTTCGGCCCGTTCAGCTCCTCGCTGATCACGCCGCTGCAGATCGTATAGCCGTCCAGGCCGATCAGCATATTGAACAGCGTAGCCCGGTCACAGACCACCAGTTCCCGGTCGCAGTCCGCGGTGCTCAGGATCTCCTCGGAGAAGTAAAAGGAGTTGTGGCTCCCCTGCTCATAGGAAAGGCGGGGATAGGGCTTCAGGTCCTCCAGGGTCAGGCTTTCCTTCCCGGCCAGCGGATTCCCCTTGCCGATAAACACATGAGGCCTGGCGGTGAACAGGGAGGTGAAGGACAGGTTGTTGTCCCGCAGGGTTTTCCGGATCACGGTTTCATTGAACCGGTTCAGGTACAGGATCCCGATCTCGCTGCGCAGCCGCGCCACGTCCTCGATGATGTCATAGGTCTGGGTCTCCCTCATATGGAATTCATATTTGTCGCCGCCCTGCTCCTTCAGCAGCTGCACAAAAGCCTCCACCGCGAAGGAATAATGCTGGGAGGAAACGCAGAAGCGCTGCTTCCCCTGGCCCTTGCCCGCGTACCGCTCATCGATCAGGTTAGCCTGCTCCAGCACCTGCCGGGCATAGCCCAGGAACTCCTCCCCGTCCGACGTGAGCTCAATCCCCTTGTTGGAGCGGGAAAACAGGATAATGCCGTATTCCTTCTCCAGTTCATGTACTGCCGCCGTCAGGCTGGGCTGGGCAATGAACAGTTTCTTCGCCGCCTCGGTGATATTTCCGGTTTCGGCCACTGTGACCACATACTGGAGCTGTTTCAGGGTCATACTGCTTCTCCCCCTTAAATAGAATTCCATGCAAGTATATCATTGTTCATAGATTATATCTATGGCAAACCCCTGAAAAGATATATTTTACCTATCATCACGATAGGCATACAATCCGGTACATGATATCGTTGAGAGAGGAGACCGGGAAAATGAGTAAACTGCAGACACCCTTCCGGTATGATTTTGTAGGAAGCTTCCTGCGGCCACAAGCCCTGAAGGACGCGAAGGCCGCCCTGCGCGCCGGGACAATTGACCAGGCCGCGTTTGATACAATCGTCAATGAGGAAATCACCAAGGTGGTAGCCAAACAGAAGGAACTGGGCTATCACGTGATCACCGACGGCGAGTTCAGGAGAACCTTCTGGCACCTGGACTTCATGTGGGGTTTTGAAGGCGTGGATCACAAAGCCACCGGAAACGGCGTGCCCTTCCATGACGAGCTGGCCGTGCTGGATGACACCTTCCTGGTGGGCAAAGTCCGTGCCAAGGCCCATCCCTTTGTGGAATACTTCAAATTCCTCAAGCAGTTTGAGGATGAGAATACTGTGGCGAAATACACCATCCCCGCCCCCGCCCAGATGTTCCAGCAGATGATCATCCCCGCCAACTATGAAACCACCCGGAAGTTCTATCCGGAGAACAGGGAGCTGATTCAGGATATCGGCAAGGCCTACCAGGAAGTTATCCGTCAGTTCTATGACGCAGGCTGCCGCAACCTCCAGCTGGATGACTGCACCTGGGGTGCCCTGGTGGGCGACGCGGCGCAGCAGCGGTATAAAGCGCTGGGCATTGACCTGGATGAGGTGAAGTCCCAGCTGCTGGAGGTCAACAACCTCGCCCTGGAAGGCAAGCCGGAAGATATGATCATCAACTCCCATATCTGCCGCGGCAACTACCACTCCACTTATTTCACCAGCGGCCCCTATGATTCCGTGGCGGACTACGTCTTCGCCCGGGAGAATGTGAACGCCCTCTTCCTGGAATATGACGACGAGCGCTCCGGCGGCTTTGTCCCGCTGTCCAAAGTTTCTGATGACAAGAAGGTGGTTCTCGGCCTGATCACCACCAAGTCCCCCGTGCTGGAAGATAAGCAGAAGATCATCAAAAGGATCCACGAAGCCGCGCAATACGTGCCGCTCAGCCGCCTGTGCCTGAGTCCCCAGTGCGGCTTTGCCTCCTGCGAAATCGGCAACAAGCTGACTGAGGAAGAGCAGTGGGCCAAGCTGAAGCTGGTCAAGGAAATCGCGGACGAAGTCTGGGGGGAATAACTTTTCCCGCCTGTTTGCAAAAGAGGAGCCCCTCCGGTCATCCGGAGGGGCTCCTTGATGTCTGTATGCTTTTTATTTCAGGCTGTCGTTGCCGACGTGCAGCACCCACTCGCCGTAGTTTTCGCCGGTGTACAGCTCAAAGTCCTTGTCAAAACTGTAGCCTTCCGGCACCTTGAGAATCTGCACATGGTAGTTTGCCTTTTCCCCGTCAAAGGTGATCACGCCGTTTTCATCACTCTGCTGCATGGTGCAGGCTTCATCCGTGCAGAAGTTCACCGCCGTGCCGGGCACGGGGTTGCCGTCCTGGTCCTCCACCCGCAGCACATAGGCCCTCTGCTCCGCCTTATCCTCCGGGGTGTCGTCTTCGGCCGCTTCCCAGCTCACCTCATACTCCATCTCACGCAGGTAGTTGGCCACGTCTTCCAGGTTCTCCTCTTTCTGTACCAGGAAGAATTCCATCGGATCCGGATCCCCGCTGCCCACATTGTAGTACAGGCCGTACAGGTACGGGATTCCTTCCGGGTGCACCAGGGTCTGGTCGTAAACAAAGGCGTTGCGTTCCATGTCCAGGATGTCCGGCAGGTCCACCCGGGCAACCTTCACATCATCGTAGTACATCATGTCCGCCGCGTCATCCGCGGGAGAGATCTCAAAGCGCAGGTGGGCCGTTTCGTCGTTGACCACATAGACCGGCACGGGCTTGTCGAAACCAACAATGTTGAAGTTGAACTTCTTCACGTTCTCGTTGTCCACATGCATTGCCCGGGAAGATACCGGATAGGCACGGGTGGTTCCCTTCTTCGGGATCTTTGTCAGCACGGCCGTTTCCGTATAGTCATCTCCCAGGTACCGGTCCAGCACATTGCCGATTTCCTCGGCGGTGTTGAAGCTGCCCAGCCGCAGGAAGCCCGCGTTGCCGAAGCGGTCAATCACGATGGTGGTGGGCACGCCGTATTGGGCAACGTAGTTATACAGGGCCGCGCCTTCGTCCCGTCCCATGGGGAAGGTGAGCTTATACTCTTCCATAAAGGCCGCGATCTTTTCATTGGTATCCTCATCGTCATAGGACAGGGCAATGAAAGCCACCTTGTCCTTATACTTCTGGTAGGCTGTCTCCAGGTCCGGGAACTCGCCCTGGCACGGTCCGCACCAGGTGGCCCAGATGTTCAGCAGTACCGCCTCATGATCTTTCAGGGCTTCGGACAGGGTGAAGGTGTTACCTTCCGTATCCGTGGCCGTAAAGTCCATAAAAGGCTCGCCCAGCGTCATGCCGGTATCCGCGGATGCCGCGCCGATGCACAGCACCAGTATCGTCAGAATCAGTAAGATTATTTTCTTCATCGTTTTTCTCCTTGGTTTTCTTTGCTTATTTCGCCGCTTCAGCGTAGAGGGCTTCCAGCTTTTCCGGTGTCACGGAGCTGACGCTGTTGTAAACAACCTCGCCCCGCCGGTTTAATACGATCGTCTGGGGCAGCGTGGCCGTTCCGCCCACGATTTCCTTCACAGGATCGCCTTCCCCGTCCGTCGCGCAGGGCATGGAGTAGCCGTATTTTGCCAGGAATTCCGCCGGATCCTCCAGGGTCATTTCCGGATGGATCACGATCATGGCGATATCGTCCTTGTGGGCTTCATACAGGTCGTTGAAATAGGGCAGCTCCGCGATGCACGGCGTGCACCAGGTGGCCCAGCGGTTGATGAATACCACCTTACCCCGGGTATCCGCCAGATGGAACTCGCTGCCGTCATAGCAGGCCAGGGTAAAGTCCGCCAGCTGCTCGCCGACCTCATATCCCACGGCGGCAGTGCTTTCCGCCGGGGTGTTCTCTCTTTGCCGGATCGAGGGATCCAGGAAGTTGAACCACACCAGCACCAGGCACAGCACCGCAATGGCGATGGCCCGGAAGAGGGTCTTCCGGCTCTTCGCGGGTTTCTTTTCCGTGCAGGTTTCCGGCCCCTTGAGGGTGATCTTTCCCGCCTTCAGGGAGATGGCTCCCTGGCTGCAGACGGCAATGCACTTTCCGCACTGGATGCACTCGTGGTCTCCCACGTGCTTCACGTCCATCTCGCAGTGGCGCACACAGGCGCCGCAGCTGTTGCAGCGGTCCGCGTCCGTTTTCACCCCGACCAGGCTGAAGCGGTTGAACAGCCCGTAGATTGCCCCGAGGGGGCAGAGGAAACGGCAGAAGCTGCGGTAGCAAAACACGCAGGCCAGGCCGATGGCCAGCATAATCACCCACTTGCGGGTGAAAATCAGGCCCAGCATCTCATACATGGACGCGTTGGCAGGGTTCACCAGGTGGCCGCCCGCACCCTCCAGGGTGCCGGCCGGGCAGATATACTTGCAGAAGGCCGGCAGCAGCAGGTCTTTCGCCAGGCCGAAGTACAGGGGGACGGCGATCACAAACACCGCCAGGATCCCGTATTTCAGCCAGGAAAGCGTCCGGGTCACCCTGCTTTTGCGGATCTTCGGCACCGGGATCTTGTGGAGCAGTTCCTGGATCAGGCCCATGGGACACAGCCAGCCGCAGATCGTGCGGCCCAGCACCACGCCGAAGAGCATGATCATCCCCAGCACATACCAGCCTGCCCGGTGTCCCGTGGCAGCCAGCGCGTTCTGGATGGATCCCAGCGGACAGGCGCCTGCCGCGCCGGGGCAGGAATAGCAGTTCAGGCCGGGCACGCACAGTGCCTTGGCCTTCCCTTCATAGATCTTCCCTTCAATAAAACCCCTGAGGTACGCGTTATGCAGCAGCGCCGCGTACAGCTGGACAAGCCTTCTCTTTGTCGGACGGAAGGCCTGCCATACATTCTTCTTATCCAAGGCCCACACACTCCGTACAGATATTGATGGCTTTCACCAGCACGTCCAGGGCTCCGCCATTCAGGATGCCCGCAATGATCAGGATCACAGCCGCGATGATCACGACTGTCCGGATCGTATTCACATGCTTCGGTTCCGCCTGCGGCTTCATCCGGACGGCGTTTTTCGACGCCTTCCCTGTTTTCGGTTTAACCCCCAATGCAATGGAGATCACCAGTGCGCAGAGGAACACCAGGAACAGCGGTAAAGCTGCCTTCATTACCTGTCCGGCCTTTTCCGCCGTATAGATGCTTTCCAGCGGATTTTCCGCCCGTCGGGCCGCCCCGTCCACATACAGGACGATGGCGCCCGCGGCAAGAATCACCGCCAGCGCGATACAGCAGACTGCCAGCAGAATCGGCAGAATCTTTCCCTTATCCGTAAGGTTCACCTCCGCATAGAATCATCCGCGCCTGTCAAGACATCGGATATGTATTTAACGATCCAGTCAACTATTTTCTTCCTGAAACAACAATGTGACAGCAGGGACAGCCCTACTGTCATCATTCAAAAAGAACGTGACAGTAGGGCTGTCCCTCTGTCACATTACACATTCTGCAGCGCCATTATCCCCATGCAAATCAAAAAGGTTCCAACCACCATGCCCGCAAAGGCCACCGGCCACTTTCCCTGCTTGTTGAAACCATAAAAATCATCCCAGCGCTTTTCCGGCAGGGCGAACAGGATTTTATACAAATACACCGGCCCATACAGCACCACCGGCAGCATTCCCCACAGGCTCTTTCCAAAGCTCATCCCCCGCTTTTCAAACACGCAGAAGGAAACCAGGGCCAGCAGCGGGGTAATCAGGTGCATGAACAGGTCCGTGCCGGACAAAAGCACCTTCAGTGCACCCTTCCCGAAGGTCGGCGCCAGGAAAAAGAGTACCGTCAGCATGGTCACCGTCACCGCCGCCGTGCCGATATACTTCAGCATCCAGATCCATTCCGGGATCCCGCCGGCATTGATGGCCAGCGCCGTCAGCAGGCACGCCGCGGCGCACAGCAAATTGCTCAGCGTGGTAAAAAACCGGAGCGCGAACTTTCCCCTCTCCGGCACCCACTGCCCGTCCTTGCGGAAAAAAGAAATCACAATGATCAGGGTCAGCAGCGCAATCACAATATTCAGAAACCAGTCCGCTGTCATCATGTCCAGCTCACCCGCTCCTCTATCGTCTTCACCAGTGCTTCCAGCCCCTCCCGGTCTTCCGGGCTGAACCGGTTCTTTACCGGGCTGTCAATATCAAGTACGGCCTTCACTTCACCGTCTCCGTGAATCGGAATCACGATCTCCGATTCAGACGCTCCGTCGCAGGCAATGTGGCCCGGGAATTCATGCACGTCCGGCACCACAGTGGTCTCATTCTTCGCGGCCGCTGTGCCGCACACACCCCTGCCGGGGGCAATATGAATGCATGCCGGCTTCCCCTGGAACGGGCCCACCGTCAGCTTTCCGTTCCTCATCAGGTAAAATCCGGCCCAGTTCAGGTTCTCCATCATGGTCATGATCAGCGCGGAGATATTGCTGAATGAGGACGCGTACCAGGGTTCCGCCTCCAGCATTTCCTTCGCCTGACCAACCAGCAGTTTATAATCCGTCATTTCTTTCATCCTCTTCATTCAGGTTTACCTTTCATAATTCGCCGGAAGAGGAATAAAGACCTTCCGTTTCAGGCGGCATATAGCGCCTGAAACAATTCATAATTTTATATACTTGTCCAAAAAACATAGCGTCATGGAACAGTCCATAGCGCTGTTATTGTCATTTCGACCGTAGGCGTAGCCGTAGTGGAGAAATCTGATATGTAATGACCTTTGTCAACCCCAAAAGTTGATAACCAGGCCAAAACAAACTATTCAGTTGCGGGGAAGCACCCGGATAGGGTTATGATATCAGATCCCGGCATTGGCCACTCTGATATACG
>JAFRQX010000027.1 GCA_017428385.1 Clostridia bacterium | reverse complement strand
CGGAACTGTCCATACAGTAGATTTTTGAAAGGAGGGGTGTCCATGATTTGGGGACGTTGCAATTTTTTTATCGTCCACACATCAGGGGATGTGTCCCCACCCTCAAAATTACATGTGTCCATTTTCCGGGTCTCAGTTTAGACGAAAGGTAAAGTACTCAAACACTAAACACTAAAAACACTCGAATTTACAGGATTGTTACTCGACACCCGCAGGGTGGCAAGTTATAATGTCACCAGAGTGTCAAATCTGAGTCAGGAGGCCCGGATATGAAAAACTGTACAAGCAGCGAAGCACCCGACAAGGAAAACAGCGAAGTTTGTCCGTATAGCAATGCTGATCTCCAGGATGAAAATGCTGAAGGGATTGGGGCATCTGAAATCAAAACTACAGAGTATCCGATGAGGTGGCATAAGTGCCTGCTGGTTCTGCTGATCATCGGGGTGGTTGTGAATGTACTGACAGATATCGTCTTTGTTGCAGGAGAGAAAGTGCTGACAATCCGCGGCCTGGCGGATGTCACGGAGTATTACAGCAAGTATCCGGGATTTAAGAGCGGTTACTGGTTAGCTACGGTGTTAAGCATTGCCACGGGCGTGTTTCAGTTCATCGTGTGGAAACGGCTGAAGGAATATCGGTCGAACGGGCTTGTTTCCTGAAGGCGCTGTATGTGTTGGTCATTGTTTTCCGTTTGATCAACCTGAGCTGGATGTCTTCCGTCATGAACACGAATTTGTTCAATGGAACGAATTGCTGGGTTATCATCGGATGGGTTGTGATGCTGATTATCAACAGCTCTTATTACGCCAAACGCAGTGAACTGTTTGTGAATTGATTTCCGGTTTGATTGAAGGGGAAAGCGAAAATGAAGAAGTGTGCGGGATGCGGCGCGGAGTTTGACGACACCAGCAAGTACTGTCCTAACTGCGGGGCGGAATACGGAGAGGCGGCAGCGGCATATCAGCCCAGTATTGCAGAAGAATACGGCTGGCATCCGGAAAGGCCGAAGAAGGCAGAGAAGGTCATCAACAGCGACCAGGGGATGATCTGGCACAGGGTTCTGCTCTTCTTCCTGATCGTGAACGCCATCTGGAGCATTATCACCGGCATTGGATATATGAACCGGTATCGTGATCCGGAATGGATTGCTTTCTTCAAAACGGTTAAGGGACTGCAGACCTATACTGTTTTCTGCGGTGTGGCACAGATTGCCATCGGGGTATTTGCGATCACAGTGTACAACAGGCTGCGGAGATACAAGAAAGAGGGTCCTTCTTCCCTGAAAGTGATGTATATCATCTGCATCATTGTGCCCATGGTTCTGCAGGTCTGGCAGGGAAGGATTCTCCCACAGTCGAAAATTGACAGGCTTACGCTCCTGGATATCATGAAGAACATCATGATGCTGGGAATCAATAGCACCTATTATGCCAGACGCAAGAACCTGTTTGTGAACTGAGAGGGACAAGGAATATGCGGATTCACGTGACACGCTCCAGCGTGTGCCTGGGAGATGACTTCGCCGGACCGGAGGAAAAGGATCTGGTTCTGGACGAACAGGCGCGTCTTTCGGAGTTGATGAAGCAGCTGGCCGGATACGTGCCGTGTTTCGGCAATGTGGTATGGAGTATCCGGTGCGGGGACAAGGTCATCGGCTACCTGTACAGCCCCGGGGAAAAAGCAGCTTACCGGTATAAGCTGACGGCAGGAAATATGCGGGTGTCTGAGCTGGGAGAAGAGACTGTTTTCTGCAGATACTACTCCGGCGAAGATGTCCGGATCAGGAATATAAAGGTCTTTTCCCTTCCGGGAACGGTAAACCTGAAAAAGATCATGCTGTACGAGGAACAGATGAGAAAGAAAGGCATGCTCTTCTGACGACGGCAGCAACAACGGAGAAAGCAAAAGAAAAGAGGCAATCAATCCATGAGCAGTGTGAAAGAACGGTTTTTAAGATATGTGCAGGTGGAAACCACCAGCTGTGAGGCCAATGAGTGCTGCCCTTCCACACCGGGACAGAAGGTGCTGGGAGAAATGCTGGTAAAGGAAATGCAGGCAATGGGCGTGAGTGAGGCCCGGATGGATGAACACGGCTATGTGTATGGATTCATTCCTGCAAAGGGAAAGACGGACGCACCGGTCATCGGGCTGATCGCCCATATGGACACATCTGACGCGGTACCCGGAAAGACCGTGCCCCAGGTGATTGAGAACTATGACGGCGGCGTGATCCGTCTGAAAAACGGAGTGGAGATCAGCGGATTCAGCTTCCTGGAAAGCCTGAAGGGGCAGGATTTGATCGTAACCTCCGGAGACTCTGTCCTGGGCGCGGATGACAAGGCCGGAGTTGCGGAAATCATGACCCTGTGTGAAAAGATGCTTGCGCCGGACGCGCCGGACCACGGGAAGATCTGCGTGGCATTCACGCCGGACGAGGAGATCGGCCGGGGCGCGGACCTGTTCGACATTCCCGGCTTCGGGGCGGAGTTTGCCTATACGGTGGACGGAGGCGCCCTGGGCGAACTGGAATATGAGTGCTTCAACGCCGCTTCCTGCAGGGTGACGGTGAAGGGCGTGAATATCCATCCCGGCAGCGCGAAGAACCAGATGATCAACGCGTCCCTGGTGGCAATGGAGTTTGCCGGCATGCTGCCGCCCTGGGAGCGGCCGGAGCATACCGAAGGGTATGAAGGGTTCTATCACCTGATGGAAATGAGCGGCAATGAGGAAGCCGCGGAACTGAAGTACATCCTGCGGGATCATGATATCCGGAAGCTGGAAGCACGTAAGCAGATGATGAATACCGCCTGCGAAGTGCTCAATAAGAAGTACGGGGAAGGAACGGTCTTGGTTGAACTGAGGGATTCCTACCGGAACATGAAGGAGATTGTGGAGCAGCATCCGGAAATCCTGGAACGGGCAAAAGCGGCTTTCCTGGCCAACGGCGTGGAACCCATTGTGAAGGCCATCCGCGGTGGAACGGACGGCGCCCAGCTGTCCTTCCGGGGACTGCCGTGTCCCAACCTGTCCACCGGCGGATACAATTTCCACGGAAGGAAAGAACTGATACCGGTGCAGGCGATGGAAAGCATGGTGAAGGTGTTGATAACACTCGTGAGTGTGAAATGAAATAATGGCAGCAAGCCAATATGACAGTTACTGTGACTACGGAGGGTTAACGTGTCTGAGAACGGAAAAAGGTCCAACTTCGAACTCCTGGATGAGATGGAGCAGAAGCAACAGCTGACGTTTAAGGATGAAACCTTTGTTGATCCGCAGCCGGATGGAATAAGGTATATCAGGAAATGGCGCTGGATCAGGCCTGACGCAAAGCTGACTTTTCCGATGGTTGTGCTGATCGCCTGGTTTGTTCTGTGGCTGACAGGCTATATACCGGGGCTTTCCTGGCTGGGTGACCTTTGCATGGTGGTTATGGGCATCGGCATTGTGGGAAGTATCTGGGAGATCTGGTTTAAGAAGAAAGGTGAATGACGCATGCAGAACTTTGACAATTTCTCTATGGAGAGGGACAAAATCAGAAAAAGAGGGAGAACCAATCTGCGGGTGATTATATTCGTTCTTGCGGTTGTTATCCTGGGCGGAGCGCTGATCCGGAATGAAACACAGGAAACTGAACGGAAGGTGGCACTGGACGGAGAAGTGCTGCTGAACGGGGATATCAGTTTTGAGGAAGCGGATAAGAAACTGAGAGAAGCCGGGTTTGTGCCCATGGAAGGCAGCGTCTCCCAGGAAGAGACGCAGGCGCAGGGATATGAGGGCCGGGAAGTATATGGCCATAAGGCGAATTTCAGCTGCCTGGGGTATACTGCTTTGGGCGAAAAGAACAATATGCTGGCGATTATCCATTATTTTATGGAAGATTCGTCGACAAATAAGGAGCACCCCGGGGAGATCTTTACAGACATCCGGGGGAAACTGACGCAGAGCCTGGGAACAGAACCGAAAGAGGAAGAGGGCTTCCTGTATTGGGATCTGAAAGGCAGGTCATCGGTGATGATGGGCTATGTGCAAGAAGGGTTTTGGATGCTCGTATACGGGTATACCAAGTAAACCGTATGACAGTCAGAAGATGGAAAAAGAATCCTGAATAAGGATTCTTTTTTGAATTTACATGGCTGTTACATCACAGTGATGACATTGAAACAGGAGGCAGATTATCATGAGAGTATCATAACAGAAGGACAGGTGAAAGGATGCAGAAGAATGACAAGGCAGTGAAGGGAATAGCGCGCCGGGAAACAGTAAGGGCGCTTATACTGGCGGTTGTGTTTGTTCTGATCGTATGCTTCGCCTGGATGGTAAACAGAAGAAGTACGCAGAGATATGAGGCGTTGCCTGGTGAAGTGATCCTGAACGGACGTATGAGCTTTGAGAAGGCGGACGAAAAACTTCAGGGTGCCGGGTTTATCCCAATGGGAGTAAGCCGGGAATACAGGTATGTTGTGAATCAGTATTACGAAGGCATGGAAGTCTGCGGCTACACAACGGAGTACAGTTATCTGTCAGTTGACAGGGACCCGGAAAAAGGAAATATACAGGTTGTGCACGTATTCAAGGATACGAAGGAATCCAGTGATGAGAACCCGGGAGAGATCTGCCGGGCTGTGAAGGAGGAACTGACACGGAGGATCGGGGAAGAACCGATGGAAGGGACAGATGAAAACGGCAGGTTCTGGTGCTGGACGCTGAAGGGCAGTGCAAAGGCGCTGATGATGTATATGGGGAAGGAAAACCTGTTGCTGTCGTATGTGTACAACAGGTAAGCATATGATGATGGTGAGATATATACTATAAATAAGCTAATGACTGGCAGGGATAAGAGAATGAAGATGAGTATGAAGTCCGGGGTGCTGCGGTCTGTGGCCATTGTGCTGGCGTGTGTGGTGGTTTATGTTGTCATCGGGAAGACCATGGGCGCTGCCATAGACGGAATGCATGTTGTGATGTAAACGGAATATACTTAAAGAAGGGCATACGGATGGATAATCCGTATGCCTTTAAAAAGTTTACACCATTGTTACACCGCTGTGGAGACTTTGAAACGCCTGACGCGTTATGTTTTATGTGGTGAAAAAACCGGGAACGGGAGAATGAGCATGAAAAAGAAGTCTCGGGTGCTTTGGGTGCTGGCGGGGATCGTCGTCTGCCTGCTTATCTGTGCGGTGAATGGTTGTGCAGTCTTTGAAAAAAACGGAAGGGTTGCAATTGATGAGGAGCACTTTCCGGATGCAGCCCTGCGGGAAGCTGTGACTAAATACGATCAGAACCAGGACGGTATACTCGGCGTAAAAGAAGCGAACAAGGCAGAGTATATTAACGTGCATAACAGGAACGTGACAACGCTTCAGGGGATAGAATACCTGCGCGGGCTGAAAGAACTATCCTGTTATGAGAATGAACTGACCGAACTGGATCTCAGCCAGAACACAAGACTGGAAAGGCTGAACTGCCTTGGCAATCAGCTGACAAAGCTGGATGTGAGCCGGAATACCGAACTTGTTGACCTGAACTGTAACTATAACCAGATAGAAAGCCTGGATATCAGTCATCTCAGGAAGCTGGAACACCTGCTTTGCTATAAAAACCATCTGACAGAACTGAATATAAGCGATAGTTCCGTCCTTGCGTCACTGGCTCGTGAGAACGAACCTGAGGAGGAAGACAACAAGCTGATGTGGGAAAAGCGGGAAAACGGGAAAGCCATTCTCGCAGAACTGCGTGTTGACGAAAATGTAGAAGTGATCATAGGGGAAGGACAGAAAAGAACGGCATCCGGGAACGGAAATCAAAAAGGAGTCAGGATTAATTCAGAGCACTTTCCGGATATGGAGCTCTGGAAGACAGTGAAGAAATATGACCGGGATGACAATGGATACCTCAGCAGGGAAGAAGCTGAAAGTGCCGTTGTGGTCGACCTGCAGGAGAAGAACGTGGAAAGCCTGAAGGGAATTGAACACCTGACCGCACTGGAGACGCTGAACTGTGAAAACAACAAACTGACTGAACTGGATCTGAGCCTGAATACAGAGCTGAAAAGTCTTAACTGTGGTAATAACCAGCTGACGGCACTGAATGTAAAAGAGAGTGCGCGGCTGGAAAACCTGTCCTGCGAAAAAAATCAACTAACAGAACTGGATCTGAGCGGGAATCCGGCGCTGGTGAAACTGGAGTGTGGTGAGAACCGGCTGGCGAAGCTGGATCTGAGCCAGAATACGAACCTGGTCAGTTTGTATTGTATAGAAAACTTCATAGAAGAAATAGATCTGAGCCGGAATACTGAACTGACAGAGGTGTATCTCCAGTATAACAGGCTGAAAAAGCTGGATGTGAGTGGATGCCTAAAGCTGACGGAACTATACTGTTCGATTGGAAACATTGAGGAGCTGAATGTGAGCCGGTGTCCGGAACTGAAAGTGCTGCATTGTTATGATAATGCACTGAAGGAACTGGAGCTGAGCCGAAACCTAAAACTGAAAGAGCTTTATTGCTCAAGCAACAAATTGACGGAACTGGATATAAGCAAAAACGCGGAACTGGAGAAACTGTTTTGTTTTTCGAACAACATCAGTGAGCTGGACATCAGCAGCTGTCCGGATCTTCAGGTACTTGACTGTGAGAATTGCGCACTGGCTGAGCTGGATATCAGCGGCTGTAAAGCGATTGCTGATCTGACAGAAAACAATGAGCCGGAGATGATCAGGGAAACCCTGGAATGGAGCACCCGGGACGAAGACAGAAGGTATGTAACCGCCCTGGTGGTGAACTGGAGTACGAAGATCCGTAAGGGTAACGGAGAATACGTGGAAAGCGGGGTTCCGGAGCCTGTATATGTGAAGATTGACGAGGTGAATTTTCCGGATCGCGCTCTCCGGGAATGTGTGAGCCGGTATGACCTAAGCGGGGACGGACTGCTGGGCGAGTTTGAGAACTCCAGAATTACGGAAATAACACTTGGAGAAGAAAAAATAACAACCCTGAAGGGTATTGAGTACCTGACGGCTTTGACATATCTTTACTGCGACGATAATGAACTGACAGAACTGGACGTAAGCCGGAACACTGAACTGACATATCTGTCCTGCAACAATAATAAACTGAAGACTCTGGACTTGAGCCAGAACACTCAATTGACAGAGCTTTACTGTTATGGGAATGAAATGACAGAACTGGACTTGAGCCGGAACACTGAACTGACAGATATTAATTGTGCCCGGAATAAGCTGGCAAAGCTGGATGTGGGCGAAAACACTAAACTGGAAGAATTGCAGTGTAATGATAATCAAATTCCGGAACTGAACGTAAACAATCATCCCGGAATGAAAAGGATGATCATATCCAGGAACCAGCTGACGAAACTGGATACCAGCGGCTGCCATGATCTGGAATGGTTATGGTGCGATCAAAACAGACTGGCAGAACTGGACGTGAGCACTAATCCAGAATTGAGAAATTTGCTATGCAGATCCAATGGAATGAGAAAACTGATAATAAGCAATAATGCCAGACTGGAGGAGCTTGAGTGCACAGGGAACCAACTGACAGAACTAGATATCAGCTCCAACCCGGTGATGATTGCGCTGTTTGAGAACGGAAATCCTACAGAAACGGATGAGGGCGGACTGCTATGGATTACCAGGTATGGATGGGGCAGTAAAGTGCTGCAGACCGACAAAAACGTGATAGTGTATACGGGAAACGGAACAACAGCAAAGACGGAAAAAAAAGAAAACAAAGGGGCATATCCGAAAATCCTGTATGACGATATCAAAAGAATCCTGTGGGATTTCTTCTGCAAATGGGCACAGGGTGACGCGGATAATATGCCTGAAAGTTTTATGCCAGAACAAAGGGTCCGGATGGAAAAAACAAAGGCGCTTGTCAGGGAACTGATGGAAAGCGGAATACCGCTGAGCTACCAGATCAACACCGTGGAAGGAAAAACCGGAGATGACAGACTGAAGTATACCTGTACGGTGTTACTGGATCATGAAGACGGAACATTACAATATGAGAAAATGATAATCGAGCTGATGAAAGTCGGTACAAACTGGGGTGTCTTCTACTATATTGATTCGGATTCCCTGACGGAACACCAGGAAGCGGAGAACGATCCCACGGTGAAGACAATCCTGCTGGATAAGGAAACAATTCTTCATGACCAGCTGGCTTTCTACGGGATAGTTGTCGATGAGTTGCAGCCGATCGGCGCAAGTTGTGAAGATAACGGAATAAGAATCGAACTGCTTGCGGCAGTGGCAAAAGAGAAAGAGGTTTATTTCTATTACACAATCAAAGATCTGGAAGGAAAATACGCAGATTACTCCTTTTATCATAATCAGCAATTAGGTAATTGCTGGGGAGGAAATTACTCATTTTCGCCACAAAGTCAGCTGTATTATGATCGTAAAGAACATCAGTATTATTTCCTGGAACATCTGACGTATATGGAGGAGATTGAGAGCAGCAGCTATTTCTCCACATTTGGAACGAGCAATATACAATTTAATCAGAATGCGTGGGCAGATTGTATGGCATTGATGAAGGAATATGGAGAAAGCACGCAGTATACGCAGGGACCGGACGGAATGCGGAAAAGGTATTATGCAGACGTTCCGGCTCCGGAGGGAATAAAGATCCTGGACTGTTCACAGTCTGAAGAGATCAGGCTGCTGCCAAAAACTGTGATCAAAGGAATCGGCTGGATTGATGACCAGCTTCATGTTCAGGTCTGTATGGATGAAGATATGTTACAGTCGATCCGCTTTGATGATGATAAAAACGGTGCGCCATACGGGTCGGCCGAAGTAAACCCAATTAGTCCGCTGCGGTGGGAAACAAACGGAAAAGTGTATGTGGAATACATCTTTGACTATAAGCGGGAACAAGCAGATGCCCTGACCCTGTATGCCTATATGGCTTTAGGGCAGGTCAAAGTAAAAGGCGATTGGCATGTTGAATTTACTCTGGATTCGATTCGGGAGAAAGCGAAACCGGCGGAACAGGATTGTTTTCCGGAAGATGAAGCAATGGTCTGGATAGACGAGGCTAGTTTCCCGGATAATACCTTCCGGGAAGAAATCAGTCTGTATGATATGGACGGAGACGGGTGGCTAAACGAAACGGAGGCGGAGGCTGTTACAAGTATAAGTGTGCCGGGTATGGGAATCAGTACTCTGAAGGGAATTGAGTATCTGACGCAGCTGACGTATTTGGACTGCAGTGATAACAGGCTGACAGACCTTGATTTGAGCAACAACAGAGAATTGGTCACGCTGCAGTGCACAGGAAACAGTCTGACAGAGCTGGATGTGAGCAACAATCCGGAATTGGTTGAGTTTGAATGGGAAGGAAAGAAGTTAGAATAGCACTTGCTTTCGGCGTGAGGAAAGATCACGCCGCTTTTCAGTTCATCAAATTGAAAAAGATGTAACAGCGATGTAAACAAATGCCTCGCCAAGAACAAAAATGGGGTACATCTGCGTCTATATATATGGGTCCCATGTAAAAAGAGGGAAATGGAGAAAGGATGTGACGGAATGATACGTCAGAACCGGTGTAAGATTTTTACTCTCATGATCAGCATGCTTTTGGTATGCGTACTTGGCTTTGCCGCAGGAGCGGAAGAAGCGGGGATCAAGATTGACGAGCAGAATTTCCCGGACGCTGCCTTCCGGAATGCATTACTGAAATTTGATACCAATAATGACCGGGAGCTCAGCAAGAGCGAAATATACGGCATTACAGAACTGAGCCTGATGTCCAGGAATATTGAAAGCCTGCAGGGCATTGAGTACCTGACTGAACTGAAGGAACTCTCGTGCGGCAGCAACAAACTGAAAACACTGGACGTGAGCAAAAACACAAAGCTGACGAATCTTTACTGCGGGGAAAACAAGCTGACTGAACTGGACGTGAGCAATAACCCTGAACTGGTAGAGCTGAACTTCGTCTGGAACGACGTCAGGACAATTGACACCAGCAACAATTCAAAACTGAAAGAGCTGGCAGTGTCCGGCAACCCGGTGGGCAAACTGGATCTGAGCAACATGCCGGATCTGGAGGAGCTTTTCTGCCCCTGGAGCGGGATCACGGAACTGGACGTGAGCTACAATCCGAAACTGTACTACATCAGCGCCATCGGAAACAGACTGACCGAGCTGGACCTGAGCAATAACCCCATGGTACGGGTTCTGATGGTTGATGATAACCCGCTTAAAACCCTGGACATCAGCAAATGTCCGGAACTGGTCAAGCTGGTGGATGAAAAAGAGGCTCATAATGATCAGCATGGCGATGGTGTGGAATGGACCATCGGAGATGAACTGTGGGGTTCCGGTACGCTGATCATCGACAAAAACGATAAGCTATATTCAGGCTCCGGCGAATACGCCGAAGCAAAAATGCCGGAAATCAAAACAGCTGCAGCAGTCGGCACGGAAAAAGATACTGCTGTGGAATACACCGATGCGTATCCGGAAATCATGAACGATGTTGAAAAGGAAGTTCTGTATGATTTCTTCTGCAAATGGTCCCAGGGAGATGTGAATGAGCTTCCGACCAGCTTCGTGCCTGCGCAGAGGACCAGCAATGAGGCGGTGAAGGCGATCGTGGATGATCTGCTGGAACTGGGGACACCGGTGAGCTTCCAGATTAACGACGTACATGCCGGCAGCGGCAGTTCTTTCAGGGCATACCAGTGCACACTGGAAATGGCACATGAGGATGGACAACCTGCGCGGTTTGTGCAGATTGACATCAATGTGGACACCGGAGCGACAAGGGGTGTCGATGCTGCGGGCATGAAGACTATGGAGCCTGCGGAATACGATCCGGCCGGGAGGGTTTACTCCCTGGCAGCGGAAGCCGTGGTTCAGGCTAAGCTGGCAAGCACACTGCGGGATGAATCTGCAGAAGGAGACCTGCTGCCGATCGGCAAGAGTGTCGAGCAGGATGGACTGCGTGTTGAGCTGATCTCCGGCCTGGTACGGGGTACTGACTCATGGATTTACTATACCGTGGAGGACCTGGAAGGAAGGTATGATAACTGCAGCCTGGATGCATTCATAGAGGACAATATCTGTGAGGAAGATTGGTACGCACCCAGAACACTGCTTCACGACATCAAAGCACACAAGTTCTACAATCTGGTGCATATCCACTACAAGGACATGATTGATGCCAATGAACGGGGTATTACCCTGTCATTGAACAGCGCATATTTCATCCGAAATGGATGGGCGGATCTTTCGGAACTGGCTGTGGAGCGCCAGGAGGAAGCGGCGGACGTGACAACGGTTCCATCGAGTGTCTGGCACAGCGATTATGAGCATGAAGACAGAGACCTGACAGAGGATGAAAAGAAGATCCTGGACTGCAGTGAACCTATGAAGCTCCAGGTGGCGCCTGACATTACCGTAAACGGCATCGGCTGGATTGACGGAAAACTGCATGTGCAGATCAGAACGGAATCGAATGATTATCAGTATGATTATCTTCTGATTGACGGACAAGAATATTACTTCGCTGACAGGAACCTTCCTTACAGCCCGCTGCGCTGGTATACAGGCAGCACGTCATACGAGGAGTATGTGTTGAATTACAAACCTGAAGAGGCGGAACAGCTGAAGCTTTCGGTTCAGGCAACATACACCAAGGAAGGGAAATATGGTTTCTGGGATATAAAGTTCCCGCTGAGCACGATCTGTCCTGACGTGAAGGTGAAGACAGAAGAGAAGACAGAGGAGAAGACTGAAGCGCCGGAAACCGCAGCGGAAAACACCATCTCTGCAGGGGCGGAGGAAATTCAATACATCAGCTCCTATCCGGAGACCCTGCACGACTACAAGAAATATACCATCTGGGAATTCTTCTGCAGATGGGCGCAAGGCGATACGGACGAAATGCCGTACTCTTTCATACATGACCAGAGAGTCGGTGGGGAAGAGACACAGCGGAAGATTGATGAACTGTTGAAATGGAAGCCCCTGAGCTACAGGATTGACGACGTAAAAGTCGCTAATGAGGAAGAGACATATTACTGCACGGTTGAGATGGAGCCGGACGCAAGCAAAGATTCGCGGTATGAACGGGTAGTCATCAACCTGGTCAAAGACACCGAATGGTACTACGGCATTGACCTTGACGGCATTCAGTTCCTGGGAGTCCCGGAAAGCCTGCCGACCGATAATGTGATCTCCCTGTCCGGGGAAGCAATCATCAGGGATCAGCTGGACTACTTCTACCAAGGCGTCCGGGAAAAACTGCAGCCCATCGGTGAGACCCATGACTGCAAGGGAATCCGGATGGAAGTGATCTCCGGATATGCAGAAGGCAAAGATACCTGGTATCTGTACTCCCTGCAGGATCTGGATGGAAAAATGGAAGGCTTCAGTCCGGACACCTGGGATCTGGAGGACGATATCGGAGCCATGGAATCGTACCAGCACAGCAAGCTGTACTGTGACGAAGCTGAGCATAAGTGCTATTACCTGCTCCATCTGACCCATGAGTCCGAAATCGCCAGCGATGAAAAAACCGTAAAGCTGACGATGAGGAGTATTCACTTCGACAGCAACGGCTGGGCTGACCTGATTCCGCTCCTGAAGGAACACATGGAACCTGTGGAAGGTGTACATCCCACAAAACAGCTTTGGGACAGAGACTGGGAAAATCCGGACAAGGTACTGAATCCAGAAGACTACAAGGTTCTGGATTATACAAAACCGCTGGACATTGAAATGATCCCCGGAGTCTATGTGACCGGCATCGGCTGGATTGATAACCAGCTGCATATTCAGATCAGGATGGCGGACGGCCTGGATGGATATTCTGAGTGGATTGACAGCATTCTGTACGGAAGATCCGGTTATGACAGACAGATTCCCTATACGCCTCTGAGCTGGTCCGTTGGCAATCTGTATTACGAAGAGTATATGTACAGCTATACGCCGGAGGACATCGATGGATTGAGTCTGATCCTGAGTGTGAACATCTCCAGAGACAGGATAGACGGTCCCTGGGTTGTCAGGTTCCCGTTGAGTACCATCTTCCCGGAAGTGAAGGAAAAGACGGAAGAGTCGGGTACGACCTGGCAGGACTTCGGCGAAGTGAAGGAGCCGGAAGCTACTGAACAGGTAACGGATGAAGTCGTTGAACTGGAGAATTCACCGTATTATGTACCATTTGACGAAACAGCGCCTGCGGAAGAGAAACAGACGTTCAAACTCGAATTGAAGGACGGCGCATTTGTGCTGACCCAGGGCGAGATCTCCTACCGCCTGAACGATGACGGAACGGCCACCATCACGAAGATCGGGAAGGAATTCGGTGAACCCATCGAGATCCCGGAAACCGTCACCGTGACGTTTGACGTGAACGGCGTGGACTATGAGGCGTTCCTGGAGTACGTCAACAAGAAGTAACGCAGGCAGGATGAAATGTTGACTGCGTCAACATGAAATATCTGACTGCGTCAGATGTGAAATATTCGGACCATGTCCGAATACGAAATATCGGCCTACGGCCGATGTGATGAATGGTTAAACCAGAAGAAGCTCATGCAGCAGCAAGCTGTATGAGCTTCTTCTGCTTCACGAGGAATAAGAAGGGACGGATTAACGTCATATAGGCAGACGTGTTGAGAAAAGGCGCGGGGTACGGTATAATGCGGATTTGAGCGAGGAATTGGAAGAAAAATCAGACGTTCTGTTTACAGGGAAAGCGAGGTACGGCCGGATGAGAAAAGGTCTGCGTGGAATCGCGTTCGTGATGGCTCTGATACTGGCCCTGTGCTGCACAGTGAGCGCGCTGGGAGAAGGGCAGAAATACCAGATTGAAGAGAATACCGGGGATACCAGGGTAAGCTATCCCTACAAGGTTGTGACGGAATCTGCGGTGCTGTACCTGGCCAAGGCAGACATTGAGTTACTGGGCGAAGAAGCTTTCTATGACGGGATGTGCAAACTACTGGAGAACATGGAGCAGGACTTTGCTGACGCCAGGGAAGTCATGAAAGGCTTCCTGAACGGAGAAGTGGCGCCGATTCCGATCTATACGACTTTTACCGGGAAAAGTGAAAAAGCGACTGACGGTGTGGGCGCTGAGTATTTCGGCAAAGAGAAACGTATCAGGCTCTATATGGGATGGGATGCTGCAGCATACAGTCTACTGCATGAATATGCCCATTACCTGACATGCAGCTGCGCAACGTTTGAGATCACAACACAAGCCTGGAGAGAATGCATCGCGGAATATATATCCAAAATAGCCTGCCGGAACAACATAGCAAGGTCAGACAATTACGGGATGGATGAACAGGAAAAAGAGATATTTGCTGCCAACGGGTGGGTTGATGAGGAAGGATATCCGGATTTCAAGGTCTATTATCACGGCGTTGCCTGGGTGATGGAGCAGCCCGTTACTATAGGTGCTCACTACGTGGCAGTTTGCAACAGCGTGATGACCATGACGGAGACCCAGCAGGAGCATCCGATGATAAGCTCCATTACTTATGAAGAGGCGGGATGCTTTACGGAATTCCTGGTGGAACGGTTCGGAAAAGACCTTGTATTTACTCATCTAAATGTTGACGGCAAAGGGTTTCAGGAAACATACGGAAAGAGTTTTGAGGAACTGTTTACGGAGTGGAAGCAGGAAAACACGAAGCTGTGTGAAGAATGGGGTGTAGTATCATTGATGAATGGGAACTGAGACAATGATGCTATAATCGCTGATACAGGAGGACAGAAGACAATGCGCAATGCATAATACACAAAGAAAGAAGCAGAGAAGAAAAGAGGTATATGCATGAACTATTTTGTGGAAGGTTTACAGGGCAGCGGCAAGAGCACGCTGGCCCGGAAGATTGCAGAAAAGAAACCGGAGTATGCTTTAAAACAGGAAGGAGATTATTCCCCTGTGGAACTGGCCTGGTGCGCGTATCTGAATGAGGATCAGTATCAGGAAATTCTGAAGAAGTATCCGGAAATGCGAAAGGAAATAGAGGAAAAAACCTACGCTGAAGGAGAAAAGAAGATCGTCTGCTACACGAAGATCCGGACTGACAACCATGGGTTCTACCAGGATCTGGAGCAGTATGAGATCTACAATAACCGGGTAAGCTGGGAAGAATTCCAGGACATTGTGCTGAGCCGGTACCGGAACTGGAACCAGGATGGGATGATCTTTGAATGCTCACTGTTCCAGAATACGGTGGAGGATATGATCCTGTTCCGAAATACTTCGGATGAAGAGATCATTGCGTTCTACCGGAAGGTACGGGAAGCGCTGGAAGGCAAGGATTACCGCATCGTGATCCTGAAGGCGGAAGATGTACGTGGAAACCTGGCGGTGATCCGGAAGGAGCGCTCCGATGAACAGGGAAACGAACTCTGGTTCCCGCTGATGATGCAGTATTTCAATGAGTGCCCTTACGCGAAAGCCAGGGGCCTGGAAGGCGAGGAAGCGCTGATCCAACACTTTATTCATCGTCAGGAACTGGAGATGCGACTGTGCGAGGAAGTATTTCCGGATAAGTACAGCGTCCTGACATCGAAGAAATACACCGAGGAAGAGATCGACGCGTTAGTCAGGAGTTAGGAAGTAGGAGGTAGGAGGTTGATGCCTGGCTGTGGCCGGGCAGAGAGGCAAGCAATGCAAGCAATAAAGTGTGAAGTGTGCGGGAGCACAGATCTGATCAAGAAGGACGGCGTCTTTGCATGCCGATACTGCGGAATGCAGTACAGCCTTCCGGAAGTGCAGAAGATGCTGGGCACCGTAAAGATTGACAAAACAGAAGAGAGGAACAACTACTTTATCCTTGCCAGACGTTTTTTTGCCGGGACCAACTACGCGGATGCCCTGAAGTACTACGACCTGGCGCTGCGTGAGGATCCGCAGAACTGGGAAGCAATCTATCTGTATGCTGTCACATCCGTGGCAACGCAGGACTGCAACTATCTGTACAGGAATCTGGAAAGCATCATCAACATGTCCAAGGTGTACCTGAGGCAGATTGCGACGGATACCCCGGAAGAAAACCAGATGGTGGATGTGAACCTGTTCATTGACGCGCATACGCTGTTTATCCGCAAGGGAACGGAACTGATGGCGGAATATATCCGGAACAGCGGGGCGGACATGCGGAAACCGGAGAATTATTACTATGCCTTCGGCTACAGCGCGATCGATGTGTACGGTACGCTGCGGGAACTGTTCAGCTGCTTCCCGGAGTGCATTGAGCGGTATGAGGAGTTCCTGCTGGAGATGATTGCCGCCAGGCCGGAATGTTTTGAACGGAAAGCCAGGAAGGAAATCCTGAAGCAGTTGTCTAAAAAGATAAAGAAAAGAAAACGGATATAAGTGAAAAGTTGAATCAGTGATGAGTTAAGAGTGATGAGTGAACAGTGAAGAGTTTCCAGCCTGTGAACAGGCTGGCGAAAGGAGGAGACACACACATGTCTATGCCGTTTGAACCGGAAGAGATTGATGATCTGGATGAAATCCTGCTGGACGAAATGGATCAGGAGGAACTGGCAGACTTCAAGGAGCAGCTCCTGGAAACCCTGGACCAGATGATGACCCTGGAACCGGATCCCGA
The DNA here is from genome assembly GCA_017428385.1 of Clostridia bacterium. GTDB lineage: Bacteria > Bacillota > Clostridia > Christensenellales > Aristaeellaceae > Aristaeella. The sequence continues at coordinate 70,722 of JAFRQX010000027.1, read as the reverse complement.
TATGGAAGAGGAAGAGTATTACGAGTGGGAAGACCGGGTCAATATCCTGCATGATATGATTGACGCGATAGATAGTCAAATGAACTGATTCGACTATCAATGAAATATCGCTTCGCGATGTGAAATATACCGCAGCGCGGTATGTGAAATACTGACTTCGTCAGCATGAAATATTGGCTTTCAGCCAATGTGACAGAAACGCGGAACACCTGCTGTCACATTCCCTCAACGCCTGAGCTGTCAAATAATGCATACTGTACAGGAGTGAAAATCGCCGCCATGTGCCGCAGAAAGAAAAACAGCGATTGCAAAGGAAGCGTATTCGGAAAAGGATCCAGGATTTTTATCGGCCTTCTCTCGGCTTCTTTGGTCTGTTTGCTGATCGAAATAATCTATGCAGCGACTAAAATGCACGAAATCAGTGGAAGGTTGGGCGGTAAAGAATCCTTTCTTGAGATCCTGATGCGAGTCCTGGGGTTTGCCTTTCCTGTGAAAACGCTGGCGATCGGCCTGGTGTTCGGTGTAGTCTGGTATGTTTATAGCAAAAGAAGGAAAGACATGAACGACGCGATGGAAGCCGCGGAAGAAGAGAAAGCGGCGGAGGAAACCGCTCCGGAGCAGGAAGAGTTTATCGAGCCTGTACAATACAAACAACAGTGACGAGGTTCCTGAAAGGACCGGTTCGCAGAGGCGGATCGGTCCTTTATAGTGCATCAAAAGAATCGCTTAAATCTGAGAAATACTGTATACAATATACTGCGTAATTGTTTAGTAAACAGGAGCAGAGTATAATGAAACACATGGAAAACCTATTTTTTCTGTCATGTTAAGGAGGAAGACAGTATGAAAAAATGGATAGCTCTTCTTCTGAGCCTGGCGATGGTCATGAGCGTCATGAGCTTCGCCTCCGCCCAGGAGCCGCTGACTGCTTCAGTAGCAGGTTTCGGCGGAGACGTAACAGTCACCGTTGAGGTGGACGGCGAAGGCAAAATCGTCTCCATCGCTGCGGATGGATCCACTCAGACGCCTGACGTGGGCGGCAATGCGGCCAATACCCTGAATGAGGGTGCCCTGGCTGCGCTGGCCGGCACCGAACTGGCTGAACTGGATGCTGCCGGGATCGAAGGCATCACCGGCGCAACCGTGACCTCTGACGCAATCAAGACTGCGCTGGAGATGATTAAGGCGGAAGCTACCGGAGCGGAAGCGACTCCTGTGCAGGACGGTACCTACACTGTGACCGTACCCGCCTATTCCGTGACCGAGCAGATGACGCTGAACATCACCTTCGAAGGCGGAAAACTGACCGGCATCGAAACCGTGACCGCGGGCAACACCCCCGTGATCTTTGCCACGGTTGAAGAGTACCTGTATCCCCGGCTGATTGAAAACCAGAGCCTGGAAACAGATGCCATCACCGGCGCAACCGTTGCTTCCGGCGCTGTAAAGCAGGCGGTTGAGAAGGCAATCGAGATGGCAGGCGGAAATGCTGCCGACTGGCATGCCCCCGTTGCCAAATCTGATGCTGTTGTAGAACTGAACGACTATGACGTGATTGTGGTTGGCCTCGGCGGCGCCGGAATGACGGCTTACCTGTCCGCTGCGGAGAACGGCGCGACTGTGTTTGGCATTGAAAAGGCTGCCAAGATCGGCGGCAACTCCACCAACACTGCCGGCCCGATGGCCATCAACCCGCCTTCCCGCGTGGAAGCCAACGGCGGCCAGATTGTTCCTCCGGAAGATCTGCTGGCTGACTGGGCTGAATACACCACCATCGACGGACAGCAGGACGCCAAGCTGGACGTGGTTGAGATGTTCATCAACAACTCCGGCGAAACCCTGGACTGGATGGAAAAGTATTCCTTCCAGTTCGGCGAGAAGATGCAGGCCTTCTTCCATCCCGCCGGATGGCAGGTCTGGACTTCTTATGCAGGTAAAGATGGCAAAACCAAGGATGACGCTTACATTGAAGCCATGGATGCTGCCAAGGCTATGAATGAAAAGAACGACTACATGCTGGAACTGACCGCTGAAGAACTTCTGATGGAAGACGGCAAGGTAGCCGGCGTGAAGGCAGTTGCATGGGACGGCACCACCTACCTGGTACACGGAAAGAGCGTAATTCTGGCCACCGGTGGTTTCGTCGGCGATGAGGAACTGTCCAACGAGTACATCCACGGCGTGTGGAAAACCGAAGCCATGACCCAGTGCGACGGCGCGGGCATCAAGATGGCCCAGAAGGCTGTGAACGCGAACCTGTACAACCTAGACGTTGTGCCGGTATCCCACATTGCGCAGGTTTACAACATTGTCCGTAACGATGACCTGACCGCTGACCAGAAGGCCGTGCTGACTTCCCTGGTGCTGGATAAGGCCTATCCCGTGGTGGGCGAGGATGGCGTGAAGGTGAACGACAAGATCGGTATGTTCTTCGCGTTTGACGTATGGGCTGCCGGTCCCACCTACTACGTAATCTATTCCGAGAACGAGATGAACGGCTTCAAGGAGAACGGCCTGGTCGCTGCGAACACTCCAATGTTCCTGGCTCAGGGCGGTGCTGTGGAAGCCGGTGTGCCGGTGGCTGACCTGGATCAGATCCTGAGTGTCGGTGAAGCTTACGGCGACGTGTTCAAGGCTGATTCCCTGGCTGCCCTGGCTGAACAGCTGGGCCTGGAGAAGCTGACCGAGAATGTGGAGGATCAGGGTGGCGCTTACTACGCTATCAAGGGCGCTTCCTATGTGTACTCCACCTGCGGCGGTGTGGAAGTTGACACCAACCTGAATGTTGTGGACGTGGACGGCAATCCTGTACCCGGCCTCTACGCTGTCGGCAATGACTCCCTGGGTGTGCTGCTCGCTTCTGAGAAGGCTTATGTGACCTACGGCGGCGCAGCTGCCGGCTGGGCTCTGACCAGCGGACGGCTGGCCGGTGCATACGCCACTGCGTATGCCAAGGGAGAGTAAGGAATGAAATATTCGATCAAAGATCGAATGTGATGATAACCCAAGAAACCAACAAGGGCGAAGAACTAAACGTTCTTCGCCCTTTATAGTATAAAGCTTGTGACAGTTAATGCTTGGGGCACTCCTCTGTATAATTGGTATATGTGGTACCAGTCGTCCTCTTACCACACTTAGGACAATAATAAGTTGTGATTATAGCTGTATGGTATGTCCTTTTATGTGTGTGCGGATTAGACAAGTGAATGCATCCGTGCTGATAGGCGATGGTTTCGGTTTTTGTTACATTTTTTCGTTCTGAATATAAAACTTTCCAGGTGTGGCTGCAGGCGGCAACAGCGGTTGCGATGACAGAGACAAGAAGAATAACAGCAAGAAGCATCGCAATGGACTTTTTCATTGAACATACCTCCTGTATTAACGTATAGTGCAACGTTCTTTGTAAGTGGTAGAGGTTGTGGTTTTGACTTCATGACAAAGGGTACATAAAGTTGTTCGCGTTGTCGTTACCTTCTGATACCGAATGTGTTTATGAGGAATTACACAGTAGGGACAATTATACGTCTCAAAAACGATATTACAATTTGTGATGTTGCTATTTGTGGAAACAGTGAACCAACTGTGTTTGCAATCGGCGATAACTGTGCCTATGACAGAAACAAGAAGGACAACTGCCAGGATTAAAGCAAGAGGCTTTTTCATATACTTATCCCTCCTGAGTGAATTGATTGGTTATACTAACAGCTGTGGTTGCAAGCAGCCACAGCTGTGATGGAAACATAATCTACCAGATTAGTGCTTAGGGCACTTCTCTTCAGTGACGGTATAGGTGTCCACATAAGTTTTGCCGCAGCCCTTGCTGCATACAAAACGCTGTGTAACCTCATATTTATATCTTGTATGAGTATGAGGATTGGACAGGTGGATACATCCATGCTGATACGCGACAGTGGTCTTGCTGATAAGCCTTTTGCTAACACTTACTGTGTACCAGCTGTGGTTGCAGGCCGCGAAAGCGACTGCTGCGATGGACAGGATCATGATGGCAACGAGAACCAGAGCGATGGACTTCTTCATTGTTTCTTCCTCCTTTTTTATTTATTTTGATTGAATAAGTCCCGAAGTTAATGAGAATAGGGGCAGTACTTATTGACTGAGTCTTCATACCATTCAGTCATTGTTGCCTGACCACAGGCACATTTATATGTTTTTGTAACAAGGGCTGTGTAATGGGTATGAGCATAAGTACAATTATGGCAACCTGCAACACGAGTCGCACCTTTCCAGGCGTTACTGACCTGGGTGCTGGTCAGGATTGTGAAACTATGCTCATGTGCGGCTGCCAGACAGGTGGCAGCGATTGTCAAAAGCAGGACGACAACCAGAACTATAGAAATCGTTTTTTTCATAGTAGTTGTCCTCTTAATCCTTTTCTTTCATGCAGTCCGGAACCTTCGGCTGATAGAAATAGTAGGCACAGGCACGGGCCGCGGAAACGCGTCCGAGCACAAGTGCAAACACGGAGGCCGCACCGGCCAGATACACCAGGATAGCAGTCAGTTTCTTCTTCATTTGGGATCTCCTCCTTTTTTTATTGTACGGAACCTGCGTTCCGCAACAGACGAATCAGGATTCTGCTGTTTCTGCTTTAGCAAGCTTGATTTTGCCCGCAATCAGGGAAGCTGAAACCGCAGTGATGGCACTGCTGACGGAGAAAGCCCACTGGGGGCTGATATCCTGCAGCAGCAGGAATAGGACAACGATACAAAGGAACAGAATAAGCAGGCGACTGTCTTCTTTCAGCTGGCTTTTCTGCCTCCGGCTAAGGGGCTTATTCTCCGTGCCTACGGGTGCAAGCAGGAAAACCGTAATCCCGGCGAATACAGCGAACACAGCAGCCACTGCGGGCAGCACGCTTGCAGGGATCAACGCGGCTATGAGCCTGTATAAAAGAAAAGTGCCGACCGTGCCCGCAAAGCAACCCAGGTGGCTGTCCGCATGATAGCCGCCGACTGTGTTTTTCAGCAAGGCAAAAACCAGCATGAAACAAATCGTCTGTGCCAGGAAACCGGTCACCAGGCCAATGAGTACGACGGCAGCAATATTCAGCGTCGTGGCAAGCAGGATCTCATAGCAATAGTCATACTTCTTCCGGTCCGGTTCACTGATAATCCCATTGGAGATACAAAAGGATGATATCCTCTTTGCCTGAGACGCCAACATTTTTCATCACCTGCAAACAGAGATATCATCTTAAGGTTTTTAATTCAATTATTTATGCAAAAGTGGTCGCTTAATCTGCAATTATGGTACGGTCATGCATCCTGAAGAATCAGATAAGCGGTGAAGTCATGATCGGTGGAACGGAAGGTGCAATTACCCTGGTATTTGGCAGCTATTTCGTTCACGCTGCTCAGGCCGAAACCGTGCAGTTCCTTCTGAGCTTTGGTGGTGTGAATTGTTTTGCCGTCAAGCTTGACGGTTTCCACTGCCGCGTTTGTGATGGTGATGCTGAGCCACATTTCCTGCTGTGTTATGGTCAGGGAGACGAAGCGTTTGTCGGGATCCACTTTTTCATTGGCCTCAATTGCATTGTCCAGCAGATTGCCGAGCAGCACGCACAGATCCAGAGGATCAAAGGAGGTTCCGGGTGAAATGTGTACAGACTGTTCATACCGGATGCCATGAAGATCCATCTGCTGTTGCTTTGTGAAAATGAGGGAGTCCACTGCATCGATGCCGGTAACGGTCATAGGGGAGGCAGCAAAGATTTTACCGGAGATGTTCTCCATGATTTCACGAGTCTTATCCGAGTCCGTTTTCATGGCCTCGGACAGGGCGAACATCTGATTTTTCAGATCATGCATGGTTTTGTTGCTGATCTTCTGCCGCTCCGCCAGCTCCCGGTAAAAGGCAATCTGTCCTTCGGTCTGCTTCTGCATGAGCTGCATGCGGTTCTTTTCCTTTTCCTCCCTTTGCTGGTATTCCAGAAGGAAGAACAGGCCGACATTGGAAAAGGCCAGCAGGATCATGGCGCAGGAAGCCATCAATGCCCGGGGAGAGGGACCTTCCAGAAGATTGAATTCACCCAGAATATAGATCAGCATAAAGGATGCAACTGGCAGCATGAGCAGGGGAACCATGAGATAGCCGGAAATCCGTTCGCCGAAGGACGGTACGATGAACTGGATGACTTTGAAGATGGAGATTAGTACCATTTTGGAGATCAGGACCCCGGCTGTGTAGAACAGGATGAGCTTGCGTCCTTCTTCTACAGGGATGCCTGTTATGACGGAAAGCATTCCGCCAACCATTGCTTCAGTAAACATGATTAAAATATAGATGATGGGAACGAAAACAATCCGCTTTATTCTGGACATGTCATACATGAGCGAAATGGCGGCAATTGTAATTATTGCGGAAGCTATAGTCACAAGGGAATTCTGGAACGTGAAATACAGTATCATCCGGATGATGGTAAAGATCACACATACCATGATCACACCATGTCGGGATTTCAACCTGTTGCTGGAAACAGAGCGGATAAAGGAAATCGCCAGCAGTTCTTCCATGATGTTTCCAATAAGATCAACAACATAAAACATCCAGCTCATATCAGTTTCCCCGCCATATACAGATTGAAATCGCTCATCAGGTTGGTATAATGCCGCCGACTGACCGGAACTTCCGTCCCATTATCCAGTTTCACTGATGATTTGGTGATGCTGACAACCCGGCTCATGTTGACGATGAATCCCTGGTGGCACTGGGCAAAGCCAAAGGGCCTGAGCTTGGCATATTCTTCCTGGAGCTTGCCCACACACTCGTAATCCTCGTCTGAGGTATGGACAAAAACATGACGGTGGTAAGCTTCGAGGTAGAGGATGCTGCGGTATTCCAGCATATTGCTGGTGTTGCGCCATTTGATCAGATATCGACGACGGCGGTTTTTCCATACACGGAGAGCACGTTCGAAATCCTTCCGGAAATCTTCTTCCTGGACAGGTTTGAGGAGAAACTGGAACGCATCCTGGCGGAACGCGTCCGAGACATAGCTGACATGGCTGGTAACAAAGATGACGATCATATCCCGCTGGAGCTTCCGGAGCCGCTTGCCGGTTTCAATGCCAGAGAGCCCGTCCATCTCAATGTCCAGAAAGACAATATCCCAGGACTTGCCTTCCTCGCAGGAGGCAAGAAGATCTTCACCGCGGCTGAATTCCGCAATATCCAGATTGTTGGAAGCAATGTAGGGGGTTAACAGTTCCTTCAGTTTCTCCCGGTATTCGGGAAGATCATCACAAACGGCTATATTCATAGAGTCATCACACCCCTGTCCGTATGTTTTGCCTCGTCCGAAGACCGCTGGTCTCTGCAACAAGTATATCATATTTTACAAAAATCATAAACGTCCGTACTGATTTTATCTTGTATACTTTACAAACAAAACAGCCCTGAGACGGATGCAAGCATTGAATAGTAAGCGCTTGAGAAAGAATACGGAAGGCCGTCCTGTGGAAAGATAATCAACAGAAGAAAAACACATTGTGGTATAATCATATCCAGGGAACAAACTGACCCGGGATGCGGGAGAAGGAGGAGAAAGATGATCAAGGTCGCTTTTTATGACGCCAAGGCATATGACAGGCCTTCGTTTGAGTATTACGGCGGACAGCAGGAGATGCAGTTCCGGTTTCTGGAGACCAAGCTGAATGAGGACACTGTGGACCTGGCCAGGGGCTGTGACGCGGTCTGTGTTTTTGTGAATGACACAGTGAATGCCGAAGTGATTGATAAACTGTATGAGTACGGTGTGAAGATTGTCGCCCTTCGGTCGGCGGGATATAACAATGTGGATATCCGGCATGCTTTCGGGAAAACCCATGTGGTACATGTGCCGGCTTATTCCCCCTATGCTGTGGCAGAACACGCCATCGCGCTGCTGCTGACCTCAGTACGCCGGATCCATAAGGCTTATAACCGGACCAGGGAATTCAACTTCTCCCTGAACGGGCTGACCGGGTTTGACTTCCACGGGAAGACCGTGGGCGTGGTAGGCACCGGAAAGATCGGACGGATCTTTATCGATATCTGTCGGGGATTCGGCATGAAGGTGATTGCCTATGACCTGTTCCCGGCCAAAGACAGCGGGATTGAGTATGTATCGCTGGATGAACTGCTGGAGAAGAGCGACATCATTTCCCTGCACTGTCCGCTGACTGATGAAACCCGGCATATGATCAACGCGGCGGCCATTGAAAAGATGAAGAAGGGTGTGGTGCTGGTCAACACATCCCGGGGCGGCCTGATCGACGCGGAAGCATTGCTGGAAGGTATCAAGGCCAGAAAGATCGGCGCGGCATGCCTGGACGTATATGAGGAAGAGGCGGACGTGTTCTTTGAGGACCGGTCCGGGCACATCATGGACGATGAACTGTTGTCCCGGCTGATTTCCATGCCGAACGTGATTGTGACTTCGCACCAGGCATTCCTGACGGAGGAAGCGCTGAACAACATCGCGGAGACCACCGTGAACAATATCCTGTCCTGCTTCCGGAATGACGGAGTATGCGACAATGAGCTGTGCTACCGGTGCGGCAGTATTGAACAGTGCCGGAAGGAACGCAAGCAAAAGTGCTTCTGATCTGAAGAAGAAAACGCAGAGCAAGACAAAGGGATCAGCCCTTTGTCTTGTTTTTTGCCAATTGTGCAGTTTAATGAACCAGTTGTGCAGGTTCTGTTGTAATGAAGGGCTCTGGTGCGTATGGTATTCATAATAATATGCGCATAAAGGAGCCATAGGTATGAAAGAAAAAAGAATTATCCTTTTCGCGGTTGTAGCGGTCATTATTGTGTCGCTGTTGTATGTTGTTTTTGCTTATACTGAACATGATCATGAACATGACCATGATCATACTCCCGGCAGGATCGATATAGAGCAGGCCATCACGGATGAAGAACACGAATATGTGACAGAATGCTCGTTTACATATGAACTGCCCCATGGGGGAGAACACGAGATTGATATCATCGTTACTGAGAAAACCAAGATTATTGTGGAAAGCATGGAGAGCGACAATCCGTGCTTCATGACCCTGTCCAAAGACGGAAAAACGATCTGGAACGAACAAATGGAGGCAGGAAAGGAAAAGGGCCCGGGAATCGAAGCGGGTGAATATAAGCTGCTGATGGAATACAGCGAAGGTGAAGGCAAAGGTAAAGTTGTGATTGACGACGGAGAAGAACACGAGCATGAAGAACATGATCACGATCATGACCATGAAGATCATGAACATGATCATGAATGAAATATTGACTTCGTCAATGTGAAATAAAGCTGCAAAGCGGCTTTGTGAAATGTCGCTTACGCGACATGAAATATGCGGTTCATAACCGCATATGAATTATACTTAAGTATTTTGTAAAAGGCGGTGCTGGAATCAGCATAGCCTTTTATGTTTTTTACTGTTCTGTTGCTTAAGAATTGTATTTATCTTTACGACTGAATTTGATTTTGGTATGATAGGAGCGATTTCGGTTAATATCCGACAAACCACTTTTCGATCAGGCGAAAGAGACGAGCGAAATGAACTTTTTTGATATCCTGTCCCTTCTTGGCGGTCTGGCGATGTTCCTTTACGGAATGCGCCTGATGGGTGATTCACTGAAGGAAAACTCCTCCGGAACACTGAAAAACGTCATGGAAAAGGTGACGGACAATCCTCTTACGGCCTTTGTGCTGGGTATCGCGGTGACAGCGCTGATCCAGTCTTCCACAGCAACCATCGTCATTACATCCGGTCTGGTTGGCGCGGGGATCCTGACGCTGCACCAGTCCCTGGGTATTATTATCGGTGCGAACGTCGGTACTACCGTTACCGGCCAGATTATCCGCCTGCTGGACCTGAATACCTCCGGAGATACTTCCTTCCTGCGGTTCTTCCAGCCGTCCACGCTTGCTCCTATTGCTCTTATTATTGGTATCCTCCTGATTATGACCGGTGTTTTCCGGAATTCCCGTTCCATCGGCAATATTGCTATCGGCTTTGGTATCCTGTTTTCCGGATTGCTGAACATGACCAGCGCGGTGAACGTGCTGCAGAAGTCCGGCATGGTGGAAGGCCTGTTTGCCGGACTGGGAGAGAACCCGTTCCTGGGATATCTGACCGGTGCGGGTGTGGCCTTCATGCTGCAGAGTTCCTCGGCAACCATCGGTATTCTGCAGGCATTCTCCGCCAGCGGACTGCTGACCTTCAAGGCAATCTATCCCATTATCGTCGGCGTTTACCTTGGCGACTGCGTAACTACAGCCATTGTCTGCTATATCGGCGCTAACCGGGAATCCAGGCGCGTCGGTATTGTCAACATTCTGTACAATCTGGGAAAGTCCGCACTGGTATTGATAGCGATTGCAATCATTCACCAGACAGGACTGCTGGACAACCTGTGGGATGCTACCGTGAACTCCGGTATCATCGCAAACACCAACTCGATCTTTAACCTGGTCTGCGCGGTTTGCCTGCTCCCGACAATTGGATTGTATGAGCGGCTGAGCGACAGGATTGTACCGAAGAAAAAGACGGAAAAGAGCAAATACAGCGCGATTATCGAAGGCTTGCGGCCGGTGTTCTTCAATACGCCGGCACTGGCACTGAACAGCTGCTACGAGGCGCTGCAGACCATGTTCAGCATTGCCAGGACTAACCTGGACAGGGCGCAGCAGCAGATCGAAAGCTATTCCAAGGAACGGTACGACACTATTAACGCAGAAGAATGGGAACTGGATAAGCTGACGGACCATCTGAGCCGCTACCTGGTGGAACTGCTTCCGCACCTGCAGAATGAACAGAATTCTGTAATGCTGAATCAATATTACAAAGAATCAACAGAGTTTGAACGCCTTGGAGACCAGGCTGTCAAGATTGCCGATATTGCGGCAAAGCTGTCTGAAAACAACACAGCATTCTCCAAAACATGCATCGGCGAACTGAAGATCCTACAGGAACTGGTACAGGATATCCTGAAGGATGCAGAGGAGGCCTTCTCAGGGAGGAATGAGGACGCGGCTTCTCAGATTGAACCTAAGGTGCATGTGGTCAATGACCTGATCAACGAAATGACCCAGAATCACTTCAACCGGATGAGTGCCGGAGAATGCTCACTGCTGGCAGACGCGTATTTCTCCAACCTGATGGCGGAATACAAGCGTATTGCCGGTATTTGCTCCAACACCGGTATGGCAACACTGGTCCGAATCCATCCGGAACTGGCTTCCCGTGAACACAGGTTCCTGGAAACGCTGGATGAGAACGGTGACGCAACATACAGAACAGTGCTGAAACAGACGCGCAAGCTGGTATTCGACAAACTGAAGGAACAGAAAGAAGGATCCGGCAATGCACAGCAGATCACGCTGGACGACGTTCTGCCGGAAGAACAGAAAGCATAAAACAGATACACACCGCTACTGCGGTGTGTATTTTCTTTACAAAAAGTTAATAACAAATTATGCAAATTTGTTGAACATTATTTGCGTTTATTGTAGAATAAAGGAAATTAACCGGCAGATGGCCGGATGGAGGAAAATAGAATATGAAAAACCAAGGCAAAGGGACCATCTCTGTTTTCTGCGCGATTATACTGATCGTACTGACCTGCTGCACCGGAATGGCTGGGGCGGAACAGGCATCGTCGTTCAAGTACCCATACGGCGTATTCCTGAGCATCACAGAGAATATTGAGCAGTTTGCGGACTATGAGATTGTGGTAATTGACGCCCAGTACTATCCGAAGGAAGAACTGGACGCTTTCCGGAGCAAAGGACATAAAGTCTTCTCCTATATCAACATTGGTTCCCTGGAAGATTTCCGGGATTACTATGACGAGTATAAGGACTTGTCCCTGGGTGCCTATGAGCACTGGGAAGAGGAAGTATGGGTGGACGTTTCCCAGAAACGCTGGCAGGATCTGATGCTGAATGATATTGCGGCCGGCCTTCTGGAGAAGGACATTGACGGGTTCTTCGTGGACAACTGCGACGTATACTACGTCCATCCGAAGGAAGAAATCCTGGAAGGCCTGACTATGATCATGAAGGGCCTGAAGGCAACCGGCAAAAAGGTGATCATCAACAGCGGCGATACCTTCCTGGACACTTACTGTGAGCGGGGCGGCAAATGGGATGATGTGATCAGCGGTATCAACCAGGAGTCCGTGTTCTCCACGATCCTGTGGGATGAGGGAACGTTTGGCACGGCGGAACCGGAAGACCATGAGTACTTTGTGTCCTACGTTGATCGTTACGGTTCCCAGGGTGCGGAAATCTACTTGCTTGAGTACACGATGGATGAAGAACTGGTGAAGGAGATCAAGGCGTTCTGCGAGGAAAGAGGATACACGTATTATGTGGCGGACTCTATAGCACTTGACGGTTAAAACCGTCAAGTGCAATGAATACTTTGCGATCGCCGTATTCCATTTCTTCATCGCCTATGGCTCGCAGAAATGGACGGCTGTAGCATGGCAGTTGTTACCCAAATCAAAGATTTGGACAACTGCTCAATAACTTAAAACTTAAAAATGATATAGTGTTTTAAACGAAGCGTGACAGAGGGACGGACCTTTTGTCACATTTCTGAATTCATTGTCTGAACAAAAAACAGGAAATGGTACAAAACGTACCGTCCCTGCTGTCACACTTTCCTGCGCGCTTACGAAAACTTGAAAAAGTGAGTGGGCAAGGGTACAATAAGGCATACTGTTATTAACAGTATGCCTTAGATTTTTCAAAGGAGTTATTTACTCAGAATGAAGATAAAATCCCTGTTTTGTTTACTAAGCGTGCTGGTGCTGCTGGGTACTTGTATTCCTGTCTTTGCTGAGGATGAGATGGAATACGAGGAAGAAGAGGTCTGGCTGGACCTGGATGAAGGCACGGTATCCGAAACTGTAGACGAACCGGCGGAAGAACCTGCCGACGACAGTGCATCGAGTGTTTTCACACCTTCCTACGGCAGTGAATATACAAAGGATATCGGTTCCTCTTACTGGACAACACCCATGGATATCAGCAATGAGCAGGCCGTATGGGATATGCTCATGGAGCCGATTACCATTGTGGACCTGGGTAAGATCAAGGGGAAGACCCGTTCCCAGCTGACGAAGATGCAGACATACCTGTACCAGGAACCGGATGAAAAGTCCAAAATCCTGGGCGAGGTATCGAACCTGTCCCAGGGTGTCCGTGTGATTGAAAATCTGGATAACGGTTGGTCCCTGGTGGAATGTTATTCCAGCTCCTTCTTTTCCAAGCCCGCAACGAAGACCAAGGCATGGAATATTCTGGTGAGCGGATACATTCCCACAAAGTACCTGAAACAGGTTGAACCCACAAAGCGGCTGGCGCTGGTGGTGGATAAACTGGCACAGCGGCTGTATGTTTTCCAGGAAGGCAAGATGATCGCCACGCTCCTGTGTTCCACAGGCCTGGTGCAGTGGAACGGATCGAAGTACCAGCCTTATAACGAGACCCGATCCGGTGAATTCCTGCTGATTAACATGACCGGCCAGCTGACCAGTGACCGGCTGATCTGCTCCTATGCAATCCGCTTCAACGGCGGCGACGAAGTACATGAAGTACCTCACCAGGAGAACCGGGACGGAAGCAACAATTATAAGTCTACTGAGCCGAAGCTGGGTACCAAGTGCAGCCACGGCTGTATCCGTGTACAGCGCCTGAAGACTCCTGACGGCATCAACATGGCCTGGATTTACAACCTGGTCAATTCAGAAAACCTCTGCGGCAAAGTCAAAGTGGTTATCTGGGAAGACTGGCAGGGAAGACAACTTCCGGAACCGGATCCGGATACGAAGCTGTATTACAATCCGAACGGCGGATCCTATTATCACAGTGAAGACCACTGCTATAACGGCAAGGGAATTACCTTCACAGAGTTCTCCTATTCCCAGCTGGATGAGGAACCCTACAGTCACCTGGAAGCCTGCCCAAACTGCGCACCGGCACGACGACTGAAGGAGATTCAGGAAGTGAACGAGCTGTACGCAGAGGGCGGAGACCATGAGGAACTGCTCAACTCGCTGCGGCAGGACTACTGGAACTACCTCAAGGACTAACTTAAAATTTAAAACTGAAAACTTAAAACTTAAGAATAAAAGAGACGAAGGCAGAGAGTATATCTGTTTTCTGTGAGATTGAAAAGATGAAGAAGATTGGACTGGTGGGCGGGACAGGACCCGAATCCACCCTCATGTACTATAAAGAACTGAATACGAGAATTGACAAGATGACGAACGGCATAGCAATGCCGGATATCGCCATCGAGAGTGTTAATTTCCGCCGTGCGTGGGAATACGTAGAGCGCGGGCAGTATGACCTGCTGGCCGACTATCTGGCAGAGAAGGTGAACAGCCTGATTGCCGGCGGCGCGGAGATCGTTTCCCTGACAGCGGGAACGATGCACATTGTGCTGTGTGAAGTGCAGGAGAAAACAAAGGCTGCGCTGGTCAGCATTCCCAAGGCTGTATGCCGGGAAGCGCTGAGCAGGGGATACCGGAAGATTGGTCTGCTGGGTACCATCTTTACGATGGAGCAGGACTACATGAAAACTGATCTCCGGGAAGCTGGAATTGAGGTTGCGATTCCTGAAAAAGCAGACCGGGATCTGGTTGCCAAAAGGATCCTGGAAGAGCTGGAGAACGGCATTGTGAAGGAATCCACGCTGAAGGAGTTCCAGGAGATTATCCGGAAGATGCGGGATGAGCAGGGCATCGAGGCAGTTGTGCTGGGATGTACGGAGCTGCCGATGATCCTGAATTCCGGGAACTGCCCGGTAGACTGCCTGGACAGTGTGGAAATACACATTAACGAACTTATAAAAATGGCAATGGAAAAGTTGAATTGAAAATGAAATATGCCGAAGCAACATAAAAAGTCGCTTCGGTATGTGAAATATTGTTTTTCGATCAATATGAAATATTCGCAAATGCGAATATAAAAATGGTCTGCTGTCCTTGTGTACAGGCGGGATTGAGGTTATAGTATGTTCTATTTTGTCAGGCACGGAGAAACCGTGTGGAATGTGGAGAATAAGATCTGCGGGGCGACGGACAGTCCGTTGACAGAGAAAGGCCACCAGCAGGCGATTGAAACAGGAAAGAAGATCCTGGCGGAAGGAATACATGCGGATCTGATCCTGTATTCTCCACTTTCCCGGGCAAAGGATACAGCAAGGCATATCTCCGAAATTACAGGCATTCCGATGCAGGAAGAACCACGGCTGTTTGAGCAGCGCTTCGGGAAGTATGAGTCTACACCACGGAACGGAGAAGAATTCCATGAAGCGAAGCAGCAGTTCCTGAACCGATATGAGGGCGGGGAGTCCATGTTTCAGATAGCGCAGCGGATCTATAACCTGCTGGATGACCTGAAGAAGGATAGCCGTGATTATATCCTGGTGGCACATAACGGTATTGCCCGGGTAGTGGAATCCTATTTCCGGGAAATGACGAACGACGAATACGCGAGGTTTGGAATCAGGAACGGAGAGATACGGGAATACCGATTTTGATCGGTATTCTCAAATGAATACTTAAAACTGAAAACTTAAGACTGAAAAATAATATAGTTTAGCAGATATCCAGTCTTTGTTCTGAAGAATGATGTGTACAGGGATATTGCTAAATAAGAGGAATTACGGTAATGGAGATTAGGGAATATAAGAATTATAATGAGCGGGAGATCATCGGGTTGTATTCCGCGGTAGGGTGGAAAGCCTATACAGATGATCCGGAGGCTTTGCGTAAAGGCTATGAAAACTCCCTGCTGGTGCTGGGAGCTTATGAGGGAGAACAACTGATGGGTATTATACGTGTTGTCGGTGACGGGGAAACAATCGTATTTGTACAGGATATTCTGGTTTTTCCGGAATACCGACGCAAGGGCATTGGTACGGCGTTGCTGAAGGAAATCATGACCAAATACGGCCATGTGCGCCAGATTGAACTGGTAACGGACAGCAAGCCCGAAACCATCGCTTTTTATGAATCCGCAGGCTTCCGAAAACTGTCGGATCTCGGATGCACCGGCTTTATGAAATTCTGAAACAAGTAAAGGTTAGGATAAAAAAATGAAAGAACAGGCATATTTCCTGGAAGAGATTGCGGCCAACGGACATGTTGCACTGAATGTGATGCAGTATGACGGATGGCTGCTGCGGTTTTCAGAGGGATTTACAGGCAGGGCCAATTCCATCAGTGTGATTTACCCATCCCGGAAGGGGATAGAAGAAAAGGTGGCATACTGCGAGAAATGCTACGCGAAGCAGGGACTGCCCGCACTTTTCAAACTGACTGAATATGATACGGAGCTTTCCGATTATCTGGCAAAGCGGGGATATGAGGTCGTTACGCCCACGGACGTAATGATCCTGGACCTGGAAAAGACTGACCTTGCGGCGGATATGAGCGAATGCGTTTTCGCGGAGAAGCCGGAGGAATGGCTGCCTGCCTATTTTGATTTTGAAAACAGAAAAGCAAAAGAACAGGAATTGTTCCGTCAGATTGTTGACAAAGTGGCAGTAGATACAGTCTACTGTACAGTAATGAAGGACGGGAAACCTGCTGCCTGCGCGTCCACTGCGTCTGAACAGGGATATGCACTGCTGCATAACGTGGTTGTGGATCCTGAGCAGCGGGGACAAGGCCTGGGAGAGAAGCTGTGCAGGGCGATCCTGGCCAGGGTGAAGGAAGACGGCGCGAAGTATGCTTACCTGCAGGTAGTGCAGGGGAATAACGTGGCGCTGAATCTGTACCGGAAAAGTGGTTTTACGAAACTATATACTTACTGGTATATGAGGGAAACACGCAACAAACAGTGATTCCAATACAGACCAGACGCCAGGAATAAACAAAGGCAACGATATCCTGCATTATGGAGAGAGTGCTATGACCGGTGCGATAATTAACACAGCTGCCATCGTTGTTGGCGGAATCTGCGGACATCTGTTCGGAAAATTACTGAAGGACCGCCACCAGGAAACACTGACGATGGCCTGCGGTATCGGAACGCTTTTTCTCGGCATTGCAGGGGCGATGAATTATATGCTCCATCACAATCTGCTGCCAGGCGGCGGATCTATGCTGGTGGTGGGATGCCTTGCACTTGGCGGATTGATCGGTGAGATCCTCAATATTGAAAGCCTGTTTGAGCGCTTTGGCGAGTGGCTGAAGAAAAAGACAGGCAATGCCAGGGATCAGCAGTTTGTGAACGGGTTTGTGACGGCATCGCTGACCGTGTGTATCGGTGCGATGGCGATTATGGGATCCATACAGGATGGTATTTCCGGAGACTGGTCCACACTGGGAGCCAAGTCTATCCTGGACCTGATTATTGTTATGGTAATGACCTGCTCCCTTGGAAAAGGCTGTGCTTTTTCCGCCATTCCGGTTTTGCTCTGGGAGGGCAGCCTGACGCTTCTGGCTACGGCCATTAAGCCGATTATGACAGAAGCAGCTATGGGCTATCTGTCCCTGGTAGGGTCTGTGCTGATATTCTGCGTCGGGTTGAATCTGGTATGGGGCAAAAAGATCCGGGTTGCCAATCTGCTGCCCGCTGTGATACTGGCCGTGGCTGCGTCATTTCTGCCGATTCAGTTCTGATATGCTGAATGATGCAACAAGGAATATATGCCGCATATACCGAATGATAATCCCCGTTGTTTTATTGTGAAATCCCATTTCATTTACGGAGGAAACCAAGATGATCTCCTTTGAAAGCGACTATATTGCCGGGGCACATCCGGAGGTTCTCAAAAGACTGACCGAGACAAACCTGGAATCCCTGCCGGGATACGGCTCAGATCCGTACTGTGAAAGCGCCAAGGGGAAAATCCGTGAGGCTATCGGTATGCCGGAGGCGGAGGTATATTTCCTGACAGGCGGTACACAGACCAATGCCGTCGTTATCTCTACGCTGCTGGCAGATTACGAGGGCGTGATTGCCGCAAAAACCGGTCATGTGAGCGTACATGAAGCAGGCGCCATCGAATATACCGGACATGAGGTGCTGGAGGTCCCGCAGAAGGACGGAAAGATCGCGGCGGAGACGCTGAAGGAATACCTGACGGTTTATTACGGCGACGAAAGCCATGAACACATGACTTTCCCGGGTATGGTATACATTTCACATCCGACAGAGTATGGCACGCTGTACACGAAGGCGGAACTGGAAAACATTGCGGCAATCTGCCGGGAATATAAGATGTCGCTTTACCTGGACGGGGCAAGACTGGCATACGGCCTGATGAGCCATGATACCGATCTGACCCTTTCTGACATTGCCAGACTGTGCGACGTGTTTTATATTGGCGGTACTAAAGTGGGCGCACTGTGCGGTGAAGCGGTTGTATTTACCAAGGGGAATATGCCGAAGCACTTCCTGACTTCCGTGAAGAAGCGGGGAGCGCTGGTTGCAAAAGGCCGGCTGCTCGGCGTTCAGTTTGACGCACTGTTTACGGATGATCTTTACTTCAGGATCGGCCGACACGCTATTGAGATGGCTGAAAAGATGAAGGAGATCTTCAGGAAACACGATATACCGTTCTTCATTCAGTCTCCGACCAACCAGCAGTTTGTGATCCTGGAGAACAAATGGATGGAAGAGATCGGACAGAAGGTGGCCTACAGCTTCTGGGAAAAGCTGGACGAAGAACATACTGTAGTCCGTTTTGCAACAGGCTGGTCCACAACGGACGAAGACCTGCAGGCACTGGACAACACACTGATCAGCGCAAAATAAGAACAACAGGACAAAAGAACCGTCCCCTTGTCTGGTTAGGAGGGAAAAGTTATGTCGTATGAATTCAACACGCTTGGTGATCTGCTGAGCAATCCGAAAATCCGTCCGATCGCACAGGATGCGATCCGGAGAAGGAACCTGAAGGAAGAAGAACTGTGGAATATGACGCTGAGCCAGCTGAAGGAAGAACACTTCTTCTCCGGCGAAATCAATAACGGCATCCGGCGCCTGTATGAAGCCGCGGATTCCGGAGACTGGTATTATCCACTGTACAGCGAGGAAGAATGTGCTGAGAATGAAGCCCGGAAAGGCGTCAGCCTGGTATGGTTCCCGTCTGCCGATCCGGAAGCGGATAACCGGCCGTTCATGCTGGTTGTGCCCGGCGGCGGATTTGTGAACGTATGGAACCTGACAGAGGGCTGGCCGATCGCGGAGCAATTCAACCGCTACGGCTATCACGCCTTTATCCTGACCTACCAGGTGGGAGAAGATACCGAAGACGGGCTGCTGACAAAGAACATGGAGGACTTCGCCCGGGCATTGAAGCTGATCCGGGAAAAGAAAGAACACTTCCATGTGCAGGCGGACCGGTATATTACCTGCGGATTTTCAGCGGGCGGATACCTGATCTGCCTGTGGAATACGAAGATGGGTTATCCGGCTTTTGCCCTGCCTAAGCCTCAGGCCAGCTTCCCGGTCTATCCGGTGGTCAGCATGAAGGACGATGGAGAAGATGCAGAGCCGGGGGATGATCTGTGGCTGTTCGGCTGTTCCCATGAGGAAGCAATGCAGAAAGAGTTTGAGATTCCGGAGCATGTGGAAACATTCCCGCCCTGTGCAATTTTCGTTACCGCAGGGGATGAACTGGTGGATCCGGAAAACTCAAAGATGCTGGACAGAGCCCTGAAGGCACTGCAGATTCCCAGCAAACTGGAAATCGGACCTGAAGGCGGACACGGCTTTGCGGATGGCTCCGGCATGTGCATGGCCGGATGGACAGAACGCGCCGTCAAATGGTTTGAATCGCTTCAGAAATAACACATAACAACACACTGGACGCAGCGGGGTGATGACAATGGAGAACAAAACAAACGATCGCCGATCAGTCATCATGATCGTTGCGTCCATGCTCATTTTTGGAACGATCGGCCTTTTCAGACGGTACATTCCCTGCTCTTCGGCATTCCTGGCCTTTATTCGGGGGATCCTCGGCGGACTGCTCCTGTTGGTTTTTACCCGGATCAGGAAGAAAGACACCGGTGAGAAGCTGCCGCAGCAGGCAATGATCTGGCTGGCAGTTTCCGGTGCTGTGATCGGCATCAACTGGATGCTGCTGTTTGAGGCATACAATCATACGACTGTCGCAGTGGCTACGCTGTGCTACTATATGCAACCCACGATTGTGATGCTGGTTTCACCGCTGCTGTTCCGGGAAAGACTGACGAAAAGAAAAGCAATTTGTGCCGTAATAGCGGTGATCGGTATGGTACTTGTTTCCGGTGTGATCGAAAGCGGGGGAGCCGGAACAGGAAACCTGAAGGGTGTGCTGCTGGGACTTGGTGCGGCGGCGTGCTATGCTTCCGTGATTATTATGAACAAGAAGATTACCGGGGTGGACGCGTACCGGAAGACCACAATCCAGCTGTTGTGCGCCGGTTTGGTAATGGTTCCGTATATGCTGCTGACGGACGGATTCGGAAAAACTGAGTTCAGCGCCGGGACGATCGCCCTGCTGGTAATCGTAGGGATCGTACACACGGGATTTGCTTATGTACTGTACTTTGGAAGTATGGACGGACTGAAAGCACAGTCCATCGCTATGCTAAGCTATATTGATCCGGTGACTGCCCTGCTGCTGTCTGCACTGGTGCTCAGGGAGCCGCTGAGCGCTGCGGGAATCGTAGGGGCGATTATGATTCTTTTTTCTGCTGTATTTGCAGAAAAAAGAGTGAAGGAAAACTGATACTTTGCGATCGCCGTATTCCATTTCTGCATCGTCATAGACTCGCAGAAATGGACGGCTGTAGCATGGCAGTCGTTACCCAAATTATAGAATAGATTTGGACAACTGCTCAATGACTTAAAACCAGATCCTTCAGCTGTGCTCCCTTCGTACCCCTCCGCTACGCTGCCACGGGGCTGATACCCGCAACTTCAATCGTCGCGACTGTCTCCCGGACAGATCGCTCGTTTCAGTTGACCTCACCGCCTGCAAAGCATCCGCCACTGGCGGTTGCAGGTGGTTTGCCCCGTTCTACACTGATAAAGAGCCACTGGCTCTTTATCCGGGCGTTTCGAACCCCAGGATGACATTTCACAAGGAAAGGTGGAATCTTTCCTAATATGTGCCCTTTGGGCGTGATGAATTGTATGGGTTTATGAACAGAGAGGAATAATGAATGGGTATTTATCTTGAAAAAATGGAAGATGTGGGAGCGCTGAAGCCGGTGCTGGAGAAGCTGGCGGGGATCAGCGAATTTGAGGCATATCGTTTCTGCGATGATTTCGCGGATGTCCATAAGCGGTATGACGTTTTTAAGATTGTGTATCCAGGCGGGGCAGCGATTCTGAAACTGTATGATGAAGCCCCGGAAGCTTATGAATGTGAGAAAGAGATTTATCAGACGTTTCCGGAAGGGACTCCTGTTCCACGGGTGATTGGTTTTTCCGAAGGATTCATGTTGTCAGAGTTTATTCCGGGAGATGACCTGAAGGAAGTTACGGATGAGACGGCAGCAGCGGTGGGAAGATCTGTTGCGGAGATTATGAATGCGTTCTCATTGAACAAGGAGTATGACCGTACAGAGGCAGATAAGCTGCTTGTCCGTCGGAAAGAGAGAGCAGAATTCCTGCAGAATGAACCGCTGCTGAAGGAGGCATACGCTGTATACCTGGCCAGACTAAAGAATATGCCTTTGACCATGGAGAACGGCGATTTCCTGCCAATCAACTGCATATACAATGGAGATCGGGTCTATATCATTGACTGGGAATTTGGCGGTTTTCTGCCTTATGCGATAGATATTGCCCGGTTTATGGCGCACGCCGGAGAAAGCGACGAATACACTTACCGTATGACGGACAGACAAAAGCAGGTTTTCATGGATACAATCTATGAAAACCTGCATGTAAAGCCGGACAGGAGTACCTTTGACCGGGATATTCAGATGGTGCTGATGGACGAAATGGTTATTATCCTGAAAAGATATTTAACTGATCCGACTGTGCCGCGTGAGGCGGAATTTAACCTGTATTACAGCCGGGCTTGCGATATCGCTAAGAAACTGCTCAACTGACGGGTTCGTAGAAATTGAAAATATACAGTCCTGAAGTGCCCTGGACGTAGGTGGTGAAGCGGTCGGAATAGAACTCCAGCGCCTGGGTGTTACGGGCACCGACGTTGACGATGATCCAGCCGCCATAGGCTTCTTCCAGCCGCCATAGGCTCAGGTCATCTTCCGCCGGCCCTTCGGTCAGCTTCAGTCCGCCGCCGGAAGCGCAGGAAAGATACCGGCCTTCCGCATCGGAGAGTGAGATACGGCCTTCCGCGTCTATATGAGCGGTAAGCAGCAACGCGTTTTCCGGCAGGGTATCCACGAGGAACTCTCCATAGGCATTGATCTTTGTATCATCCAGGCCACCGTTGGATTCACGGGCAGTGAGCGCACAGCCCTGGGATTCGTTGTACAGGACATAAGTATGGCCGTCCTCGGGCTTCTGCGCCAGAGAAGCAACCTTTGTTCCTTCGTAGGCGGGGAGCGCGGCGGGATCCGCGGAATAGACGATCTTCCAGTACCAGGTAAAGGCGTCCGGCGTCAGGGCGCCTTTTTCTTCTGTTTCCTTGCGGATGTAGGCCGCAATGGAGTCCTGGATCGTCATGCTGCCGCCGTCCTCCAGCTGGGACCAGAGAGCATCATCCGCACTGAAAGCGCGAAGGCCGCATCGCTCGTTGCCCAGGAGATAGTTATTCACGGCAACAAGATACAGGGCATCCAGATCAAAGGTTCTGCCATTGGCGAAATCCTTAATGCCGATGCGATGGCCTTCCGGCTTTGACATATCAATCACAAAATTGAGTCCGCCAAAAAGAGTATTGGTAAACTGATCTCCTAAAGTATGGAAGTACGCATTCCCGTTCATGACCCGCACGGTCAGGCGGTTCTTAGCGTTCTCCTCCATGATAGACAGGATATCCCGGCCATACATGGGCAGGACCAACAGGTTGTTGGCATAACGGTACAGACGGTAGATATCCTTCATGCTGATGTTCCCGGGCCAGATGGTAAAACCGGTGCTGGTGACTGAAGTCATGGCCATATCCACATCCAGGTGATCCAGCCCGGTGGCGGCTTTCAGGGATGCCAGCCCCGATTCGCCATATTTCAGACGCATGGCTTCAGTGCCACCATCCATCATGGCGGCGCTGACCAGATCCATGGAATCCGTTTGCTTTGTGTAGAATTCGCTGCTTTTGTCCCAGTAGCCGCCCGCAATGCCGACGGGGGCCTCCACATCGGCTTCGGCAATCTCCGCGTAAGGCCGGACGATATCCTCCAGAACCGGATCTGATCCGAAGGAATGAAGCTGCAGGTTTTCGGAAGAGAGCATCTGCCACTGCAGGACGCCGTTTTCATCCTCGGAAAAGCGGAAAACGGTCTTTGTCAGATCCTGGCCGCCGCCGTTGACTACAGGTATTTCTTTCCCGGCGGCATTGGGGATGAAGGTGTTGGAATAACCGGTGGAGTGGTCATGACCGGCAATCAGGAAATCAATGCCTTCTGTTTCCACGATCATCCGCATTCCCTGACTTTCAGTATTGGCACCGAAGAAAAGGCTGATATCCGTATCCCCGATACCGCCGTGATAGGAGACGATGATGAACTCACAGCCTTCTTCCTTCATGCGGGGAAGGTAAAGCTCCACTTCCCGGGCGTTGGAGAACTCGTCATTTCCTGGATGGACAAAACGAATGCCGGGATAGTTGACGGGCAGATCCCATCGGGTGATATCTACGTTTTCAAAGCCAAGAATGCCGATTTTGTGCTCATGTCCGTTTACCATAATTGTTTTGATAACGTAGGGCGTAAAGACGTTTTCACCGGCTTCATGGGCGGGATTACTTCCGTCATAACAGGCGTTCGCCGCTAGGACGGGGACTCCGTTCTCTTCCAGCCAGCGGTAGGTGTCGCTCATGATATCCCAGGCATAGTTGAATTCATGGTTGCCCAGAACAAAAGCGTCATAGCCGATTTCCTTCAGGCATACGGCCATGGCAGGCTGGTCTGTGGATTCTCCGGAGGCGCGCATGAGCAGCTGAACCTGGGAGACAGGAGTACCCTGGAAAAGGTCGCCGTTGTCGATCAGCAGGACGTTTTCCGGTCCGTACTGCTCCCGGATTTGCTTTACGGCGGTGGAGACACGGAGCATATTGTTGCTTTCGGCAGCACCGGTGAGAATATTGGTATTCCAGCACTTGCCGTGCATATCCGTTGTGGAGAGAATCGCGACATCAGTGTAAGCGCCGGGCGCGGCTGAGACGGATGATTCCTCAGCAAAAGCAATACTGAAGAGGAACGCAACGCAGAGGAGAAGAGAAAGCAGCTTGCGTATCATGAAGCAAGACCTCCCTGAACTGCAGTATAGACGAAGAAATGAGGATGGGATATATCTGTATTATAACACATGGGAGAAAATGAAAACATAAGACTTAAAATGGTGAAAAAACCGCTTCCGGATGAAGCGGTTTTTGAATTGTGTTATGAATTCACAGACGTATCAGTCGTTCTGACTGCTGCCGCTGACAATGCGGTAATAGATACCGGAAGTCAGGACGTAGACGATGCCGTAGAAGAGGGCAAAGACTACGAAGCTGATAATGGTGGTGCTCATGAAGAGTGTGACATTGGTCAGATGCAGGAGCGCAAGCATCTTCCGGATCATCGGGAAGGCAAAGATCAGGTGCAGACCGGCGAAAGCCAGCGGAAGGGCGAAGACCGTCAGCAGCTGGGAGCTGATGCTGGAACGGATTTCCTTCTTCGTCATACCAACTTTCTGCATGATATCGAAGCGCTTGGCATCCTCGTATCCTTCAGAGATCTGCTTGTAGTAGATAATCAGCACAGCAGCGAAGACGAATACGATGCTCAGAAGGATGCCAATGAAGAAAAGACTGCCATATGTGCCATAGAAATCGGCGGAACCTTCAGCACGGGTATCTATAGATATCCATCTGGTGGCATCTTCCGTGAAGAGTTCATTGAGGTTTGGCCTGACGTTGTGGCTCAGGGTTATATGCAAGTCCGTATTCTCCGCATCAGACAGGCCGGTGTCAAAGCCATAGCACCACTGAGACTGGTACTTCAGGCGGCCTTCATCGTCAGCGTCTTCAAGACCCTTGACAGCAGTGGCCAGGTCGGATACGGCGACGGTCATGGTCGGAAAACCCATTTGGGAAGTGTCCCCGTTGGTATCCTTCCGTTCATAATGCCGGATTTTCCAGCTGCGGGTCTTTTCACCCATGGCCAGGGTCAGGGTATCATCGGGATAATCCATGCCGTCGGTGATTACCACGACCTCATCTGCGGCCAGATCCAGGAGACTGTTGTCCGATGTTTCAATGGAATCGGAAGGCACCATGTAGATCTCCAGCAGGGAATTGAAATCAGCTCCCATGCTTGCGGTTTCATAATCGCACTGGATAAAACCGTCTTTCCGGACACCGCTCAGGTCGATCAGCCGCTGCTCCTGGATATTCTTCGGGGTAATACCATTTTTCTGAAGCTCGTTCAGAATCATGGAAGCGGCCTTGTCCGGCGTATCGTCCGTCAGCTTTTGGGGATCGTTCAGGTTGGCGGTAAAGTTGATCTCACGGGGATAGGTTTTTCTGAGTGAATCTTCTGCGCCAAACCACATACAGGTGGTGGTGGAAATCATGACCAGGATCATCGTAGCGATGATGCAGATGGAGGCCAGACCGGCACCGTTTCGTTTCATACGAAAGGCCATGGAAGAAACCGAGACAAAATGCTTCGCCTTGTAATAGTAGCCTTTATTTACCTGCAGGACGCGGCACAGCTTTACACTGCCGGTGACAAGCAGCAAATAGGTGGCCAGGATGACCATCAGCACAGCAATGAAGAACAACAGGATCGCGGTAACCGGGTTTTGGACGGTGAGGGCGATATAGTAAGCGCCGCCGAGAATGAGGACTCCCAGGATCGCGAACAGCCAGTTGCCCTTCGGGGGCTTTTCACCTGCATTCTCGGTCTTCATCAGGGAAACAGCATTGGCACGGGCAGTACGGATGACCGCGGAGAGCATGAGCAGGCCAAAGATGAGAGCGTAGTACAGAACGGTTTGCCAGATTGCGGTTGCATCAACGCGGAAAACGAAGTCAATGGTGCCTCCCAGCAGATTGACCAGTCCCAGCTCCGCCAGCTTGGACAGGAGAATGCCCAGGAACAGGCCGCATGTCATGGCGATGGCAAAGGTAATGACGTTCTCCCAGGTAATGATACGGACCAGGTTCCGCTTGCCCATGCCGAGTACGTTATAAAGACCGAATTCACGGGAACGGCGGCGAAGCAGGAACGAATATGTGTAATACAGGAAGATCAGGGAGAAGGCCAGGATGACATACCGGCCCAGGTTCATGATATCGCGAACGATCGCGGTACCTACCGGTACGAGAGAAAGTGCTATGGGAGTGGTCAGGAAGGAAAGAATATAGAACACGGCGACCATGCAGATGCAGGTCAGCAGGTAGGGCCTGGAGAGCTGGCGGTTTTTCCGCAGACCGTCCCAGGCCAGGCGGGGATAGAAGAACTTCTTCACGCCCGCTCACCTCCCTGGGCCAGCAGGGTCAGCGTGTCAACGATCTTCTGATAGAACAGTTCGTCAGATTCTTCGCCGCGATACAACTGGTGGAACACTTCACCGTCACGGATGAAGAGCACACGGCCGGAACGGCTGGCAGCACGGGCTGAGTGGGTCACCATGAGGATGGTCTGGCCCATACGGTTGACATCCGCGAAAAGGCTGAGCAGTTCATCGGAAGACTTGGAATCCAAAGCGCCGGTGGGTTCGTCGGCGAGAATGATCCGGGGCTGGGTGATGAGAGCACGGGCAACGGCCGCACGCTGCTTCTGGCCGCCGGATACTTCATAGGGATACTTTTTGAGCAGGCTTTCAATTCCCAATGACACAGCGATAGGCATCAGGGTGGCTTTCATTTCCTGATAGCCTTTGCCGGCCAGCACCAGGGGCAGGTAGATGTTATCCTCCAGGGTGAAGGTGTCCAGCAGGTTGAATTCCTGAAAAACAAAGCCAAGATTGTCCCGGCGGAAGGAAGCGACTTCATTCTCCTTAATCCTGGAGAAATCCTTTCCATCCAGCAGCACGGTACCGGAGGTGGCCTGGTCCAGCGCAGCCAGGATATTCAGCAGGGTGGTTTTACCGGAACCGCTTTCACCCATGATAGCGACGTATTCGCCTTCCTCCACGGAGAAATTAACATTTTTCAGCGCTTCGACAGATTGACCGCCGAACCGTGTTTTATATACTTTTTTCAGACTTTTGACTTCAAGCAGACTCATTAGCGGGTTCCTCCTTAATTTCGATTACGTCCCTATTGTAAAGGCGAAAGCCGATCCATTCCATCGAATCGGCTTACAGATCGGAGGTCAAAACTAACAAAACTGTCACATTTACTCAAAATTCATTTTCCGCGTGCCCAGGTCCACCCGAACAGTCGTACCCTGATCCGGTACGGATTCGATGGATATGCCGTGCCCAAGGTTGTCACATACCTGTTTGCAAAGGCTGAGCCCCAGGCCGCTGGCACGCTTGTCCGCGCGACCGGTGAGACCGGTATAACTGCGCTCAAATACCCGGGGCAAATCCTCCGGTGATATGCCGATGCCGGTGTCACGAATGCACAGAACCGCGGGTGCCTCCAGGTAAACGGAGACAGAACCCTTCGGCGTATATTTCAGGGCGTTGGAAAGCAGCTGCTCCACCACAAAGGAGAGCCACTTCTCATCCGTGAGCACATTGACATTTGCCGGGGTATAATCCAGCTTCAGCTTCCGGGTGATAAACTCCCCGGCAAACTGTTTGAAAACAGGACGCAGGATGCTGTCCAGGTTTGTTTTGCGGATGACATAATCCGTGCTGCTGCCTTCCAGGCGCAGATAAGTAAGCACCATAGAGACATAGCGTTCGATGCGGCTTAAATCAGACAAGAGGATACGGGACTGTTCTGAATCCTCCTCCTGCAGGCGCAGGCGCATGGAAGCAATAGGGGTTTTGATCTGATGGGCCCAGAGGGTGTAATAGTCCATCATAGCTTTCATTTCGGTTTCGGAACGGGTCTGGGTTTCCCGGTTCTGCTCCCGCAGCAGGCGAACGATCTCCCTGTAGTCCGCGGCTTCCACATTCCGGACTTCCGGAAGAGATGAATCCATTTCACGGATGGCAGAGATCAGCTTATGCATCCGCAGGGTATGGACGAAACCGATCACCAGCGCTGCGAGGCCAAGAACCACACATAGTGCGGCAGGATAGAGTACAGCCTCTACCGGCAGGTGAAACAGGGAGAAAGAAAAGGCCAAAATGGCCGCAAAAATGAAGAAAAGCAGGATCGTACCGGCTTTGCTCCTCAGATAACGTCCAAACAGCTTAATCATTCTTGTTCCACCAGATAACCTTCACCAAATTTGGTTGTGATGAAATCGCTTACGCCGGCAGCTTCCAACTTTTTGCGCAGACGGCCTACATTGACCGTGAGGGTGTTTTCGTCCACGAAGGAATCCGTTTGCCAGAGGGCCTCCATGAGCTTTTCACGGCTTACGATTTTTCCCTTGTTCTGCATGAGGGTGAGCAGGATCCGATATTCGTTCCGGGACAGATCCAGCTTCTGCCCGTTGCAGGTAAAGCTATTGTCCCCGGTGTTCAGCACGATACCCCGATGCTCCAGCACGGGAGCAGAACCGGCAAAATCATAGGAGCGGCGGAGCAGGGCCTGCACTTTGGCAACGAGGACATCCGGATCAAAGGGCTTAGCGATGAAATCATCCGCGCCCATGTTCATGGCCATAATGATATTCATATTATCGGATGCTGAGGAAACGAAGATCACCGGCACTGCGGAAACCTTGCGGATCTCCGTGCACCAGTGATAGCCGTTCATGAAGGGCAGGGAGATATCCAGCAGCACCAGATGGGGCTGGACACGTTCGAAGTCTTCCATGACATGGCGGAAATCCGTGACGGCTTCGGCCATCAGGCCCCAGCGGGTCATGGCGGAGCAGACAGCACGGGCAATGCCCTGCTCATCCTCCACGATCAGGATACGATATTCCATAGAATCTCCTTTGAATACAGGCGGTTATAGCGGCTTCGGGGAAGCGGCAGCCTGTATCTGGATTTTACCATATTATTGAACGAATGGACAGAAGACCGGGGTCATCTGATTTCCCCGCGGGCAAAAAGGTTGTCTTTACCCATACCGCAGACGTAAGGATTGCTGTCATAGAGATGGCAAAAATCCAGGAAACATTTCTTCTGTTCGGGATCATTCATGATCTTCACCAGGATTTCATTGGGAATTGTCCGGGCGAAGGCACCGGGTCCTGCCAGGACAACATCCTTCACGCCGCAGCGTTCCAGGATTTGCTTCAGCTCATCCGGCATAAAGTGATAAGTGATGCACCAGGGCGTTTCACCCCGGTCGTAAGCGGCTTTGGTTTCCGCTACATCGCACAGCAGGCCGGTTTCCAGCGTCTTCAGCAGGTTCTCTTCCCGGAAAGCAAAGTCGTCAATCATCTGCTGGCGGCTGTTCAGGCACCACTGGACCCAGCTGTCGGGACTGTTTTTATCCAGAATGAACTGATTCTTCTGGAGGGGATTGGCCAGATAAGGCAGGGCGCCTAGGCGGCTTGAAACGCTGAACATGATCCGTTTTTTCGCGATACGTACCAGCTCCCGGATCGTCTGCTCCTGATTGGGCCATGTATAGGAAATGGGCGCGTCAAAGGACATGACCAGGTCAAAGCTCCGGTCTGCATAGGCAGAAAGATCTTCAAGGGCTCCCTTGACGAAGGTGATGCGGTCGAGGACACCGGCCTTTTCCGCCAGCTCCCGGGCTTTGTTGATCATGGCCTGAGAGATGTCGAAGTGGGTGACCTGCAGCCCCTGACGGGCCAGCAAAATCGAGAAACGGCCGCAGCCAGCCCCGCCGTCAAATACGGTCTGAATGCCATCCAGATGGCTGAGCAGTTCACGTTCAATATGTGTCTTCTGCACAATATCGTCAATGAAGGTCTGCTCCCGTTCCGATTCCAGTTCTCCCTTGTCGGGAAGGTTCCACATCCGTTCGGAAATCTTTGTACTGTAATCCATATTCTTCTTCTCCTTCCGGCTTGTGTTCATTATAAACGAAAACGCCACAAATAATACCCTTTCAGGCACTATTTGCGGCGTCGCTTAAAACGTACATCACACACAAACCATGTATGAATATACCATAATCACGAGGCAAGTCAAGTTTTTGTCAAAAACTTGCAGATAATATGAAAATAAAGGCAGAAGATGTTTGACATTGACCGGTTTTCCGGTTACGATGAGGGCAATAATCTGAATAATGACGGGGGATGCGAGCGATGAAGACTACACTGAACCGGTCCGCGGCAGCGGGCGTCCTGATCTGTATGGGCTGTATTGTTAACCTTAAGGTGGGCGGAGGCATTCCTGGAGCAGTGCTCTTCAGCGCCGGACTCTGGTTTGTGGTCAACTTTGACGCGGAACTGTTTACCGGACGGGTAGCGCGGAACGATTACGATCCCCTGCAGAAACTGATCATGCTGGTGATGAACGTGATCGGCGCAGGCGTCTGCGGCATTCTGGCTTCGCTGTGCCTGCCGGAAATCCGGGAAGCCGCGCAGAAGATCGCAGCAGGATACCAGGATCCCCTGAAGGTGATCTGGCAATCTGTGATGTGTGGTATGTGCATGTACCTGGCTACCACCCAGCCGAAGAATAAGGATATCAGCCGGCTGCCCTTTGTGGTATACGGCGTGGCGCTGTTCATCCTTTCCTCCTATGCCCACTCCATTGCCCTGGCAGGCTACGCCGCGATTGCACAGGGAATCGCCTGGTGGGTTATTCCGCTGGCTGCGGCGGGGAACGCAGGAGGCAGTTATCTGATCAAATTTTTGCTGGCGCAAAAACCTGATCAGAAATGAATAATGAATACTTAAAACTTAAGATTTAAAAATATGATTGTTTTAACCTGATTCTGTACTTAAGCAACTCATATCAGTGCATATAAAAGAAAGGTATATATACCATGGAAGAAGGCACGAAGCGGAGCAGGAAGCAAACCGCGGGGCTGCTGAAACGGTTCATCGCTTATTACAAACCTCATAAAAAGCTGTTTGCCATGGATATGACAGCCGCACTGCTGGTGGCAGTGATTGGTGTTGTCTATCCGATTATTACCCGTACGATGCTGAATACGCTGATTCCGGACCGAAACTACCGGATGATCGTGATCTTCGGCATTACGCTGCTTGCACTTTACTTCATCAAGATGCTGCTCAATTACTTTATCCAGTATGAAGGGCATATGATGGGCGTATACATGCAGGCACGAATGCGTACGGATATGTTTGCCCATCTGGAGACGCTGCCCTACAGCTTTTATGACACGCATGAAACCGGCAAAATCATGAGCCGGATGACGAACGATCTGTTTGAAGTCAGCGAGCTGGCTCATCACGGACCGGAGAACATCATCATCTCCGTGCTGAGCATTGTGATTTCATTCGTCTACCTGAGCACAATTGATATCTGGCTGACGCTGATTATCTTTGCCTGCGTACCGTTCCTGGTTGTTATCTCCATGAGCCTGCGCAAGAAGATGCGCCAGGCGTTCCGTGATACCCGGTCGGCGGTGGCGGAAATCAATGCCAGCATGGAAAGCTCTATTTCCGGCATCCGGGTGACGAAGGCATTCACCAACGCGGAGAAAGAAAAGGAAAAGTTCGAGATCGGGAACGGGAAGTTCCAGAAAGCCCGGCAGGGCGCTTACAGCGCAATGGGAAGATTCCACAGCGGGAATACTTTTGTGACGGACGTGTTCAATGTTGTGGTGCTGATTGCCGGCGGCCTGTTCCTGTACAATGGCCGGATCCAGTTCGGTGATTACTCTGCCTTCATTGTTTCCGTGAATATGTTTATCGGCCCGGTTATGACACTGATCAACTTCATGGAACAGTTTGAGAACGGCGTGACAGGTTTTGAACGCTTCTGTGAGATTATGGATGCGCAGCCGGAAACGGATCGTCCGGACGCACAGGACGCGGGACAGCTGGAAGGCCATATTGAGTTCAGGGACGTCAGCTACGCCTATGACGAAGATAAGAACGTGCTGCGGCATGTGAACCTGAACATTGAGAAGGGTAAGACCTTCGCCCTGGTGGGTCCCTCCGGCGGCGGAAAAACCACGATCTGTCATTTGATCCCGCATTTCTATGATGTGATGAGCGGTGAAATCCTGCTGGACGGGAAGGAGATCAACAGCCTGACGCTGGAAAGTGTGCGGCGGAATATCGGTATCGTGCAGCAGGACATCTACCTGTTCAACGACAGTATGAAGGAGAATATCCGCTACGGTAAGCTGGATGCGACGGATGAGGAGATTATCCAGGCAGCGAAGCGGGCTAATATCCATGATTATATCATGACCCTGCCCAACGGCTATGATACGAACATCGGCGAACGGGGCGTCCGCCTGTCCGGCGGTCAGAAGCAGCGCCTGTCTATTGCCCGGGTATTCCTGAAGAACCCGCCAATCCTGATCCTGGATGAGGCGACCAGTGCGCTCGACAACACCACAGAGATCCTGATTCAACAGGCACTGGATGAACTATGCAAAGGCAGGACTACGCTGGTGGTGGCTCACAGGCTGAGTACGATCAAGAACGCGGATGAGATCGCCGTGGTAAGCGATGGGCGGATTACGGAACAGGGAACCCATGAAGAGCTGATGGCGAAAAAGGGAACGTACTTTGAACTGTATCAGCTGCAGTTTAAAGCAAATGCACAGTGAAATGCTATGCATTCGCCAATGAACAATGAAAACTGAATAATATTAGTGTTTCTAAATTGATGAACGAATAAGAAAACAGAAGGAAACTACACTTATGTTTGAGGTGCTGGAAGGGAAGAATATACGGCTGAGGAAGGCCAGAAAAGAAGATTATCAGTCCATGCTGAAGCATGTGTGGGGGGATGAAGCGGTTTACAAGTGGATGCTGTATCAGCCTACACTGACGGAAGAAGATGCTATCGAAAGATGCCGCAGGAGCATGGAGTTCCAGAAGGATCACTACGCGTACTTTGTGGCACTGAAGGATACGGACGAGGCTGTTGGACTGTGCGCGATCAAGGAGACTGCTCCGGGACACTATGAGGAAAGCGGAATCTGCATCGGCACTGCATTCCAGGGGAAAGGATACGGCAAAGAGATTGTTGCACTGCTCCTGAAGCTGGCTTTTGAGGAGCTGGGTGCGGAAGATTTCCGGTACGGGTATTTTCTTGATAATGATAAGTCAAAAAAAGTGGCAAAATCCTTTGGATTCCGTTATGATTATACCTATGAGCTTACCAGGCCCTGGGATGGCTGCATAAAAACGATTGAATCGTGCATTATGACGAGGGAAGAATACGAAAGCAAATTCATAATTCAGAATTCATAATTCAGAATTATTTTTGTGTATGATATGGTTTGTTCCTTCGATTGAAGTTCTGGATTGACAGACGATAGTGAAGGAATCCATTGATAAAAAGGATTGGTGTATGGACAGAAAAATCATTAATGAACGGATCAGCTACATAGAGGCGACGGAGGAGCCGCTGTCCGCGGATATCGGAATTATCCGGTGTGGTGATACTGAATGGCTGTATGACGTGGGAAATGATGAAAGAAGCCTAGCCGGACTGGACGGGCAGTACAATGTGGTGCTGTCCCACTTCCATCAGGATCATACCGGAAGCCTGGACAAGATCCGGGTTGGAGAACTGTATGTGTCCGGGGCAACCTTCCGGCACACAGGCTGGGGAACTGTTGTGAACGGTGAATTGACCATCGGAGACCTGCGGATTTTCCAGATCCCATCCAGTCATACGAAAGGATGCCTGGGGCTGGAAATCGGGAATGAATACGCGTTTGTAGGGGATGCCCTGTATTGTAAAGCGAAGGACGGGCACTATGCTTATAATGCCCAGCTGCTGAAGGACGAAATAGAGGTACTGAAGGAACTGAAAGCATCAAAACTGCTGGTGAGCCACTTCAAGGGTCTTGTACGGCCGAAGGATGAAGTGATCGCGGAACTGGAACAAATCTACAGCAAGAGAGAAAAGAACAATCCGGATATCAGAGTGGGATAATAAACCGGAAAAAAGGAACTGTTCCCGGTATAAATCCCAGTGAGCTGATACGGGAAAGATCAGGAAAGAGAAGGAAAAGCACATGAGAAAAAGAACCATCTCAAACACCTTCCTGCGCTGGCTGCTTCTGATTGTTGTCCTGGCGTTTGCTATGTCCATGATCTTTTCCTGGACACTGCAGACAGGCTTGTCCCAGCACAGCGCGGCCAATCTGCTTCGGCTGAATATCAAGGATGTGCGGCAGGATGTTGTTGACGCTTCTGACGCGAATCTGCTGGCACTGACAAGAGCCATTGCCCATGAAATTGACAACGGGGCACCGGTGAATGAAGTGGGACTTTCTTCGCTCATGAACTGGCATAATGTTGCGGAGATTAACATCATCAATCAGGACGGGATTATTACAGGAACCACACATGCCGCATTCCTGAACTATGATATGCGGAGCGGGGAACAGTCCGCTGAGTTTCTCTGCCTGCTGGACAGTACGGAAACGGAGCATGTCCAGAGTTATCAGCCAACAACCTATGATCCTTCACTGCTGCGGAAATACGCTGCGGTAAAACTGAAGCAAGGCGGCTTTGTACAGGTGGCCTACGACGCTGAACGTTTTCAGCGGGATATAGATCATCTCGTAATCAAAGTGGCCCGTAACCGTCATGTGGGGCAGGAAGGCTGCATTATCATCGTTGATGAAAACTGGAATATTGTCAGTGACCGGAATCACAATGAAGGACAGAACCTGTTTGTAACCGGGATCTGGATTGACAGGGATACCATGCCGGAGGAGACGGTTTTCCGTACGGATGTATACGGAGAACACTGCTCCTGCATGTATGTGTTTACAGAAGGATATTATCTTGTAGCAACGATGCCGGAAAATGAGATCCTGCTGCAGAGGAACACATCAGTCCAGTTGACAGCCATCCTGGAAATACTTGTTTTCGTGACGCTGTTTGTCGTCATTTTCATGCTGGTCCGGAAACTGGTTGTTAATAATATTAACCGGGTGAACAGCTCCCTTTCCAAGATCACCCAGGGCGATCTGGAAGAGACTGTGGACGTACGTTCAAATACAGAATTTTCCTCCCTGTCAGACGACATCAATGCCACAGTCAGCACCCTGAAACAGTATATTGCCGCGGCGGCAGCCCGGATTGACGAGGAACTGGCCTTTGCCAAGAATATCCAGCAGTCAGCGCTTCCCTCTGTATTCCCGCCTTATCCAGACAGAACAGACTTCAGTCTGTATGCTACGATGAACACAGCTAAAGAGGTGGGCGGCGATTTCTATGATTTCTATCTGCTGGACGAAAGGAAGCTGGCTTTCCTTGTGGCGGATGTTTCCGGTAAGGGTATACCGGCAGCCATGTTCATGATGACCGGCAAAACCGTAATACGGGATTACGCCGAACGAGGGGATCACCCGACAGAAGTGTTCATCAATGCCAATAACAAGCTGTGCGAAGGCAATGAAGCTGAGATGTTTATTACGGCATGGATGGGCTTCCTGGAGACGGATACCGGCCTGGTCCGTTTTGTGAACGCCGGACATAATCCGCCGGTACTGATCCGGAACGGAAAGGCGGCCTTTATTGAACAGAAGGCTAACCTGACGCTGGCTGCCATGGAAAACATCAAATACCGGGAGCAGACACTGCAGCTGGAACACGGGGATATCCTGTTCCTGTATACAGACGGTGTGACCGAGGCAACGGACGCGGGCAACCAGCTTTTCGGTAATGACAGACTGCTCCAAACACTATCGAGAACTTTCAGTACAGATATGGAAGGCTGCAGGGAAGTCTGTGAGACAGTCAAAGAAGACCTGGATCGCTTTGTCAGTGAGGCTCCGCAATTTGACGATATTACGATGCTGTGCCTGTACTATAAGTAATTCAGAATTATTAGTTTAATGATAAACAGAAGCATATTGATTAGGAACAGGTCATGTTTGATTATAAAAGTTATTTTGACACATATTGCAAAGAAAACGGGCTGGAACTGAGCCTGTGCTTTGATATGCCGGAAGGGTATGAGAATGCGAACGGCACGTTTGATGACGGAACCCGAACGATATATATCAACGCAAAAATGCTGGAGGCAGCTCCGGTTTTTGAAAAAGCATTCTATCTTTTCCATGAGCTGCGGCATGCGGTGCAGTACCTGAAGCCGCAACAGTTTCCGGAACTGATCCGGCGAAGCCTTCAGTATGTGATCCAGTATAACGGGATCTGCTACAAACTGGTGAACGGAGATTACGCGGAATGCGAACTGGAAGGCGGGGAAGAACGTTTTGCTGAGCTGTATCTGGGTCAGCCACACGAAGTGGATGCCAACCATTATGCCTATGAACAGACGCGGAAGATCCTCGGAGAGAGTGTAGCACTAAAAAAGCTGTATAACTTCTGGATGCCGAAACAGGCTCTTCAGGATGAAGTATATCAGGATGTTTACGCAGAAATTGATGGAAAAACAGCAACGGTGTTGGTAAAGCCGACAGCAGCATACACGGAACAGATCAAGGCTTACAAGGAAGAGTTTGCTGACTGCCTGGACTGGCTGCACGGCGCACGAGGTCTCCGGTACAGCAAAGATCCGGAGGAATGGTTCCGGTATATTGCTGAGCATGAAGAAAACTATACCCAGTTTCTTTATGTGCGCACAGCAGACTCCAAAATTGTCGGTATGATCGGCGTGCAGCATCGCCCGGATGAACCTGTGGCAACCTGGGGCGGTCATATCGGGTATTGTGTTTGTCCATCGGAAAGAAAGAAGGGTTATGCCAGGCGGATGCTGCATGAGATGCTGTCATATTGCAAAAGCATCGGCTTGGAAAGGGTGCTGCTGACCGCGGGAGATGAGAATGCTGGCAGCGTCCGGACAATCCTCGCAAACGGAGGGGTTCTGGAATCCTATGTGAAAACCCCGAGGCATGACGTACCGGTAGGGCGGTACTGGATTGATATCAAATAAAAAAGAACGTGTCTGACGACACGCTCTTTTTGCTTATTTGCCCATCATTTCGATGGCTTCTTCCATCGTTACGCTTTCAACAATCTCTTCCCAGACGTCCTCGTTATAGTACCTGACGGTGGTTTCGCCGGTCATGTAGTCATTGTCGAAGGTGGAATTGGTGCCTTCCGGAATGATGACTTCAAAACCTCTTTCAAAAGCGGATTTCACAGTGGCGTCGATGCAGTAGTTTGTCTGGAGACCGATGATCATCAGGCGCTTATCTTCCTGTGCTTCCATATAAGCTTTGAAATCCTTGTTGCCGAAGCAGCTGTTGATAGTCTTGACGAAGACTTTTTCGCCTTCCCTGGGAGCAACTTCTTCAGCGATCTCAAAGGCTTCATCCCCGACGGAGAAACCGCTGCCTTCACCGGCGTCATGCTGAACATAGATGACCTCTACGTTATTCTTCCGGGCGGCGTCAATCAGTCTGGTTGTTCTCTCCATAAAGGTGTCAAAGGCATAGAGTTTATCGTCGATCAGGGCGTTTTGCATATCAACAACCAACAGAATCATATATTTGTCCTCCTGAGATGTAGTACTGGGAAGTATTTTACAGTATACACCACATAATTAGCAATATGGAAAAGGACCGTTGAAAATGAAATATTGCGGCCAAAGCCGCAATGTGAAATGTGCTACGCACATGAAATAAATCAGCTGAGCTGATTTGTGAAATATCCGGCCAGGGGCCGGATGTGACAGATGGTGTAAAAGTAAGATAAGAGTGACGAGTGAAGAGTGAAAAGTGAAGAGTGTAGAGTTTGACCTGCTTATTGTATAAGCAGGTCAAGAATGCGAGTCATGTCGAGGGTGAGTTGTTTGGCGGGGGAGTCATCATTAAGGAGGATCAGCCTCTTTTCGACAGGCTCAATCCTGCGGGCATGACCGGTGACGGTCTCATAACGACCGCCGGCCTTGTACTGATCAGGAATAAAGACCATGACTGAAACCTGCGGACGCTGCCCGGCGGACAGCATCTCCGACAGGCGGTGGAACTGCTCATCCAGCAGATCCTGCTCCGATTCTCCGAGGGAGATCTCCCGGTCTGTGATCCGGGCTTCCTCATCCACCATTTCCTCATAACCGGAGAGCGCTGCAAAGGGCGCGAACTGGGCCGCACGGTCATGCAGACTCATGTGCGGGCGAGTGGCAGACTGGTGGTGAGGGAGAGAGATGATATCGGAGTAGACGATGCGGGGATCGGGAGTGTCGGACATAAACCCTCCTAAAAAAATGAATACTTAAAACTTAAAACTGAAAACTTAAAAATGATCCGCTGCGGCGGAA
Organism: Clostridia bacterium; assembly: GCA_017428385.1. Taxonomy (GTDB): domain Bacteria; phylum Bacillota; class Clostridia; order Christensenellales; family Aristaeellaceae; genus Aristaeella. Next base: position 32,192 of record JAFRQX010000027.1, on the reverse strand, counting down.
ATTCATGTTAGGCGCGGTGGCCGCCGACCTGGCCGTTGCGTTTGATGGTCATGGCGCCTTCTTCCAGATTCATCCCTTTGATCATGGCACTTTTGCCAAAGCGTTCCTGGATGTCCAGGGCGGCTTCCTGCAAACGCTTTTCTTTTGCGTCCGCAGCGGCTTCCTCTTCCTTCTGCCGGGTGATGGTTTCATAATCCGTGAAGAGATCCAGCTGCAGGGGGCCTTCCTCCGGAATATCTTCCTCCTGGATCAGACCGACGGCAACCACATACATCCGGCGGATCAGCAGATCCGGGTGAATAATCCTGTCATACAGCTCCATCATTGCTTCCGAGATGCGCCGGGTACTGCTTGTCCAGCGGTCCAGATTGCCGGTACCATGGGCGTACTTCGGGGTGATCCGGCCGTATGGGTCGGCCGAGATGGGACCGTTATAGATTTCACCGGTGGAAGCAATGCGAAAAACTGATTCCGGCAGGGAACGCCCCTGCTGCGCGACGACGATACTCGCCTGATCATAGCCGACGGTGAGCTCAATCTTCCGGGTGACCAGCCCCTTCTTCACCAGATCCAGGGTCAGCAGATCCGTCATTTCCCGGACAAGCAGGCGGCCTTTCTTTGCGTCACAGGCTTCAGACAGGACCTGGCCGCTGCTGAGACTGTTAGAGATCGGCCGGTAGGATTTGATGTCTGAAATCCGGGTTGGCTCCCAGCCCCAGGCATGATCGATGATCAGCTCTGCATTGATGCCAAAGGCCTTGTAGAGCAGATCCTCATGCGTCAGGCTCAGGCGGGCAATATCTCCCATGGTATAGCAGCCCAGCTTTTCGAGACGGCGGGCGAGGCCGAAACCGATACGCCAGAAATCCCTCAGGGGCTGATGACACCAGAGCAGTTCCCGGAAACGCATCTCGTCAAGCTCCGCAATGCGAACACCGTCCTGATCCGCCGGAACCCGTTTGGCGACGATGTCCATGGCAATCTTGGCCAGGTACATATTGGTGCCAATGCCGGCTGTGGCGGTGATGCCGGTATTGTAGAGCACATCCCGGATCATGGTCATGGCCAGCTCGTGGGCGGTCATATCGTAGGTTTTCAGATAACCGGAGACATCCATGAAGCATTCATCCACGGAATAGACGTGGATGTCCTCATCACTGATATATTTCATGTAGATGGAAAAGACTTTGGTGCTGATCTGCTCATAGAGCCTCATGCGCGGCGGGGCGACGATGTAGTCCAGCTGAAGGGAAGGATCCGCCGCCAGCACCCGGGCGTCAGCGGACTTGCCGGAAAAACCGTATTTCCCGTCCGGACTGCGTACAGCTTTACCCAGGCGGATGGCATTGCGCAGACGTTCAGCGTTGACTTCCTTTACCCGCTGAACGACTTCGAACAGACGCGCACGGCCGGCAATACCGTAAGCCTTGAGGCTGGGGGTAACGGCCAGACAAATCGTCTTCTCCGTGCGGGTGGCATCTGCCACAACGAGATTTGTGGACAGGGCATCCAGATTCCGCGCAGCACATTCCACGGAGGCGTAAAAGCTTTTGAGATCAATAGCGATAAACATAATCGTGAGGCAGGAGGCAGGAAGTAGGAGGTGTTGTTTTTAATGAATAATGAAAACTTAAAACTTAAAAATGGTGGATAAAACAGCATTCAGAAGCTGTTTTTTCATGAATTTTATATTGTCTTTTGCTTCGCAAAAGAATGATATGTTGCTTCGCAACATGATATATCGGCTTCATGCCGATATGATAGGTTCGACTTCGTCGAACATGATATGTTTGGCTGCGCCAAACGTGATTAGTTACTTACCGCTGTACTACAGGGAGGTTGGAGTGGATTAGGCTTCGACATACCAGCGGCCAAGACGGGCGCCGAGGCGGTCAACAGAGCGCTCAAAGAAGAGATGGCGCTCCTGCCCGTGGATGATAACAGTATAGCAGTCCAGCAAATGATTGTCACCGGCGGGCCGGAAAGCGCGGATTTCATCAATGTTGAAAAGACGCCCGTCAGGCCAGAGAATGGCACGGGGCTGCATATAGCCGGTGGAATCAAAATCGGAAGTGACCTTGACATAGAGACGGTCAGACACAGGCACCCCATCTTTCAATTCATAATTCAAAATTCAAAATTCATAATTATTGGTTTACCGGATAACAAACCAAAGGTGTGAAATATGAATTATCCATCTGGATAATAGCACAATAATATAAATTTATCAACAGAAAAGCACAAAATTATTGTGCTGTTATATCAATACAGAAAGAAATAGATACCGAACCAGTGGATTAAAGCGCCGAAGAAGACAAAGAAATGCCAGAGAAAATGAGCTCCCTTTTTCTTCATTGCGAAGGGAATGATACCTACGGTGTAGATGACACCGCCGATGAGCGTGAAGAGGAACAGGGGCAGATTTTCACGCAGCATATGGGGCAGGAAAACCAGACCGCACCAGCCCAGCACAATAAAAAGCGTGATATGAAGCGCTTTGGGACGGCCGGGGCCGAAAACAGCGACGAAAACGATGCCTGTGATGATAATTGCCCACTGAACGCAGCAGAGGATTGTACCCAGCTGATTTCCCCAGAAGAGCAGCCACAGGGGAGTGAATGTACCGCCGATCAGCAGATAGATGGAAATATAATCGAACCGCCGCCAGACGCGCTTGACGGTGGAGCCCCAGCGGAAGGAGTGATACAGGCAGCTCATGAGGAACATCATGACCAGGCAGAAACCATAGACAATTGAGCAGAAGAGCTGCGTGGAGGTATGTGATTTCAGAATCAGCAATACGAGACCGGCAATAGCGCACAATGCACCCACACCGTGGGTGACAGCATTGCCGACTTCTTCCAGAATGGACCGTTTCGGCGGCTCGTTGAGCTTACGGGTATCTTTTTTCATGACGACTACTCCTGTAAAAGGATGAAATAATGAACGGAGATGATTATAGCATATTTTTAGAAAACGGGAGATTATCGATGGCTGCAAAAGCGTAAAAACGTTACACCATTGTTACACCGTTTACGAACTATCCATGATACAATGAAACCGGATGAAGGATACCGAAGGGAAAAGACGCGGTGTCCGGTCATGGAAGGGGAAGGAAAAATGAAGAAACTGCTCATCTTTGTTCTGGCAATCATGCTGCTGTGCGGCGGAATGATTTCTGCTTCACAGGCAACAGAACAGGGACCGTACCAATACGTGCTTAAGAAGGACGGTAGTGTTGAGATTACATCCGTAAGGCAGGATTGTGCGGATCAGGTTATTCCATCTGAACTGGATGGCAAGCCGGTGACATCGATTGCAAATGAAGCGTTCTATGGATGCCAGAAGCTGAGAAACGTTGTTATTCCGGAAGGTGTTACTTCTATCGGGAATAATACTTTTAACTACTGCTACAACCTGACATCCATCACGATACCCGACAGTGTAAAATCCATTGGAGATGGATTGCTTTCAGGAAGTTATCAATTCAGGGAGCTCCATTTCCCAAAAGAACATCCGACTTTTGCGTTCAACAACAGCGCGCTGATCAGGAAGAGTGACATGACAGTGGTTCGGGTTGCTGACACAAAAGTCCAGGAGTACGAGCTTCCCTGGGGAATTACAAAAATTGGATATTGCGCATTTGATAGTAACAAAGCGAAATCGATTATTATTCCGGACAGTGTCACCACGATTGATGCCAGTGGATTTGCCGATTGCAAAAACCTGACCAACGTCTATATCCCCGGCAGTGTTACCAAGATTGGTGTACAGGCATTCCGCGGCTGTGCACAGCTGAAGTCTGTCAGGATTCCGAACAGTGTAAAGGAGATCGGCTTTGGCGCATTTGGCTGGTGCCACAGCCTGGAGACTATCGAAATCGATCCGGATCATCCGGTATACGCATTCGGAAACGGAGCACTGATTGTTAAAGATACACGGGAAATGGTTGCCTGTGCCGGCGGAATAAAAGGCACTTATGAAATCCCGGGCGGTATTGACACAATCGGGCAGATGGCATTCCACGGAAACAAAAACCTGCAGGAAGTCATCATTCCGGACGGCGTGAGAAGTATCGGCCCATTTGCATTCTGTGACTCCGCCAACCTGACGAAAGTCCGGCTTCCGGAAGGCTTAAAAGTGATCAATAACTATCAGTTCAGTGCCTGCAGGAAGCTGAAGGAAGTCAACGTTCCAGACACTGTGACAGATATCGGATCCTACGCCTTTGAAAGCTGCAAAGGCCTGAAGAAGATTGTCATCCCGGAGGGTGTAAAAAACATCGGTCGGTATGCCTTTTCAGGATGTACAGGCCTGACCAGTATTGAGATTCCATCTACTGTGAGCATCATAGAGCCAACAGCATTTAACGAATGCAAAAACCTGGTCTGTACGGTCAGGGAAGGTTCCTACGCGAAAGAATACTGCGAGAAAAACAATATCAAATATGTAGTTGTGGAATAAAACAGTTTCTGTTTTTACAGAAAACCTCCTCTTTTACACCTTGCGTCCAAACAACGGCGCAGGGTGTTTTCTGTACACAAAAGAAGATGATAAAACAGATGAAAAAGACTCAGACAATAATTGACAGAGAAGCGGGATTTTTGATAAAATACACTTTAATTATACGGAGGGAGGATGCTAGGGATGCTGCAGGATAAAATCAGGGAAGGATTGACTTTTGATGACGTACTGCTGGTACCGGCGAAGAGCGAAGTGCTGCCCCGGGACGTGGACCTTTCCATCCAGCTGGCAAAGAACATTAAACTGAATATTCCGATGCTGAGTGCAGCCATGGATACTGTGACGGACAGCCGCATGGCGATCGCGATGGCACGGGAAGGCGGTCTGGGAATCATCCATAAGAATATGACGATTGAGGAACAGGCGGCCCAGGTTGACAAGGTCAAACGCAGTGAACACGGAGTAATTACCGATCCCTTTTATCTGAGTCCCGAGAATCTGATCTCTGACGCGGAAGAACTGATGAGCCGTTATCGGATCAGCGGCGTCCCGATTACCCGCGAGGGAAAGCTGGTTGGTATCCTGACCAACCGGGATCTCCGGTTCGAAACAGATTACAGCCGCCCCATCGGCGAGGTGATGACCAGCGAAAACCTGATCACAGCTCCCGAAGGCACAACCCTGGAAGAAGCTAAAAAGATTCTGGCCTCCCACCGGATCGAGAAGCTCCCGATCGTAGACAAGGACGGCATGCTGCGCGGCCTGATCACGATCAAGGACATTGAGAAGACAAGCAAATATCCCAACAGCGCCAAGGACGAGAACGGCCGGCTGCTGTGCGGCGCCGCAGTGGGTGTGACGAACGACGTGTTCGAACGGATCGAAGCCCTGCTGGCTGCCAAGGTTGACGTTATCAACATCGACACTGCCCACGGCCACAGCCTGGGTGTGCTGAAACAGGTGGAGAAAATCCGCAACAAGTATCCGGACATCACCCTGTTTGCCGGCAACGTGGCAACAGCTGCCGCTACACACGACCTGATCTCCGCTGGTGTTGACTGCGTGAAGGTCGGTATCGGCCCTGGTTCCATCTGTACCACCCGTGTGGTTGCCGGTATCGGTGTACCGCAGATCACAGCCATTTCCGACTGCGCTGAAGAAGCAGACAAATACGGCGTGCGCGTAATCGCGGACGGCGGCATCAAATACTCCGGCGATATCGCCAAGGCCCTGGCAGCAGGCGGAAGCTGCGTCATGCTGGGCAGTCTGCTGGCCGGTACCGAGGAGAGCCCCGGAGCCATGGAAATCTATCAGGGACGTTCCTTCAAGGTATACCGCGGCATGGGCAGCCTGGCGGCTATGTCTGTCGGCTCCAAGGACCGTTATTTCCAGGAGGGTCAGAAGAAGCTGGTTCCCGAAGGCGTCGAAGGTCGCGTGCCTTACAAGGGAACGCTGGCTGACACCATCTTCCAGATGGTCGGCGGTCTGCGCGCCGGCATGGGCTACTGCGGAGCCAAGACCATTGACGACCTGCGGAAGAACAGTCAGTTCATCAAGATCACAGGCGCCGGCCTGGCAGAGAGCCATCCGCATGATATTTCCATCACGAAGGAAGCGCCCAACTATTCCCGTTCAAATTAACATTTGAACAGGAAATGAAATAAATCAGCTGCGCTGATTTGTGAAATATTTGACTTCGTCAAATGTGAAATATTCGTCTGACGACGAATATGAAATATCCGGCTTTGCCGGATGTGAATTTTCACCCGGAATTAAAGGTATCTGCGCAGTTGATACCGAATTGTTTATAAGAAGCCTGTCGTTTCGCATAATAAGTTATAAACATTCCTGTTATGTCATCCTCAGCTTCGCTTAGGATGACATAACAGCAAATGGAGGAGAAAGAATGGGCAAGCGTTTTTATAAACTGGCGGGAGCCACAGTCAGACTCTTCAGTCACAAAATGAAAACAGAATGGGAAGTGCCCTTTGAGGACGGTCCCTGCGTATTTGTGGTTAATCATGCCGGATCAAGCGGACCGGTAGATATGTGCGCCAAATTCCCGCTGCGGGATAAAATGCATCCCTGGGTCAACAGCGAAATGCTGAACCCCAAGGAGGTTCCGTCTTACGTCCGGAAGGACTACTGGTGGAAACCGGACAGCTTTTTTGCCCCGGTGCTGAATGTGACTGTTCCTTATATTGCTTCGGTGTTTATGCCGCCAATGCTTCGCAGTGTTCCGCATATTCCGGTATACCGTGATCAGCGGATCATGCTGACCCTGCGTCAGAGTGTACGCGTACTGCAGAAGGATCACTACCTGCTACTGTTCCCGGAAATCCCCGGACCCGGAAAAAACAGCCACCGGCGGATCAATACCGGGTGGCTGCGTCTGGGACAGCTGTGGTACAAGGCCAGCGGCAGAGCACTGAAGATGTATCCTGTCCATGTGGATTATAAGAATCATATTTTCAAGGTGGCTGCTCCTGTATGGTACGATCCATCCCGCCGCTTCAGCGAGCAGGAAAAGGAACTGGCCGAGAAACTTACTGCAGGGATCAGGGGCTGACAATCAGGGCTGTGCTGCGGCATCTTCTGCTGAGGCAGCAATGCCGTCTCTGCAGAGGATCCGGAGGAGCTTGAAAGCGTTCTCCTGATTGCCGCTTGTAACAATCACCGACAAATATCCATCCTGAGCATAGATTTTCTTACTGAGACCGGGGAGCTTATCCAGCGGGATACCGTAGAGATGAGTTTCCCCGGTTTCTGCTTCCCTGCGCCATCCGCTCTGCAGATTGATACCTGCGTCGTCGAACAGAGACAACAGTTCCTTATCATTTTCCAGGGGCAGCAAGGAACCGCTCATGGCATTGTTAAGGAAATCATCCCGCGTTAAAAGGTAGATATCTCCTTCGCCGGCGGCAATATAAGTCATCAGCTGCATGGGGCCATAGGTGTCATCCATGGTCAGTGTATATGCGTTGATTTCTTCCATATCGGCCATTTCTGTTTCACGGATGTTATCCAGATACGGCTTCATGTCGTTTTCATTGACATATCCGTAGACATATACACCGACGGTTTTGTCACGCGGGGAACGGTATGCGGTCACAGTATAGAGCAGGTCCACCAGGCCGAAAGCAATTGCGAAAATCAGGAGATATTTCCACCAGTTATAGGTGAGGTGCTGGCGGAGAGTACGGGCATTAACCGGTGTCTTCATTTTTTCCTCCGAAAAAATAATGAATAATGAAGAATGAAAAAAGACAGAAACGGAACCAGACCTGAATACAGATAAAAGACGAATCGATCTTCACTCTGCTATACAATAATACAAAAGGAAGGATACCACGGAATGAGGGTAAAGACAAGTGAAGGGAAGGCAGAAAGCAGGAAAAGACGGGACAGGAAGAGAATATAAATAATATAAGACAGGTCTATATGTGTTCCGGCACGATGATAAAGACAGAAGAAAGGAAGGGAGCTTGTATGAAGTATCAGCCGATCATCACCGTAGGGAGACAGTACGGATCCGGCGGCCGCTATGTGGCCAAACTGCTGGCCGAAAAGCTGGATATCCCTTTCTACGACAAAGAGCTTCTGGCGGAGGCATCCCGGGACAGTGGAATCTGTCAGGAACTGCTGGAAAGCTATGACGAAAAGCAGGGAAAGAACCTGCTCTTCTCCCTGATCAGCGGAGCGCAGACCCGGGGTGAACCGGGAACCATGTATATGGACATGCCGCTGAATCATAAAATCTTCCTGGCCCAGTTTGATACGATCCGCAGGCTTGCGGATGAAGGCCCCTGCGTTATCGTGGGACGCTGCGCAGACTATGTGTTGCGGGATCATGAAAATGTGCTGAATGTCTTTGTGAAAGCAAAGACAGAGGATCGGATTCAACGGGTTATCAAGTATAACGGTGCGGATCCCGTGAAGGCTGAAGAGATCCTGCGCAAGGCAGACAAACAGCGTGCATCCTATTATAATTACTACGCCACGGGCACCTGGGGCGACGTAAACAACTATGACCTGTGTGTGGATACCGGAACACTGGGTATTGAAGGATGCGTTGAACTGATCTGCAAGTGCGTGGAAATCAAGAAAAAAATGATCGAGGAAAAAGAAAAAGAATGGTAAAACGGATTGTCCTGCTGCTCCTGGCTCTGACACTTATCGTTACAACAGGAAGCAGCCTGGCAGAACTGAAACTGAGGGACACGACCCCGGCCCAGAAAATGCTGAAAACCTATATGGAAAATGTAAACAACTTCCTTCTGGAAAACGGGGAAATGCCAATCAACAAGATCTTTGACCAAACCAATTCGGTTGTGGAAATGGGAATCACACTGACGGATGAAGCATTTATTCCCGAAGGTGTGACGGTAACGGTTCATCTGTATTATGACCAGCTCTGGTATATGCTGGTGCGGGTAAACAATGAAAACCTGGCACGCTTTCCGCAGATCGCGGGTGCTTTTGTACGGGCGCTGAATCCGCAAACGATGAGCCAGGCAGAATCCATGAAGACAGCAACAGCACGGGTACAGAAGGTTTATCAGGAACCGAACACTCCCTTTGAAGATTACCGGTATGATAAATATGAAGACCGGGAAACCAGCATCCTGAATGGTGAACGACCCCAGACGTATTACGCGTATTATCCCGATCAGTATAAAGAGACCCCACGGGTTGACTGGATAGAACTCATGGTGGTCTTCCCTATGACACCATACTGGGATGCGGAAACCGGAGTTATTACAGACAGTGGTGAAGTCGATACACGGAAATATCTCGACGAGAACGGACAGGCTATTCCTGACTCGAGCTTTGCCGACGATGAATCCGGCAACTATGCGCACATAGAGCTTTACGCCACGCCGACTCCAGAACCGGATTCTGCAGCCGGAACAGACGGCTGGTACGGACAGTAACCAATCCTGTCTTTTCTGTGTTGTTTTTTGCAACTTCGCTTGTTTCTCCCCGGAGGAAAGGATAAAATCCCCTTCGGGGAGTTTTTTGTGCCATTTATTCAAAATGGTAATTAATAATGAAAACTTAAGACTTAAAACTTAAGAATAATTTACCAATAATCCCCAGACGATACAGAGACAATAACAGAATAAAGCTGATAATAAAAGGAGATGGCGTGATATGAGTAAAATACAGATGAAAACACCACTGGTGGAGATGGACGGAGACGAAATGACCCGGATCCTCTGGGCTGGAATAAAGGAACAGCTGCTGGAGCCCTTTGTTGATCTGAAGACGGAGTATTATGACCTGGGACTGAAACACAGGGACGAAACAAACGACCAGGTTACGGTTGACAGCGCGAAAGCTACGCTGAAGTACGGCGTCGCAGTCAAGTGCGCCACGATTACGCCCAATGCCCAGCGGGTGGAAGAGTATAACCTGAAGGAAATGTGGAAGAGCCCCAACGGCACGATCCGGGCAATCCTCGACGGCACTGTGTTCCGCGCTCCGATCCAGGTGAACGGCGTTCATCCCACGGTACGGACCTGGAAGAAACCCATCACGATTGCCCGCCATGCATATGGCGACGTGTATAAGAACACGGAAATGCGGGTGCCGGGCGCCGGTAAGGCGGAACTGGTATTTACCGGAGAAGACGGAAAGGAAATCCGCCAGACCGTTTTTGAATTCAAAGGCCCCGGCGTGCTTCAGGGACTGCACAACCTGGATGCGTCCATTACCTCCTTTGCCCACAGTTGCTTCCAATATGCCCTGAGCGTTAAGCAGGATCTGTGGTTCTCCACCAAGGATACGATCAGCAAGACCTATGACCACCGTTTCAAGGATATTTTTGCAGAACTGTATGAGAATCAGTATAAGGAAGCCTTTGAAAAGGCCGGAATCACCTATTTCTACACCCTGATCGACGATGCCGTGGCACGGGTGGTCCGCTCTGAGGGCGGCTTCATCTGGGCATGCAAAAACTACGACGGCGACGTGATGAGCGACATGATCGCTACGGCCTTTGGTTCCCTGGCCATGATGACGTCCGTGCTGGTGAGCCCGAACGGACAGTTTGAATATGAAGCTGCACACGGTACTGTTACCCGGCATTACTACCGTTACCTGAAGGGCGAGGAAACAAGCACCAACCCCGTGGCAACAATCTTCGCCTGGAGCGGTGCGCTGCGCAAGCGCGGCGAGATGGACAACCTGCCGGACCTGCAGGCATTCGCCGACAAGCTGGAGAAGGCTACGCTGGATACGATCAACAGCGGTATCATGACCAAGGATCTGGCGCTGCTGTATGAAGGAGAGGCAAAGGCCGTCAACAGCAAGGAATTCCTGGCAGCTATCAGGGAAAGACTGGAAGCATAAAGTATTCCGGAATGCGGAGCGAACAGCAAGGGAAACTCTTGACGGAGGAACCCGGTGCGGATATAATAATGACAGACATCCTGGGGTTCGCGACAGCCTTTCGGTTTTCCCCACATTTCACAAAATGGAGCCCGGGTCCAAAGAACGATATGCCATGCCCCCGTCTTGTACGCCAGGGGACGGCAGAGTCGATCGGCAGGGCACCAGCCTGCTTTACAGAGCGGGTGAAAAAACGAGGGCATCGGCTCCCTGGGTCAATGTTGAAAAAAGAGTCCTTCCGCAATTGCGGAAGGGCTTTTTATTTTTCATCATTGAAATATGCGGCTTACCGGATGTGATAGTTTGTTTACCGCTTTTTGGAGATAATGTATTTATCCAGGGCGGCGAGGACACCGGGAAGGACGAAGAGGATCAGCAGGGTGGCGGAAATAGCGCCGCGGGAAATGGTGAGGCAGATTTCGCCGATGGCAGGATTTGCAAAGACATAACCGAGGATACCGGCGGCGACGATCATGATAGAGGCAGAAGTCAGGATGGTATGCAGGGAACCGTTATAAGCCCTGAGAATGGAAACCTGAAGATCGGCTGAAAGCCGTTGTTCACGGTAATAGGAGGTATAGAGAATAGCATAATCCACGGTGGCGCCCATAAGAATACACTGCACCATGAGAATGGCGAGGTAATACATGGCACCGCCGCTGAGGCCAATGAAGGTCATGGTCAGATAGATGCCGCACTGGACAGTCAGAACCAGGACCAGGGGAACGACAAGAGAATGGAAGGTCAGGGCGACAACGATGAAGATGGCAAGGGCGGAAATGAGGGTAATGCGATTCATCTCCGTATCAAAGGTGCGGGACATTTCCTGATTCATCACTGAGGTTCCGATCAGCCAGGTTTTTCCTTCCAGCAGGTTATCACAACTTTCCGCAAGGGAATCAAGGAAGGCGCGGGTCTCGTCTGAATCCTCCGGATAAACTGTAGTAAGGATAACACGGCCATAGTGTTCACTTTCCAGTTTTGACGCGCTCTCACGGAGCGTTTCTTCTGCGTCCGTAATCATCCGGCGCATATCATCGTTGATCATGGCGGCAAAACGCGAATCATTTATAACATGCTCCTGCAGCCAGGAGATCAATTCTCCAGGAGTCATAGCCCATGTGTCATCATAAGCGGTTCGGGAGGCCATGAACAGGGACATGACAGATTTATCCTCCAGATCAGAAAACTTATCCATATAGACAAGTTTGATCAGGGACGCATCCGGCGCGTTTTCACCGCTGAAAAGAGCGGTGATTTCATCCGCTTTGTATGCTTTTCCAAGAGTATTACAGTATGCGGTAACGTTTGTGACATGCTCATCCTGCTCCAGGGGAGCCAATACTTCCATGATTTTGTCTTTGTCCTTTGCTTCGTAGAGCAGCACAATGGAATGCTGTTCCTCAAACTCTGCTTCCACAGCGTTATTCATCTGCAGCATATACAGGATATGAGTGTTGTTTTTCAGGACAAATGCTCCGGCAAACAAAACCAGGAACACAAGGAGCAAGATGATCCTGCGGCGGTACTCAAAACGGGAACAACCGGCAGCCGGGATATGCAGGGCTCTTTTACGGGTCTTAATGATCCATTTGTCACTGATGAGAATCAGGGAGGGCAGGACGGTAAAGATGCAGATCAGGCTGACAATGACACTCTTGGCCAGCGCAAAGCCCATATCCGCACCTAGTTTAAAGCTCATGAAACCCAGGCAGAGCAGACCGGCAAAGGTGGTCAGGGAACTGCCGGCGACAGCCGGGAAGGCGGCGGTAATGGCCGCCTTCATGGCAGAAGGATTATCTGCGCATTTCTCTTTTTCCTGCGTATACCGGTTCAGCAGGATGATGGAATAGTCCATGGAAAGAACCAGCTGAAGGATACCCACAATAGAATTGGTATATTCAGAAATACTCGGGAGGAGCACATTGGTGCCCAGGTTGATGGCTACCGCGATCCCGATGTTCACCATGAAGACAACCGGTTCAAACCAGGAATTGCACATGAGCAGCAGAAGCACAAGCACCAGACCGACCGCAATGACCATGACGTACAGCGGCAGCATGGGAACATTGGCCTCATGGATGGTTCCGCCTGTAGCGACAGCGCGGCTGTCAAACTGATCATGGACGGATTTGAAGAGGGCAGCCGCTTCTTTTGAATGACTGTTATATTCCGTTGTGATTTCATACAGCGTATACCGGTCATGATTATACCTGTCTCCGGGCTCCCAGGTCACCTGGGCATCAGCGGCCATAGCGGAAAGTTCATGCAGAATATCTTCCTTTTCCGTATCTGACAGATCCGGAATCATCACCCGAAGCTGGGATGAATCCGAGGGACCGAATTCCTGTTCCATCAGCTGAATCCCTTGCTTCATCCGGGAATCTTCTGAAAGGTACTTTGTCAGATCATAATTGATCCGGACCTGGCCCATGAGCGGCAGGGACACTGACGTCAGGACCAGAAAGAGGCAAAGAAGGATTTTTCGCTTCTCCACCAGAAAAGACGCTACTTTATTCATATCCATATATCCTCCCGTATCTGTCCTTGACTGCGGGAGCTTTTTTACCCGCTTGACAGAGCGCATTGCTCCTAATAAAATTATAAACAACAGGTGTTGATAAAACAACCGACAGTTCATGTTCGCTTGGATCAATTGTCAACATATGGAAGAAAAGTGTTGATTAATCATGAAAAAAGAAGGAGCAGGGCACATGGAGAAAAAAGAAGACCGCCGGGTAACGATGACCAGGCGGATGCTGAAAGAAGCCTTGACAGAGATGCTGCGCGAGACGGATATCTATCATGTTTCCATCCGGGAGCTTTGCCAGCGAGCGGATATTAACCGTACCACCTTCTATAAATACTACGGAAGCCAGTTTGATCTCCTGACCGATATGGAGAATGACCTGCTGGCCTTCCTTTCAAATACCATCCGGGAATACGCGGATGATCCGGTAAAAATCATTGAAACGGCCTGCGAGTATATGGAAAACCACCTGGAATTCGGACGGCTGATTATCAACAACAATGTAGATCCGCTGTTTCCCCAGAAACTGTTTTCACTTCCGGAACTGAGGGAGACGGTGCTGACACGGTGCAGCGGACAGGAAGACGGACCGATGCAGGAATACCTGTTTCACTTTATTACCTACGGCGCTTACCGTATTATTTCCATGTGGGTGAACAAGGAACAGCGGGAGCCTCCGGCGGAGATTGCCCATCTGCTGATGAGGCTGATACAGCTGGAATAAAACTTACGTTTATTCGTAAGTTTTATCAATGAAATAAATCAGCTTCGCTGATTTGTGAAATATTGCGGCTGAAGCCGCAATGTGAAATATCCGGCTGTGCCGGATGTGATGAAGATATGATCAAGTTCACAAGAAAGGTCAAAACAGGAGTGAACGGAAATGATATTCTTATCATGCAGGAGGCGAAAGCATGAAAGAATGGACTGAATCGGTTCAGCGGATGATAGACTGGATCGAGGAGCATCCGGACCAGAATAAAGTACTGGAGAACCTGTCTGACGAGATTGGCTATTCTCCCTGGTACTGCTCGGTTCTGTTCCATGATGCAACAGGGATGACCCTGAAATCATACGTGTCCGGCAGGCGCCTGGCCCGGGCCTCGGAAGAAATCAGGGATACGAGGGACAGGATCCTGGATATTGCCGTGAAATACGGTTATTCTTCGCAGGAAGTTCTATCCAGGCAGTTTCGGGAGCAGTTCGGATGTACACCGGCTGCATACCGCCGGAATCCGGTTCCCATTCCGCTTCAGACCCATAAACATGTATTGTTTCCTGACTATGATGAAAAGAGGATAAGGACAATGGAAGAATCAAGACTGGCTGTCCGGGTGGAGCATATTCCCGCACATAAATATCTGGGAATATGGGAAGACAAAGCAGAAAACTACTGTGACTTCTGGAAATACCATGACTGTGATACGGTAACCGGGTTTGTGACCAGTATGGATAAGATGGCTCATCCTATCGTAACCGCACATACGGCAGGATGGAAATGGGTTGATGGAAAGCGTATCTATTTCTACGGTACCGGTGTGCCGGAAGACTATGACGGAGCGATTCCGGAAGGATTTGAACTCCGGGAGATCCCCGCAAGCGACTACCTGGTGTTTTCCTATCCTGTCTTTGATTTCATGACAGAGAATGCGGAAGTGATGGGCGCTGTGGAAAAACTGGCCTGGAACTTCGATCCCTCCGTCAAAGGCTATGTATGGAATGAAGAGGATTGTCCGGATTACCAGCGGCATTATCCGGAAGGACTGGGGTATCAGGTTTTGAGGCCGGTAACCAGGCAGTCATGATAATGACTGTTTGGCTACCGACAATGAAGATTGATTGAAAAAACTGCTTCCGAAAGGAAGCAGTTTTTAAGTTAACAGTGATAAGAGAAGAGTGTAGAGTTTTTATCGAAAAGCTTACCTTCCTAAAGTAAGCTTTTCGGTAAAGGGAAGTCCCCAGAAATACCAGGTGATGGTGGCTTCACGGACGGAATGCATATTCCGGTCTGTGAGAATGGTGGCGGAAAGATCTGTCTGCCGGCCGGAGGGGAGATCATGAGGAGTTTCTTCCCCGATCTGGAGCACGTCGCCCTGCATGGGTGTGACGCGGATCTCAATCACTTCTGCCTTCAGGAAAGAGTGGTTGTTCACATGGATCGTGTAGGTCAGGAACTGATACTGATCTGCTTCGCCAGGCTCTTCATTTGTGAAGCGTGTGCCAATGAAAGAATCATTCTTCAGCTTGTTTTTAACATTATAGAAGACTTCCGACTGGGTGATGCCGTCATTGGCAACACATGAATCAAAGCGGATGTCCATCCGGGCATTCAGATACAGCCAGCCCACGCCGATGACAGCGGCGAGAACCAAGACAATAAGGAATATTGCAAAAGCTTTCACGTGAACACCTCGGATTCAAATGCACAATGCATAATGCATAATGTATAATTAATAGTTAAACTCTTAGTTTCCGGAGAGGATGCGGTTCATTTCATCGATCATTTCGGAATCCTTCAGGCTGAATTTGAATTCAACACGACGGGAGGCTTCCGCATCTTCAACGCCATTGACATAGATCAGGTCAGCATAGCTGCGGCCCTTTGCCGTCAGGATTTTCTGCAGCTGCTGTTTCTGAGCGGCTGTCAGGGAAGGCATCTTCAGGCAATACAGGGCAACCTGGAGAGCACGGTTCTGGCTCAATTTCAGGTTGGATTCATAGGAACCCTTGGAGTCCGTATGGCCTTCGATGATGATTTCACCGAGATAATCAGAGTAAGTATCCCGCAGCAGAACATCCAGGTAAACAGGAATGAAGCGATCCAGCAGATCTTTACCTTCCTGACGGATTTCAGCGCTGCCGGTTTCAAAGAAGACTGCACTGTCCAGCATGATATCACCGCTGTTCGGATCCACGGCGGCCTTCAGGTTAGCCGCGGCCAGGGAACTGGACAGATCCTGAATCATGGTGGTACGGATACCGATGAGGTTATCGATGCGAAGGGCCTGGGCATTCAGCAGGTCTTTCTGTTCCTGCAGCTGTATGGTGGCCGCTTCCAGATCAGCTTCCTTGGAGGAAAGCACGATCTGCAGGTCCGACAGGGCCTTTTCCTGATCGTCCAGTTTGACTTTCAGGTCATCCAGATCACCCTGAATGATGACCAGGCGGGCTTCCTTGGAATCCAGCTCGTCACGGGCAAGCTGCAGGTCAATGGCCTGCTGGTCCAGTACGATCTGCTGATCATTCAGTTCCTTTGTCTTGGTCTCCAGCATGGTGAAATACTGATAGAGACTGTAGGTCAGGACCAGCACGAAGATAAGCAGCAGGGCTGCCATCATGTCTGAATAGCTGATCCAGCTGGCGCCGGTCCCGGAAGAACCCCGGCCGGCCCGTCGGTTATGGATGCGTTGACGTGCCATGGTCAGGCCTCCTTGGACAGCTTGTTCAAGGTCTCGGAGACTGTTTTCACATTATCATTGAGGGAAGAAAGGATCGTCTGGATTTCCCCGAGGGTCTTTTCCGGAGCGTCGCCGCTGTTTTCCATTTCGGGAAGGGTTTTGACCTTATTCGTAAGACCGGAGATCAGGGAAGCCATATCCTTGCTTTCCTTCCGCATATCATTGAGCAGGTCGGCAGTACGGCGCTCAAAGTTTTCGTCCCGTTCACGGACGGTATTGAGCTGGCTCATATAGGTATCAAACTTATCCAGCGCACGGGAGGTAATCTCCTGCAGGGACTTTGCGTTCCGGATGATGCCTTCCGCTGCGGAGAGGTTTTCGCCGGTGGCCTGGGCGGCACGGCGCTGATTCTGTTCCAGCGTGTTCATGGACTGGGCCAGGGAAGTGAACTGGCCGCCCATACTGCGATCCATTTCTGTGAGGAAACGGCTGACAATCTGGTTGACGCCGTCGATCTGGTTCCGGGTGGCGCCGACAATGAAGCGATCCATGGATTCGGAAACAGGAGTCATCACACGGGAGATGGAACGGCTGACGTTTTCGGCCAGACGATCTACCAGGGTATCATTGATTCCCTGAAGCATGAAATTGCGGTCCTGATTCTGGCAGATCAGCTGTACGTCATTGTCCAGAGGACGGGACATGGCCAGCTGCGTAAAGGACGTAACGAAATCATCAATAGCACGGTAGCTGGAGCCCTGGGAAATGCGGTTGAGCATATTGAAGACGAGGCTGCAGCTGATGCCGGCGACGGAAGTGCCGAAAGCAAAACGCATACCGCTCAGCAGGTCCGGAATGCCCTGGATGAGCTGGGCGGAATCCGCAAAGTTCAGGGAAGACAGACCACGGGAAAGCCCCATGAAGGTACCGAGAATACCAAGGGAGGTGAGCAGATTCGGAATCAGCTCCGCCAGACCGGCATTACCGGGACCGTGGGTAACGGTATCATCATTAATATAGTCTTCCACATTGGTGGGAAGACCGCGACGGTCCAGCTGCTCTGCGTTCTGCAGGAATCGGAGCCAGCTGCCCTTCAGACGGCGGCCGACGAACCGGGCTTCCTGCCAGACGGGCTTGTCCAGCTGCTTACCGGCATTCTGCTGAAGGCGGGAAATCGCCAGACGCAGGGATGCGGTGGTACGCCACAGGGGAATCAGACACTTAAACAGACCAATCAGCGTAACAACCGCGATGGCCCCGTAGACTACATAATCGGCAAGATTCGGAAGAATCGCCGTGACTTTGGACAAATCAGGCAAAACGTTCGCCTCCTTTGAAACAACATCAGTTGATTATATCATAAATGACACATAAATGAAACGTTTGATTAACATATACCATTCCCCCAAAAAAAGAACAAAGATCCTGAAAAAGGATCTTTGTTCTTTGGATTGCGTGATCAGGTGAGGGAAGAGAGAACCTCTCCGACTTTATCATGGATGACCAAATCGCACTCGTAGTCCATGGGGGTGGCGTCCCGGTTGATGAGTACCATATGCTTGCCGCGGAAATAGCGGATCAGTCCGGCAGCGGGATAGACGGTCAGGCTGGTACCGGCAACGATGAGCAGATCCGCTTTGGAAATGGCGTGAACTGCACCGGAGACCACGTCGTTATCCAAACCTTCCTCATAGAGAACCACATCCGGTTTGATCCGGCCACCGCAGGGGCAGACGGGGATCTCATCCTTGCTGTCCCGGATATATTCCGGAGGGAAGAACTTACCGCACTTCATGCAGTAGTTCCGGTGGACGCTGCCATGGAGTTCATAAACCTTTTTGCTTCCGGCTGCCTGATGCAGGCCGTCAATATTCTGGGTGACGACAGCCAAGAGCTTGCCTTCCTTTTCCCACTCGGCGAGCTTCAGGTGCGCCTTGTTGGGCTTGGCATCCAGCGGCAGCATCTTATCCCGATAGAAACGGAAGAAAGCTTCCGGCTTCTTCATAAAGAAGGTATGGGACAGGATGGTTTCCGGCGGGTAATCGTACTTCTGGTTATAGAGTCCATCCACGCTGCGGAAGTCAGGAATGCCGCTTTCGGTGGAAACGCCGGCACCGCCGAAAAAGACGATCGCATGGGCATTGGAGACCATCTGTTGAAGGGCGTCATACGGCATAAGGCAGTCTCCTTCCTTATTATAAAATAATACTGAAAACTGAAAACTTAAAACTTAAAAATGATAGATAGTGCAGAGTGATGAGTGAAGAGTGAAGAGTGATGAGTGTAGAGTGAAAAGTTGCTCGCTGGCGAGCAGTGCAGAGCTGCCGATGCGCTGCCGATGCAATTAATCGCTGGCTTCAGGCTCGGCAGGTGCGGGATCGGCGGGAGCATCGGCAGCAGGTTCAACCGACGCGTCAGATGGAGCATCGGCAGGCTCTTCCTTGGCAGCGGCATCGGCGACAGGCACATCGGGGGAGAAGGTCTGGGAGACGGTAGCCAGGGGCTGGGAGCTCTTCTTCAAAGCGTGACGCAGGAGGAAGAAGACCGTGATATCCAGGACTGCTTCCAGCACCAGCAGGATGCCGATGACCAGGTTACGGTTTTCGCCGAGAAAGGCGGGATTCAGCAGGGCAATAATGCCGACAATCAGGGAGAAGGCGGCGAAGATGAGCATGATCCACCATTTCTTCACCTGGACGGATTTCTCATCAAAGGCGTACTGGATCTTCAGGAAACCGCCGAAGAGGAGAGCAAGGCCCCAAATGAAGGGGAGAATGTCCTCCAGATAATTGGGATTGAAAGCCAGCAGGGTGCCGGCAACCAGCAGAATGAGGCCTGTGGCGAGACGGGATTCTGTAATTCGCCGGACGGGATCAGAACGGAGATAAACAATCCCTGACCAGATGCCGCAAAGAATCATGACCCCGGCCAGAACATATGCCGTGATCCGCAGGGCGAGATTGCCGAAAAAGATCAGCAGCAAACCGCAGACCAGGCAGAAAAGGATCGGCAGGATCATGGAACGGGCAGTCAATGTATCGGGATCTTTTTTACTACGGCTGAAAAGCTTAAGATTCTTCATCACAGATATTCCTCCGCTTTTATATTCATTTCATATCATAAACTATTTCCACAAATAGCATGGGAAATCCTGCCGCAGGGAAGCCCAGAGAAGGCGCCTGACGATTTGTACGGCCGCCCGAATGCATTTGTTACAAAGGGATACGGATGCAGCCGGGAATGCATAATTGTGCAAATTATAACAGGATTAAATATGGTGAACTATCCGAAAAAATGGAAATAGATGCCAGGAAATTATGACACAGGATGAGAAAACGGGCAAAGATAAAGGTTTTTATAAAGGAAAGACAAACGTTTCAGCTGGACAAAAAATGTGAAACGATATTGTTTACAAATTGTTTTTTAGTTTACTTTAACAAAGCAGAGGGTTAAAATACAAAACAGGTTAACCATAATCTAATCAGGAGAGTGAACTATCATGAAGAAACTGACTGCAATCCTGTTGTCCATCATGATGCTCCTGGCCTGCGTTGTTACGGCTTCTGCCGACGATGCCAGCTATCTGGGCGTTATGCTGGGTACGAACGTCATGTCCCTGGATACCAACCTGGCGACTGACGGTGACTCCTTTGAAGTGATCGCTGACTGTATCGACGGTCTGATGCAGATGGACAAGGACGGCGCGGCCGTACCTGCCCTCGCTGAAAGCTACGACGTAAGCGATGACGGACTGACCTACACCTTCCACCTGCGGGATGCCAAGTGGAACAACGGCACGCCTGTGACGGCAAACGACTTCGTTTTTGCCTGGAGGCGAATTGCGAAGGAAGCAGGCGAGTATGCCTACATGCTGGATGAAATCGGCAATATCAAGGGTGCCGCGGAAATCATCAGCGGAAGCGAAGCCGACCTGACCACCCTGGCTGTCAGCGCTCCGGACGACAAGACCTTCGTCGTGGAACTGAATGTTCCTGTTTCCTTCTTCCCGAGCCTGATGTATTTCCCCACCTTCTATCCGATTAACGAAGAGTTCTACAACAGCCTGGCAGACGGCACCTACGGCACCAGCCCTGAGACCTTCCTCAGCAACGGCGCTTTCGTGCTGGAAAGCTACACCCCCGGCACCGCAAACCTGAGCGTGAAGAAGAATCCCGACTACTGGGATGCTGACCGCGTGAAGCTGGCCGGTATCAACTACCAGGTGGTCGGTTCCTCCGACAACGCCCTGACCGCTTTCCGTAACAAGACGCTGGACGTCGTTATGGTTTCCGGTAACCAGGTTGACGCTGCCAAGAAGGATGCTACCCTGGCTGAAAACCTGAAAGTGACCGGTGCCGGCTACATGTGGTATCTGTCCTTCAGCCAGACCGAAAAGAACGCTGAAGGCGGCATGCTGGCCAATGCCAACCTGCGCCTGGCCATCAGCAACGCCATCGACCGTGAGAACCTGGTTGACAACTACGTTATGGATGGTTCCCTGGCCACCTATACCGCAGTGCCTCCACAGTTTGCTGCCAGCAGCACCACCGGTGATGACTTCTCCGCCAACCAGGACGCCTTCATCGACTATGTAGGCTACAATCCTGAAAAGGCTGCCGAATATCTTGAAGCGGCCAAGGCCGAACTGGGCAAGGACAGCTTCAGCTTCACCATGATCTACGGCAACAACGAAGGCGATGAAGTGCAGAAGGTTGCCCAGGCCATCAAGGAAGACGTTGAAGACGCGCTGCCCGGTGTGGAAATCAACCTGCAGAGCATGACCAAGGCTGAACGTCTCGACAAGATGCAGAACGACAACTACGACATTGCCCTGACCCGCTGGGGTCCGGACTATGCCGACCCCATGACCTACCTGGGAATGTGGGTGACCAACAACTCCAACAACTACGGCTTCTGGTCCAATGCTGAATTCGATCAGCTGATCGCGGACTGCACCACCGGTGCTTATATCTCTGACTATGACGCCCGCTGGGAAGCCATGTTCAAGGCTGAACGGATCGTGATGCAGGAGGCTGTGATTGCCCCGCTGTACACAAAGGCCAACGCCAACCTGATCACTGCCGGCGTGGAAGGAATCGACTTCCATCCCGTCGCGCTGAACCGTGTTTATAAGGATACGACGAAGTAAAAGCATCCGGACGGAGCGGTCAGCACGCTGACCGCTCCGTTTTCCTATGTTGTGGTGCGGCAATGAATATGCCGCAATGATTCTGTTGTTTATTAGTGTGAGGAAAGTATGATCAAGTATACGCTCAAGCGGATCGGTATGGCCCTGCTGACGCTGCTTATAATCACTTTTCTGCTGTTTGTGCTGGTGCGTATTATGCCGGGGAATCCTTTCCCCTCAGAGCGCATGAGCGCGGAACAGATCCAGAACAAGCGGGCTGAGATGGGACTGGATGATCCGATCCTGACCCAGTTTATCCGGTATATGGGAAATGTGCTGCATGGAGATTTCGGAAAGGGAACCTCCCTGTATTACGGCGCCCCGATCAGCACGGTGCTGAGCACCGCAATCTCCAATTCCTTCCGCATCGGCGGCATAGCAGTACTGCTGGGTTCGCTGGTGGGACTGCTGCTGGGAATTACGGCCGCACTGAACCGGGGAAAATTCCTGGACGGATTCTGTACCGTATTCTCAATCCTGGGCGTATGCGTGCCGAGCTACGTATTCCTGATCTTCCTTCAGTATACGTTCTCCTTCAAGATCCCGTTCTTTCCTTATTTCTTTGATGCGAACCGGTTCCTGTTCTCCTCTGTGATCCCTTCGGTCTCGCTTTCGCTGTTTACGATGTCCACAATTGCCCGTTTCACCCGGAACGAGATGGTGGATGTGTTTGACAGCGACTATGTGCGGCTGGCCGAATCAAAGGGCATGTATGGCAGGAACCTGGTGATGAAGCACGTGCTCCGGAATGCCCTGATCCCGATTGTCACTGTGCTGGCTCCGCTGATTGTGGACCTGCTGACAGGCGCACTGGTAGTGGAGAAGATCTACGGCATCAACGGTATTGGCAAACTCATGGTGGACGCGATTGCCGGAGAAGGAATTGACTACAACTATGTGCTGGCACTGGGCATTCTGTATTCCGCCCTGTATATCGGCATTATGCTGGTGGTTGACCTGCTTTACGGCGTGCTGGATCCCCGGATCCGTGTGTCCGCCAAGGGAAAGGAGGCGTGAGCGGGATGGAGAAGACCTATACTCCCGTCAAAGAGGATTTTACCCTGCTTGACCGGCAGGATCTGTATACGGATAAAAACTTTGCCTCCCAGAGCTACTGGAAAGGTGTAGCGATCCATTTCTTCAAAAACCGCCGGGCGGTTATCGGACTGGTTATCGTACTGCTGATCATCCTGTTTGCCGCTATCGGATCGTCGCTGAATGAATTCGGCTACCGGGATATCGTGCAATACCGGAACGAGAACAACAAGCGTGTTGTGGCCAAGGGGATTGCCCCTCAGATTCCGGCACTGCATAAGTTGTTCACGGGAGAAGAACCGGAAGGCAACTTCGGCAGCTATACGTTCCTGTTCGGTACGGACGACCTGGGACGCGATCTGTGGACCCGCACCTGGTACGGCGCCCGGGTGTCCCTGCTGATTGCCTTTGTGACCATTATCATCGATATGATCATCGGCATGAGTTATGGCCTGATATCAGGCTACTTCGGGGGCATGACAGACAACATCATGCAACGGGTGGTCGAGGTGGCCAACAGCGTTCCGCGGCTGGTGATTGTTTCCGTGCTGGCCATCTTTATGCCTAAAGGTATCTGGCTGGTGATAATCGCCCTGCTGCTGACCGAGTGGATCGGCATGAGCAAGATTGCCCGGGCGGAGATGCTGAAGACCAAGGAACAGGAATACGTCCTGGCCAGCCGGACGCTGGGCGCCCGGAACGGACATATCATTTTCCGGGAGATCCTGCCCAACACCATCGGGCCGATCATTACCCAGGTGATGTTCTCCATCCCGACGGCTATCTTTACCGAAGCATTCCTGAGCTTTGTCGGCGTCGGTATCGCGCTGCCCATGTGCTCCGTCGGCACCCTGATTGAAGACGGCTTCAACAACATCACGACGCTGCCTTATCAGATTCTGCCGCCGATCATTGTGCTGGCCCTTCTGATGCTTGGATTCAACTTCATCGGCGATGGACTGCGCGAAGCGCTGGCTCCGAAGCTGGAAGATATGTGAGGAGGGGAGACAGATGAGCGAGACACCGAAGAAAATCCTCGATATCAAAAATCTGGATATCTCCTTCAAAACAAACGCCGGTATTGTGCATGCCATTCGGGGCGTGAGCCTGGACCTGTGCAAGGGTGAAACCGTGGCTGTTGTGGGAGAATCCGGCTCCGGTAAATCGGTGACCATGAAGGCCGCCATGGGCCTGCTGGACAGCAACGCCATCATCAACAGCGGAGAAATCCTGTATACCTATACGGATAAGGACGGCAACGAGGTTACTACAGACCTGCTGAAGATGAGCAGGAAGGAACTGCGCCGTGACATCAACGGGCAGCGGATTGCCATGGTGTTCCAGGATCCCATGACCAGCCTGGACCCCACCATGACCATCGGCAAACAGATCATGGAAGGCATGTTCCTGCACAAGCACATGGAAAAGGAAGCCGCCCGGAAGCGGGCGATTGAGCTGCTGGACCTGGTGGGTATTCCGGAAGCGGAAAAACGGTTTAAGAACTATCCGCACCAGCTGTCCGGCGGTATGCGGCAGCGGGTGGTTATCGCCATCGCGCTGAGCGCGGATCCGGACATCCTGATCTGTGATGAGCCGACCACGGCACTGGACGTGACCATCCAGGCACGCATTCTGGAGCTGATCATGGATATCCAGAAGAAGATGAAGCTTTCTGTCATCTATATTACCCATGACCTGGGTGTTGTAGCCAAGGTGGCAGACTATGTGAATGTGATGTATGCCGGCAAGATCGTGGAAGTGGGCAATGTTAACGAGATCTTCTATGAGCCGAAGCATCCCTATACCTGGGGCCTGCTTTCCTCCATGCCGGATCTGGATACGGACGATGAGCGGCTGTATTCCATTCCCGGAAGTCCGCCCAACCTGCTGCATGAGCCGAAGGGTGACGCTTTCGCTGCACGGAACCAGTTTGCCATGGCAATCGACGAGAAAGA
The DNA here is from genome assembly GCA_017428385.1 of Clostridia bacterium. Classification (GTDB taxonomy): domain Bacteria; phylum Bacillota; class Clostridia; order Christensenellales; family Aristaeellaceae; genus Aristaeella. The sequence continues at coordinate 7,229 of JAFRQX010000027.1, read as the reverse complement.
AGAACCGCCGATGTTCCAGGTGTCCCGTACGCACTTTGCAGCAACCTGGCTGCTCCATCCTGATGCTCCGAAGGTTGAGATGCCCGTAGAGCTGAAGACCCGGATTGAACGGGCACAGAAGGAGGTGGCAAAATATCTATGAGTGAACCGCTTCTGAAAGTGGAAAACCTGAAGCAACATTTCAGGATTTCCCGCAGCTACACCGTCAAGGCAGTCAATGGCGTCTCCTTTGAGATTTATCCAGGCGAGACCTACGGACTGGTGGGAGAATCCGGATCCGGAAAGACCACCATCGGCCGCAGTATTATCCGTCTGTACAATCCTACTGAGGGGAAGATTATCTTCGACGGCATGGATATCACCGGCAAGCTGGAGGGCAAAACCAGGGAAACCCTGCGCGAGAACATGCAGATGATCTTCCAGGATCCCATGGCATCCCTGAATCCACGGAAAAAGGTTTCTGATATTATCGGCGAAGGACTGGATATCCATCACCGGTATAAGTCCCGGGAAGACAGGGCGGAACAGATCAGCGCCATGCTGCGGAAAGTCGGACTGTCCCCGGAACACGCGTCCCGTTATCCCCATCAGTTCTCCGGCGGTCAGCGCCAGCGTGTCGGCATTGCCCGGGCCCTGATTATGAACCCCAAGCTGATTATCGCGGATGAGTGCATATCCGCACTGGACGTGTCCATCCAGGCCCAGGTGGTGAACCTGATGAAGGATATCCAGGAGGAGACCTCCTGTGCCTATCTGTTCATTGCCCATGACCTGAGCATGGTGAAGTATATCTCCGACAGGATCGGCGTGCTGCACCTGGGATATCTGGTGGAAGCTGGAACAAAGGAGGAGATCTTCTCCAACCCGGTTCATCCGTATACCAAGTCCCTGCTGTCCGCCATTCCGCATCCCAATCCTGAAGTGGAGAAACGGCGGAAATCCATCGCCTATGACCATGCTTCCTCCGGTATTGATTATGCAAAGGGGACAGAGCATAATGTGGGCGGAACACATACCGTCCTGGCGACAGACGAGGAGTTTGACAAGTGGGTGAACCTGCGGTAAAAACAGGAGGAAAGCGGCGTCGGCCTGAGCCTTGTTTTTCGCTTGTTCCCACAGTCTGAAACGGTTGACACACTGAGATACCCGTGATAAGATTCACAGTAATCACGGGCCGAGCCCGGTTTTTTACTACATGGAGGGTACCGAAATGAATCAGTATCGCGTTGGAATCATTGGAGCCACCGGTATGGTGGGACAGCGTTTTATCTCCCTGCTGAAGGATCATCCCTGGTTTAAGGTGACCTGCCTGGCAGCATCTGCCCGCAGCGCCGGTAAAACCTATAAAGAAGCAGTGGGAGAACGCTGGGCCTTTGACTGGCCGATCCCTGACTATGCCGCTGACATGGTGATTGTTGACGCGTCCGATATCGACGCAGTGGGCGAGAAGGTTGACTTCTGCTTCTGTGCCGTGGATATGAAGAAGGACGAGATCCGTGCGCTGGAAGAAAACTATGCGAAGCACGAGATCCCGATCGTGAGCAACAACAGCGCCTGCCGCGGTGTTGAAGACGTGCCCATGGTTGTGCCGGAAATCAATGCAGATCACCTGGCTGTGATCGAAACACAGCGGAAGCGCCTGGGCAGCAAGTACGGTTTCATCGCCGTGAAGCCCAACTGCTCCATCCAGAGCTACGTGCCCGCACTGACCCCCCTGCTGGAGTTTGAGCCCACCCAGGTGAGCGTATGCACCTACCAGGCCATCAGCGGCGCCGGCAAGACCTTCAAGAGCTGGCCGGAAATGGTGGATAATGTCATTCCCTACATTGGCGGAGAAGACGAGAAGAGCGAGAATGAGCCCCTGAAGCTGTGGGGCAGCCTGGAAGACAAGGGCAATGGCCCGGTGATTGTGAATGCGGCTGAACCCGTGATCAGTGCCCAGTGCCTGCGGGTAGCCTGCAGCGATGGTCATATGGCAGCTGTCTCCGTGAACTTCCGCAAGAAGGTGACCAAAGAACAGATTCTGGAGAAGTGGGCCAGCTTTGAGACTGAAGCCCAGCGCCTGGAGCTGCCGAGCGCACCCAAGCCCTTCCTGCAGTACTTTGAGGATCCGTCCCGTCCCCAGACACGTCTGGACCGGGATTTCCAGAACGGTTTCGGTGTGAGCATCGGCCGCCTGCGTGAAGACAAGATCTTTGACTGGAAGTTTGTATGCCTGAGCCACAACACCATCCGCGGTGCCGCCGGCGGCGGAATCCTGACGGCAGAACTGCTGTGCAGGAAAGGATATATAGTTGCCAAGAAATAATCACACAGTTAATGAAATATCTTAAAACGGAAAAGATGTTTTCCGTTTTAAGATGTGAAATGTTGCTTCGCAACGTGAAATATGTCCCGCGGGAAACCGCGGGACATATGAAATATTCGTCTTCGACGAATGTGACAGTTACCGTTACTGACAAAGTAAGCCGGAAGGCTTGCGTTGGGGTAATGGTTAGTGTAAAATCTGTGTGTTCAGATGCCGGAAACGGCAGATGAATATAGAGCGATTCGTAAAGGCAGAGTAGCGTTTTCCGCGTAAAGTGTTCATGGACGGGGAGTTGCCATGAAACGAAACGGCGAATACCGTGCGGTGGAGAATGCGCATCCCGCTGCTTTTTACAGCAAAAGCCTCTGCGAATCACAAGAACTGTTTTCTGTGAATCGAAAGGAGGCTTTTTTCTATGCAAAATAATATCAAATTGTTTGATACTCCCTTCAGTAAGGAATACTGGAAGCAGGCAGCTTCAGAGCTGAAAAACACCAAAACACTGATTTTTGCTGCGCTCATGATTGCACTGCGTATCGCACTGAAATCAGTCAGCATATACATTGCGGCTGATCTCAGAATCAGTATTGAGTTTCTTGTCAATGCACTCGGCGCCATGACGTTTGGCCCGGTTGTCGCTATTGCCGGCGCAGCGGTTTCAGACACACTGGGTGCACTTTTATTCCCGTCAGGACCTTATTTCTTCCTGTTTATCTTTACAGAAATAGCAGGTTCCCTGGTGTTTGCGCTTTTCTTCTACAGGACCAGGATTTCTGTGACAAAGGTTATCCTTTCCCGTTTCTGCACTAACTTTTTCGTCAATATTGTGCTGCAGACACCCATCATGTATTTGTACTATCAGATGATGCTCGGAAAAACCTATAAGATCCTTAATCTTCCGAGAATGATCAAAAACCTGGTTCTGTTTCCCGTTGAATCCTTGCTGCTTGTATTGTTCCTGCGTGCGTTAATTCCGGCGCTCAAGAGCCTGGGATATAAAGTCAGTGATATATCGAAGCTGCATTTTACCAAAAAGAATATTGCGACTTTGGTCATACTGACTATCATAGGAGTAGCTGCTGTTGTGATTTATGTACTGACCAAGTAAGGAGCAGGACATGAACAAGGAAACAAAAAAAAGGATTCTCGATCAGCTGGAGCAAATGTATCCGGAAGCAAAAGCGGAGCTGGTGTTTTCCAATCCGTACGAGATGCTTGTGGCTACCATGCTCTCAGCCCAGTGTACCGACAAGCAGGTGAACAAGGTGACTCCCGCCGTGTTTGAACGCTGGCCGGACGCGAATGCTATGGCAGAAGCCAAGGTGGAAGAACTGTTTCCCATGGTGAAGAGCTGCGGATTCAGAAGCAAGGCAGGAAATATCATTGCTGCCTGCAGGATTATCAAGGAGCAGCATAACGGGCAGGTTCCGGACACTATGGAAGCGTTGACAGCACTGCCCGGGGTAGGCCGAAAAACAGCCAATGTGGTGATGTTCAACGCCTTCGGGATTCCTGCTTTTGCGGTGGATACCCACGTGTTCCGGGTGAGCAACCGCCTTGGACTGTGCAAGGCAGATACCGTGGAAGAAACGGAAAGACAGATGACAAAGCTGATTCCCAAAGAAAACTGGGGACGCGCACATCACTGGCTGATCTGGCACGGGCGGAAACTGTGCAAAGCGCAGAGACCGCTGTGCGAGGAATGCGAACTTAACCAATTATGCAAATACCGTTCTGAGCGATAACTCAGAACGGTATTTCCTTAATGAATAATGAAGACTTAAGACTTAAAACTTAAAAATGGTATAGTGTTTTTTCTATAGATATAAAAGAAGGGAAAAGAAAACCGGCGTCCGGGGATCCGGAGGCCGGTTGAATAGTTTGGGGAAGGATTATTCGTAGGAGACATAATCAAAACCGGGGAACAGGACGATGTCTTCTTCAGACTGCACCGGGTAACCACCAGTAAAGACGCCGTATACCTTGACTTTGGTACCTGGTTCCAGACCGGGATCCGTATCCGCAATGTAATAAACAAAGTTGGAATAGGTTCCCTTGTTCTTTTTCATGGCGGCCTGGATGACCCACTGATCTGTGTTATTTGTTACATTCACAATATGAACAGAATAGACCATGGTTTTGCCGATGTAGCTGTCCATGCTGTTCATCAGGGCTTTGTAAGCGGGATGAATGGCCTTTGTGTTGGCACGGGCCTGATTATCCGCGGCTGTCAGCGTACGGGTGCTGGTGAAATTCTTACGTACGTTATTGAGTCCCTTCTTCTGGAAGGACAGGACGAAATCATAACTGCCTTCAACAGCTGTGGAGACCTTGAACTTGAAGGTTCCTGTGCCATTGGTTTTGATCTGCTTGTTCAGGATGGCAGAACCGTTGCACTGAACGATGCACTGAACGGTAACGCCTTTATCGGTGGTGCCGGAAATTGTCATCTCGTCAGAGGTAAGCTCGGCGGGGAACTGTGTGTCCAGCGTGACAGGCAGGAGAGAAGTATAATATTCAGTCTGCTTGACGTTTTCATAAGGATAGGTTTTACCGTCAGCTTCCAGACCGATGGTGAAATTCCAGACCCCTTCTTCGGGAAGGGTAACATTGACTTTGAAGTTGCCCTTGGAAGTTACTTCTGCATTGAACCTGTGAGCTTCCGTCTTTGCAATGCGCATGCCCACGACTGTAACCACACCGCCGGGGGTAGAAGTTCCCTCAACAGTGAAGGTATTGGAGTTGGTCTGATCCGGAGGATAAACAGAAATGTTAATCAGGCCGGCTTTAAGGGCGGAAATCTCTTCGAAGGACTGCGCAGTTCCGTCTTCACCGTTTTCTGCCTGCATGGCAGCTTCCTGGGCAGCCTGCATGGGATCCTTGACTTCAAAGGAAATCGTATTGGCAATCTTGTTCAGGGCATCTTCATCCGTGCGGCGGGGGAGACGGTTAAAGGTCTGATAGTCCAGCATCACGGTGTAGCCGTTGCGGACGGTTTTGCGGACAAAGCCGCGCCAGGTCTTTTCATCAACGGTACGCTTATACTCAAATTTGAGGAAGTTACCGCCGTATTTCTGTTTTTTCCACTCGGGCTGCAGGATGGTGAAACCGTCCTTCGCAAACCGGCCGGAGCCTTTGTGAAGCTTCAGATACTCATTGCGTTCCTTGCGGGTTTTCTGCTCAAGGTCAAAGTATTTGGCGGATTCTTCATCCTGGATGACAGTGACTTCCAGACAGGAGTCCATCTTTTTGGTCCAGGCCTGGAACTGCACGCCGCGAGCCTGCCAGTCAGCCAGCAGATCTTCCTGGGACTTGCCGAGACTGCTTACCAGATCAGGATGATCGGAAAGATTGGATGGCGTCAGGAGTATATATTTCTCCTCATTGATGGACATTTTACCGGCACAGGGTTCCAGCGCGATTTCTGTATCGGCCAGAGCGGATGCGCAGCAGGCCAAAAGGAAAAGAACCAGAACGAGCAATAACGATTTCCGCACGGGATCACCGTCTTTCTCTGAGATTAATCAGTCAAATACAGAAACTGACGAAATATCAACAGGCATTATAGCATAGGGGTGAGTTTATTGGCAAGATTCAGACTGTTTTGCACCGCGTGACAGCACGGATTTGCGGCGGCGAAGAAAGCTTTCACGATCCAGCATGACAATCCGGCCGCAGCCGCTGCAGCGGATCTTGATATCAGCTCCTGTACGGATGACAGTCCATTCATTCGATCCGCAGGGATGGGGCTTGCGGGTGGTAATAACGTCGCCGACAAGGATTTCTTCAATCATCGCTAATGCTCCGATCTCATAAATTAATGAAAAATGAAGAATGATACTTATTACTTCCCTTATATGAAAAGCCAACACAATCATAATTCAAGGAAGGTGAAAATTCAACCGAGGTTTACAGAAGACGGAGAATTTGATAAAATATCGCGAAGATAACGGGAAGCGAAAGAGGAATTGATCATGAATCAGAAGCGCGATCCGATCGGAGTTCTGGACAGCGGGGTTGGCGGAATCAGCACCCTGCGTGAAATGGTCCGTGAGCTTCCGGATGAGCGCTTTATCTATTATGGTGACATGGCAAACGCCCCTTACGGAACCAAGAGCACGGAAGAAGTTATTGGCTGCGTAAGGACCGTGGTCAATATACTGACAGAACAGCATATCAAAGCGCTGGTGATAGCGTGCAACACCGCGACAGGTGCAGCAGCTGCTGTCCTGCGGGAAGAATTGAGCATACCTGTAGTCGGAATGGAACCTGCTCTGAAACCCGCTGCCCGGATGAGAAAAAACGGCAGCGTTCTGGTGCTGGCGACGCCGCTGACACTGCATCAGGAAAAGTTTGAAAACCTGATGAAGCAGTATGGAGAGGGAGCCGTGAAAGTGCCCTGTCCCGGATTGATGGAACTGGTAGAGGCGGATGACAGGGAAGGAGCCCTGCAATACCTGAGAGATCTGTTTGCCCGGTACCCGGCGGAAAAGGTGGACGCTGTGGTGCTCGGCTGTACGCATTACGTGTTCCTGAAGGATATGATCCGGGATCTATTGCCGGAACGGATTGCCATTACAGACGGAAATGCGGGTACAGCCCGACAGCTGAGAAGAGTGCTGGACCGTGAAAACCTGCTTAATGATGACGGTCCCGGAAGCGTGGAGCTTCAGACAAGCGGGGGAAAAGAAGCAATAGAGATCATGAAAAAACTGCTGAATGAATAATTCAGCAGCCTTTTCCATTTAATGAATAATGAAAACTTAAGACTTAAAACTTAGAGAGTTGTATAGTAAAAGTGGACACCTCGAAGACTGAATGATAAAGTAAAGGAAAGAGGTGGACACAAATGCATAGAACATACAGCAAAGAGTTTAAGATCAAAGCATGTGAACTGGTGTTAAAAGATGGACTCAAGTAT
>JAFRQX010000026.1 GCA_017428385.1 Clostridia bacterium | reverse complement strand
CTTCTATGTCGGTGAAACTGTGACCGAGGAGGACATCAAGGCGAAGTATGAAAACGGTGTGCTGAGTCTGACGATTCCGAAGAAGGAACAGCAGAAGGTTAATGAGAAGAAGCAGATCCTGATCGAAGGTTAACTGACATACCCGCCAATCGGCCCATGTATAGAAAATCAGAGGGCTCCGGCTCAATCGTGAGTCGGAGCCCTCTGCCTTTTCTGCAGCTTTTTCCTGTTATTCTTCCGTTTTTCACTTGCCCTTTATGTTCAGGGTATAAGATACCGTTATCAATGGTGTTATCCTGATAATCTGAATTTCACTTTTTGCGGTAGCCAAATCGGTCTTTCGGGAGTATAATAGATAGCAGAAGAACGGAATACAGGGCAAGCTTTGCTTCGGATGGTTTTTTTGTTTTTCAGCCTATGAAAGGAGACGAGTCTGTGCCGGTTTGGATGAACTGGATTCCCGATCAATCCCCCGTTGCCGTCACCATTATCTCCATTGCCCTGATGCTGGCAATCGGCTTTCTGATGACACGAATCACAAAGCTGCTGAGACTGCCCAACGTCACCGCGTATATTGTCGGCGGCATTTTGGCGGGCCCCTTCTGCCTGAATCTGCTGCCCGCTGAAGTGGTTGAAAAAACCTCTTTCCTGCCGGATATCGCCTTGGCTTTCATCGCCTTTAGCACCGGGGAATTCTTCCAGGTTTCCACCCTGAAGAAAAACGGCGGAAAAGTTTTTGTCATTACCGTGATGGAATCCTGCTGCGCTGCTTTGCTGGTTTTCCTGGTCTGCTATTTTGTACTGGGGCTGAATCTTGCCTTCTCCATCGTGCTCGGTGCCCTGGCTACTGCCACCGCTCCTGCTTCCACTATCATGACCATCCGCCAGACCGGTGCGAAGGGCGACTTCGTGGAAACCCTTCTCCAGGTCGTCGCGCTGGATGATGTGGTCGGACTCATCCTTTATTCCATCGCGATTTCTGTCGCTTCAGCCTTTTTTTTCAGTGCCGGCTTCCAAATCGGAAATGTGCTGATCCCCATCGTAAAAACTATCCTGCTGATGCTCCTGGGCGGAGGATTCGGCCTGATCCTGAAATGGCTGATCGGAACCAGGCGCAGCACGGATAACCGCCTTATCGTGGCTATTGCAGTCCTTTTTTCCTACTGTGGGATTTGCGCCGTGGTTGATGTTTCCCCCCTGCTGGGATGCATGGCTATGGGCATGGTTTATATCAACACCACGGAGGATGAGCGGATGTTCCGCCAGTTGAATTATTTCAGTCCACCGATCCTCCTGCTGTTCTTCTTCAGGAGCGGTTTTTGCTTTGATCTCGGTTCCCTTGTCGGAAACAGCGGCGCCATCGGCACGATTCCCTTGCTGGTGGTCGGCGTGGTCTATTTCCTGGTCCGGATCCTGGGAAAATATATCGGAGCCTGGACCGGCTGCCGCCTCACCGGAAAATCCGACAGGGTACGGAACTTTCTTGGCCTTGCTCTGATTCCGCAGGCCGGCGTCGCCATCGGCCTCGCGGCCCTCGGGGCCCGGGAACTGGGCGGGGAAATGGGCCATGCTCTGGAGACGATCATCCTGTCATCCAGTGTCCTGTATGAGCTGATCGGTCCCGGCTCCGCAAAGCTGTCTCTTTACCTTTCCGGCGCCTATTCCAACAAGCTGGAAACCGCCGCACCAGTATCCACGGTAGATGAGGAAGGGAAACAGAAATCCGAGGTGGAACTGCTGATTGAGCGAATCCAGAAAATCCAGAGCGAATTGCCCGCCCATACGGAGAATGAAAACGAACGGGCTTTCACGGAAGCCGCGGAGGAGTATTACCGGGAGCAGAATCCGCTGCATCGCAGGAATCTCCGGCCCAGGGACCGGTTCTTCTGAGTTTCCGGAAAAACAAATCATTCCTGAAGGAGATAAACGGTATGACTATGGAAATGATTATGATGGACCCTATCGCCAAGGCACTTGGAAAATGGTCTGCGGACCTGACTGTCGGCGCTATCCTTTTCCGCGTTTTCCTTACTTTGCTGATGGGCGGCGTGATCGGTTGGGAACGTTCCAACAAACGGCATTCCGCCGGTCTCCGCACCTTTATGCTGACTTTCCTGATCGGAACGCTGTCAGCTATCGCGGACAGTTATATTCTGCGCTTTTCCGGCGGAAACGGGCATTTTCTGCTTTCTGCCGGTGTCGTGATCGGCGCGGCGGTGATCGCGGTCCACTCCGTATTCTATTCTTCCCGGAACCAGATCAAAGGCCTCACCACGGCTGTCGCCCTGTGGGTTTCGGTCATAGCAGGCGTTTCACTGGGCATGGGCTGCTATACGGTCGGCCTCACGGCTTTTACAGCTCTGCTGTGCATCCTTCGCTGGTTTCCGCCGCTGGAAGCGGCACTCAATAATCGTTCCAATCATTTTGAAGTTCATCTGGAACTTACAAACAGCGTTTCCCTCCAGGATTTCGTTACGGTGATCCGTCGCCTGGGACTGCGGATTGATGAGATTGAGCAGAATCCTGCCTACGTGGGCAGCGGCCTGTCTGTATATTCCATCTCCATCTCTGTCAGCAGTGAGATGCTGAAGAAGTATAAAACGCATACCGAGATTATCGACGCGCTGAAGACCCTGGACTATGTGTATCATATTGAGGAAATGCATTCCTGATCCGTATTCTTTCCCTGCACAGCCTTACCTGTCACCGCTGGCAGTCTGGACTTTATCGGTTGACTCTGCCATCAGCTGGGTTCCCTTATTGTAACCAGTAAAAATTTACCTCTGACAGGCGGGACCCACAGTTTCCGTTCTCGGTCTGCTGATTGGGTTGGGTATGATGCTGATGGCGGCTTGCCAGTATTGGCATTCTTTGTTTCTTTCGGATTTATGATTGGCAAAAGAAAGAAATACCGCTACGGCTGAAGGCGGCCATTCATTAACCGGTCGGAAAGGTGATGAATCAGAATGACATCCGCAGACAAAACGGCGAAACGGCTTATCCTGCGTTGGGTCTTTATCCTGTCATTTTACTTCGGTTAGTACAGCATTCGCAGCGGAAGAAACATGGCTTTTAATCCGTTGTATGTTATGAATCACAATGATTCAGAAAGAAGGTCAGAACAATGAAAAGACGACTGGTTGTGTTGATGGCAGCGCTCATGATGATGGTCACATCCGCAATCGCGGAAAGCGCGTCCATGGATCTGCTTGCACAGATGGACGGACAGGTATTTGAGTTCTCCAGCGGTGTGGGCGCATGGAGCACCGAACTGACCGTCGGAGAAAACGGAACATTTACCGGCAGCTTCCATGACAGCGAAATGGGAGAAACAGGCGAAAACTATCCGGACGGTACGCTGTACGGATGCTCGTTTCATGGGCAATTCTCTGATCCGGAGCCCGTTGACGAATACGCCTGGACCGTTAAGCTTTCTGTGGAACAGGATGAAGGTCAGGTTCCGGAAGCCATTGAGGATGGTATCCGTTATGTAACGGCTGCGCCATATGGATTGGAAAAGGCACAGACTGTTACCGTTTTCCTCCCCGGCACACCGGTGGACCGTCTGCCGGAAGGCTTTATGATCTGGTCCCATCTTCAGGAGATTGACCCGGAGGCGAAGTCGATCCCCTATTATGCCATCTGGAACGAGGCCGACGAGGCCGGTTTCATCACGGCGGCTGTATCTGAAATGCAGGATAAACCGGAGACCGGCGCTGTGACGAACGAACCCGGCCTGCCTGCTTACGCTTATTCCGGGGACGACCCCATAGAGGGAGCCATCGCAGATTATCTGGCAGGCAATGAGCGCGCCAAGGAGTATCTGACGGAACCGGGATATGTGACGATCCCATGCCCGATCATCCATAAGACCGATATGATCGACGATACGCATGCGAAGGTGTACGGCTCTTTCTGGATCCTGAACTATGTCCGGCGCGGAGAGACCCTGTTCAACATCTCCGGCGGAGAATATCCCGCGGTCATCATGCTGGAAAATGCAGACGGCCGGTGGCAGGTGACTGCCATGGAAGAAGCCGGGGACGGCGAGGATTACGTGGAAGATATCGAGCGGTTTGCGGATGGTGATCAGGAACTGGCAGACCAGTATTTCGCCGGCGCCGACCTGGGAGCAGAAGCGAATCAGGCAATCCGGACACAGTTCATCAAAGCTTATGTCGAGGCAAACGGTTTGAACATCACCGCTTACCAGGACTACGGCTGGGAACCGGTAAAACTGAACTGAGAGAGGACGGTGCGCACAATGAAGAGGCTGATTCCTGCTTTACTGGCTCTTCTGGTGCTGATAGGTTCAGCATCAGCTGAACGTACCGTTGTGACTGCATTGGCAAGCGAGACGAATCCGGACAATCTTGTGTCCGTCGCTTTCGATGCGAAGATCAACGCCTGCGATGACGGTGTGTTCAACATCACAATCCTTGTGCCGGAACGCTATGACCCGGAGGAAATCAAGGCATTGAAGGTCGGGGACGGCATATTTACAGAAGGCCGCGAGGTAGAGATCAGGTCCATCACCGATCAGGATGGCTATATCGTTCTGAATGCTGACACTGAGGATGAAGTCTGTCTGTACGAGTCTATCGACATGAACTACTGGATCGCCGATGATAATGACAATACCTGGGTGGAATTCCCTTCCATCACAGTTCGGGCTTCTGACCATTTCATCTTCCTGGACGGAATCAATCCGTCAACCGGGGAATCTCTCCTTCATCCGACTGTGTACAACATGGCAG
>JAFRQX010000025.1 GCA_017428385.1 Clostridia bacterium | reverse complement strand
GCCCGCGAGGATGTGCGGAGCCGGCTTATGGGTCCGCTGTATGGGGCGGAGGGCTCTCTCCAGGACTGGTTCCCGGCGAATATGGAAGCGTCTTTCCTGACCATGGTCGCCCGGGAAGCCGGGCACTTACGGAACAGTTCTCTGCTCCGGCAGGAGTCCGGGTTGTCCTTTGATCCGGTCCGGTCGGAACGATCCTCCGAGTATACAGCCCTGCAGGATCGGGCTTATGAAGTGCTTACGGATCCTGTGGCGAAGGCCCGGGCGTATATGCAGCGGGCACTGGACGCGGAGGCGGAGGGAGCCGACACGCAGGCCTATGTGGATAAGGTTATCGGGACGCTCCGGAAGCCCCTGCAGCAGGTTAAGGAGATGTATGATTCTCTTTCCTTTGAGGAATCTTCCGGCAGTCATGAACGGGGCGGGAATGGAGAAAGTTCCGGCGCCGGTCTGAACCTGGAAAGCGCCCGGTCGGATCTGGCGGCCTTCCGGGAGGAAGCAGCGCGGCCCGTTTCCATGTCGGCCAATGCTTCCGGCATGACATCCGCCGCCAGGGCGGCTTATAACAGCATTAAGAGCATGTTTTCTTCTCCGATCACCATCCGGGCAAAGGTGGAAAAGGAGGGTGACGGAGGGGAAGAAATTACCGTCGGGGATCCGGTGAAAATGTCTATTGGCGGCCGCTTCTCAAGGCCTACGGATGTACAGGTGGCGGAGGACGGGGACGCTGAGTATATTATCCCGGTGAAGAAGGAAGAGCGGGCAATCCCGCTGCTCCGTCAGCTGCTGGCAGAGCTTTCTCCTTCCGCCCGGCAGAGCCTGTCCCTTGGGGATGCAGCCCTGCCGCTGTCCGGCGGACTTTCCGCCGGGAACGCGGTGGCCGGAAGCATTACGCAGACGAATCAGAATGTATCTGCGCCGGTCAGTATCGAGGTGCATGCCTCCGGGGCGAATCCGGAGCAGGTGGGCCGGTCGGTGTATAACACGGCGGAACGGTATCTGCTAAGGACCATGAAAGGGGTGTTCGCATGAATGCGGCCTCCACTGCCTATGTTAGCTGCACCATCGGGAACAAGAAATATACATATCATTTTACAGGCGTAAATGCTATTGAGCATAATCTTGCCCTTAACCTGGATAATACTTCTTCCCAGGGTACGGATATTGTAAACGGGGCCCGGAACCTGTCCAACCAGGTCACTCTTTCCGTTGTGGAAACGGATGTGGAGCATTCTCCCGGCTGGGCTGCACGGATGCTGGAAGCTATGGCTGCCTTGAAAAAGGGACGGCATCTTTGTAAAGTGGTGACCTCCATGGCCACCTACAATCGGATGCTGCTTGCGGAGATTACTGCTACCCAGGACGAGGATAACCAGTACGGGTGGAGCGGCACGCTGACCTTTATGGAATACATTCCCGTCACGGACGGGAAGTCGGATACCGCGAAAACCAATAATAATTCTTCCGTCCGGAAGAATACCGGCAGCACCGGAACCACGAAGGTTGTCTTTTCGCCGTTCCAGCAGATGCTTAAATCATAACGGGGAGGGATTGTTCTGACCGGTTATTATCTTCCCCTGACCCTGGATCCTTGGCAGGTTTTCACTGTGGATGTGGTGATTGACGGGACGGAGTTTCATGCCCAGGTTGAGATCCGTTATCTCCCGGCGCCGGACCAGTGGTTTGTTTCCATCTGGGACCATTCCACCAGTGAACTCCTAGTAAACATGATCCCGCTTATCTGTTCCTGCGGCGAGCCCAATGATCTGCTTTATCCCTTTCGCCATTTGCGGGAGGGGAAAGGCCTGGGCTCGCTTTTCTGTCTCCGCGGTTCGGAGGAACCAACGACTCCGGATCCGGCGGAAAAGAACCTGACTGACTTTCTGCTTTTATGGAGTGATACCTATGACTGATCTTTCCCGGGAACTGATGATCCTCGCTGACGGCGAAAAGGTAACCGGCTTTAACCATGCCAGGCTTACGGGGATGGACTCCATCGGCCTGCAGCCGCTGCCCTTCACCCTGCGCCTCTGGAACCTGTCGGATTCAGAGTATTATCTGCTTTCCGGCGCGAAGGAGATCGCTGTTAAGCATGACGATTCTGTCCTTGCAGCGGGTGAGATTTCGGATATCTGCCGGGGGACCGTTCCGGAAGGCACCGTTACGGAGATTGTTTTCTCTGCCGGGCTCCGCCTCTGGGAAGCGCCTGTTTCCCTGTCGGTGGAGACGGGGGTTTCTGTTTCTGAGACAGTGCGCCGGATCCTGGCCGCCTCCGGAACGGGCATCCCACTTCTGTCCTTTCCCGGTGAGGATCCCGTCCGAAGCCGGGGACAGGCTTTTCTTGGCCGGGCGGCGGAGTGCATTGAAACGGCATTGTCCGCGGCAAAGGCCCGGGCCTGTCTTACGCCTTCCGGCCTGTGCGTGATCCCTGCTTCCGGCCTGCCTGTCTCCATGGAACTGACGGGAGAGGATATTACCGATGCTCCGTCCCGTACAGGGGAGCGGCTTCTGGTCGTCCGGACGACCGTGACCGGCTGGCCGCTGGGCAAGCGCGTTGCCGTTTCCTGGAAAGGGGAGACCGCAGAGGGTCTTGTGGTGATGAGGTCCGTGGACGCGGACAACCTGGAAGGGAACTGGCAGGCGGAGATGATCATTGATCTGAAGCTATGAGTGAACAGTCTTTTCTGCCCCCGCAGGATATTGCGGCGCTGAAGCAGGAGATACTTTCCTCGCTTCACTGCTCCATGCCCGGCATTGTGGAATCTTTTGATCCTTTAACACAGACGGTTTCTGCCCGTCCGGCGCTGAAAAAGGGATCTTTTCTTCTGCCGGTGATTCACGATATCCCGGTGTTCTTTCCCGGTTCCCGGGGCGGCGGCATTACATGGCCGGTATCAGCCGGGGATGAGTGCCTGCTTGTTTTCGCGGATTTTGATATTGACCGCTGGTATGCGTCCGGTGAGGCGGAGGAGCCTGACTCCGGCCGCCTGCATGCGCTTCCGGACGCTTTCGCCTTTGTCGGTTTCCGCAGCGGTCCGAATGCCCTGCGGGATCTGCCGGCGGAAGCGTCTTTCTTCGGTGTAAGCCCGGCTCCGGCGGTGCATGACCATGATGACCGGTATTTTACCGAAACCGAGATCACAGAGTTGCTCTCCCGGAAATCCGATACGGGTCACAAGCACGCGGCCGGGGATATCACGTCCGGACTGCTGGCACTGGCCCGCGGCGGATCCGGGCAAAGCGCAACCAGTGCTACGACGGCGATTGCGGATATCGCCGCCGCGGAATCCGGCTGCACCATCACGACGGCTCAGTATGCTTATTGGGGCAAGGTGGCCATGGTACGCCTGATTGTGAAGAAGACAGAGGCAGTTTCGTCCGGTACAACGACGCTCTGTACCCTGGTTTCCGGCAAACGGCCGAAGTATAACTCCATGGCCCAGTGGGCCTGGAATAACGGCGCCCAGATCCTCTCCAACGGCAAGGTGCAGGTGAACGGCGCCATTTCCGCCAATGCGTCTCTGACAATCCTGGCGACATATGTACTTGCGTAGGAGGTAGTATGATTCATCGCCCTGTAGATGAGGCCGGGGATGTTCTCCCGGTGCTCTCTTCCGCGGATCTGTTCAGGGGAGTCCGGGCGGAGGCGGAACTGGCAAAGGACCGGCTGAAGCTGCTCACCGGTGACTGGTGGGAAAACCTGTCCTGGGGAAATGCCGTGGCGGAAATGCTGCAGGAGTCCCGGTTCACGGAAGCGGACCAGAAGACGCTGGCAACCTATCTGTCCTCGTATATCCGGGAAACGCCCGGGGTGATGGATGTCCGGGATATGGAGTATTCCATGGAAGGCAGGCAGTTCCGGTTTGCCTGCACGGTTGAGACGGAATCCGGCAGCACCGTGATCCGCCTCTTGTTTTAAGGAGATGATCTCATGGCTTATTTCACGCCTTATCTTGATGATACCGGCATCCATATGCCGACCTATGAGGACCGCCTGGCAGACTTGTCGGAGACTTACCGGTCCATTTTCGGCAATGAGGCGGAACTGTCTTCCCCGGTGCCGGATTACCAGCTGCTTTCCGTTTTCTCGAAAGCGCTGGACGATGCTTCCGCTTTGGTGCTCCAGGCCTGCAATGCACGGAACCCTATGTACGCGGCGGGAGCTTATCTGGATGCGCTTCTGCCCCAGTACGGCCTCACCCGGGGAGAAGGGGAGTCGGATGCTTCCCTCCGTGCGCGGATCCGGCAGAGACTGCAGGCGTCCTGCTCTGATCCTGTCGGAAATATCCTCAGGGCCGCGAGAGAATTGGAGTCGGTCTGGCGTGTGAAGACTTTTGTGAATGATACGGACGCGGCTGATTCGAACGGTATCCCGCCTCATTCTCTCGCTTTTGTGCTGGACGGCGGAAACATTGAAAACTTTGCCCGGGTTATTCAGGAAAACAAGGCGCCCGGTATCGCTGCCTGGGGCAGTACGACCGTGGATGTGACGGACGCACAGGGAAATACTCATCCGGTTTCCTTTACCCGGTGCGAATCGGTGTTTGTTTTTGTGTATATCATGCTCCGTGTTCTGGAGGGCGGAGACCGGGAAGCGATAGAGGCGGCCATTACTCCGGCCATCCGGGACTATATTAACGAATCGGGGATCAATGAGCCGTTGAACGTTCCGCTGATTTACGGGGCCGCTTACTCTTCCAATCCTGATATTGCCAATACCTACTTTATCCAGGACGTCCAGGTGGCGGTTGCCGGTGCCCAGACTGTTGACCGTATCCTGGTACCCTGTGCCTGGAATGAGAAATTGGTTGCTGTTAACGGCAGTATCCTGTTTTTCTACAGCTGATTATCCGGAGGAACTATGGCTTATTTTGCACCGTATATGGATGGTACCGGCCTGCACATGCCGTCTTATGATGACCGCCTGGCGGAACTCCGGGCACGGTACTGTGAAATCTTCGGGGCGGATCCGGCTTTGAGCGCATCGGCGCCGGATTACCAGCTGCTCGCGGCTTTTGCCCGGCGTCTTGATGATGTTTCCTCCCTGATCCGGCAGGCGTATGAATCCCGGAATCCGCTGTCTGCTTCCGGTCATGGGCTGGACCTGCTCCTGCCCCAGTACGGGCTGATCCGGAATCCGGGGGAGGCGGATGAAAACTGCAGGCGGAGGATGCTTTCTTCGACTGCCGCGAGGGGCGGCTGCTCCCTGGATTCCCTGGATGCTGCTCTCCGGTCTGTGACGAACGGTAAGTTTGATCTGAAGTACCGGCTTTATGTCAATGACGGGAATACGGCGGATGCCAACGGTATTCCGTCTCATTCCGTCGCGCTGGTTATTTATAACGGAGGGGCTGGGAAACTAGCCCAGGCTTTGTTTGATCATGTGGCTCCCGGAATCGGGACATACGGAAGCACCGCCGCGACGGCGTATGACCGTGACGGCGGTGCGCATACCGTGTTCTTTTCCCGGGCTGCCTATAACAGCCTGACGGTGAATGCTTTTGTGTATAAACTGCCCGGTGCGGATGAGACGGCTATTTCGGAAGCGGTTGTGGCTTCCATTATGGGATTTGTCGATGGTTTGGAGATCGGCGGAACGCTGAATATTCCGCAGCTCTACGGGGTGGCGAATTCAGCTGATCCGGTGATTGCCAACACCTATGTGGTGTCTGATATCCAGGTCAGTGTTCCGGGCGTGGACCATGTGGTCCGGGATATTGTGCAGTGTGCCTGGAACCAGATTTTTTTCATAGGGACACAGGCCTATCCGGCAGTGCATGTCTACTTTACAAACTAAGAGGTGCTCGTAATGACGCTGAATGATTACCTGGCGCTGTTTCCCGGCGCCACCCGGGACAAGCCCCGGTTTATGGCCCTGGCGGAGGCTGTCCTCCAGCAGGTGATTGATCTTTTTCCCCTGATTGCCCAGCTGCAGTCAGGGTTTTCTTATGAAACGGCGGAAGGCGTCCAGCTGGACCAGGTGGCGGCATCCATGGGCCTCAGCCGGAAGGATACGGCGGAGGGTACAGCCTGCTCAGATGAAGTGTTCCGGCAGTATATCCGTGCGAAGCTGGCGCTCTGGAGATGGGACGGAACCAATAAAGGGGTGCCGGGCGTGCTGGAGGACGCGCTGCCGGGCAGTACGGAAACGGATAATGCGGACGGCACGGTAACGATTGTTCCGGCCGGTACACTTCCTGCGGATGCCGGGAAACTGTTCCCGGTTCCGGCAGGAGTACGGGCTGTACAGGAATCTGAATAGAAAAGGAGTGGTCATGGATGATTACGGCTCAGGCGCTTGTTGATAAATTTCGGCAGGCTTTGCAGGAAAAGTGGGGTTATATCTGGGGCAAGGCGGGAGAAAAGTGGACAGCCGCGAAACAGGCAGAGCTGGAAAAGACAACGGATTCGAACAGAGCCCAGGGACGAAAGTACGGAAGTAAATGGATCGGGCGTACGGTCGCTGACTGCAGCGGCCTTTTTTCGTGGGCTTTTAAGCAGCTTGGCGGATACATGTATCATGGATCCGACACCATGTACCGGAAGTACTGCACCGATAAGGGCGAACTCATGAAAGGAAAGCGGACAGACGGAAGGAACCTGAAGGTTGGTTCCGCAGTCTTCGTCTGGAACGGAAGCAATTACAGTCATGTCGGGCTGTATGTGGGCGACGGGATTGTTATCGAGGCCATGGGAACGCTGAAGGGCGTAACCACCACGAAGGTGAGCGCCGGTAAGTGGACCCACTGGGGAGAACTTCAGGGCGTGGATTATTCCGGGAGCTTGGCGGAGACAACTCGGAGTCCGGGGGTGTCTGAAGCTGGAAAAGCATGGCCAACGTTACGGAGGGGCAGCAAGGGTGATTCCGTCAAAGAGTGCCAGGCTTTGCTGGAAAAAGCCGGGTACAGTGTCGGTTCCTGCGGCATTGACGGAGATTTCGGCAGGGCAACCCTAGCAGCGGTGAAAGCGTTCCAGAAAGATCACGGGCTGGCGGTGGATGGTGTTGTGGGTCCTGTGACGAGAAAGGAGCTGATGAAAATATGAACATTGAGACCATCGTGGTTGCCCTGATCACTGCCGGCTTTGCTTTTCTGGGCGTTTATATGAGCAACCGGAAACAGGCAGCGCTGGTGGCTTACCGGCTGGAAAAGCTTGAGGAGAAGGTCGACAAGCACAACAGCGTTGTGGAACGTATGTACCGCCTGGAGGAAACGGTGAAAAACCTGCAGGCAGAAGTAAAAGATATGAAAGGATGATTTTTATGAAACTGAACTGGAAAGTCCGCTTCAAGAATAAGGTGTGGCTGGGAAGTTTCTGCAGCCTGATCATTGGATTTGTGTATTCCATGCTGGGATTGTTTGATGTTTTCCCGGCGGTGACGCAGAGCCTGGTTGTGCAGCTGCTCAACCAGGTGCTGACATTCCTGGGACTCATCGGTGTGATCGTGGATCCCACCACGGCCGGGATCGGGGACAGCGAACGGGCGATGGGATATGAGGAACCGTGGGATGATAATAGAAATTGATATGTAATTGAATTGGCTGCTGCTTTCATGCGGCAGCCTTTTTTTAGTGCCATCCCCATGCAGTATCATGTACGGGTAAGATAATCTGTTGGAAAAAGGTTTGATGTATAGTGACTGAGAAAGAGTATGAAATAAAGAATGATTTGTTAAAGCTATTCAATGAAGAAATCTCGCAAGAAACATTTTCTACGGCATATATGCGAGGCGTAGGAAAGAGTGGAATTCGGGATTATAATGAAGAAAATCTGATGGATTTG
The DNA here is from genome assembly GCA_017428385.1 of Clostridia bacterium. Classification (GTDB taxonomy): domain Bacteria; phylum Bacillota; class Clostridia; order Christensenellales; family Aristaeellaceae; genus Aristaeella. Next base: position 138,496 of record JAFRQX010000025.1, on the reverse strand, counting down.
GGGAAACAGTTTTATAGGGATTATACGTTAAGATTGTCTGATGAGGAGCAGGTAGAACAGTTTAAAGAAGCACTGATGCTAGTATATGCAATCGGAAGAATGTACTGTGGAGATAATTGATATTGGCAGTAAGAATGCTATAATATCACAATTAAGAAGCGGAAGTTGAGGTAGAACTGGTATTCTGGTTCGTGCTTAGTGGCGCCAGCGTATTTAGCGCTAATGCCTGCTCCGCTTCTTTTTTTATGCCCTTTTATAGGCTTCTTGTACAAAAAAGAAAGATGTTTCCAGACAAAAACGGTTTCTGATCAATTCTCTCATTTACAGCGTCATAAAAAGAAAACGGAACGGTTTGCTAATAGTGGGGAGAAAATTTTGATAAAGTGGTCAAACGGGGGTCAAAATCGGTTTTTGTAGATTTTGGACGGCTGTGAGCATTGATTTATAAGGGTTTTCAGTCCTGTAAAACCCTGCCTACGAATCAAAAGGTCGTGGGTTCGAATCCCGCCGGGCTCACCAAAGAAAAATACCACCCTTCATGGGTGGTATTTTTCTTTGGTTTTAGTCCGGCAGGGATCCGAACGCACGACCGTAGGGAGTGGGGGAATGATCCGAGTGGTGCCCCAGTGGGGCATTCGCCGAAGGCGAAAACGAGGTGAGTGAGTCAAGCGAAACAAGCAGCGGTTTGCAGCGGAAGCAAGAACCGCTGCGCCGATTGAGCTTGCGGAGGAATCCCGCCGGGCTCCCACCCGCCTCAAGCCGCTTCCCCTTGTCCTGTTGGCTTGTTTTGTGCGCGTATGTGTGATAGTATTCATAAACGCGTTATGAACGCGGTGATACCAGAACGATTGGAAAGACTGGAAACAACAATGCTTTTTGCGACTTCGGACTTACATGGATTTCCTCTGGACCAATTTCTTAAAATGCTTGAAAAGGCGGGCTTCTTGTCATCAGATCATCTGTATGTAATCGGGGACGTGATTGACCGCTTCGGCGACGGTGGAATCGCCATGCTGCGCTGGATGATGCGGCAGGAAAACGTGACCTTCATCAAGGGAAACCACGAGGATATGCTGCTGAAATGCGATTTCCTGTTTACCAGGGATGAGAGCCAGGCAGAGGAAGAATCACTGACGCCGGAGCAGGAACGCGCTTTGAAACACTGGAACCGGAACGGCAGTTCTATCACCATAGAAAACATGATGAAACTGAAGGAAAAAGATCCGGAAGAGCTGAACAGGCTGCTGGATTATATCCGGTCGGCTCCAATATATGTGGAAACAGCTGTGCCGATGAAGCGCTTTGTGCTGGTGCATGGAGGACTGAAGGATTTCGCACCGGAGAAAAGAATGGATGAATACGATGCGTTTGAACTGATGTGGACGCGTCCGGTCCTGGAAGACAGATACTGGGATAACAAGCTGGTCATTATCGGTCATACGCCGACGCATGAGTATGGTGTGGGTGCAGACGGTCAGATGCTTGTGACGAAAACCTGGGTGGATATTGATACCGGAGCGGCAGACGGAGGAAGCCCCATGCTGTTGCGGCTGGATGATATGCATCCGTTTTACACAGAATACAGAAACGAATAAAACAGAAAAGCTCTCCCTTGTGGAGAGCTTTTTCTGTTGGTTTGAGTCCGGCAGGGATCTGAACCACACGACCATAGGGAACGGCAAAGGAGCCGAATGTCAGCACGGTGTGCTGTCCGGCAAAGCCGGAAGTGAGGCGAGTTTGTTAGCGCGAAAGGGAGAACGGAATGCGCTCCAAGGGTTTCGGGCGACCATTGAGCGAACGGAATTCGAATCCCGTCGAGCTCCAATAAGACAAAAGAACCGTCCCCTTGTCTTTAAAGAACAAAAACTATCCATTGAGTATGACTATGTAATCGTTGACACGATTAACAAGCTTGGTTTACAATAGACAATGACAGAAAACGATTACAATCTAGCAGAAAGAAAAGGTTCGGATATGGTCAGACTGAAGGATATAGCTGAGGCATGCGGTGTTTCAATTGCGACTGTTTCACGCGCTTTAAACGGTTTAACCAATGAAGGCAAGGAAAGGACTGCGTTTATCTGCCAGACGGCAAAAGAAATGGGATATTATCCGAATGCAGCCGCCAGGACGCTGAAGACAAGCAAATCAAACAACATTGGTATCATCTATGAAGATATGATGACCCATGTGTATTTCAGCACTCTTTTCGATTCCCTCCGGCGTGAATCGGAGAAACTTGGATATGACCTGACCTTTATAGGCCGGGGTGACTTTACAGGCCAGCAGTATTATGAGAATGCCCGGCAAAGATGCCTGGACGGTGTAATTGTTGTCCAGGCGGATTTCGATGCCGCCGGAATTATGCATCTTGCAACCAGCAGCATTCCCACGGTCATTGTTGACCACACCTATGAAGGCGTTGATTGTGTGACCAGTGATAACCGGGCCAGTATGGAACAGATTGTCCGCCATGTATACCTGCATGGGCACCGGAAAATTGCCATTATCCAGGGTCAGAAGGGAATGGTCAGCCGTGAGCGCCTGGCCGGTTTCTATAAAGCATGTGTTGAATTGGGCGTCAGGGTTCCGGTGGAATATGTTCGTGAAGGACTTTTCCAGAACGCTGTGGCTTGCACGGAGGATATCCTTGAGCTGATGAAACTTCCGGACCGGCCTACCTGCGTCCTTTGTCCGGATGATGGAAGCGCTGTGGGCGCGATGGCGCGGCTGCATGCGAAGGGCATCAAGGTGCCGGAAGATATTGCCCTGGTTGGATATGACGGAACACTTATGAGCCAGATTATTACCCCACGTCTGACAACATTCAGCCAGGATTGCACAAGGATTGCCCAGGAAGTATTCAGCATGCTGATTGACGCGATAGAGTATCCGGATACCCACATACCGAAGCAGGTCACCGTAGTCGGAAAAATCATCGAAGGTGAAACGGTGTAAGCAAGATAAGGCATTACCACGAAACTGCACACAAAAGGCCTCTGTTTCAACAGAAACAGAGGCCTTTTTTCGGCTTCAGACGGTTTATTCCTCTTCCGGAGTTATTCCCATCTTCCGGGTCAGATCACCAAGGGATTTGTCATACTGGGCCTTTGTAATGGCTCCGTTCTGTAAAAACGTATCCAGCGTCTGCTTCTGGCTCAGAAATAACTGTTTCAGCTGTTCTTTGTGAAGATCAGGATCCGTATGGCGAAGTGATGAATCCATGAAAGCATACCTCTCTTTCTGCGGAGACCAATAAACGCTTTATCATTTCCTGCTACTGATGAAGGGATCCCAACGGCCGGACAGATAGTGCCAGACAAAGAAAACGAAAAGCAGCATGTTGTGGCCGATCATACAGCCCCAGGCAGAAACCAGGCCCAGACCCAGCAGCTGCGTGCAGATAAAGGTTCCGGCAATCCGGACGGCCCACATGCAGATCACGTTATAAACAAAGGGAGCTGTGGTTTTTCCGACGCCCTGCATCAGGCCTTCCACAACGATCGGAACACCGTAGAACGGTTCGGAAACTGCGACCATCCGCAAAACGGTGGTGCCAAGGCGGATTACGCTCTCATCCGCGCTGAAAAGGCGAACCAAAGGCTCCGCAAACAGGAAGAGAAGGCCGCCGGAGACGATCATCAGCCCTACTTCAAGCGGAAGAATCGTGCTTCCCAGCCGTTTGAGCCTGTCATGATCCTTCGCACCATAGGCGTTTCCGCTTAACGTGGCTGCGGCTGTCTGCATACCCCAGCCCGGGATGTAGAAGGCACTTTCAACCGTGTTTGCGATTGTATGGGCTGCAGTGGATATGCCGCCGAGGGCATTGATCATGGAAGCGAAAACCACATAACCGAAGGAAGTGGCAAAGCGCTGACCCAGGTTCGGAAGAGCCACCCGGAAACAGGGACGCAGGATCACCGGATCGGGCCGGAAGGACTGGCCGACGGGTGAGATGACGGGATGCTTCCACAAAGCCCGTGTCATTGCCAGACCGCCGTAGACGAAGGAAACGGCGCTGGCCAGAGCGGCGCCCTTCACACCGAGACCGGCCCCCGGGAAGGGAATGGACAGGTTCAGGACGGACAGTGTACGGGAGGGATATATCAGCAGGATGTTCAGCAACACATTGATACCGTTCACAATCAGGCCGATCCTCATCGGCGTCCGGGTATCTCCGGCGGAGCGCAGGACCGTTCCAAGCAGAATGGATGCTGTCCGGAAAAGCATGGGGATATAGATAATCAGGAAGTATTCTGACGCGAGCCCCCGGATGGCGGAATCAACCTGCATCCAGACTGGTACATGACGGGCGGCCATGACTGTCAGGAGGGTCAGCAATGAACCGAGCAGCAGGGTAATGGTGCAGGCCTGTGCGCTGGCCTTGCGGGCTGCCTCAGGCTGACTTGCGCCGATTTTCCTGGCGATATAGGCAAGGAAACCAATGCCGACGGCAGAAACGACACTGCCGATCAGCCAGTTTACCGTGCCCGTGGCACCAACAGCGGCTGTGGCCTGCGTACCCAGGGAACCGACCATTGCCGTATCGATATACTGGACAGCAGTCTGTGTCAGCTGCTCCAGCATGGTCGGCCAGGCCAGGGTGAAGACCGTTCCAAGCATGGTCCGGTCAAATCTGCTTCTTTCCCGCACTTGTTTCTGATGACTCCTCTTCCAGATAAAACAGCCGGTCGGGGTTCGGACAGATCGACGCTGAAACCTTATCCGGCAGGCTAAAGACTGATTGCAACGGTCATTCTATCATGGTTTTACAGGATGTCAACAGACTGGACATATCCTCTCATTAAACAGCTTGCACTGCGGATGAAAACAATGATATGATTCGGCTGCAGGATGGTTTTTAAACACTGAAATGAAAGACAGAAGCGTATGAAATACAGCAATATTACAAGGGGAACCTTTCTGGACAGACCGAACCGGTTTATTGCCCATGTGGAGCTGGACGGCCGCAGGGAAACGGTACACGTCAAGAATACCGGACGGTGCAGGGAACTGCTCCTGCCCGGGGCGGAGGTCTGGCTGACGGCACCGGGTACGGAAGGCAGGAAGACCAAGTATGACCTGGTGACGGTCCGGAAAGAAAACGGCCTGCTGGTCAATATTGACAGCCAGGCGCCGAACGTTGTCGTGCGGGAATGGATGGAACGGCAGCAGTATGACGTGATTGTTCCGGAATATACCTATGGTGATTCAAGAATCGACTTCTATATGGAACGCGGCACGGAACGAACCCTGATGGAGGTCAAAGGCTGTACGCTGGAGATTGACGGAATCGGTTATTTCCCGGATGCCCCAACAGAGCGTGGCGTCAAACATCTGCGGGAACTGGCAAAGGCCGTGAAGGACGGGTATAGGGCAGCGATTGCATTTGCGATCCAGATGGACGGGATTACAGAGGTTCGGCCCAACATACAGACTCATGCGGAGTTCGGAACCGCAATGCAGGAGGCCAGGGAAGCCGGGGTGGAAATCCTGTTCCTTTCCTGCCATGTGGAACCAGACGGACTGATGGTTAAATAAACGGATTCTGTCTTGAAGAATCCTGTGATTATGATAAGATACACATGCTAAAAAGCTTGGGAGAAAAGACCCGGAAAGAGGATGCAGTGAGCATACGGATTAAAGAAAAGGAAAGACTGTTTTCCCTGGAAACAATCCATACAGAATACCAGATGAAGGCGGATGAGACGGGCGTGCTGCTGCAAGTCTGGTACGGGCTGAAAACCGGATCGGACATGAGCGGCCGGATACGTATGGCAAACCGCGGTTTCAGCGGCAATCCCTATGAGCAGCAGACCCGGTTTGATTATTCCCTGGACACGCTGCCCCAGGAATACTCCACGGACGGGGTGGGAGACTACCGCGCCGCCGCCGTGAAGGTGAAGCTGGCAGACGGCAGCCGGAGCGTGGACTGGCGCTATGCGGAACACCGCCTGCTGAAGGGCAAGGAAAAGCCGCTGGGCCTGCCGGGATTGCGGGGGAATGCGGAAACGGAAGGGCTGGAGATCCGGCTGGAGGATAAGGTCAGTGGATTGAACGCATTCCTGACCTACTGGCTGTTTGAAGAGCAGGACGTAATTGTGCGGAGCGTGCGGATTGAAAACCGCGGGGCTGAAGATATCACCCTGGAGAAAGCTGCGTCGGTATGCATGGATTTTCCTTACGGAAAGAAGGAAGTGATCCATTTTCATGGGCGCCATGCCATGGAACGGGTACCTGAACGGACGGAGATTCCGCAGGGCGGCCGCCTTGCGTTTGAATCCAGACGGGGTATGAGCAGCCACCAGAGCAATCCGTTCATCATCCTATGCGAGCCGTCTGCAACGGAGAGACAGGGAGAATGCTGGGGTTTTATGCTGATGTATTCCGGAAACCATCTGGAAGAGGTCAGCGTGGACCAGGCGGGAAGCGTTCGTGTGGTCAGCGGAATTCATCCGGAAGAATTTGAATGGAGGCTGACTCCGGGAGAAAGCTTCCAGACGCCGGAAGCGATCCTTTCCTTCAGCACGGAAGGCCTGAACGCCCTGAGCCGGAACTATCACAGGGTGATCCGGGAACAAGTAATCGCACCCCGGTGGAGGCATGTGAAAAAGCCTGTGCTGGTGAACAGCTGGGAAGCATGCTATTTTGATTTTGACGCGGAAAAGATTCTTGAACTTGCCGGAGCTGCCAAAGAACTGGGCATGGAAATGCTGGTGCTGGATGACGGCTGGTTCGGAAAACGTAATGACGATACCACAAGCCTGGGTGACTGGGTGTGCAATGAAGGGAAGCTGGGCTGCAGCCTGAAGGAGCTTTCTGAACGGATCCACGAAACGGGACTGAAATTCGGCCTGTGGGTGGAGCCGGAAATGATCAGCCCGGACTCCGACCTGTACCGGGCGCACCCTGATTGGGCGCTGCAGGATCCCGGCCGCCTGCCGATGGTTTCCAGACGCCAGCTGGTGCTTGACATGGGCAGAGAGGAAATCCAGGATTATCTGTTTGATAAGCTCAGCAGCATCCTGAGGGATGCACAGATTGAATATGTTAAATGGGATTTCAACCGGAGCGTGGCTAACTGCTGGTCCAACGTGCTTCCTGCGGACAGGCAGGGCGAGGCGGCACATCGGTTTATGCTGGGTACCTACCGGCTGCTGAACAAGCTGACAACAGCGTTCCCGGAGGTAATGATCGAAGGCTGTTCCGGAGGCGGCGGCCGGTTTGACGCCGGCATGCTCTATTACTGCCCGCAGATCTGGTGTTCCGACAATACGGATGCCATTGAACGGCTGGAGATCCAGAAGGGCACCTCCTATGGCTATCCGGTGTGCGCCATGGGATCTCATGTATCTGCGTGCCCGAATCACCAGACCGGCCGGACAGTGCCGCTGGAAACCCGGGGCATTGTGGCACAGACGGGTACCTTCGGATATGAACTGAATCCGGCAAAACTGACGGATGAAGAAAAGAAAACGGTGAAACAGCAGATTGAAACCTTCCACCGCTATGAGACCCTGATTGAAGGCGGGGATTATTACCGGCTGGATGAGGGTGAAGAGGACTATACGGCCTGGATGGTGGTATCCCCGGATCAGTCAGAGGCGCTGATCAGCCTTGTGGTCACCCACGTGCGGTCCAACGGGAAATTCCCGTTTGTCCGGCTGCAGGGACTGAAAGCGGACGCTGTGTATCGGAGAGAGGATAACGGGGAGGAATGGACCGGCGCCGCACTGCTACAAGGAATCAGTTTCGGGCAGATGCATGGAGACTATCCGGCGGCACAAGTGCGGCTTAAGGCAATTAACAATTAATAATGAACAATTAATAATTGTGGACAAAACAGCTTCCGGAGAATCCGGAAGCTGTTTTGTTGAATGGATGGCTTGGGTAGTGGAGGTAATGGAAAGGAACGTGACAGAAGGGACAGACCAAGTGTCACAGCTTAATGGCTGTGACACTTCATCTTGTCCCGCAGTCACATTCCCGCTTGGGGCGATGGTTGTTTGAGAGTATGTTTGTATAGATGCAAGGTAAATGAAAAAGCCTCCCGAGGGAGGCTTTTCATTATGAATCAGGTTTCTGTTTCGGGAACGGAATAGTGGGGCATAATGATGCCTTCACGGTCAAAGCGGGCTTTAATGCGGGTACGGATTTCCCGCTCAATACGCCAGTGTTCACCGACGGGACAGACAACGGCCACCTGAAGCCGGACGGAGTTTTTGTCGAAGGCGACAATGCTCATGACGTCCGGAACAGTTTTCATGCCTTCGACTTCCTTGGCGGCGATTTCCATTTCTTCCTTGACCATGGCTACAAGGCGTTCCTGGTTTTCCTCATAGGGGCAGGGGACGTTGACAATGGCCCGCTTGAAACCGCGGCTCATGTTGGTGATGGTACGGATATCACCGTTGGGGATACAGTAAACATTTCCGTTGTAATTACGGATGGAGGTGGTACGGATGGTAATGGTTTCCACTGTTCCATCCAGTCCGTTGATGCTGACCAGGTCGCCGACAGCGATGGAACCTTCACCCCAGATGAACAGACCGGAGAGCAGGTCTTTGACCAGCGTCTGGGCACCGAAAGCCAGCGCGATACCGACAACCCCGGCAGCGGCCAGGATCGAGGTCACGTCCACGCCGAATAGGCGAAGAATGATCGTGGCCAGGATAAAAAACATAATATAGCTGAAAACGCTGGTGATAATGGACCGGAAGGTTTCAGACCGCTGGGTGTTGACGCGGCCGTTCTGGCAGCGACGTTTGGAAAGTCTGACAATAATCAGTTTTCCGAGCTTCAGGAGAAGAAGTCCTACGATCAGTACCGCACCCGCAATCAGCAGGCGGCTGACAAGCTGGGGCAGACGGGAAAGAAAATCACCGGCACTCTCAGCCGCGTCATTGACAGTTTCCTTGAGATCGTTGGCAACCTGAACAACGCCAGGAACCGGCGTTGCGGTTGGCCTGGCGGCAATGTATCGGACAGAATTTAACATACAGCATCCTCCGTTTGATTCGTCGGATCGTTATCCTGTCTGCGGGTATGGCCGCAAAGGCCGATTTTTTCCAGCAGCAGCGTGATCACACCGACAAACAGGAAGAGGTAATAGGTGAAGAAACGCCAGAGCAAAAGGGCGAGGCCTTTTGTTCCGCCGGGAAAGATTCCGTTGAAATAGCACATGAAACCGCCTTCCTGGGCTCCGCTGGCGCCGGGAAGAGGCGTATAGCTCGCACTGACGAAGAGCAGAAGACCCAGGGTCAGCAGATGATACCAGGGGGTACCGGAAAGCCCGAAGGCGTAATAGACAAAGACAATGGAGCCGGTCAGGGCGATCATGCTCAATGTGCTGCACAGGCACTGGAAAAGCAGCTGCACAGGGGAGGAGAGCAGGCCGCGGATAGCCGTGTGATAGGTATCCAGCACTTCGTATGTTCCGTTCAGGGCGGCTTCCTTGTCCTTAATCAGCCGGATCCGGGCGAGAAGCCCGATCAGACCGGAAGCAAGCTTGCGGATGAGTGTACGCCGGAAAGCGGCCAGCAGGACCAGCGGAACCACACTGAAATTGATGATCCAGCCGATGCGGACGAACCACATGGCGTCACTCAGCTGCTGATACACAAAAGCGCGGTTGAACAGCAGGAACAGCAGGCTGAGCAGGGAAACTATAAACTGGTTGGCGATGAGCCGGATGGTGACGGCTGTGGTGCCGTTGCCTACGGGTACACCGGCTTTGCGGAGGGAATTGACCTGCATCGGCTGACCGCCGCTGGCGCCGGGGGTGATATTGCTGTAGAAAAAGCCGATCAGCGTGACGCTGAGCACAGTCCAGAGATTCAGGCGGAATCCCTGCTTCTTCAGGCAGTACCAGGTGCCCAGCGCGTCGAAAAAGGTATAGGCAGCCCAGCACAGCAGGAGACCGACAATCCAGCGGGCGTCCAGGCTGCGGAGCGTATCCCAGGCATTCGCCAGCTCGGGATTGCCGAAAGCGATACAGAAGACGGCGACAAAGGACAGAACGATGAACAGTATGCTGAGGACACTCTTCAGCTTTTGATTCATGCCGGCGTCTCCTTTCCCCGTAACAATATCCCTATTATTTTATCCGGTTTTTACAGTTCTGTCCAGCTGAGGGGATGGATGACAGCTTTTCAAACAAGGGGAAGCATGGTAAAATATGGACAGTTCCGAAAAAGAACGACAGGAGATGAAACATTTGAATCCTGCACAGTCTGAACCTATGGTCAGCGTTGTGATTCCGGCGTATAACGTGACAAAAACTCTGCCGCGCCTGCTGGATTGCCTGCTGAACCAGACCTGGCAGAATCTGCAGATTATTCTCATAGACGACGGAAGCGAAGACGCAACTGCCGCCATGGCCCAGGAAGCAGCGGAGAAGGATCCGCGGCTGACTGTAGTCACCCAGGGCAATCTCGGGATTTCCTATGCCCGGAACGCGGGCCTGGCCAAGTGTGAGGGGAAATATATCCGCTTCATTGACGCGGATGACACGCTGCCGCTTGATTCCATTGAACGGATGGTTCGGCGGGCAGAAAAAGACGGTTCCGAGCTGGTGATCGGCGGATACGATCAGTATTTCGGGGACAGGCGAAGCTTTCACAACCTGGCGGGGCGGGATGATACGGTTCCCAGTGAGAAAATGATGCGTCACCTGTGCGACCACGCCAACTCCTATTTCTATGGCGTATTGTGGAACAAGCTGTTTCTGCGGGAGATTGTGGAGAAGTATAATTGCCGCTTCCAGGAAGACCTGACCTGGGGTGAGGACTTCGCTTTTGTGATGGATTATTTTATCGGAGTGAACCAGGTGTCCTTTATGAAGGATTCCCTGTATGATTACCGGCGTTCGGCAAACAGCACCTCCATCCGGCAGGTGCTGGACTGCGTAAAGCACCCGGCGGAGAATACCAGAATCAAGGGTGAACTGTACTGGCATCTGAAGAATATGTACCGGAAACGTGGACTGTACGAGCAATACAAGAACAGGCTGTGGCTCTACCTGTTCAGAGTAGGGCTTGGCTGAAAGATTTCAGCCAATGAATAATGATAACTTAAAACTGAAGAATGGCGGAGAAAAACGCACCCGGATGGGTGCGTTTTTATTGAATTAATGCGCCTGCGGCGTAGTAAGGGATCCATCGGCTCGGCTACGCCGCCCTGGGCTGCCGCCCGTTCTCCACTGAGGAAGAGCCACTGGCTCTTCCTCCGGGCGTTCCGAACCCCGGGATGACATTCAAGGAATGTCAGTTTAGAGTGAAGAGTTGTCGGCACTGACGCGCTGACGGGTGCCTGCCAGCGCGATTATGGCGCCGACAGCACAGATAGCGACGGCGGTGAGCATAGTTGGCCTGACACCGGCAGTGTCGAACATCTGTCCACCGATGAGGCTGGCCAGCACTGAACCGATGGTGGTCATGCTGAAGGCAAGACTCTGGGCTTTTGCGGAATCCTTGCGGGCGACCTGGCGGTCGGCGTAGCTGACGATGAGCACGGTATAGAGGGCGTAACTGGGGGCCTGCATGACACGGGCGGCGAAGAACAGCGGGATGTTCGGCGCCAGGGCGTAGGCAAGGCTCTTAACCACAAAGAAGACAAGCGCAAGACGGATGTAATGCACCGTATCCCATTTCTTCGGAAGCTTTGAGGAGAACATCATGATGGGCACTTCCGTGATAGCTGTGAAAGCAGCCACATAGCCCATGATGGCGGTATCCCCGCCGAGAGCACGGATCTCATTGATCAGGAAGTTGCCATCCATGTTATGCGCGATGAAGATGATGATGGTACCGAAGAGCATGAGGCAGAACATCCTGTTTTCCCGGATAAAGACGGGCAGGGAGGAAGACTGCTCCCGGACCTCCATTTCGGCTGGCGGCATGGCAGACTCTGCGTCCCGGAGATCCCGGTCAATGAGCCGGTTGCCGAAAAACTGGAACAGGACAACAACCAGACCGGCAAAAGGCAGGGAGAGATGACCCCAGCGGGCTGTAATGATGCCCAGAAGGGTGCTCAGGATTACGAAGGAGAAACTGCCCATGGAACGGGCAAAGCCGAAATTCAGGGGTGCTTTTGCCCGCTCCAGCCGTACGCAAAGATCCAGGTTCATGGCATTGACCGGCATCATGGCGGTTATATACAGCACATAGCAGGCGGCATTGAAGAAATCCCGTCGGGGATGCACCCGCAGGACAATGAGCAGCACTACCTGAATGGCCAGCAGTACATTTACCACCGCAGCGTGGCGGAGGTTCCGGTTCCGGTCGATCTGCGCACCGAGGACGGGACTGAGCAGCGCTCCGCCTACATTTCCCAGTGCCAGAATGAGACCGAGTTCCGCATTGGAACAGCCGATGCCCTGCAGATAGACGGCAGCATAGGCGGTGACCACGCAGAAGGCCATCCAGAACCCGCCGGTAATGAACGTGTAATGGAGGGTAACGGGAGACAATCCTTTTTTCATTGCTTTACTCCGTTATCATTTAATCAGAAACCGAGGGTATCGTTGACAAGGATCACATGGATCCGGCCGGCGTGCCGGCTGAAACGGGTGATGAGGAACTGGCAGCAGATGGTATCCGGGCTCTTGCAGTCCATGCACTTGCCGGTCTTCGCACAGGGTGTGGACAGGCCGAACCGCTGGGCATTGGTAGGAGCGGCCACGTTGCGGGCACGCTTCATGGCACCGTCCAGGTCACCGCAGACCTTGTTCATGCCCACGATGAACAAGACTTCCTTCGGCCCCTGGCAGATGGCGGAAACCCGGTTGGAGTTGCCGTCGATGTTCACGAGGATGCCGTCATCCGTCATGGCATTCACGCTGGACAGGAACACATCCGCGTCATAGGCGGCCAGCATGGCAGCCCGCTTGTCTTCCGCAGTATCACGGTCGATGAAATGATAGTTGCCGTCCTTGACTGCCTGTACCAGGCCGATTTCGTGGGCGCTCATGGCACCGCCCATGGTGACGGTGCTGTATTCCGGGATCAGGCTGAGGGCGAGCTTCAGGGCCTCTTCCTTTGAGGCGGCATAGTATCCGCTCATGTTGCGGGATTCCAGACCTTTGATGACTTTCTGCGCAAGGAGTTCATTTCTTTTGAAGATGTTTGTATTCATCCGCGGCCTCCTGTATTTGTCCGTTATTGTTCTTTGTACTGCGATGATAACAAAAAAGGAAGAGACCTTCAAGAATAAAAAGGTTTTGAATGAAATAAAAGAGTGGTTTCAGCACTTGCTGAAACCACCCTGTTTTATACGGTTTATTTCAGGGGCTTCCGGGCAATGATCAGGTACCGGTGAGTGGTTCCGTCAATACTGCCTTTTTTCTCCAGCTGTGCCTGCATCCGCAGCAGACGGTCAAAGCAGCTGTCCACAGAGAAACCGGGGAACTCCCACTCAATGATACGGGCAAACCAGACAAAGGCGCCCACGTCATAGAAGCGGATGTGTCCAAAGTGTTCTTCCGCCCTGACGATCTCGAAACCGGCCTGCTCGAAAGCGCTCTGCTGTACTGAAAGGTGAAGACCGGATGTAGGATCCTTTGTATCCGGGAATATCATCCGTACCAGATCCAGGTCATTCCTGTCACCGACCTGCTGGGTGATAAACAGTCCGCCGGGCTTCAGCACCCGGTACAGCTCTTCAGGACAAAGATCCCCGTGACGGTTGATGACCAGATCAAAGGAGCTGTCCCCAAATGGAAGATGAGCTGGGTCAGAGCATTCCCTCATGTCAATTCCCAGGGGAATCAGCTTTTCCTGGCACAGCTTCACGTTGGGCGGAAAACCTTCGGTTGCCGCGGTGTTTTCATAGGGATGCCCCAGGGAAAGCAGGAATTCACCGCCGCCGGTATCATAGTCCAGGAGCTTCATATCCTTTTTCAGGTACTGACGGATCAGACTGTCGTAGTCCCAGGGGATGTCGTTCTCCTCTTCGTACTTATCGGCGATGTGGGAAAAGTCCCAGCCGTGAATGTGGGCGATTGCTTCTTCCTGTTTCCAGAGTTCCTTTAATTCCTGATGATTCATTATTCTGCGTTCCTTTCTTTTTCATGGTTGTTATTGGGAAGAAAGGTGCAGTTCCTGACAACAGATTCTGTTACTGTTTGCTTACTCGGTGCAACCTGCTGTCAGTTTTAAAGAACTGCACCGAGTTGTTATCTCGCATCCTCATTGGTTACCTCCTGTCATGTTTTACAAACACAACATGGAAATTATAGCACAATCACATTCAGGAGAGAAACTGTTTAATGAAGAATAAGAAAACCTCCCTTCACCGGGAAGGGAGGCTGAGAATCTTATTTGTCGAAAGCCGGGGGAACAGGCTTCGTGATCTCCTGCAGGCGGCGCTGGCGGCGGGTGAGCATATCAGGAGATTTGGCCTGAATGTCACCGGCTTTGGTCAGGGCCCACTTGGTGAGGGAAGGACCAACCAGTTCATAGATCAGCACGGAGAACAGGACGATGTTCCGGATCAGGGAACCTTCTGCTCCGCCGAGTACCCGGTAGGCTGTGCTGCACATTCCCAGGGCAACACCGGCCTGTGGCAGCAGGGTGATACCCAGCCATTTCCGGACAGTTTCGGGGCTCTTCGCCAGGGAGGAAGACCAGTGGGCACCGAGGATCTTACCCATGGAACGGAAGAGAATATAAACCACACCGATCAGCACCACAGAGAGATCCGCAAAGACGCTGAAATCCAACGCCGCACCGCTGAGCACGAAGAACAGGGTGATGGCCGGGCCGGACCAGCGGTCCGCCTGCAGCATCAGGTCCTCGCTGAGGGGGCAGAAGTTGCAGAAGATGGTGCCGAGCATCATGCAGACCAGCAGGGAGGAGAAACCGAAGGTGAAAGGACCGATCGGGATCTTCAGCTGGCTGACGGCGACGGTGAGCACCACGCTGCCGACGATCAGGGCATTACGGTTGCGGTGGGAGTGGAAGAAACGCTCCAGCCAGGTAAGACCCATGCCCACCAGGCCGCCGAAGACAATGGAAAGGATAACCTCCATGAGCGGTTCAATGATCAGCGCTGCAATATGGGTGGTACCGTTTTTCATGGACTGGGCGATACCGAAGGAAACAGCGAAAATCACCAGGCCGACGGCGTCATCCAGGGCGACGACGGGCAGCAGGACGTCCGTAACCGGACCCTTGGCCTTGTACTGACGGACAACCATCAGGGTGGCGGCAGGAGCGGTTGCGGCGGCGATGGCGCCCAGGGTGATGGCTACCGGCATGGGCAGGAGGTCCGGCATGATGAAGTGAAGGGCAACCAGGGCGATATCCACACAAATGGTGGCAACCACGGCCTGCAGGATACCGATGATGGTAGCCTGCTTTCCGGTCTGCTTCAGAGCAGACAGACGGAATTCATGACCAATGGCAAAGGCGATGAAGCCCAGGGCTACGTCAGAGATCATGGACAGGGAGTCCACCTGATCCGCGGTGTTGAAGCCCAGGCAGGGTACTCCCAGACGACCGAGCACGCAGGGCCCGATCAGGATACCGGCTACCAGATAGGCGGTAACGTCCGGCAGGCGGAATTTGACAAAAAGCCGTGTCATCAGCAGACCGGCAAAAAGAGCAAGTGCAAGCAGCAAAAGTGTCTGCATAAAAGGCTACGCTTCCTTTCAGAAATCCATTGCGTGTCAAATCGCACGCCGACGAATTGTAACACTTTTGCTGAAAAACCACAATGGTTTTTCAGCAAAGAGTAATGAATAATGAATACTTAATACTTAAAACTTAAAAATGGTGGAGAAAACAGCGCTGAATGCGCTGTTTTATTGATTATATTCGTGTACGCGTAGCAAGGGATCCCTCCACTTCGGTCGGGATGGCACAATGGGACGGCTGAGCCGACCCATTGTGAGCAAAGCTCTTTGGTCAATGATCTGTTTAACTATTCGGTCAATGATAATAATTGTTCGGGGTGAGGACTTGTGGTAGAATTACATCAGAATGAATCCGGGAGGGATATGTAAGATGAATGTGACAAAGGATATCCGTTATATCGGTGTAAATGATCATGAGATCGACCTGTTTGAAGGAATGTACATTGTGCCGGAAGGCATGGCTTACAATTCCTATGTCATTCTGGACGAGAAGGTAGCTGTAATGGATACGGCTGACCGGAACTTCGTCCAGGAGTGGATGGGCAACCTGGAAGCCGCACTGGAAGGGAAAAAACCGGACTACCTGATTGTACAGCATATGGAACCGGACCATTCTTCCGGTATCGCCGCTTTTATGGAAGCGTATCCGGAAGCCAGGGTTGTAGCAACCGCCAAGGCCTTCACGATGATGAAGAACTTTACCGGCACGGACTATACAGCCCGGGGTATCGTTGTCAAGGAAGGAGACAAGCTGGAACTGGGCAGCCATGTGCTGACCTTTGTGACCGCTCCCATGGTCCACTGGCCTGAAGTGATGTTCACCTATGACAGCACGGATAAGGTGTTGTTCTCCGCGGACGCCTTCGGCAAGTTCGGCGCACTGGATGCGGAGGATGAGGAAGGCTGGGCCTGTGAAGCCCGCCGGTACTACTTCGGCATTGTGGGCAAATACGGCGCACAGGTGCAGGCAGTGCTGAAGAAAGCGGCTGCACTGGACATCAGGATCATCTGCCCGCTGCACGGACCGATCCTGAATGAAGATCTCGGATACTACCTGGATCTGTACAATACCTGGTCTTCCTACGGCACGGAAACGGAAGGCGTTGCGATCTTCTACACTTCCGTCTACGGTCATACAAAGGAAGCCGCGGAATACATGGAACAGAAGCTGCAGGAACTGGGCTGCCCGAAGGTGGCGATCAGCGACCTGGCCCGGGACGACATGGCGGAAGCCGTGGAGGATGCTTTCCGGTACGGAAAGATTGTACTGGCCACGACGACTTACAACGCGGATGTTTTCCCGTTCATGAAGGAGTTCATTGAGCACCTGACAGAGCGGAATTACCAGAACCGGCTGATCGGCTTCATCGAAAACGGCAGCTGGGCGCCGACTGCGGCAAAGGTCATGAAGGGCATGCTGGAAGGCTGTAAGAACACAACCTTCGCGGAGACAGAGGTGAAGATCCTGTCCGCCATGACAGAGGAGAACAAAGCGCAGATCGAGCAGCTGGCGAAAGAACTAATCAATGCATAATGTATAATGCAAAATGCATAATGAAAGACGCTGAACACGCAGGATTAATTATACGGGCAGGGCTGTGGCCCCGGGATGAGATTTCTTCATGCGGGTTACTTGAGCGCCCTTGGCCGAAATGACAAGTATTACGTATTGCAGTAGCAAAAGAAAAGGGTCATCGGAATTGTCCGATGGCCCTTGTTTATTATATGGGAAGATCAGTGCCTCATATTGTTGATATCCACCAGCTCGGTGTTCTGCAGGGTGAAGCGGGAACCGAGGATATCCATGAGGGCATTGGCGGTGTCCAGGGAGGTCATGCAGGGGATACCCAGCACCATGGCCTTGCGGTGGAGTACGGTGTAGTCGCCCACGGTATCGTCCTTGACAGCGCCAGTGTAGATAATGTAGTTGACGGAGCCGTTTTCCATCAGGCCGATAATCTCGTCGCTGATCTTGGGGTCAGCCACGGGAGTCACGTGGATGCCGACAGCGGAAATGGCCCGGGCGGTATCCTTGGTAGCATAGACGCTGATGCCCTGGTCATAGCAACGCTTGGCTACGGCGATGGCATCCGGGAAGTCCTCATCTTCGACGGACAGAAGAACGCCGGTGTGATCCTTTTCGCGGGCAGTAGGCAGATGGAAGCCGGCAGCGGACAGGCCTTTGAACAGCGCTTCCGCTTTGGTGATGCCGATGCCCAGCACTTCACCGGTAGACTTCATTTCCGGTCCGAGGATGGAGTCGGCGTCGTTCAGTTTCTCAAAGGAGAAGACAGGAACCTTGATAGCGCAATAGGGCGGGGCAGGATAGAGCCCGGTGCCGTAGCCCAGATCCTTCAGCGGCTCGTCCAGCATAACGCGGGAAGCAAGATCCACCATGGGAACGCCGGTAACCTTGGAGATATAGGGGATGGTCCGGGAAGCCCGGGGGTTGACTTCGATGACGTACAGCTCGTTATCGTAGATCAGGTACTGGATATTCACCAGGCCTTTTGTACCCAGTGCGAGGGCAAGCTTGGTGGAGATATCGCAGATCTTTTCCTGGAACTTCTCCGTCAGGTTAAAGGGCGGATAGACGGCGATGGAGTCACCGCTGTGGACACCGGCCCGTTCAATATGCTCCATGATGCCGGGAATCAGCACGTCCTTACCGTCGGAGATGACGTCCACTTCCAGCTCGATGCCGGGCAGGTACTGGTCCACCAGCACAGGGTTCTCAATGCCGCCGGAGAGGATCCGGGTCATGTAATCCACGGTGTGCTTGCGGCTGCGGGAAATAGTCATGTTCTGACCGCCGATCACGTAGGAGGGACGCAGCAGGACGGGATATCCCAGGCCTTCCGCGGCTGCGACTGCTTCTTCCATGGTGCGGACGCCCATGCCGCGGGGACGGCGGATGTTGAACTGCTCCAGCAAGGCATCGAACCGTTCACGGTCTTCAGCAATGTCAATGGATTCGGCGCTGGTGCCCAGGATACGGATGCCCTGGGAATCCAGGAACTGGGTCAGCTTGATGGCGGTCTGGCCGCCGAAGGCCACCACGACGCCTACGGGCTTTTCCACGGCGATGACGTTCATGACGTCTTCCGGGGTGAGGGGCTCGAAGTAAAGGCGGTCAGCGGTGTCATAGTCTGTGGAGACAGTCTCCGGGTTGTTGTTGATGATGACCACGTCGTAACCGATGCGGCGCAGAGTCCACACGCAGTGCACAGAGGAGTAGTCGAACTCAATACCCTGACCGATCCGGATGGGGCCGGAACCCAGAACGATGACTACGGGGCGGCCGGAGCGCTTCAGGCTCCGGGACTCGCAGGCTTTGTCCGTGCAGGAGTAGAAGTAAGGCGTTTCCGCAGCAAATTCAGCGCCGCAGGTATCCACCATCTTGTAGCTCATCTGCCAGCCGGGGACTTCTTTCGCACCGGTGATCCGCATGATGGCCTTGTCCGGATAGCCCATTTTCTTGAAGGTTTCATAATCTCCGGGCTGCAGGCCTTTGCCTTCGGTCCGCATTTCCAGTTCCGCCATGGCGCGGAGCCGATAGAGGAAGAACCGGTCAATCTTGGTGATGTCGAAAATCTCATCCACGGTCATACCCTGCTTCAGAGCTTCAAAGACCGTAAAGAGCCGACGGTCGTCCTGACGGGCGAGACGATCCCGGATGGGTTCGTCTGTCAGGGGAACAGCATTCAGCGTATCCAGGGAGATTTCCGCGCCGCGGACAGCTTTCATCAGGGCTTCCTCGAAGCGCTGGCCGATGGCCATGACTTCGCCGGTAGCCTTCATCTGGGTGCCCAGGCGGCGGGAGGAACCGTAGAACTTATCAAAGGGCCACTTCGGGAACTTGACGACCACATAGTCGACGGTGGGCTCGAAGCAGGCGCAGGTTTTGCCGGTAATATCGTTGGCTATCTCGTCCAGGGAATAACCCAGGGCCAGACGGGTTGTGATCTTGGCAATCGGGTAGCCGGTTGCCTTGCTGGCCAGGGCGGAGGAACGGCTGACGCGGGGATTGACCTCGATGACCGCGTACTCGAAGGAATCGGGATTCAGGGCAAACTGGCAGTTGCAGCCGCCGACGATACCGATGGCGCTGATGATATCCAGCGACGCGGTACGGAGCATCTGGTATTCCTTGTCGGACAGGGTCAGGGCAGGGGCAACAACCACGCTATCGCCGGTATGGATACCCACGGGGTCCACGTTTTCCATGGAGCAGACGGCAATGACGTTGCCCTGGGCGTCCCGCATGGTTTCAAACTCGATTTCCTTCCAGCCGGAGATACACTTCTCCACCAGGATCTGGGTGATGGGGGAAGCGTCGAGGCCCGCACGGGCGATCACGCGCATTTCCTCCTCATCAGCAGCGATACCGCCGCCACTGCCGCCCAGGGTATAAGCGGGACGTACGATGACGGGATAGCCGATCTCGTTGGCCCACTTCAGGGCGTCCTCCATGTTTTCCGCGATGCCGGAGGGCACACAGGGCTGGCCGGCCTTCAGCATGGTTTCCCGGAAACGCTCCCGGTCTTCCGCACGCTCTATGGCTTCAATGGGAGAACCCAGCAGACGAACGCCGAACTCCTCCAGAGTGCCGTCACGGCTCAGCTGCATGGCAAGGGTCAGACCGGTCTGGCCGCCGAGACCGGCGATCAGTCCGTCCGGACGTTCCTTTTCGATAACGCGGCGTACGGTGGCCGCATTCAGGGGCTCCAGGTAGATTTCGTCCGCCAGATGCTGGTCGGTCATGATGGTGGCAGGGTTGGAGTTGACCAGCACCACGTTGATGCCTTCCGCTTTCAGCACGCGGCAGGCCTGGGCGCCGGCGTAGTCAAATTCAGCGGCCTGGCCGATGACGATGGGGCCGGAACCGATGACCAGAACTTTTTTGATTGAACTGTCCTTAGGCATTGGTTTTTCCTCCATTCGTCATATTTGCAACAAACCGGTCAAACAGAACCGCGGTATCCCGGGGACCGGAAGCAGCTTCCGGATGGAACTGGACGGTGAAACATTTCAGGTCCGGATAATCCATACCCTCGCAGCTACCGTCATTGGCATTCCGGAAGGATTCGGTACCGACCCCCTTCAGGGAATCAGCCACGACCGCGTAGCCGTGGTTCTGGGAAGTGATATAGGTACGGCCGGCAGCCAGATCCCGAACAGGCTGGTTGCCGCCGCGGTGACCGTATTTCAGCTTGATGGTATCTCCGCCCAGGGCGAGGGCAGTCAGCTGGTGACCGAGGCAGATGCCGAATACCGGCAGTTTCCCGATCAGCTTTTTGAGCTCGCCGATGCAGAAGGTGTCTTCTTTCGGATCCCCAGGACCGTTGGACAGCATGATGCCGTCCGGATCGGAGGCCAGGATGGTTTCGGCAGTAGTGCGGGCAGGCCACACCGTGACGGAACAGCCGCGCTTCTGCAGGCTGCGGATGATGTTGTGCTTGGCACCGTAATCGATCAGGGCAACGCGGCAGACTTCCCTGCCTTCAGCAGGGAAGGTTTCCTTTACGGCTTCCGTGACGGAGTCCACGGCATCTTTTACTGTGAAGGCCTTGATCTCGCTGAGATCTGACGGGATCTCATCGCAGATCATGGCGTTCATGACGCCCTCTTCCCGGGTGATGCGCACGATCTCACGGGTGTCTACACCGCACAGGCCGGGGATGCCCTTGGCTACCAGGTATTCATTCAGCGGATAGGCGGAGCGGAAATTGGAAGGCGTGTCGCACAGCTCCCGGACGATATAGCCGAACAGTTCGCTGTGTCCTTCAAAGTCTTCCTCAATAACGCCATAGTTGCCGATCAGCGGGAAAGTCTGGGTGACGATCTGACCGTAATAGCTGGGATCCGTCAGGGTTTCCAGGTAGCCTTCCATACCGGTGGTGAAAACCAGTTCGCCGATCCGGTTGACGGGCGCGCCGATACGGCGGCCTTCAAAGACGGTTCCGTTAGCAAGCACAAGATAAGCCATAAGACCTCCATAAATAATGAAGAATGAAAAATGAAGAATTAAGTGTTATCCGGAGCGCAGGCGGCTTTAATGACGCCAGCGGCTTTGATCAGAAGTTCGTCCGGGATGTTGAGGGCGGGGAGGAGGCGGACTTTGTCCTTCGCGGTGAGGCAGAGGACACCGTTTTCCCTGCAGGTGGCCAGCACTTCCGCAGCGGGCTTGGTGGTCTTCAGACCGATCATCAGGCCTAGACCGGAGATACTTTCAATTCCGGGAGCATCTTCCAGCAGACTGCGGATCATATGGCTCTTGCGGGTGACATCAGCCAGGAAGTCATCTGTCAGCCTTTCCACAATGGAGAGTGCTGCGGCTGCAGCGATCGGATTGCCGCCGAAGGTGGATCCGTGATCACCGTAGGAAAGAACGTCTTTCACTTTCTCGCTCATCAGTGTGGCGCCCATGGGCAGGCCACCGGCCAGCCCCTTGGCGGTGGAGACCACATCGGGCTGCAGGCCGTACTGCATATAGGCATACATGGTGCCGGTACGGCCGTTACCGGTCTGTACCTCGTCTACCATGAGCAGGATGTCCTGCTCCTTCAGGAAAACAGCCAGTTCTTTCACGAAGGCCGGATCCAGGGCGATGACGCCGCCTTCACCCTGTACCATTTCAATGAGAACCGCAGCGACAGTGCCGTTGGCGCAAAGCTTCTTCAACGCGTCCATATCTCCGGCGGGGAAAGAAGCAAAGCCGGGAGTCAGGGGCTGGAAGAGTTCATGGAAATGATCCTGACCGGTGGCGGCCAGGGTGGTCAGCGTACGACCGTGGAAGCTCTGCTCCAGCGTAACGATGGTGGAACAGGCAGGTCCCTTATGTTCCGCTGCCCATTTCCGGGCGACCTTGATGGCACATTCGTTGGCTTCTGCTCCGGAGTTGGAGAAAAAGACTTTGGACATGCCGGTCTTGTCACACAGGGCCTTGGCCAGGTTGGCGCAGGGGGCAGTGTAGAACAGGTTCGACATATGCTGAACGCTGTGGATCTGCTTCTCCACAGCCGCGATCCACTCATCATCCGCCACACCGAAAGAGGTGACGGCAATGCCGGAACCCATGTCGATATATTCCTTACCGTTGACATCCTTTACCAGGGAGCCTTTGCCGCTGACAATCTCAATGGGGAACCGCTTATAGGTGGAGGCGACGTATTGGTTGTCCAGTTCGATGGTGTTCATAGGAACCTCCGGATAATTATCAGAATTAAGAATTCAGAATTCAGAATTAATGGTGTCGCCTGCGGGCGGGGAGATTCTTCGACTCCGCCTACGGCTTCGCTCAGAATGACAGCTTGTGCCTGGAAGATTCTATTGCTCACTCCCAGCCCTTTTGCCTGTCATCAGCTTCTTCTCCTTTGGAGACCATGGTGCCGGCACCTTCGTCGGTGAGGAGCTCCATCAGGATGGAGTGAGGGACGCGGCCGTCCATGATAACCACGTTGCGAACGCCACGGGAAAGGGCTTTCGCACAGCATTCCACCTTCGGGATCATGCCGCCGGAGATAATGCCGCTGTCATACAGGGAGGGCAGCTCAGGCAGGGTGATCTGGGGAATCAGGGTGGAAGGATCATTCTTGTCCTTCAGCACGCCGGCGATGTCCGTCATCATGATCAGACGCTCGGCACCCAGCGCACCGGCAATATAGGCTGCGGCGGTATCACCGTTGATATTGTAGGCATTGCCGCTCTTGTCGCAACCGACGGTGGAGACTACCGGGATATATCCCCGGTCCAGCAGGTCGGTAACTGGCTGGATATGCACTTTCTGGATTTCACCCACATAGCCCAGGCGTTCGTCCTTCATACTGCACTGCAGCAGGCGCCCATCCATGCCGGAAAGACCGACGGCTTTTCCACCCTTCATTTCCAGCAGGTTGACCAGCGTTTTGTTGATCTTGCCGGCAAGAACCATCTGGACGATGTCCATGGTTTCTTTATCTGTCACCCGCAGACCGTCCACAAACTCCGGCTTTTTGCCGAGCCTGTCCATGAGATCGTTGATCTCCGGTCCACCGCCATGAACCAGCACAATGCGTACGCCGATAAGCCACAGCAGGACGATGTCCTCCATGACCTGCTGCTTCAACTGGTCGTTGATCATGGCGTTGCCGCCGTATTTTACGACGACCACTTTACCGGCGTAACGGCGGATGTAAGGCAGGGCGGCGGTCAGGACTTCCGCACGCTCCATGTTAGTGAGGTTGGTATTCATCATAGCACTCCTTATGATCTTCACTGATTGGAATCAAAATTCATAATTCACAATTCATAATTCATAATTGAGATACTTTTCAGACCTGTTGAATGAAACAGCGTGTCAGGTCCGATAATCGCCGTTGATTTTGACGTAGTCATAGGTGAGGTCACAGCCCCAGGCGGTGGCTTCCTCATTACCCATGTTCATATCGCAGTCAAAGTGCACATCGTGCTCTGAGAGGATAGCCAGGGCCTTTTCTTCATCAAAGAGCTGTACGCAGCCGTCCTTATAGAAGCAGACGGAACCGGATTTGCCTGTCATGGTGATGACGATGTTTGCCGGATCAAAGGCCGGACCGGCATAGCCGAGGGCACAGAGCACCCGGCCGCAGTTGGCGTCCTTGCCGTAGATCATGGCTTTGACCAGACTGGATCCGGCTACAGAACGGGCAAGGGTCCGGGCATTTTCCTTCGTGTCGGCGTTGAAAACGCGGATCTCCAGCAGGTGGGTGGCGCCTTCACCGTCGGAGGCCATCAGGACTGACAGATCATGGCAGACGCTGTACAGGGCGGAGCAGAAGAGCTCATAGCTTTCATCTTCCGTGGTGATCGGCTTGTTACCGGCAAGGCTGCTGGAGAAGAGCAGCAGGGTATCGTTGGTGCTGGTGTCGCCGTCCACGGTGATCATGTTGAAGGTATCCTTGATTACATTGCTGAGTGCTTTCTGCAGCAGGGAGGGATCGATGGCGCAGTCTGTGGCCAGGTATCCCAGCATGGTGCACATGTTTGGATGAATCATGCCGGACCCCTTGCTCATACCGCCAAGGCGGACGGTAACCGTTCCTTCGCCGGAAGCGGCGGGAAGATCAAACTCTACCGCATATTCCTTGTTTACGGTATCGGTGGTCATGATGGCCTTGCTGGCCAGGGTGCCGGCTTCAGCAGAATCAGAAAGATTCTTTGCCATCACGGTGACGCCAGCGGTGATCCTGTCCAGGGGCACATTCGGACCGATGACGCCGGTGGAACCCACCAGAACTTCATCGGCGGAGATTCCCAGGATTTCGGCGGTATGCTTCGCGGTTTCACTGCACAGGCGCATACCTTCCTCACCGGTGCCTGCATTGGCAATGCCGGTGTTGACAACCACGGCACGGGCTGGCTTGCCGGACTTTACAATGCCCATGTCCCAAAGCACGGGAGCGGCCTTGACCCGGTTGGAAGTGAAGGTTCCGGCTACCGCACAGGGCACATCCGTAAACAGCAGCGCCATATCCCGACGGTTCTGATACTTGATGGCCGCTTCGCAGCTTGCAGCCTTAAATCCCTTTGCTGCGGTAAAACCGCCCGCGATCTTACGAATCTTCATTGTCTTCTCCTATAAAACGCGTAATGTTTTTATCGTTCAGTACGAAATCGTAGTAGTTAACGTCGGAACGTTTGTTCCAGCCGATCTGCTTCCAGAAAGCGTTTCCGGCATCGTTGGCTGTGAAGGCAATCAGTGCTACTTTGTTGATGCCCATGGCCTTCAGCTGATGCATACAGAAGCCGACCATGTGGGTGCCGATGCCCCGGCGCCGGTATTCCTTAGCGACGCATACATGATACAGGGCGCCCTGGCGGCCGTCAGAACCGCACAGGATTGTGCCGATGATCCGGTTCCCGGCCTTCGCGACAACGCTTGTGGTGGGATTCCGCTGAATGAAGCGCTCAATGTCTTCCCGGGAATCATCCAGCGCGCGGATGCCGAAACCTCGGATGGTCATCCAGAGAGCCCGGACATCATCGTAGTCCTCCGGCTTCATTGGCATGATGTCGATTTCGTTGATTAACTGCTGATCCATCATTAACTCCCCGTTGAGTTTGATGCAGCCAGCTTTGTGCCGGCTTAAACCACCAGCCCTTCAGCTTCGTCAAGGCCAAGGGCGATGTTCATGTTCTGGATTGCCGCGCCTGAGGCACCTTTGCCCAGGTTATCAAAGCGGGATACCAGCAGGATCCGTTCCTCGTTTCCGTAAACGGAGACCTGCAGATCATCCCGGCCGGCAAAAGAACCGGCGGAGAGGAAGCCGCTTTCATCCGGCGTTTCCGCATAGCGGATCAGGCCCTTCTGATAATATGCCTTATAGACTTCACGGATTTCATCGGGGGTAGCGGAGGTTTCCGCGGGCGTCAGCGGCACGGTGACTTCCATGCCGGCGTAGTACGGAGCCACGATGGGGCTGAATACCGGCGCGTGATCCAGGCTGCACAGCTTAGCCATTTCCGGCAGATGCTTGTGCATCTGGGTAAGGCCGTACTGCCGAGGCGCCTGGTACAGCGGATCCACGTCCTCAGACTCGTACTCCGCAATCATCTTTTTTCCGCCGCCGGAGTAACCGGTGAGAGAAAAACTGGACAGGCGGACATCTTTTTTCAGAAGTCCGGCGGAGACCAGCGGTGCTACCAGGGAGATGAAACCGGTGGCGTGACAGCCGGGGTTGGCGATACGCTTTGCTGTTATCAGCTTCTCCCTCAGGCCGGTCAGTTCCGGCATGCCGTACACCCAGTCCTCTGATACCCGGTGCGCGGTGGAGGTGTCAATGATGACAGCATCCGGACTGGTTACGAAGGAGGCGGCTTCTATTGCTGCCGCATCCGGCAGGCAGAGGAAGGAAACGGCGGCACTGTTCAGTGCTTCCGCCCGGGCAGCGGGATCTTTGCGGGTCTCTTCCGGCAGGATGATCAGTTCAATATCCTTCCGGGCGGAAAGGCGTTCCCGGATCCGCAGGCCGGTGGTTCCGGCGCTTCCGTCAATAAATACTTTAGTCATGGGCGTCCTTTCAGGTCGATGCACAGAGACAAACTGTTGTCTGCTGTGTTTAGAACAATAGGGGATGATATGAAACCATCCCGCCGGGTGAGGGCGGGAATGGTTTCAATGAGATTCAGATTACTTCTTCTGATTTGCAGCGTCCACCAGCGCCTGAACCTTGGTGGGCAGACCGAACAGGGTGATGAAGCCGGCGGAATCTTTCTGATCGTAATCGCTGGCACCGAAGGTGGCGATATCTTCAGAATACAGGGAGTAATCGCTCCAGACACCGGCCTTGATGATGTTGCCCTTGTAGAGCTTGAGCTTCACTTTACCGGTAACCTTTTCCTGGGTCTTGTCCACGAAGGCGGACAGCGCTTCCCGCAGGGGAGAGAACCACAGGCCGTTGTAAACCAGTTCGGCGAAGGTGATGGACAGCTTCTGCTTCTCGTGCATGGTGAGCTTATCCAGGCAGATGGACTCGAGGGTCTCGTGAGCCTTATACAGGATCGTTCCGCCGGGGGTCTCATACACGCCGCGGCACTTCATGCCGACCAGCCGGTTCTCGACGATGTCGATGATGCCGATACCGTTGGCACCGCCCAGCTCATTCAGCTTCAGGATGATGTTCTTGGCGGACATCTTTTCGCCGTCCAGGGCGACCGGGATACCCTTTTCGAACTCGATGGTCACGTAAGTGGGAGCATCGGGAGCGTCGATGGGGGAAACACCCATTTCCAGGAAGCCGGGCTTCTCGTACAGCGGCTCGTTGCCGGTATCTTCCAGATCCATACCTTCATGGCTCAGGTGCCAGAGGTTCTTATCCTTGGAATAGTTTGTTTCCCGGTTGATCTTCAGCGGGATGTTGTGCGCTTCGGCATAGTCGATTTCTTCATCCCGGGACTGGATGCTCCACTCACGCCAGGGGGCGATGATGGGCATGTCGGGAGCGAAGTGTTTCACAGCCAGCTCGAACCGGACCTGGTCATTACCCTTACCGGTGCAGCCGTGGCAGATGGCGTCAGCGCCTTCCTTCTTGGCAATTTCCACCAGACCCTTGGCGATGCAGGGCCGTGCGTGGCTGGTGCCCAGCAGGTAGTCTTCATAGACAGCGCCGGCTTTCATGGTGGGGATGATGTAGTCATCCACATATTCTTCAGTCAGGTCCAGCACGTACAGCTTGCTGGCGCCGGTCTTAATGGCCTTCTCTTCCAGACCGTCCAGTTCGGTACCCTGACCGACATCGCCGGAGACGGCGATGATTTCAGGATCGTTGTAATTCTCCTTCAGCCACGGAATGATGATGGATGTATCGAGACCGCCGGAGTAGGCGAGGACGACTTTCTTGATGTCAGCTTTATTCATTGGGGTGACCTCCTTCTGCATGATTATGCAGGCAATATACACCCCTTAAAACCGGTTGTCAAGAGGAAAACAATAGAAAATCACAACATTTTTAAAGAAATTTCAAAATTGAATATATGCATAATGTTATGCATAAACAGTACAAATAATGAATAGAAAAGAAAAAGCCCGGCAATGCCGGGCGGGATGATCAGTTTTCAGGCCAGGGTTGATCGAAGGGAACCCACATTTTATGTTTGAAGCATCTGCGGAAACGGTAATAGCGCTCATGCTCACGCCATTTATGGGAGATGGCGGAACCTTTGACGGTGAAGTCAGCAGTGCAGTTGGGGTGAAGCTCCCTGAAACGCGTTTGCTCGGATTCCGGGAGCTTTTTCAGAGCGTTGGCCCAGAACCGATCCAGAGAGGTGACTTCATCCAGCGGGGACAGGTCCGTGACCCAGGTGGAGGAAACATTCAGATCCAGCATTTCCTTGCAGTTGGCAAGGGGTGACAGGTCGGAAACGTGGGTATTATGTACTTCCAGGTATTTCAGGTGGGTAAGCTTGCCGACCTCGGTCAGATCATCCACATGATCGTTGTTGGAGATGATCAGCAGTTCCAGATCCGGGAAAAACCGGAGGAAACTCAGGTCTGTGAAAGAGTTATGACCCACATCCAGGGCTTTCAGGCCGGGAATGTACTGCAGCAGCTCCAGATCCGCAGACTTCAGGCGGGTGCCGTAATCAGTGTGGTTCAGCGTGCTGTAGGCTGTAGCGTTGGTGGGGCAGTAGTGTTCTCCGCGGAGGTGAACAATCCATTCAAAATGAATCTCCGGATGTTCCTCCATCAGGGGAATGAAAGTGTCATTGGAAGGAAGCTTATTGGTGGAATTGTCCACGGACTTCACATTCGGACAGAGGGCCAGCAGCAGACGGAACGTGTTGTCATTCAGGTCCTTCTTCGCCTTGGTCAGATCCAGTGTTTCACTTTCATCCGAGAAGGTGACTCCGTTCCACTTACAGGTAAAATGGAACACAGCGCCTTCCGGCAGCGCATTGCGAATATCCGTCAGCTGTTGAGGATTCCAGCCTACATTTGTGGCAACGGCTTCCATAGGCTGATTGCTTTTGACATATTTCAGTGCCTTGCTGTAGTTGGACGGCAGTTCATCGGCATAAGCGGAACAGACAGCCGCCAACAGCAGGAAGAGCAGACAGAAAGACAGGATGCAGAAACGTTTTTTCATCCTGAAACCTCCTTTTGAAAGGAATGAAATTATTATCATAAAAGAAGGAATCTATGTCAAGCTGATTGCTTTAAGAAGCTTGCGTGGAATGCCTTCCTATGATATAAATAACTCTGTATGAAAAGTCTGGGAGGAGTTATCTGAAATGCGTTCAGAAAAACGTTTTCTGCTTGTGCTGGCGGTCGCTGTAATGGCCCTCTGTATGCTTGGTTCCGCCATGGCGGAAATCAATCCGATTCCGCTGGATATGCTGGAGCATGGGACTGCGCCGAAAGCGGAAGGCTGGATCGTGCCGAACAAGGAATATGAGGACGAATCTATTCATGCTGTACTGGATCAGAGAAAGAATTATGATTCCAAGTCCAGCGACGGCGGTACTACCATCAGCTGGGTTGTGATCGAGATCAAGGATCCTTCACAGATCCGTACAGCGCTGAGCTTTGACAGCTTCGATATCAAGAAGGGCGCACAGCCTGAGGAGATCGTTCCTTATCTCAATGCTGTTGTTGCATTCAATGACGACTACGTCAAAATGAGCAACTTCAAGGGCTATGTGATGCGTCAGGGAGAATTGCTCCTGGACAACCTGGATGAGTGGGATGAGGGCCTGAAACAGGACGTCCTGATCATTGACGACCAGGGCGACCTGTCTGTGGTTCAGAAAGCATCTTCTGCTGATGTACAGGCCTTCCTTGCCAGCCTGGAAGCGGATGGAAAAAAAGCAGTGAATATCTTCACCTTCGGACCGGCTCTGGTAATTGACGGCGTGGCCCAGAAGATCGAGAGAAATTCGAGTACACATTCCCTGAACCTGGCAACAGCCAGGACGGCACTCTGCCAGCTGGGGCCGCTGAAGTACGCGGTGTTTACCGTGGATTCCGCCAAGACAGGATACGGCATGAACGGCCAGGAGCTTGCGGACTTCATCGTCAAGACATTCCCGGAATGCAAGATTGCCTATAATCTGGACGGAGGCGGAACTTCCGAACTCTGGCTGGGCCAGAAGAAGGTCAACAAGGCGATCGGCATGCGGGAAATTCCGGGCATGATTTATTTCGCTTCTGCGGCATCGGGGGACTGACATAATGGACAGCTTTGCTCTGGTTATGACGGGAGCAGCGGTGCTTGCACTGGCACTGATGCTTCTGCAAAAGAGGAAAACCGGGATTCGGACCGGGACAGCGTTTATTTTCGGAGCGCTTGCGTTTCCGCTGTGCGTTCTGGCCGGCCGGGCGGCTTTCTTTCTCTGCTCCTTTGACTGGATTAAAAACAGCGAGCTTTCCTTCTGGGACTTTATCAGCAGCGGATACAGCTATATGCTTTATGGCGCTGTGCTCGGCGGTTTCGCTGCAGTATTCCTTACCGCGAAGATCACCGGCCAGTCCTTCGGAAAGATCGCGGATGCGGCGGCGGCTCCGGCAGCTTTACTGATTATTGCGGGCCGGTTTGCTGAATATCTGATTGGCGCCGGCTATGGTACAGGCGTAAAGACATGGTTCGATCCCGAAGGGGAGTGGAGCATGATCGCCTGGGAGGAACCGGATGCGATTTGCCGATTTCCCTTTGCAGTTAAGAATTACTACGGCGCCTGGCGCTTTTCCATCAACCTGTGGGAAGGCCTGGCAGCGGTTGTGTTCCTGATCGTCCTCCTGAGGATGAGAAAACGGAAGACCGGCGGAGCCTGCACTCTGCTGCTTCTGATGTATGCTTCCTGCCAGATCATTTTTGAGTCCATGCGGAAAGATGAAGTGATCATCTGGAGCTTTGTGAAGGCCAATCAGCTGATCAGCGCGATCCTGGTGTTGGGCATTCTGATTTTCTGCTGGCTGAAACAGACGAAGGAAGAGCGGAATGTGAAGGAACTGTGCATCCGCACAGTGCTGCTGCTGCTTTTCGCCGGGATCATCATGCTGCTGGAATTCGCGCTTGACCAGAAGATCAACTTCCTGCTCTGGATGCGTGTGGACCTGAACTATCTGGTGATGGCTGCTTGCTGCATCGGAATGCTTCTGACTGTTCTGCCGCAATGGCGCAAAGCTTTTCCGAAGGAAGCCTGATATCATCCGATCCTGTAACCGGAACTCTCATCGGGGTTCCGGTTTTGCTATAGACAAAAGCATATGATATAATCCAACTGCAAGTTGGAGAAATTAACAAGAATCAACCAAGACGTCATTGAAATAAAGGAATATACAGACTATATTGTATTTGCCGGCAGAAACAAAACATATTGGAGGAACAAATCATGAACGATATCAGAATCTGTGAACAGATCAGTTTTCTGAGAAGACAGAAGGGTATTACCCAGGAAACGCTTGCCAGGCATTTCGGCGTGACGAACCAGACAGTTTCCAAATGGGAATCAGGGCAATGCTATCCGGATATCCAGCTAGTTCCGCAGATTGCGGATTATTTCGGGATTTCGGTTGATGAGCTTATGGGGCATACGCCGGCCGCAAGCCTGGAAGCATTATGCCTGACACTGAAAAAGTATTTCACTGACCTGCCGGAGGCAAAATGCTTTGACGAAGCTTACCGGCTGGCGGCTCAGCTGCACGAGATTGTCATCTCCGCCGGATATAAAAAACAAATCAGCTGGCAGGAAAAGGATTACGCAAAGGGAAATACGGGTACATGGGGTCTGTCCGCATGGAGCGATACAGAGGGTCAGACTGTCAGGGAAGGGAATGTGATCCTGTTTGCTGACAACAGGGCATGGAACAAAAAGAAAAAGACAGAGATCCGGAAAAACGCATGCATGCTGGAACTGTTTGGTGATGAAAAAGTATTGAAGGTTCTGTTTGCCCTGCAGGAACTGACTACCGGAGAGCCTGACCGGTATGCTTCGGCAGAGGAAATCGCAAAAGCGGTGAAGACGGAAACTGCTGAAGCGGAAAAGATTCTTTCTGAACTGCCGGTATCCGTACAGGAAGGGCAGGAAGAGGAAAGGTACAGGATTGAAGGATATGCCGCCTGGATTCCGGCCATTCTGGCTATGATCCATTAACGGCGCAAAGAGAATCGAAAGGAGACAGGAAAAAGTCCTTGCATTTATCATCGGCCTATGCTATAATCCCTTTCGCTGACCGTTTGGGATTATAGCTCAGTTGGTTAGAGCACCACGTTGACATCGTGGGGGTCATAGGTTCGAGTCCTACTAATCCCACCAAGAAAAAACAGATCCTTCATGGATCTGTTTTTTTCTTGGTTTTGGGATAGTGGCTCGAACCTATGACTTCAGGGGCCCCACGATCGTGGGGGGAAAGCCGCCGAGGACCGCCAGTGGCGGAAATCTCGTCGGCGGCTTTCTCATGCGAAACAAGCGATCTGTCCAGTGGACAGTCGCGCCGATTGAGCATGCGGAACATAGGTTCGAGTGCCGAAGGCAAGCGACTCGAGTTTGTTAGCGCGAAAGAGAGCACAGAGTCCGCTCCAAGGATTCTGTGCGACCATTGAGCGAACGGAACATAGGTTCAATAACTAAATTGTCGTATACACATTATTCTATCATCCCGGTACTTTTGCTATAAGAATGAATGATTTGAAGCAAGTTTTTCGTTATAATATCAGATACAAGTATTGAATGGTAATATTGCATTATCGGAGGTGCCGGAGAATGAAACGGTGGCTTGTTGTAGGAATAATGCTTATGTGCTTTTTCTTCATCGGAGCAGAAGCAGAAGATAATTCTCTCTATATAGCAAAGAATGGGTGGAAAGAAGGAATTATCAACACGGATGGCGATTGGATAGTGGAGCCTATATATTCGCGGATCTGGCCATATACAAGTGCTGGATATGCAGTAGTTGAGACGGAGCCTGCTCCGTTGTACAGTCCATTCAAATTGCTTGATAAGCAAGGAAATATTGTTGCAGACTTACCGGATTGGCATATAGATTATTCAGAAACACAATTGGGCGGTTATGAACCAGAAATGGCAGGGAATATGTTTATCCTGGATCCTATGACTGAGGATCGGTGTTCTATTCTGTATTTTGCAGATACCGGGAGATCTATTGAACTGGATAGTAGTTTTCTGGGATATGAGCTGTATGAGGAAGAGGACGAACTAACAGCAAAACAAGAAGATAAATATCCATCGAGCTATAGTTTATACGAATGGAATGACAGGGTTATTCTTGAATGGTGGTATTATCATCCTAGTTTCGTCATTCTTGATCGGAATGGGAATAAAGTCAAAGAAGAAATATATGTCGGATATATAGAGGACATCTATGAAGATGAACAATCGAATTCATCTTATCTGTTAATGCGTGAGTATAATAAATCAGATGAGGAATTGTGGAAGATAATAGACATGGATGGAAATATACTTTCAACTAAATTGTCAAGACATAGTTACTGGCGCAATGACTTAAAAGCATTGTATTATGAACAAAAAAAAGAAATAGAAATCCTGCCCGATGGGGAGAAAATGTCGGAATTTGAATTTACCAAGCGTAAGGCTTCACAGACTCCATGCGGCCTTGCAATGTGGCATACAGGTTATATTGACAGTCAAGGAAACAACGTGCCATGGGCTGATGAGGATAAAGGTATCATATCGGCAACTGAATTTAATTCGGATGGGGTTGCTTGGGTTTACAAGCATTATGAAGATTTATGCCTTGTCAATGCAAAAGGCGATATGATAGTCGAGAATGTTATTCCGGAATATAACTATGATATAGATAACTGGATTACGCCAAGTATGGACAGCTGGGAAAGCGTCTCATCCGATGAAAAAGGCTGTGATTATATAAAAGCATCCGGTGAGATGTTGTTCGGCAATTATCCACTTGATAGGGCTTATCCATTTGAGAATGGACTTGCTGAGATTGGCATTTTGGATGCACAATATAAACTGGTTTCAGCATATATCAACTTGGAAGGGAAAGTGGTCTGGGCAGAAGATGGGAGAAAAGAAGAAATTCAGAAAATGCTTGATGAAGGAAAACGTTATTCTGTATCCAATATGACGATTGAAAAAGCACGCCAAGCACTTATAGGCGAATGGTATTCTTCTTATGATGAAAGTGAACATGTGATTGCTTTCTATAATGACGGTACTTATAGTGATAAATATGAAGAATTGCAACATTGGGATATTTTGATGAATATGGATCAGGATGAAGAGACAATGGACTCGTCTCCATTTGTTCTTGAATTAAGCACAGAGGGAAATAATACTACTTCTTCAATGAGGTATAAGCTGCGTTTTTACAATGTTGACGAATACAGAATGGATCTGGGTGATGAATATACATATTTTGACAGAGTCGAGCCAGGTTATCTGGAACGATTCAAAATGATGCAATAATATAAATCCCAAAGTTTAAAAACAGATCCTTCATGGATCTGTTTTTTTTCTGGAATAGTCGCTACGAACCTACGACATCCACTGTGCTCCCATTGATCGAACTGAACATAGGTTCGAAAACAGATGATCATAAAAATCTTTTAAACCCTTATAGTGTTTTGACGATAACAATGAATGCTATCGTGTGTTTATGTCGTTATCATATTAGACAGCAAAACGCACTATATCAAAAGGGGAAATGATTGCTTGCAGAAAAGAAAACGACTGTACATAGGAGCCCTTATCTTGATTATCATTGCCTTAACAGCTGTCATACTTTTTCCTCACAGCAACTGCATTATAACAATATCCGCAATATTTCACTCTGAGGGAAATCATGTGACAACAATTCATCCTTCTCATGATGCAACATGGGCGGAAAAAGAACATGGCGCAAAGAAGACACCGGTCAGGATTATTAATGGTGAAATGAAACGTACTATCGGCTATGGCCCTATAGAATTAAACGGTGTTTTCTCCAAAGAAGAGATCAAAGCATTCTGGCCGGATGCACCGATTGAAAAAAGACTGGAGATTCAGTGCAGGACTTTTCAATTGTGATGTGGAAGGAAATGGACATTATCAGATATACATAGATGTGCAGGTTGATACCAAATCCGGGGATGCACAGGCTGATCTTTATATCTATCGGAATGGATTGGCACATCCGACTGTTGTTCATTGGCAAGGGAAAGCCGGAGAATATATTCTGCTGAGAACAGATTTTTAAGAAGGAGAATGAAGGACAAATGATAAAACGGACGATGAGTATGATTTTTTTAATGATAATTTGTCTGATTCTTCTTCATTTAACTGCGATGGCGGAAACAACCAATTTGTATCCAGCTGAGGATGAGTACGGCTTATATGGGTATATAAACGAAAAGGGCGAATGGGTGATTAAACCACAGTATGAAGACGCGGAAGATTTTTGTGGTGATTATGCCATTGTACTTAAGCCTGGACAGGAGAATGAAACGAACAGCGAATTATACGAAATCATCAATGCCAAAGGAGAAACAATAGTAGGGAACATACGCGGTATTGATGATTTTGCATTTGAAAATCCCTATATCGGGAAAGATTGCTATTGGGTATATGGCTATGAAAAGTACGGGGACAGGGATGATGAATTTGTTGCAACCGGATGCTTTGACTGGCGGACAGGAAATAAAACAGAATTGAATCCTGAAACA
This sequence comes from Clostridia bacterium, assembly GCA_017428385.1. GTDB lineage: Bacteria > Bacillota > Clostridia > Christensenellales > Aristaeellaceae > Aristaeella. The sequence continues at coordinate 102,703 of JAFRQX010000025.1, read as the reverse complement.
GATTATGAGTTTGTGGATGATGTTTCTATTGGGGGAAGGATTGTACCGGTCATATCGCATGATTTGGTATACGGATTTTATGACCTGAATACAGAACGCCTTGTTATTGAACCACAGTTAGATCTGATTGACATTTGGGATATATATTTGTCCTGGAATGATTACAATGTGATCGAGGTGTGCGGAGACGACCCTGAATATAATCCATATTATTATGTTACAGCCGAAGGAACGGTTCTCTCACTGCCAGAAACGATTGTTCTTCCAGACGACGCAAACAGGTCAGCACACGTGGATTTTTATTTTGCGGGCAGCCAGGGGATTGTATGTATGACAAAGGATGACCGTTATATTCTCCTGGATTTCGAAGGCCATCCGATAACCGGTGTTTTACAGGATTACCTGGATTGTCGTAACGGAAATATCATGATTTCAGTGGATGGAGAATTATACCAGTGTATCAAACCGGATGGCAGCATACTGTTTGAAGGGGAATACCGGGAAGTTGAAGATGATTGGACTGAAGGTTATCTGGCGGTACAGTCAAAAGACGGACAAAACATGATTATCCGTGAAGACGGGACTTGCGCAGCATATCTTCCGGTTTTCTGCGACGCAGTTCGTGCGGGAAAGGAGATTACTGCCTACTACAGCGGCTTAAAAGAGGATGAAAAACGATGGTTTCTTTTTGACAGGAGGAGTGAAACCATCAAAGAAATCAAGATAGACGGTTGGATTGAGTCCATTACTGAAAACGGGACGGTGCTTTACCAATCAGATAAAACAATGCTGTATGGTTTTCTGGATGCTGACGGTAACTGCCTGCAGGAAGCTATATATGAAGTATATGAGGATAGTCATGAAGGATTTGTCGCCTACAGTGATTATGCTTTTGGCATGATATGCGTGGAAAAAGACGGAAAAGTCGGTTATATCAATGACAATGGTGAACTGGTGATCCCATGTCAATATAAAGAAGGCATGCCGTTTGCCGGCGAACTGGCACTGGTTGAGACGGAAGAGTGTGATGATCAATATATCAATCATAAAGGAGAAATCGTATTTGTTTTCGGCCAGGGAAGCGAAGAAGATCCGTAAAACTGTTCAGGATTATCTGTTGACACAACGGGCAAACAAAACGGACACCGGAGAATGATATGTCCCCAGTTTCCTGGACACATTGAATTATGATCGAGGCTCAACCCATGGATGCCATCCTGTATTTTACGGGTGGCATCCATTTTGTTTTTGCCTGGATGCGCTCATTGTTGTAGTAGTCAATGTACTTCGCCATGGCTGTGGAGAACTCCTCATATGATTTGTATTCTTTCTCGCATCCATAAAACATTTCATTCTTCAGTCGTCCGAAGAACGTCTCCATGATACTGTTGTCATAACAGTTTCCCTTTCGGGACATGGACTGAATAATGCCACGCTTCTCAATAGCCTTTCTGAAATAAGCCTGTTGGTACTGCCAGCCTTGGTCTGAATGAAAAATCAGACCATTAAGCGAGGAAAACTTGCTCAGCCCTTTCTCCAGCATCCGTCGGATCTGTTCCATGTTTGGACTTAACGAGAGATCGTATGAGATGACCTCGTTTGTGTGCATATCCAGAATTGGAGAGAGGTAGCATTTTCCCCAAGATAAATTGAATTGAGAAACATCTGTTGTCCATTTTTGCAAAGGCTTTGTTGTACTGAAGTCTCGGTTAATGAGGTTATCTGCCACCTTTCCAACTTCTCCCTGATAAGAATGGTACTTTTCTTTCGGACGTTTACCTTTAAGGTCCATGCAGTGCATTAATCGCTGGACTTTTTTGTGGTTTACCTTATAGCCTCTGTTGATCAGTTCGTGGTGTACTCTCCGAACACCATATCGACCTTTGTTGTGTTCAAAGATTTCCCTGATCACACATGCGACTGCTTCGTTCCTTTTCGCTACCACGTCTTCTTTTGAAACTTCGTAATAGTACGTAGATCTGGAAAGGCACATCGCTTTAAGAAGATACTTCAGTTGGTATTCTTCTTCTCTGAGTTCTTTGATGATCGCTGCTTTTTCGCCTTGAGTCGCGCAGCCTCTTTTTCTTCTCTCAAGGCGATCTCTTTTTTTATGACTTCGATTTCTGCTTTAATGTATGCGTTTTCGGCCCTTAGTCTCACAAGCTCTTCATACTCGGATTCATTGAGTTTCCTAGGGTTGTTGTAATTGATTTTCTTCATATGGGGCTCCTTTGATGGTCGGCCTTTTCTCATGTTTACCAGACCATTATACCCCTCGAGCTTATATTTGCGAACCCAGCGAGAAAGTAAGCCGTTGTGTATACCTGCCTCATTAGCTACTGACAGGATTGATGAACCTGCAATAACCTTGGCAACCAGCTCATATTTCTCTTCTGGAGTCCATTCCTTATTAGTCCCCCGGCGCTTGAGAACCTCCGGCCCATTTGCTTCTTCTGCATGGAACCATCGCAGGATCATCCTGTGAAAGTTTTTGTGATCTTTAATACCTGTTGGGGTCTCTGGCCACCTTCCTTCTCTGTACATCTCAACGCATTTTCTCTTGTACTCATAACTGTATCGCATAAAAATACCCTCCTTACTGGTGTCCAGTAAAGAGGGTACACATCAGACTGTCCCCGGTGTCCGTTTTGTGATAGAATGCCGTCTGAGGAGGTGGTGACATTTGATCAAGGCTGTGGTTTTTGACATGTTCGAGACCCTGGTAACCCTGTTCGTGGGCAGAACGTATTTTGGAGAAGATCTGGCCGAAGACGTCGGCGCAGATCTTTTTACGTTCAGGAAAGAATGGCACTCCATCGAAAAAGACAGAAGTACCGGTAAGTACACGATTGAAGAAGGACTGGCAATCGTCCTGAAAAGACTGGGCATTTATACTGAGGAGAAAGTGAAACTGGGGGCGGGAAAGCGGCGTGAAGCACTGAATGACACTTTCTCAGCCATTCCAGAGGAAACAATCCGGATGTTACGGGGACTGAAGGAACGGGGAATCAAGATCGGGCTTATTACAAATACATTTTCAGATGAGCGGGATATCATCCGGGAGAGCCCGCTGTTTCCATACTTTGACGCGGCGCTGATTTCCTTTGAACAGGGAATCTGCAAACCGGATCGTGCCTTATATGAGAAAATGACAGGGCTGCTGAATGTGAAGGCGGAAGAGTGCCTGTATGTAGGTGATGGCGGTTCCAGAGAACTGTATGCTGCCCGGGAAGCCGGAATGCACCCAGTGCAGTGCACCTGGTTTCATGAAAGAGCATATGAGCCGCATATTCCTTGCCCTATCCTGGATGAATTTGAACATACGGAACATCAGCAGGATATCCTGAAATATATAGACCGGGAGAGGAAAAACTAAACATGATTCAGAACAAACGAGATCTTGGCGGCCTCAAAACAAAAGACGGCAGAACTATCCGTCCGGGTAAGATCATCCGTTCGGCGCAGCTGGGCGAGGCGGAAGATAAAGACCTTAACGGCATTTCAACCATTATAGACCTGAGGACTATTGCAGAGAGGAAAGAAAAGCCTGATCAGGCCTGCGGAAGAGAATATCTTCCGATACCAATCTTTGAAAAAGTGAATGAGGGTATCGATGGCGTGAGCCATGAGGAGAAGAAACAGCAGAGTCTGATTCCGGATATGGCGGTGCTGTATGGCATCCTGATGCGGGAATATATCGATTCTTTCCGCAGGGTAGTGACAGCTATCATGGAGCATGACTACAGCAAGGGTGCTGTGCTCTGGCACTGCACGGAAGGGAAGGACCGGTGCGGAATGACGACGGCGCTGATCCTGGAAGCGCTGGGCGTTGACCGGGAGATTATCCTGGAAGATTATCTGAAAACCAATCTGGTCAATATTCCCAAAGCCAACGCGGTGCGCGAGAAACTGCTGGCGACGCATGGAGCGGAAATGGCGGAGAGTGCGTATCAGGCATTTATCGCGGATGAACGGTATCTGCGTTCGGCCTGGGAAGAAATGGGCAATGACTACATTACCGGAAGGCTGGGAATACCGGAGGAGACGCTGGAAGCATTCCGGAAAACAATACTGGAGTAAACAAGGAAGGAAAAACATGAAGACAATCGGAAACCTGTTATGGTTTATTTTCGGAGGATTTATCAGCGGGCTGCTCTGGTTGGTTGCGGGATTGCTCTGCTGTGTGACGGTGATCGGCATTCCGCTGGGACGGCAGTGCTTCAAATTTGCCAGCCTGTCCTTCTGGCCGTTCGGGAAAGAAATTATCTACGGCGGAGGAGCTGTTTCAACGCTGGCCAATGTAATCTGGATCATTTGCTGCGGACTGTGGATGGCGGTCTATAACCTGATCGTCGGTTTCCTCTGGTGCTGTACGGTGATTGGGATTCCATTCGGAAAACAGTTCTTCAAGATTGCCAAGCTGGCACTGACGCCGTTTGGCGCGAAGATTGTTCATAACTGACAAAACAGGGGCATTCCGTAACGGAATGCCCCTGTGGTTTACAAGATAAAGTATTATTCTGCTTTTTCTGCCGCGAACAGCTGCAGCTTCGCAAAAAAGTCCTCCAGGATATACCGGGAGTCGACACTTTTATAGACACGGATGACCGGATTGCCAGAACGGGAAGACGAGGAAGTGTCTTCTCCGACATGGGGTGCCTGGGTATAGATATATCGGCCGCACTCTGGATTCAGCGCGATGGCGATGGCAGGGGAGTCACCCAGAGACCAGGATTCGCCCTGGGTCCAGCCTGCACGGGGAGAAAGATTGTAATCAATCATGTTCTCATACAGGTGCTTTCCGATCCGGCCGCAGGGGAGGACCTTCAGTTTCAGTTCCGCCAGGCCTACGGTGATGGTGGTATAGACGTCAGAAGGTACCAGCCAGATATCCGCGCCGCTTTCCAGCACATAATTGGCGGCGGTAACATCATTCCCGGCGTTGAATTCCCGGAAAGGCGCCGGTTTGTCCGATACGCCGTGGGTGCCGATCCAGATGACCCTGATCCGATCTTTTATGGCGGGTTTCCTATGCAGGGCCGCAGCCAGGTTGGTGATGGCTCCCTGGCAGAGAATATAAAGGGGTTTCGGATCCTCTCTCATAGCCTCGCTGATAATGAATTCCGCTGCTTCAGAAACGGAGTCCGGCCAGCCGGCAATATCCACAGGATCTTCTTCGCCAATGAATACAGGAACCTTCAGATTCATGGCGTCCAGTATGGTCATAATCTCATCATGGCTTTTCTGAACGGATCCTTTTTCATTGAAGTGCTCCGCCAGGATGCCCTTGATAATCAGCTTAGGACTCAAAAGCGCCTGGACAATGGCAAAGGGATCGTCGGCTTCACAGGCTGCGTCCGTATCGATAATGACCCGTATCTTTTTTTCATCCGGTATTCTGATCATCTGAATCGTCCTTTCATATGATGGCTGACGGTGTTGTTTTATTCCTCCTCCGGTTCAGTGCTGACCGGAAGATTATCCAGTACAGTCAGGGCCTCCGCAAAGTGCCTGTAGAGTGTATAAAAACGGAAAATGCCGTACATTGGGCGGACTTCCCGGGCAACATCACCGATGCCGGAAATCTGCTCTTTCAGGAAAGGAATGTTTTTCTGCCGGAGGGCATCTTCCAGCATATTACTCTGTAATTCATACAAATCAATCAGGAAGCAAAGGTCATCCGGTTCCGGTGAACGACCGTCTTCTTTATTGCAATCCGTACATCTGTCACCGGAATAGAGACGTTTGCATCTCTGGCAGTAGAGCAGATGATCGGGAAGTTCTTTAGGCTCCTGAATCTCTGATTCTTCAACCGGTTCAGGCTGCACAGGAGCTTCGGCTTTTTCCTGCAGGGCAGTCTGCTCCGGGATGTCAGAAGAATTGTCAACTTCTTCAGGCTCTGTGAAAATATCTTCACCGTGGAATAATGCCTGGAGCTCTTCCTTCAGCTTCATTGTATCAGGAAGGAAAAGCTTGCCGTTACATTCTTCTGCCTTCAGCTTTGCAAGAACAGCATCGATCTCCGGATAGTCTTCTTCAAACTCATAGGATGACCATACATTAAAGACTTTACGTATGGTTTTTGCATCCTCTATATCTTCCAGGAAAAGATCTTCCTGCAAAGGCCTGCCTGAGTTCCTTCTCTTTGTCAGCAGGGCGATCCGGGCATCCCGCCCATCCGGGGTTTCTTTAAGCAGATGCTTCCGGCTTTCTGCATCCGAAGGCGCAGCTTCTTCACCAGGCGCCCGGAAAACGTTGGCATGATAGCATTCCTCACAAACATGGAGGGTCTTGGGTTTTCCATGAACGGATGTTACAACCGGAATGAGGGTGTCTGTCGGAATATCGCACAATTCACACATTTTTCCTGTTTCTTCGGGTATGTTTTCCGCACCTTCCGCCTTGCGGTTCTTGTGACGGACATAGAGTACTCTGGCTACCGCAATAATGAGCCAGACAGCAACGCCAAAGATGGACAGAAAAGAGCAGAGTATGCCGAGCAGAACCAGATAGACGGCAGAGCTTTTCCAGTTATTCAATACGACGTTTTTCTCCGGCCCCCGGTTTTCCTGATTGACATCATATGACATAAACGAAACACCCCTTTCGGCATACAATATACCAGAAGGGGTGTTTCGCTGTCATCACAGCGATGTAACAAATGTGCGTTTTTTGCAAAGTTTTTTCACTGTCAGACAAACTGGCGGATCTGCGCTTCCAATGCTTTCAATGCCTTATATTCCCGCAGATAGAGACCGCGTCTCATCTCATCCGTATCCGCATAGGATGCATGCTTTGAAAAGATATGAATGGCTTCCTCCAGGGACAGCCAGCAGGGAACCATCCCTACTTCCTTTTCCCGCTCTGTCAGTTTGACTTCAGTTGTTCCGATGATCCTGCCGAAGAAGTACCGGCTGACACCCTTCCAGTCTTCATAGTATTCGTCCAATTCAAGCACACATTCCGAAGGTTCGACCAGGAACCCGGTTTCTTCCGCCACTTCCCGGGCACAGCATGCACGTTCATCTTCATCGCCTTCGAGTCCGCCGCCCGGAATCATATACTGCCCGGTTTTAGTTTCATAGGACAACAGGATTTTACCGTCCTGTACAATGATTCCGCGGCAGGCTGTGCGGCAGACGTCCCAGTGTCCAAAATAATTGTCTCCGATCGTTTCAAGCGTTATCATAATGCCTCCTGTTATTCACGGCTTTTTCCGTGCAGTACAAAAACCTGGTTGGGATAATTGAATTCCATTGTAAGTTCAGCTTCACAGAAGCCATATTTCCTGTACAAAGCGCGGGGTGCTGTTCCTTTTTCATCCTCTTCCCGGAAGGTGGATACCGTGATGTCCCGGCTTCGGTCCAGTTCTCCAAGGGCTGTTTCCAGAAGAATGGAGGCGATTCCGTTCCTGCGGTATTCAGGATGGACAGCCAGGCAGCAGATCATATTGCGGTTCCTGGAAAACAGCAGCACGCCGGTAATCCGATTCCCATCCTTTACGCAAAGAGCCTGATGTTTGCCGAAGAATTTCAGAACGGTCTGGCGATGTTCTTTCAGGGATTCTTCTGTTTCCAGTCCGGGGAAATTATTCCTGACAAGACGGACGAGCTCCATCCACTGGTCGATATCAGATTCTTCTCCGAAAAAGCATTGAAGAGGGTTGTTTGTCAAGATCATGGTTTTTCTCCTCTGTGGACAATAATGTCCAGCAATTCTTCCGTGATGCTTTTCAGATTCTGCGATCCGTCAATAACATAATCGGACGACGGTTTGATATCCTTCAGCATCTGCACATAAGCGATCCGGGCATAGTTCAGATAGGTTTCCATTTCTTCCCGGATTTCATCCGCTGAGGCATCCTTCATGTCCCGGAGTATCCTGCGCGCCATGGCGATATCCAGCGGAGTATCGATGAAGACGGCGCAATCAATATAGTCTTTAATCAGGTCATTCCGGTAGGCGAAAGGATAGTCCAGCAGCAGATAATCATACTCTCCGCTGCTGATGATATTCTCGATATCCGCTTTCAGGGGAGAAAGGTTCCATACATTATAATCCGTACCGTCCAGTACCCACTGGTGGAAATCATCGACTTCTCCCTCAAAGGAGTAGCCATCAAAATGCAGGGACGTGCAGCGGGGGAGCTTTTCCTTTACGGCGTTAACCGCGGTGGTTTTACCGCCGGCTGTCACGGCGGAAACAGCAATGATCTTCATTGATTCAGATCCTTTCAGGCTGATGATACCGATATCCATCCGGAATTCTGATAAATGCCCTGATATGGCCGTCCAGCGGACGTTCCACAATCTGCGATATGTTGTCCTTATTACCTTCCGCAACGATGAGGGTGTTTCCGCGTTTCCGCAGAACAATGCCGATATGGTCATGCTCCTGATTGTTGAAGACCCGGTCATAAAGAACAATATCACCGGCTTCCGGCACAAAGGCATCCGTTCCTTTATGGTAACCGATCCGGTCATCGCCAATCGCCCACTCTTCCCAGGCGATACATCCCGCCAGATGGCAGGACCTGCATTCGTCCGGCCGGATGGGGAGATCAACCCCTGCTTCCCTGCAACAGTAGTACACGAAGGCTGCACACCATACGCCGTCTGCTTCCTGCAGGGTCCACCCGGGGAAAAACCGGATAAGGGGCTCAAGATTGGATTCCTTGCCTTCAATATACCCGTGAAAGGGAAGCAGGGCCTTTTCTTCCGCGACCTTTGCCAATGCTTTTCGGGTTGCCTTTTCCATCGCTGTTCTCACTTTCATTATTACAGGTTCTTCCTGAACCAGAAGGATGTTTTCTGAAAGCCCAGCCGTTCATAAAAGGCGTGGGCTTCTGTTCTCCTGATTCCTGAGGCAAGACCGATATAAGGCGCGCCTTCCTGAAGAGCCAGCTGTTCCACGCGGTCCATCAGCATTTTGCCGATACCCAGACGTCGGTATTCCGGAAGAACGCCCAGACCGTTCATTTTGATATATCCGCCCGGATGACCGACCGCGAGCACTTTTACAGCGGTCACGAGCCCGACAACTTTTCCGTCGGCTTCCGCGACAAAGGTATGGTAATGATTATCCTGCGCCATTTGCGCATGGATTTCCGCAACGCTTTGCTCTGTGGCGTTATAAATATCCAGCACGTCACGCCAGATGGCGGAAACGGCCGCATAGTCGGATTCCTGTATGGGCCTGATTGTTACCTGCATCATGATGTCTCCTTCTTATGGTTTCCTGGTCAGCTGCAGATCAATCGTATCAAATATGGTGATGGATCCGCCATGCCGGTTGATTGTTTCTTCTATCGCGTCAAAGAAGCGTTCCCGGACGCTTTCCTCGATTGTGATATGGTCAGAATAAGTTCCGATCAGCGCCCTGTATTCAGCGGCTGTCAGGATCCGCTGCCTGTAAAACAGGGCATACCGCGTGTCTGTAAACCCGTATTGATCGGCGATCTTTGCCCTTGCGGCTGCCTGCTCTTCCGTATACTCAGAAGGCGTCCTCGGCTGCTTTCCATAATAGGGATAATAGTATTCGACATAGGCACGCTGTATTTCCGCGAGCAGTTCCGGATTATCCTTTGCCTGATAGGGATGATTGGCAAACCGGGCAAAAGCTCCTCCCGACTTCAGTATCCGGAAAACCTTTGGATATCCGATTTCCTCCGGAACCCAATGGAAGGCGGAGGCAGAGTACACCAGATCAAAAGCATCCTCCGGCAGAACAGCATCTTCAAATTTGCCGGTAATCACTGAAAAGCGGGAATAATCACGGAACTTTTCCCTGCATACTTCCGCCAACTGATCACCGTATTCCACGGCTGTCAGCGCACAGCCGGTTTTCAGGACAGGCAGTGAAGCCTGGCCTGCGCCGATACCGATTTCCACGGCTGCGCATGAGGCGTTCAGCGGAGCATAGGCAAACAATACCTGATACAGTTCATCCGGGTAACCGGGACGCATTTTATCATAGGTTTTGGATACGGTGTTGAATGTCCATCCTTTTTCTTGATTTGTTGACTCCATCTGATAAAGCCTCCTTTTTAGAAGTATTTATCTCTTCTTACATAAGCAGTGGAGGATCGTTCCGTCCTCCGGTTTGTAGATCTTTCCTTTTTCGCAGAGGACAACCTCCAGGCCTGCCTGCTCCGCGAAACGCGTCAGATCAGAAGCCTCAAAAGTTTCCCAGTACATTTCCGTATTGGCATAGGGGTAGAACTTCCGGCCATTGAGGCAGTTAGGATGATACGCCTGAAGAAAATGCAGATCATGTCCGGAGAAACTGAAGAGACCGTCTTTCCTGAGGACTCTTTTGCATTCCGCCAGGAATTCCTGTTTATACTCGTTTCCGTAGAGCAGACCGAAGGTCTGGGCCCAGATTATAACCACATCAAACGAGCTGTCCGGGAAAGACAGGGTTTTCCCGTCATAATCAGAAAAGGGGATAGAATACCCTTTTTCAGCAGATAACTGCTTAACCTGGGAGATAACTTCCTTTGAGATATCTATTCCGACAACGTCAAAACCCATTTCCGCCAGGGCGAAAGCTTCACGTCCCAGACCGCAGCCGATATCCAGGATCCTGACGCCGGCTGGGAAGCGACTGATCACAGTCCGTTCCCATTCCTTCAGCGCGGGATTCCACTGCTGCATTTCATCCACATTCTTTTTATCTTCATACCATTGCGTGACAAGGTTGTTCATCGTTCATCCTTTCCAAGGTTTCAGCCTTCCTTCGGTTTTCGGGTCAGGTACAGGATATAGGTATCATTGAATACGATTTTGTTTCCGGCTTCCAGAACAGCTTCCCTCAGGCCGTTGAAGAACTTAGTTTTATAAGGTTCCGGAATCACGATGGAAGTGCAGTGGGTTCCGCTGTATAAAGCAAATTCATCTGCGGTAAAGACGCGCTGTCCATGATAATCCCGCCGTTCAAAATTCACATAACCGTAATTGGAAGCGTTGGTGTAGCTGAAGGGAGCACGCATCTCATTATAGGTTGCTTCCGGTTTGAAGTACTTGGCGTAGACTTCCTGGATCCGGTTATAAAGCGTTTCGTTCGGGGTCTTGTAATCATCGCTTGTCAGCATCATGGCCAGGGTTCCGCCCGGCTTCAGCAGGTCAAAGGTCTTTGAGAAGGCGACTGCTTCCGGGATCCACTGGATGGTCGCCGCAGAATAGATCATATCGAATTTCTGATCCCCGTAATTATGGGTGATGAAATCATCATTCACGATATGGAAGTTGGGGCGGTTTCCGTATTTTTCCTTCATCTTTGCGTAAAGATGTTCACCCAGTTCAATCGCGTGATAGTCGCAGCCGGTTTCCAGAATCGGATCGGTTGCCTGGCCTGTTCCGGGACCGATCTCAAGCACCGATACATCCGGGCCGATTCCCGCGTATTCAATCAGGTCAGCAAAGAGTTCAGCACTGTACCGGGGCCGGTATTTGTCGAACTGTTCCGGGATTTTATCAAACACTTTCCTGTACTCCATTGTCAGGTTTCCTCCTTTTCTGTGCCGATCAGTTTTTGATCGCAATCGCGGTGAATTCACCCGGCAGGCTGTCGTTTTCCCAGGCGGGATGTTCGTCCAGCTGTTTCAGGCAGAAACCGCACCGGATGATGGAGTTGATAATCTCACTCATGGTATACCGGCGGTAGCTGCATTTGGGCATCTGGCTGCGGATCTCTTCCGGGAAGAAACGGGCATGGGCCATTTCCCCTTCGTAGATTTCCGTTGAGAAATAACTCATGGTGGGACGCTCCATATTCAGGCTGTCCAGGATCTTGGTAAACGGATGAAAGTCGCTGCAGATCATTTTTCCGCCCGGCTTAAGGATGGTATTCATCATTTTCATAAACTCATCGATCGTATGGAAATAATGCAGGATTCCGCCCTCCATGAAGACGATGTCGAAATAACCGGCATACTTTTCCAGATCAATCTCCAGAATGTCGCAAACCTCATAATTCAGAGGAACATTTGCTGCCTGCGCTGTTTCCATGGCATAGCGTTTGTTCTCTTCGGAGATGTCGAAAACTGTCACGTCAGCTCCGAGCAGCGCCAGGGGAACGGCTTTTTTTCCGCAGGACCCGCAGATGTTGGCAATCCGGACGCCTTTATAGCTGTCGAAGTACTGTGCGTACTTCCTCAGCATCTTTTCCGGGTTTGCAACATCTTCTTTTGCCCGTTCTGCCGGGGTTCCGGCATTCTTGACCCAGAATTCATAGGCGTTGTATTCCCAGGCTTTCTTGTGCTGCTTCGTGTACTCTTTCATTCCGGTTCACTCCTTTTTATTCTGTTTTTTTACAAATTATCAGAAAGGTAATTAACAGAAGGAGAACAGGAATCAGTCGGCTGAACTGCCCTGCTGCAGCTTTTCCCATTCCTCCCGGGTAATTGCATAAGCGTAGGAAATGGTGTTCTTCGGATCCGGGTATTCCTTGACCTTTTTCATTCCGTTGGCCAGGGCTGTGGACCAGGAGCCGATGTTTGTGTATTTCATGTAGGAGTAGAAGATATCGTATTCTGTGTTTCGGAAGCCCCAGTCCCGGACGGCCCGGGCTGCTTCCTTCCCGAAACCGCGCCGCCAGTACTTTTTATGGATATGATAACCGATTTCCGGCAGGATTTCACCATCGATATTCTGGAGAGTGATGCCGCAGTCCCCGATGAACTCGCCGGTTTCCTTCAGGACAACGGCCCAGAGACCGAAACCGTATTTTTCATAGTTGTCCAGGTTCCAGGCGATCCAGTTACGGGTTCTGTCCGCGTCAAAGGGCGCCGGATAGTGCTGCATGGTTTCGGGATCGGACATGATTTCGTAGAGGGCGGGAAAGTCGTCGAGAGTATAAGGTCTCAATAATAGTCGTTCTGTTTCAATCATAGTCGTTCTCCTTTAATTCACAATTTCGTGATCGCCGTTACCAAAGCTCTTTCAGACCTTTGACGGCTGTAGCGTGGGAGTCATTCGCCGCGCTAAAGCACGGATGACTCCGCAACAATTCATAATTCATAATTTGCGTCCTTTGGACGTAGTAAGGGACAGTGTCATCGCGTAGCGATGCCAAATGCAGAATTAAGAATGCAAAATGCAGAATTATTTGTTCTTCAGACGAAGTAAGAGGACAGCCTTAATTCTGGAGGCTACGGATTGTTTTGAGGCATGGCTTTTCTGCACTGATTATTGGACAGTGCCTGACAGAAGGGGAGAAAGCTCTCCTTTGTGCCAGATGGCCAGGCGGTGGAGGGGACGGGTCATCATGACGTACAGGATCCGGCAGAGGAATTCGTCCTCCGGGAAGTTTTCCGCGGAGGCATCGCAGATGCCTACACAGTCGAATTCCATACCCTTGACAATGCTGGCCGGAAGGATCAGCACACCGCCCCGGTATTCGGAATCCGTTTCAGACAGCAGGTGGGCATCCAGTTCCTGACCGATCTGCTTGTACAGTTTCTTTGCCTGCTCCGCTGTTTTTTCGATCAGGGCAATACTGTGATAGCCCTCCCGGCGCCAGGCCTGCACCTGTTCCCGGATCCGGGAAAGACGTTCTTTATCGCTGTCAGCCTGGATGATCTTCGGCTTTTCGCCGTGCCGCAGCACGGGTTTTGTTTCACAGATGCCGGGGATGGGATAACGGCCGGAAACGGTCTGCGCCAGATTCATGATCTCGACGGTGTTCCGGTAGCTGACGGTCAGCTGCTTCAGGTCCGCCTTGTTTTCAAAGACCGGCTCCTTCCATTCTTCCCAGCTGCGGATTCCCTCATCCGCCCGGATACCCTGGTATAGGTCACCGACCAGGGTGAAGGTTGCCGCGGGATTAGCTTGCTTCAGCAGCTCAATCTGGAAGGGGGAGAAGTCCTGGCATTCATCGATGACGATATGCTTCATCTGCTTTGTCTTCAGTCCGTAGAGGGCTTTGCAGATCATCACCAGCATCGGCAGGTCCTCCTGCCGCAGGGTATCGTCTTCCGGAAGCAGCTCCTCACCGGGATAGCATTCTTCGAGGAAGTTTTTGTAAAGCCCTGTCAGGTCCGGCAACGGGAATTTATCCCGGTATTTGCCGAGGTATTCCTCAGCCCGGGCGTCGATTTCCTTATAGCGTTGGTCCCGGATCGTATACAGATCCTTGATCTTCTGCTGCCGCTGGGCGCTTTCCCGCATATTGGCCTTGATCTTCAGAACCATCTGCTCCGCACTGGCATTGTACCGGTCCTTCAACAGGGCGGCGGCGGACTGGACTCTCTTGCGGACAATCTTTTTCAGTTCGCTGATACGCTGCTCCAGAGGGAAGTACCGCAGGTCCCGGAGAAAGATGGTTTCGAGCTCCTCATGTTCCATGAGCGGGACACCTGCCATTTTGAAGCCTTTCTCCGGCAGGATGGCGGTCTGCAGATGATCCAGATAGCTCTCCAGCTTTTTCATCATGGCCAGGGAACCCTTGAGCCGAAGAATCCGGCCGGCCTTTTCCCGCTCTGCCTCTGAAAGGGTCAGGTTCTTTTCCAGCCGGCTTTCCCGCTGCAGTTTCGGCATCCGGCGGCCCATGCCTTCCCGGCACCAGCCCTCGAAGGTGGTTTGTACGACCCGTTCGACGCCCAGATCAGGAAGGACCTGAGAGATATAGGAGAGGAACAGCGGGTTGGGCGCCAGGATCATCATATTTTCAGGTTTCAGTGTTTTCTGATAAGTATAGAGCAGGTAAGCGATCCGGTGCAGGGCGATGGTGGTTTTTCCGCTTCCCGCGGCGCCCTGTACCAGCAGGTGTGCGGCGAGGGGATGACGGATGACGATGTTCTGCTCCGCCTGGATGGTGGTGACGATTTCACGGAGCCTGTCCGTGGAGATACTGCCCAGTACCTCCTGAAGATAGGTTTCCTGGGAAACAATGCCGCTGTCGAACAGACTGATAAGTTCCCGCTCCCGGACGGTCAGCATCCGCTTCAGGGTCAGCTCGCCCTCCACGTGTCCGTCCGGCGCCTCATAGTCCATTTTTCCGATCTGGCCGGAGTAATACAGGTTCGCAACGGGGGAGCGCCAGTCCACCACAACCGGAGTCAGCGCAGCCGGATCCAGAACGCCCCAGCGTCCCAGATACCAGGTTTCCGGAGAGCTGCCGGCGGGAGTGAAATCCAGCCGGGCAAAGTAAGCCTGCCCGGCGGCCATGGTCAGCTGACGCAGCCGGTCCAGCTTGGCCTTGAACAGCTGCAGGTATACCTCCTCCTGATCGTCCGGTACAATGTTTGCATGAACATCCATTTCTTCACCGGCCTTTGCCCCGGTGAGGGCTTCCACTTCCCTGATTTCCCGGTCAATGGTGTCCCGAGCCTGCTGAAGATGAAGATACTCTTCCTTCGCAGATGGATGTTCGGGTAATGTGACAGATTCCATAATCGTCCTTTCCCGGCAAAAATATAAAAGCCTCTGCCGTATTTTTTCTACGCAGAGGCTTACGGATTCTATGTCCTGCAAGCGTGTGGAAGTGCATGATAACAGAACAAATCCGGGTTTGTCAAGAACGAATGACACTTTTTTTGCATATTTTACATTTATTACAAAACAACAATGCCGTAAGGGCTTTTACGGGTTTTCCTCTGATTCCGGGATATATCGTGCTCTTTCACCGCCGACCAGCAGAGGACGGGTGCGGGCTGCGGAAATCCGGGCTTCCCCAACCTGTGAAATGCTGAGCCGAACAGGTACGGCAACACGACGGAGATGCATTCCGATCAGGGTCTGGCCAATATCAAGACCGGCATCCGCCTGAATGGCCAGGACTGCCACAGGGTCTTTGAAACGCTTCCAGGCCGCAGTGGCCAGAGAACCTCCGGCTTTGATGCGGGGAACGACCCATACAATTTCATAACCATAGCGCTCGGCCGTTTCCCTTTCCATGATTAGGGAACGGTTCAGATGCTCACAGCACTGGAATGCAGGCGCCACACCGGCATCACCGCATACCTTCATCACGGCTTCCACCACGGCTTCACCGTATTCATAGGTGGAATTGTGACCGATGGTGCCGCCGGCTATTTCGCTGGAGCTGCCGCCGATGACCAGCAATTTTACCGGGTTGAAATGGGGACGGTTTTCCTGTAGCAGGGCTGTAACGGCCTGTTCTGTCTGGGCATATACCAGTTCAGCAGTGATATTCATAGCTGTTCGATCCTTTCCTGATCTTGGTGAGTTTATACTTTATTGCATAACGCGGTTTCAGCTCTGTCAAATCCGGTCCAGCAGATTACGGATCTGATCTTCTTTTTCCCGGATATACCGGATGCGATTGATGGTGTTCCGGACCTCCGAGACGCCCATGGCCTGTTCCTCTTCGTCCTGGCACTGTCCCAAAGCCCTGGTGATATTATACTCCAGCCATTCAATCCAGGTATAGGCCAGACCCACTACACTTCCGTAATTCCTGAAGCTGTTATCCCAGGTTTCCAGGTATCCGTCAAAGAAGGCTTTTGTTTTCGCCAGATCCAGGGCGCAGGTTGTGATGCCGGACCACTGCAGGGACAGCTGCAGAACGTGGGACACAGGGTTGCCGTAATCCAGGCATTCCAGATCAATCATCACCGGTTTGCCTTCATCCCACATGACATTCTTGGGATCCATATCCTCATTGGTAATGCATTCCATAGCAGGCAGTGCCAGCCGGGCGGCGTTCAATGCTTCCTGCGCGTCGTTCAGCAGCTGTTCGTTCTCCTTCAGCAGGGGAGTGATGACGCTGTTCTGCCTGTCCGCCTCCGCAATGTATTCCGCCCAGTTGATGGTACTGAGTTCCGGAATGACAGATCCCATATACCTGGGCTGCAGGGCGTGAATGCGGGCCTGAATGATTCCGGTCTGACGGCACTGATCCGGCGTGATGTTGTTCCAGTCTGTGATGCTGCCGTTCTGCCAGCGGAAGACATAGAAATACTCATCGTCCACTTTCTGCATCTTCCGTCCATTGAGTGTCAAGGCAGCTACTACCGGTATTCCGGCATCCTCGATGATCTGTTCCAGCGTTTCCGCTTTCCGGTAATTATCCATGACATTCGGCCGTTTCATGATCTCCGGATTCAGATGTTTTACAGCATAGGAACGTTCCGGGGTATTCACCCGGTACATTCTGTGCATATAACCGCCGGAGACAGGCGTAACAGGCGGCAGGATTTGTCCGAGACCGGCTGCTTCAAACAGCCTGGCAATTGTTTTTTCGATATCCATCATGATTCATCAGCCGGTATAAACGACTTCAAACTCCTCACAGACGAGTTTCATATCCTCGTCAAATTCAAGATCCGCTTCTTTCAGTTCTTCTGTGAAAAACCTTTTATGCACCTCACGCCAGTATGCCAGGGACCGGTCTCCTTCGCCTTCTTTGAATGCATGTTCCGCAGTCACCTGGCTGAAAGGCGTGACATATACTTTGGTTGTCCTGGTGATACAGACAGCCTGTTCATCGGAGTCCAGAATGATGTTGTATGCGCCTGCTTCCGGCAGGTCTTCCTCCTCCAGTTCATAAAAACAGTATGCGGAGCAGGTGGCGGTCTTGATTCCGTCCTTTACCAGCCGAGCCAGGGTGTCCGCATCATCCCCGAAAGACCAGGCGTCATATTCACCGGTTAATCCGGATTGATTCCACATTTCTTCTGCTGTCATTGTTGATTTCTCCTGATGTTTTTCATAAGGTTCTGCACGGGCGAAACCAGCAATCATCATAGCATGAATACAGGGAAAAAGCGAGGGAACAGCAGACAGATGTATTCTTCTGCCTGTGCAATTAGTTGCAAAATAAAACAGTTGACAAAATCAACTAAAAGGATTATTCTCTGTCGCATAAAGGAGGCGGGAAGAATGAATCAGGTGAAACAGCTGCGGGAATATACCAGGGAACTGGAATGTCATCTGGCAAACATGAATCAATCAGACTGCTGCCAGTGCGGTGTGAATACGTCCCAGTGCTTCCTGCTGGTAGAGATTGGCCGAAAACCCGGTATCTGTGTCAAGGATCTGGCTGAGGCTCTGAGGCTGGACAAAAGCGGCATCAGCCGAAGCGTGGAGGAACTGGTTCAGAAAGGTTATGTGAACCGGGAACCGTCGAGGGAAGACAGACGGAGCGTTATGCTGTCCCTGACAGACAGCGGCAGGGAGCGGTTTGACAGGATTGAGAACGACATGGATATGAAGTTCCGGAAGGTTCTGTCCGGTATTGAAACGGAAAAGCGGGAACAGGTTCTGGAGGCGCTGAGACTCTATAACGAAGCCTGCAGGAAAGCGGAGTGCAAATGCGAATGATACGTCAGGAAAAAGCAGTTGAGTATTTCAACAGGGGGTTTCACTGCTCACAGGCCGTTCTGGCAGCCTATGCGGATCAGTGCGGCCTGACTGAAGAAAAGGCGCTGAAGCTGGGCGCCTGTTTCGGAAGCGGAATGAGAAAAGGTGAGGTATGCGGTGCCTGTACCGGTGCGCTGATGGTGCTGGGTATCTTATACGGATACGATGACCCGGAAAATCAAAAAAGCAAGCAGACAGCGGACGAAGTGAACGACAGGATGATGGACGGATTTGCCCAAGCCTGCGGATCCTGCCTTTGTAAGGAAATCCTGGGGTATGATATATCCAAGCCGGAAGAGAAACAGCAGGCCCGGGAAAAGAACCTGTTCAGGGAAGTATGCCCGCAGATGGTGAAGAATGCGGTCAATGTACTGGAAGATATTATCAGGGAGAGAAGAGAAAATGGATAACAAACTGACAATCCGGGACGTCCGGACAGAAGACGCGGAAAGACTTGTTGAGATTTATGCCCATTACGTTCAGAATACGGCAGTTTCCTTTGAATACGAAGTGCCGACTGTGGAAGAATTCGCAAACAGAATACAGAAGATCAGCGCAAAGTATCCCTATCTGGTCTGCCTGGATCAGGATAAAGTGATCGGCTATGCGTATGCCGGCCGGTACAGCCCCAGGGAAGCCTATAACTGGACGGTGACCACCTCCATCTATATTGACAAGGATCATCACCGGAAGGGCGCCGGCACTTTACTCCATGCTGCACTGGAAGAAAAACTGCGGGAGAGGGGAATTGTCAATCTGCTGGCTGGAATTGCATATGTGGAAGAAGAGGATGAATACCTGACGCATGACAGTGTGTATTTCCATCAAAAGATGGGATATGCCCAGGTGGCCCGGATGATGACCGTCGGCAAGAAATATGACAGATGGTATGACCTGCTCTGGCTGCAGAAAAAGCTGTAAAGCAGCAAAAACCATGCAAAAACCCGGTTGGGGAGAAAGATTCCCAACCGGGTTTGTTTTATCGGTATATATTTACTTTTTGCCGGAGAACCGGGTCATAGGTTCACCCCATGCACCGAGGTCTGTTCCTTTCCAGCTGAAGTAACGGCTGCAGGTGGTTTTGACAGGCGCAATCGCATTCAGCTTATCCAGGGAAGTGCCCTTACCGTTCGCCAGCGTTTCATCCTGCAGTACGTTACGGATGCTGCACAGCATGACCTCACCGTCATCCTGCTGAATAAAGTCCTTGACTTCCAGTTCAAAGACAACGGGGGAGACGGCAAGAACCGGTACTGGCAGTACGCTGCCTTTTTCAATTTCAATATCCAGGTTCATTTTCTCCGGGTTATGTCCGTCTGTGCATCCCAGATAATCCGCCAGGGGGAGCATTTCTTCCGTAACCAGATTGGCTGAAAACACCTTCTGCCGGTGAATGTTATCCTTTGTCAGCTTGCTGCCGCCGATGCAGGCCATCACACCCAGTTGCGTGTCCCAGGTATAGCTGAACCAGCAGAAAAGGCCGAAATCGGCTTTGCCGTTTTCATCATAGGTTCCGTAGAGGAAAAGCGTTTGGGGACAGTAATCGTTCGTAGGAGATAAACTGATTTTACTCATGGTTGTTTCCTTTCTGAGTTATTCGCTCAAGGGAGATTTGTCATTTCTGTCTGCTTCGCGTACGTTGTCCAGCACCCGGAGCAGCATGCTTTCAAAGGAGGTGATCTCTTCGTCCTCAAACCCCCGGAAGTAGATGCCGGTCATCTCTTCCGACACAGCAGCATACTGTTCCTTGCACTGCTGTGCTTTCGGACCGAGGAAGATCCGAACCACACGCCGGTCTTCCGTGGAACGGATGCGCTTTACCAGACCGGCATTTTCCATCCGGTCCAGCATGCTTGTCAGCGTACTGTTGGCCAATCCAGTCCGCTGGCCGATCTCATGCGCGGAAAGACCGTCCTGCTGCCAGAGCGCGTCCAGGATTTTTCCCTGCGGGCCGTTAAAGGTATCCGCACCGGAAGCATCCAGCAGCTTTTCAAATACACGGCCGCCGATCAGGCGGATCTGGGCGATATAATCACCGCTGCGTGATATTCTCATGGTTATCCTCCTTCCATGTAGAATATTACTATATAGAAATAATATCGTCAAGTCCTTTCTGAAAAAGAGAGATAAACTTTTGAAAAAACCGTTGACCCGAACACGGTGTCGCGGTTTACAGTGATTCCGGCGGAGAGAATTGAACGCTGTGATCCTCCGGCCGGAAGCATAAGAAAGGGAAAAGGTGAATGGTATGAGTCTCGAATTCAGGAAAGCAGGCACGTCAGACGTGCCGGTGCTGAACAGCCTGTCCAAACAGGCATTTGACACGGATGTTGAAGTCGGTGGCACTTCGACAGGAGGGCCTCCCGGATATATGTCCGTTCCGTTTCATATGAAGATGGCGAGGACAGGCCATCTGTATAAGCTTACGGAAAACGGCCTGATTATTGGCGGAGCTCTTCTGTTTCAGGATGGGGCGGAGCTGAATGTCGGCAGGATATTTATCAATCCGGAACACTTCCGCAAGGGATATGGGCTCCGGATGATGGAAGCCATTGAGGATATGTTCACAAATGTGAAGGTATTTACGCTGGATACGCCTGTATGGAACATCCGGACCAATGCTTTTTATACAAAGCTGGGCTATACGGAAGTGAGGCGCGACGGAGACTTTATCTATTATGCCAAACAGCGGTAATCTGAAAGGATATGAAAGAAGACCCGGATCATGATAATGAACCGGGTCTTTCTGTATTCGCCTGCGGTCAGCAGATGAGCCGCAACTCTTCCATGTTGTTTTCAAAAACGCCTGTTTTCCGGAAACCAACAGATTCATACAGTTTTTTTGCGTTGACGTTGCCGGGAATGACGCCGGTGTAGATTTCCTGCGCATGGAAACGTTCCTTCAGGAATGCGATACCGAGTTCCAGCGCTTGTCGTCCATAGCCTTTATGCTGATGTTTCCGGTCGATCAGCAGTTTCCATAGGGTGTAGTACTGCTTGGCTTCATAATAACCCATCATGATGAAGCCGACGATTTCCTGATCACTGTAAACCGCGAAAGGGAAGGCAGTCTCCTGATAAACATAGGCCTGAGCCAGGGATTCCGCGGTGGTGGAAACATAGCCGGTCTGGTCATCGTTGATTTTCAGACTGAGCACTTCATCCAGATTGTCCTGTGTGACAGGTTTGATCTGCACCATCTGTTCCTCCGAAAAAATGTATATTCGTTACCTGAGTGTACCGCCATGGAAGGTGCATTCATATACCTTTATTTCGCCCCGGTAGATTTCTTCATATCCCTGGAACCAGGTAAAATCACCCGTTACCTTGCAGCGGTAGGTATATTCTCCGGCCTGATAGTATTCCGGGCCCCTGTAAGGCATTTTCCGGTCGGCATGACGAAGAGCTTCCTTCAGGAAATTCCCGCTGAAGCTGTCATCCAGCACCCTGCCCATATAGTTCATTGCATACACAGCGGTTCCATCGTGCCAAACGGCTTCTTCCCCGGCAAACTGTTCTCCGCCGACGTATGTGTCGTGATACAGATAACGGCCGTTTTCATACCTGAAATCGTGGGATTGGGGCCGGGTGGAATCCACCTCGTTCTGAAACGCGGCATAGGTGTTCACGTTGGCTTCCAGCCGGAATGCAATCAGCTCTTCCATGTCGGAGTCCTGTTTCGCAGCAGGGCGGACAGCACAGTCCTGATCCTTTACCAGGTAATCCACGCTGACGTTGAGCAGATTGCTGATCTGGATCAGGTTGAAGATGTCCGGATAGACCTGTCCGGCTTCCCATTTGGCAACTGCCTGCCTGGAGACTCCTGTTTTTTCCGCCAGTTCTTCCTGCGTCAGGCCTTTATTTTTCCTGAGCAGCTGAAGTTTTTCAGAAAAGATCATTTTCATCACCTCGGGAACAGGGTAACAGATTTAGCGTTGCTTTCACATCAATCAACAGTAGCAATTTTGCTGCTTCTGCTATACAAAATGTGAATCTGATCATTACAGTTCTTTTGACAGAAGCCAGAAACCTTCGTCAGGAGCCGGATTCATGTTTTCGTCCATGGCGCAGGGATCTGAATAGCAGTCCTTGATTTTTTCGGTAAACCCAAGCCGGTGATACAGCCTGATGTTCTGCTCTTCGTCCGGGCCGACACCGATGGTGGCACGCTGAAAGCCGGCAGACTTCAGATCGGCCAGGACAGTTTCCATCAGTCTGGTGCCAAGCCCCTGACCGCGGTATTCCTTCCGGATCCTGAAAGCGCACAGGTAGGCAACGGTGTTTCCATCCGCGAAATCCTGATCAGTCTCTATATCCCGGAAGGCATACAGTTCACCGATCAGTTCTCCGTCATGTTCCAGCGTCCAGAAGTCCGCATTTCCGGAGGTAATATTCTGATAAAAGAACCGGGCTGTGGGCGAGGCTTCAGTCACGTCCGGATAATCCCACAGCTTCAGCATTTCCCCACCGGTTGCTTTTCTGATTAGCATCTTTTTCCTCGTTCAGTCAGAATTGTAAAAGTTGTTTCCAGCGGTTTCCGGGAGATTAAAAATAATGTTCCATCAGGCGGTCGACCCATTCGGGAACAGCCGCGTCTTTTCTGTCATACACGGGATAGTAGGGCTTGATATCCAGAACGGGTGTGCCATTGACAGCATCAAGGCCTTTTACGGTAAGCGTAAGACCTGAGACAGAGACGATTTCGACAGACGTCATGCCAATGCGGTTAGGCCGGTCCTTTGCCCTTTGGGAGAAAATACCCACCATCGGCATATCCTCCCGGTTCTGCGGCCGCCTCTGCAGATGCTTCTCCTTCACAAACTGAGCCTGATCCAGATAATACAAAACAATGGCATGGGAGAACTGGTCCAGGCCGGAAAGGCCGCCAGCATACTGATCATCGAGGATAATCGTTGAGACGTTTCCGCCCCAGGCGGTATCCTTTTTTTCCGAAACGGTGTTTTCCACCCGGCCGATCGGCAGCATTTCAATTGATTTCATTTTATCAGTTTCCTTGCTTTATTCTTTTTTCAGGTTGAAAGCAATGCAGTCCAGGATATACCGGATCAGCAGCTCTCCGTAATCCGCATTACCCCACTGCCAGGAAGGATCGCTTTCACTGAGCGGATGTTTGTCGGAAACCATCAGGGCCACAACGTTCCGGATTCCGTAAAGGTTGCACAGGTTAACCAGCGCGGATGCTTCCATGTCCACAGCCACGCATCCTATATCCCGCCAGAACTGCTCTTTGCCGAAGGTCTGGCGGTAAACCGCGTCAGTAGTAACGGTGGGCTCCCGAAATACCCGAAAGCCCTTCTTCTGAAAGAAAGAAGCAAGCGTGTCAAAAGGGAAGGGAGGGGTGACCTGGGCGAAACCGGGATCATCCAGGTAATGCCGGGAGGTTCCTTCCTCACTCCATACTTTATCCGGAAGGATGACATCCCCAACGGACAGATGAGGGGTGAAACCGCCGCACAGGCCGACCAGGAATACTTCTTTCACACCAAGGACGTGAAGCGTTTCAACGGTACAGGCAATCTGCGGCGCCGCATAGCCTCCATGGAGGAAACAGACATCGGGATTATCCTTTATTCCAAGCACCTCGGAGTGGGTGATGAAGCCGGGCAGCTTCTCCATGAGCTGGTGACAGGAATAATGCTCCTTCAGCACCGGCATCCCTTTTCCCAGACAAAAAACAACCGCCCTGGCAGGGAGCACAGGAATTTTCATGCCGGGGTATTTGCTCTCAATCTGTTTTCCGGGACTGAGAATGGGTTCCCCGGGGGTATACCATGACATGATTTTCACTCCCTTCCGGTAAATGATCAGGCGTTCTGACTCAGAATGTCAATATAATAATCCAGCAGTTCAAAAATCCAGTCATGAAGCCTGGAAAAACGGAATCCCAGCGACGCTGCCAGATCTGTGTTAATACTGTATTCCGGTTCGCTGTTATACGGGGCTGCATCTCCATCGGCACTCAGGATGGCTTTTTTGCCGGTCTTCTGTTCAACGTAGTCCAGCATTTCCCGGATGGAAACGGTGCCCTCGGAACAGCCGTTGACAGCGCCCCTGAAAGGCTTTCCGGCAAGGAATGCCAGAAACCTTCCGGCTTCATCGGAACGTATGAAACCTATCTGACAGTCCGGGTTATCAATATACATCGGGATGGATTTCATGATGTGCTCAACATAGAACAGCAGCCGCTTTGTATAATCATCCTTGCCGATAACGAAAGGATACCGCACGGCAATCCAGTTCCGGTCCGGATATTTCTGCCACAAGGCACATTCCGCCTGGCGCTTGATCTCGTCATAGGGGAAATCCGGCCGGCTGCACCAGATCAGTTCCTTTGCGTTTCCATCAAAATCAGACTCCACGGTATTGAGATGTTTCGGTCCATAGACGGCGGTGGTGGACATATGGATATACTGATTACAGTCCGCCACGTCCATGACAGACCTGATATCGTTGGAACAATAAGCCAGCTTATCTATGATAACGTCAAAGTGCCGGCCGGACAAAGCGTTCCGGACACTATCTGCATCGGTTCTGTCAAAGACGATCCGCTGAACCCTGCGGCTGAACCCATCAGCAGAGAGCCCCCTGGTTGCTATGGTAACATCATGTCCGGTTTTGAGAAGCTCCTCAACCATGTGAATGCCGAAAAACCTTGTGCCGCCGATTACCAGAATCTTCATTTTGCTGTCTCCGTCATGTAAAGCTTCGGGGAAGAATCATGTCTTCCATTTCAGGATGCATTGCCAGGGCGTTTTTGACGTCGATCGTATAGTCAACGACCGTGCAGTGAGCATTCACATCGTCATAGTATTCCCGGATCCGCTTTCCGCCCATGGCTTCCATTGTCTTCCAGGAAGCCGGGTTGTCCAGGTCGGCATCCATAAAGACGCTCCCGATTCCGAAATAATCACAGACCTTGAGTCCCAGATACAGGTTAATGTTATTGTATCCTTTGCCCCGCTCTGTGGGCCTGATACTGTATCCGATGTGCCCACCATAGTGCTTTAGTTTTTCATTCAGGGCAAGACGGATATTGATCATGCCGACGATCCGCTGATCGCTTTCCCGGACCAGGAAATAGGTTCGGCCAGGGACTTTTTCCTCATTCGGCACCCGGGTATAATCCAGATTCAGTTTCTCGAGCCAGCCCTCATAATTGTCCAGGAAGCGGTTCAGTCCTCCGGTTCCGTTGATTTCTGAATTGTACTGATAGAATTCATTGATATAGTCAATGGCGGCCTCTTTCCGTTCCGGGCCGGGTATTTCAAAATAAAAACGTTCCATACGCTTACTGACTCCCAAATCGTTATGAATTAAACATCGCAAGGTAAATGCTGAGTACCATCCAGGCGGAAAGGGAATAGAAGTTTCCGTGTTTATCCTTTCCGGTCCGGAAAATTTCCTGCGCCTGTTCCCGGTCCAACAGCTCAAAACCGTCAAACAGCTCGGAACCTTCTGCCCCGTTCTGGTTCAGGTCGTCCAGGTTGTCCAGGGTGATTTCCGCACAAAGGAAGGCGTTGCTTTCGTCAGTCATGCCGGGGGTGGAGAAGGCACAGGGATTCAGGACGTAAACCCGGTCGCTATCCTTCACTGTCAGGCCGGTTTCTTCTTTGATCTCCCTGATCGCGGCTTTCTCCAGTGGATCGTCACTTTGCCTGTCTTCCGGATCCAGCAGCCCGGCGACAGGGCTGAGGAGGAACTGACCGATCGGATAACGGTACTCATAGGACATAAGCAGGCGCGTATCATTTCCCGGCAGGTGCAGCACAACGGCGATTGTGACAGCGTCCGGGAGCATTTGCCGGAAGGCGTCGTCCGGAAGCTTCGCGACAAGATCATCCGCTTTACGCCGGGACACGGAGAAATAATGCCGGTTTTCCGCATACTGATGGTCGTACATCCTCAGGAAACGTGCGTCATACAGCGTTTCGACATGATCCTTATTCACTTTACTGTTCATGATCATCACCTCATATCCTGTCAGCGGGGGCTTTATGTGTCGTGGCGGGGATAACTGAGTTCGTCACCCCATGATTTGATTTCGTTGAAGAAGCCGTTCACAGCCATGAGACCGTAATGCCACAGGAAGGCGCGGTCGCGCTCACAGATTTCGTCGAGCTTCATCCAAAGCACTTCTTTAAGTGGCGGATTGTCCACCGGCTCCTCCGGGTCATATCCGGTAATTGCTTCCTGACCTTCTGGTACGCTGACTTCAAAGGAGTATTCCGCGCTGCCGCCGGATTTATACTGTACAGCCAGCGGCCGGAGAATGGTTCCATCCAGACCGCATTCTTCCTTCAGCTCCCGGAGAACTGCCTGTTCAGGAGTTTCGCCTTCCTCAATTCCGCCGCCGGGCAGGGTGAAGAATTCATGACCGAAATAGAATACCCGTTCCATCAGAATTCTGCAGCCACGGATGACAACCGCCACGCTGCGGCTTCGCTGATAAACGTATTCTGTTTCCTTGTCCGTAACAAAATGTGCCTGCGGCATATGAGAGCCAAAGCATCTGCGGATTTCTGCGGCAGTATCAGATACTTTGTGCCAGATGGATTCATCCGCATGAGCAGCGGCATACTGAGAGACCTCTCGCAGGTGCTGGATGCCGGTGCCGAAATGTTTCCTGATCCATGGGTGCACCGGAAAAATCCAGATGTGGAAATGGCAGGAGCGCTCTTCCTGGACCAGGGTGATTTCATCCGCAATATGCAGCTCTTTCAGGGCTTTTTCCGCACAGGAAAGGATATCGCCGATCTCGGAACGCTCTTCCTTAGTCAGTTCCGCAAAGGACTGAATATGCCGCTTTGCGGTGATGACCAGGAAGCCGGGAATCGGGATATGAGGATCCGCAGCCAGGATAACAGAACGGCCGCTATGGATGATGCCGCCGGGAATATTGACTTTTCCGCTTACAATATCACAGCCGATGCATTCGGCACTCGTGTTTCCGGATGCGGAACCACAGACGGGCTTGATTTCCATACAGATCACCTCGGCTCCACTCTTCTACAATAACAGATTACAACAGGCGGACAGATTCCACAATGGTATATCCGTTCTCTTCCACTCTTGAGAACTCAATCTGTTCGACAGAGGCGTCAAAGGGAATAAAATGCTTCTGCATTTTTTTGCAGATCGCATTCAGATCCATGGCCGGATTGTAAACGAGCGTGGTGTGTGGATACCAGGCTTCTCCGCGTGTCCAGCAATCCAGTTTTTCACCGAAGCGGCTGCTGATCCTTTCGTGAAGGGAACGCAAAGTCTCTGAAAACGACGGGGTGGCAACGATAATGGAGGTCTCAGGAAGCACCTCAAGTTTTTCATACCGGACTGTAAACGAAGGAACATCCCGGAATATCTCCCTACAGAATGCAATAAAGTTTTCTGTATCCTCCGGCAGATAGGTGGCGAGGGTGATATGTGCATAGAGCGGAGAAGAGAAATGAACCTGAGGCATGGCGGTTTGCCGCAGCCTGCTGAGCTTTTCATTTACATCAGGAGCCAGTTTCGCGATGACACAGAGCATTCTGTTTTCCTCCGTCTGAACGATCACTGCAGTTCCAGGCATCCGGTTGTGTCCTACACGGTCAGCCTGTTCAATATCCTGATTTCAGAATCTCTTCGCAAAGGCGACATTGCCGATCTGTTCAGTAAAACCATTGCGCTGATAGAAGGTATAGGCAGGAACACCCTTGTCCGTCAGCAGGAAAATCTGGTGGATTTCCTTATCCGACAGATAAGATTCAATGGCTTTCATGAAGGCAGTGCCGATGCCTTTTCCCTGGGAGTGCCTGTCCACGCAGAACTCATTGATAATGTATTCGGTTCCGGAATACCAATGTTTGATATAGCCCATGGATAATCCCAGAAGCCGGTCACCCTCAAAGTATCCCAGGGCGAGGGAATAGGACTGGCCTGTCAGGTCAGTGATGTAGGCATCCAGCTGCTTCCTGTCACTCCAGTCGTCATTCCATGGTTCGTTGGTAAAAACGTCTGTAAACAGGTCAGTGATATTTTTCCTGTCATCAAGAGATAATACTTTCAGTTCCATATTTTACTCCAATTGATTCAGAAAAGGGGCATTCCGGTCTTTATCAGACAGAACCGGGTTTTCACAGGGAAGCTCCAGCCGGATCACGGGATCCCGGTAACTGATGGCAGCTGCATATCCGCGGATAAATTCTCTGTCAGCGGCAAAGTACTGGATGGTATCTTCTTCGAGTGAAAGAAAAGCATGACCGAACCCCGAAGGAATATACACCGAAACAGGGTCTGCGGCATCCAGCTCAATGGCCTGCCATTGTGTGAAGGTGGCGGAATCCTTTCTCAGATCCACCACATAGTCCAAGCCCTTTCCCTGCAGGACAGAGATGAGCTTCGCCTGCGGATAAGGCTCTTTCTGGTAATGGATACCGAAGAGGGTATGGCGTGCAGGCATGGTATAGATCCGCTGTACTTTCCAGTCTGCCTGGGGAACGATTCCCCGGAGCTGATCCGGGGACAGATCCGTCATTCTTCCGCATCCGTCTGTCCGGACAGCGGGTTCAAGAACCAGAACCTCATCAAACAGGCACTGTCTGATTTTCATTCCCTTATCCTCCGCATTCAGCCCTTTGGCTGATCTTTATATACGATCCTGCGGTTTTCTGGCTGATAGGGATGGGCTTTGCTCACATTTCCCAGCCATTCATAATCAATATCGTTTTCAGTGTTTCCGGCGTCCAGATCCTTCAGCGCGGCCAGCAGATTGTCGAACAGTTCAATGCCGCAGGGAGCCTGACAGTGACCGTGCAGGATGGTATCAAACTGATCCCGAAGGGGAAGCAGCCGCTCCATACTTTCGATCTGTGTTTTTACGGGCAGGGATTCTTCCAGCTGCAGCCACAGATGCTGAAGAATACCGTCTCCGGAGAAAAGAATCCGGTCTTTCCGGTCCAGCAGCACGATTTCTCCGGGAGTATGACCCGGCAAATGAATTGCTTCCAGTTCCACACCGCCCAGATCGAAAACCTGTCCGTCCTCAATATTCTCAAAAGGCGGGAACTTGATTCCAAACTGCTTCATGGCAGCCTGCATTTCAGGCCAGTTGATGGTTTCCTCAGCCAGGGGCAGATCTGCGAGATTCATATAAGCCTTGTCAAAGGCCCAGTTTCCGCCCATGTGGTCTCCGTGACCGTGGGTGTTGATGCAGATCAGGGGCAGGGAAGTCAGCGCTTCCGCAACCGCGCGGATATTGCTCATACCGAGGGAGGTATCGATGACGGCTGCCTGCTTTGTTCCGGCAACCACATAGCAGGTAGCTTCGTGGTTGTCATCCAGCAGCCATACATGGTCGTTGATCGGGATGACATTGGGGATTCTCAGTTCGGGCATGGTTTCTTCCTCCTGTTATCTGAATAAATCTATCCTGAAGGATTCAGCAATCTGAAAGGTCTGTTCTGTTCCGGTCCGGATGACCGGAAAACGGCCGCAAAGTTGATAGTACAATATCAGTTCAGGCCAAAGCTGTCAATGTCAGGAGTTGGGAACTGATTCAGAAACCAGAACGGGTAAAATGAATGATGAAAATATAAAAATAAATGAAAAACATTAAAAATGTATTGACAAACGTATATATTATGCGTAGCATAGTATCTGAAAGCCGTCAAGTAAAGGTTTTGCAAAGAATATGAGACGCAGCAGGCTTTGGGAAAGAGGATGAATGCTATGGACGTTATGGAAAGAACGCTGGCGCAGGAGAAGAACCGGTATGATAAGTTCTGCAGGATGATGCATGTGCTCAGCACGCTGCTGTGCATTCTGTTTACAGCGGGGGCTGTTTTCTGCCTGATTGCTTCGACAGTCCAGTTTATCAATTTCAGAAATCAGGGAGGAGAAACAAACACGGTATTCTTCCTGGTTCCCGTGTTTTATCTGTTCCTGGTGCTTGGGGGGGTTGGCCTGCTATGGAATTCCGCACGTCATGTTTTCCGCCGCCTGAGGACCGCCGAAACGCCTTTCTGCTATGATATCGCGGATAAGATCAAAGGAACCGGTTTTCTGGCGATACTGCTTGGTGTGATCTGGTGCGTCTACAGGACGATTGCTGAAATGCTGATCAAAAACGGAACGATCAGGTTTGTGTGGGAGCAGGAAGGCTTCCGTGAACTTGGTTATACTTTCATCTTTTCCGTGATTATCCTGGGCGTGGTTCTGATGATGACAGCCTATGTTTTCAATTACGGCTGCAAACTCCAGCAGGAATCGGACGAGACGCTGTGAAGGTGGTGAGCAGATGATTATTTTACGTCTGGACAGGGTAATGGCGGACCGGAAGATGTCCCTGAATGAGCTGTCCGAAAAGGTTGGCGTGGCGAACGTGAACCTGTCCAAGATGAAGACAGGGAAAATCAGCGCGGTGCGGTTTTCAACGCTGAACGCGATCTGCAAAGTACTGCACTGCCAGCCGGGAGACATACTGGAATATGCCGAAGATGAAGAGGGCTGAAACGCGAGCGTTTGCCCTCTTTTTCGGCATATTCCAGCAATGAACAATGAACAATTAACAATGAACAATTATATATACTCTGATTCTGATTCGTACACAATAGCCTGAGAAGAGGTTTGACAAGCTGCGGGGTCAGGTGGTAGGATACAAACAACGATTGATGAGAGGGGCGGGAAGATGCGCAAGTAACGGATTTTGATGTCAGGAAAACCGCTGAATGAGCGGTTTATTTCGGGCGTCAAAATACCGGAGCGCAGCTTCCGGCTTTTTTTCGTGCCGATCTGTTTCCGGTTTGACGCCTCACCGGAGGTGTATCTATATGTTAACAGTTCGCAATTTATCCATTCTTCACAACAAAGATTTACGGCCGCTGATCAAGGATCTGTCCTTTACACTGTCCGGCAATGACCGCCTGGCAGTGATCGGCGAGGAAGGCAACGGCAAGTCCGCTTTGCTGCAGGCTATTGTCTGTCCGGAAAAACTGTGTCAGTGGGCAGAAATCAGCGGGAGCATCCACTATTCCGGCGAAAAGCTCGGCTATCTGCCGCAGGAGGCACCGTCGGAATGGAATGACGTACCGGCCTATACACTTTGCATGGAAAACCCGGCTTTCACAGATATGGACCCGGGTGACCTGGCAGCATTGTGCCGGAACCTTTCCATGGATCAGGAACTCTGCTGGGCGGATACCCGTTTCGGTTTGCTTTCCGGCGGGGAGAAGGTCCGGCTGCGCCTGCTGCTGCTCTTATGTGAGCAACCGACGATGCTGCTGCTTGATGAACCGGGAAATGACCTGGACCTGGACGCCATCCTGGCACTGGAACGTTTTCTGCTTTCCTGCAATCTGCCGGTGTTGTACGTCAGCCATGACGAAGGACTCCTGAAAGCGACCGCTACGCAGGTGCTGCATCTGGAATCCCTGCACGGCCGGGCGGAACCGAGATGGACCTGGGACAAGGAACCCTATGAAACCTATGTCCGGAACAGAAGAAACCAGCTGGACAGGCAGGAGCAGATCTGGAAAAGCGAGCAGCGGGAGCGGCAGATCCAGGAAGAAAAGTTCAGAAAGATTGAGCAGGCTGTTGCCCATGCACAGGAGAACATTTCGCGCCAGGATCCGCATGGCGGGAGACTGCTGAAAAAGAAAATGAAGGCCGTCAAGAGCCTGGAGCACCGCTATGAACGGGAACAGGAGAATGCTACGGAACGTCCGGCGGAAGAGTTTTCCATGTATGCGCTGTTTTCTGATATCCAGCCGGTTCCGAAGGGAAAGGGCGTGCTGGACCTGAACCTGGAACAGCTTTCCGCAGGTGAGAGAACGCTGGCGACAGACCTGCACCTGCAGATCCGCGGATCCGAAAAGGTTCTGATTGTGGGCAGCAACGGTACGGGGAAAACAACCCTCCTGCGTGTGATCGAAGAGAAACTGCGGGAAGACTCCAGATTCCGGACAGCTCTGATGCCCCAGCATTATGAGGAGGGACTGGACTTTTCCCTGACGCCTGTGGATTTCCTGAACACGGATGGAAGCAAAGAACAGAAAACTTCCATCCGTGCATCCCTGATTGCCATGAAGTTCTCCCGGGATGAGCTGGATCATCCGATCCGTTCCCTTTCCGGCGGACAAAAAGCAAAGGTGCTGCTGCTGAAGCTGATGATGGCTCATCCGGACGTGCTGCTGATGGATGAGCCTACCCGGAATCTGTCTCCGCTCTCCGCCCCGGTGATGCGGGATATGATCCGGAGTTTTCCTGGCGCGGTGATCTGCATCACGCACGACCGGCTACTGATCGACGACTGGCCGGGCAGGGTGCTCCGGCTTTCGGAAGAAGGACTGATCCCTGTGAACGCGACAGCGAATAATGAAGGAGGCGACTGATTATGAAAAAGATCGCGGTATTACTGTATCCGGATTTTTCTCTGCAGGAGATTACCTGTGTGACGTCCGTGCTGACGGTGTGGTTCGGTGAAAGCATCGATTATATTGCCAGTGAAAACAGTGAAGTGAAAAGCGAGGAAGGCCTGCGGATCCTGCCGACGAAGACCACAGCGGATGTGAAAGTTTCAGACTATGACTGTGTGATCCTGCCGGGAACCATCAATCCGCTTCCGGCACTGTTTGACGGGAGGCTGATCGACTTCCTCCGGGAAGGCGCCGGTTCAGGCACCCTGTTTGCCGCCATTTCATCCGCGCCGATCCTGCTTTCAAAAGCCGGCGTCCTGAAAGGCAGAAAGTTTACGGCAGGGTATTTTATGCAGCTGGCAGAGACGTTTGATTTTGTCGAGAGGGAAAACTTCATACACAAAGGCGTTGTGGAAGACGGAAACGTCATCACCGGCATCGGGATGTTCTTCAGGGAATTTGCGGAAGCAGTGCTCCGGAAAATGGATTATGACATCGGAGAGGAATTCATGCGGGACCGGCCGGAGGATTTTTCGGAAGAGGACCTGACATTCCGGTGGCCTGATGAAGACTACCGGGAGTTCCTCGAGGAACTGAAACCGTATACCGGTGAAGCTTAAGCGGAAACGTGGACAAACAGACCCCAAAACGTTACAATGAAACATAGCTAAACAAGATGAAAGAAGAGGTACGGCTATGCGGAAAACAGCTGCTGCATTTACAGTAATTCTGCTGCTGATTGCGGCAGCTTTTTCCACGTCCGCCGTGACCATTGAGACCGGGCGGATCCGGTCTTTTGACGATAACATCCTGACGGTGACATCTGAGGATGGCGGTAAGCTGACCATTGAGGCTGTCAGCGGAACCATTCCACTGGAGAACCCGGTGACAAATCTGAAGATTGAAGGCGGAACTGTGGAAATCCACTGGAACGCCCTGTCCTACAACGGGGAGCCGCTGACACCCGGCAGCATAACGCTGCGTGCACTGCTGGCCGGTAATGACCTTACGACGGAAGTGGCAGAGATCAGGCAGAAGGTTGATTCACCCAAACCGGCGGTGCTCTGCTGCCTTCCGGTGACACAGACTTTTTACGCAAACGGAAAGACTGTGCTGAGAATTGAATGTGCCATATCCTGCAAAGGGACATATGAACTACAGATTGCGCGGAAAGACAAACCGGATGAAGTGGTTTGGCATTACCGCACGGTATACAGCGGCCGTGGTGCTCCGATGGTGATCAGCTGGGATGGCAAGGGGAAGAATCACAAAGTCTGTTCTCCGGGGAAATACATCATTTCCGCCTGGGCTGCCAACAACAGTGAATACGTGCAGACGGCCGAGATTGCCCTGATTCCGGAACCGCTGCCCGAACCGGAACTGACGGCAACAGGCAGCCTGATCCCGGAGAATTTGTCCGATGACGCTGCTGTCTGGGAGGCACTGATGGCACCTGTGGCTGTTGGAGACGGACCCGAGGGTAAAGGCCTGAAGATCATGAACGCAAAGGCAGGCAAGGAGTGTATCGGTACCGTGTCCTGCCGGACTGTAGGCCTGGCAGTGCTGGAACTGTATGATGACGGATGGGCCAAAATCGGGGCATGGCGCCAGATGGACGGCGCTTATATTGAAGGATATGTGAAGACCAGCAAACTCCGGATGGTCCGGCCGAACACCCGCTACGGCGCAGTGGTGGATAAAAAGAAACAAACCCTGACGGTTTATGAGAACGGGAAAAAGCTGGGAACTGCCATGGTTTCCACCGGATTTACGACGGCGGAGGACAGGACAGCTGATACCCACAGCGGCATTTACCTGCTGGGAACAAGGATGGACGGCTTTGGAACAGACGGACACACCTATGCATATCCCATCCGGATGGAACGGCTGAACCTGATCCATCAGATGGGATATGAGATGAAGAATGGCGAACGTGATTTCAGCGCGGAAATGGAGACGCTCGGCACCATGGCCAGTCATGGATGCGTACGGGTTGATGCCCGGATCACAGAAGAAAATAACGGCATTAATGCCTGGTGGATCTGGACGCATATGGGTCATGACTCCAAGATCATTGTAACGCCTGAGGACTGAAGCAACCCTTGTTCAATCCCATCAGATAGGCTATAATGTATACAAATCGTGCTGACAATTCAATTGAGCGTTAATCAATCAGGACGGGGGCACATCAAATGAAGATGAAACTTCTGAACAGAGGCAAAGGCGTCTCACTGCGGGCTATTCACATCGCGATGATAGTCTGCGCTGTTGTGATTTCCCTTCTCCTGGTTTTCTCCACCCATCAGTCCGCCAGTGTTTTCTCCGCCCTGTCCAAAGCGGCGGGGGATTATTCTGTCCGGCAGAAGGCGGCTCATGAGCTGATGGAAGCTTCCGATTACCTGACGGAAATGGTGCAGCGCTTTACGCTCGAAGGAAATACCCAATATCTGGATGATTATTTTGAAGAAGTGTTTGTTTCCCGCAGACGGGAGGAATCCATCACCAGCATGTCGGAAGGGGATACGGAAAAAGGACTGGTGACGCAGCTGCAGGAGGCTATGGCGGAATCCACATCCCTGTCTTACCGGGAATACTACGCGATGAAGCTGGTTATTGAAGCCCAGGAGATCCGGGATTATCCGGATACACTCCGGGGTGTGGAACTCAAGGAAGAAGATACCCTGCTCTCCGCGGATGAAAAGATGAGTCTTGCCCGGGAAATGGTGATGGGTATGGAATACTATGAGCACAAGGAAAGCATCCGGAATAAACTGAGATCCAGCCTGGAAGTGCTGGACCAGCAGATGACCGCCACCCGGCAGAGCACTTCAGCGGACCTGAACAGGGAGCTGACGCTGGTGCGTATTGTGATCGCAATCCTGACGGTTGTGATCATCCTGCTGATCTGGCTGACAGCCCGTCTGGGTACAATTCCGCTGATGGAAGCCGGCAAGTGTGCGGAGGATGGCAGAAAGATTCCTGAGACCGGCGCAAAGGAATTCCGAAAGCTCGCCGGGAAATACAATAAGATGCTGGAACAACTGAACGGAAGCAAGGAGGAGAACCAGTGAGCTATCTGGAAAAAACGATTGCCTCAAAAGATGGTTACCCGCTTGCCCTGCGAATTTATGAAGCCGATACCCCTAAAGCTGTGGTAAAATGTATTCACGGCATGGAGGAGTACCAGGACCGGTACATGTCCTTTGCGGAGTATCTCCAGGAAGCCGGGTATACGGTGGTGACCGCAAACCTGCGTGGCCACGGTCCGGACGCTCCGAAGCTGTCCCATATTGCGGACCGGGAAGGCCACCAGCGCCTGCTGGAGGATGAGGAAGCGATCCTGAATGATATTCACGTACAATGGCCCGGCGTACCGGTGATCCTGTTCGGTCATTCGATGGGAACAATCATTGCCCGGGTGTTCCTGCAGAAGTTCAGCCGGGAGTTCCACAAAGCTGTCCTTTCCGGATATCCCAATCCCAACGGAGCGGCAGGAGCCGGCATTGTGCTGACAGATCTGATTGCTTCCTTTAAGGGCGCGGACGGGTATTCCAAAGTGGTGGACGGTATGGTACTGGGGCCGTTTTCAAAGGCTGTACCGGACGCAAAGACCCCGCAGGACTGGCTCTCTGTGAATCCGGATAATGTACGTCGCTATATTGAGGATCCGCTCTGTGGTGCGCGTTTTACCCTGGGAAGCTATAACGCACTGTTCCATCTGATCCGGATGATGGACAGTCCGGAACTGTATGAGGACGTCTGGAAAGAACTGCCGATCCTGATGATCTCCGGGAAGGATGATCCATGCACCGGAGGCGAAAAGGGGCGCGCAGATTCAGAAAACCGTCTGCGGAGAGCCGGATTCCGGGAACTGGAAATTGTTACCCTGGAAGGTATGCGGCATGAAATCCTGAATGAGAAAAACCGGAAAGAGGTTTACCGCAGGATTCTGGAATTTATGGATAAAGAATAAACCGCGAGAGCGGTTTCATCACAAGGCCGCGGAGACGGCGAAAGGAGATACTGACAATGAGCAAGAAACTGGAAGAATATGTGGTGACGATCCCCGATTTCCCCGAACCCGGGATTATGTTCAGGGACATTACTTCCGTAATTCAGGATCCGGATGGACTGAAGCTTGCTGTGGACGGCCTGGCAAACCTTGTAAAGGATACGGACTTTGACCTGATTGTGGGACCGGAATCCCGCGGATTTATCTTTGGTGTGCCGGTAGCATACCTGACCGGGAAAGGATTTATTCCGGTTCGGAAAAAGGGCAAACTGCCCCGTGAGACAGTGAGCCAGAAATATGACCTGGAGTATGGCCAGGCTGAGGTTGAAATCCATGTGGATGCGATCAAACCCGGTCAGAAGGTTGTCATTGTGGATGACCTGATTGCTACAGGCGGCAGTGCAGAAGCAGCTGTCAAACTGGTGGAACAGCTGGGCGGCAAGGTTGTGAAAATGATCTTTGTGATGGAACTGGCAGGCCTGAAAGGCCGCGAGAAGCTGAAAGATTATGACGTAGAATCCCTGATTGTGTACGAAGGGAAATAATGAATCAGTTAAATGCTAAATCCCGGAGAGCGTATGCTCTCCGGGATTTCTGGTATCATTATGAATTGTGCATTGCTTAGTGGCCTGCGTCGAACTGGATGGAGTTGATGATGGAAGTGACGGTCTTCTGTACGGAGGTTTCTTCAGCAGAATAGGTGAACTCCAGCGTAACGCTGTTTCCGCGATCCATCCATGTGTAGGAGATGATCACGTCTCCGTACTCCTCAGTGCGGGCATAGAGCATGTTCATGCCGTTGATGGTCACATAACCGGATTCCGTTTCAGAACCGGTCAGCACCTCAAAAAGATCTGAGCCGGCAATTTCACCCTGATAGGATGCATAACCCTGAACGGTCAGCTTGTTGCCATGCCAGTAGAAACAAAGATCCGGATCGCCGGAGACTGCTTCCTCCACAAAATGATCCGGCAGTTTCACGGAGAAACCGCCAGTGGCACATTCCACCCTCTGCGCCATGGCAGCAGAGAGGGAGAAGACCAGTAGAACAATCAATAAAATCCCAGTCAAACGCTTCATGGGAAAACCTCCTTCGGAACCATCCCACTATATAACGAGCGTAAGTAACAATTCCCTGCATACATGAGGGAAAAAATGCAATCGTTCTGTAACCAAACGCATTTTATCACATGCGGGCGTGAAAAGAAAAACTTTTTTTTACGATATACCTTGACAGGTGAGGTATATTTGTGTATGATCTATCTCGAAAGGGGGCAGTGACCATGACAATTTCAGCAGATCTGCTGCGTGGATATACTGATACAATCATCATGCAGCAGCTGACAGACACAGACGGTTACGGCTACGGTATCAGCCGCACCATCGCGGAAAAGAGTGAAGGTATGGTGCAGCTGAAGGAAGCAACATTGTATACTGCTTTCCGCAGGATGGAAGAAAACGGATATATCCGTTCCTACTGGGGAGACGAGGCTACCGGTGCCAGACGGCGCTATTACAGCCTGACAGATCCCGGAAGGGCCAAGCTCGCGGAAGAAAAAGACGCATGGGAAGAAACCCGGCGGGTAATGGACACATTATTGGGATAATGTTAATGAATACCAGAGAGGGGATAAACAAAATGAATCAGACAGTGAAGAGGATTGTGGACATCCTGTTCCAGGAAACCGTGGAAAATGATGAAACAAAGGCATTGCATGAAGAACTGATGAACAACTGCCAGGAGCACTATCAGGACCTGATCAGCCGCGGACTGAGTGAGGACGAGGCGGTTGCTGAGGTGGTTGAAAGCCTGAAGGGAATGAAAGACGTCATTGCCCAGTATCCGAAGAAAACGGCCGGTCCGGCTTCCTTCTCAGACAACGAGGAGGCGGAGGAAGGCAAGCGGTTTGTGTTTACCGGCGTGGATACGCTGAAAGCGGAAACAACTGATCAGGATATCACTGTCAGCCCGTCCGCGGACGGGGCCGTGCATATCTGGTGCGATGACGCTGAAGGCATGAAGGCTGAACGGGTCGGAAACGAAGTGCGGATTACCGGAGCAAAAAAGATGGAAAAGATCGCTCCGAGCTTCCAGTTTCCTGAAGGTGAGGAAATCAGCATCAGCGGTATCCTGAATATGGTGGGAAAGGCTATCCGGAATGTTGCGACCAACATCCAGGGCGGTGCTCCGATCTTTATTGAAGTACCGGACGGACAAATGAAGGAAATTGAGCTGAACAGCCGCAGCGGAGATATTGAATGCAGCTGTGCTATGGCCCGGAAGATGGTGGTCCGTTCCACCAGCGGCGACGTGACGCTGGAACCGGTTACCGAAAAAACAGCGGAGAAGCTGATTGTCAGCACGGTCAGCGGCGATGCCGAGGTTCACGGCTCCGCGCTGGAAGGCGAGATCAGCAGCATGAGCGGAAGTGTGACCGTGGACGGTGTGTTCGAGACGCTTGAAATGAAGAGCACGAGCGGCGATGTGGAATTCAACGGCTCCGTGCTGGACGCGACGGGTTCCGCCATCAGCGGAGACGTGAGCATTACTGTGGAAAATACGACGGTGAAGAATATCACAGGAAAGAGTACAAGCGGTGACGTGGAGATTTATCTGCCCCGCGGCCTGCGCAGCGTACACGCGGAGTGCTCCACCGTGAGCGGAGACTGCTGCTCCAGGGTTTCCGACGCCGGAATGAATGCGGAAGTGAAGATTTCCGCCAAGAGTATCAGCGGCGATGTAACTGTAGAATAAAAAAATACAAAAAATATGTAACGCGCCAAAAACAAAACAATGGTAAAGAAAAGGAATACCTGTTATAATGCATACAACAGGTATTCTTTTTTTCTGCCTTTCTGAGCTTTTCCGTGGACAGCCGGCCGCGCCGGCAGAGGAGAAGGAACGATGAAAAGCCGGCGCTTTCGTAAGATTGTGAGTTTGATAACAGGGGTGACCCTGTTTTTCTGCGCGCCTTTCTGTTCCGCAGCTGCGGAGTTTTATCTGGAAAATGAGTTGAATTACGTGGATGGCTCCATGGATATCAGTCATGGTATTCCGGAAAACGCTACTGGTGTGATGGACCGCATCAAGCGTAAAGGCGTGCTTCGTGTGGCCACGGAGCCATATTTCGCGCCTCAGGAGTTTATTGATCCGGAAAAGACAGGAACGGATCAGTATGCTGGAGCGGATATGGAACTGGCCCGGCTGATTGCCTTACGGATGGGTGTGGAGCTGGAAATTGTGCCGATGGAGTATACCCAGGTGCTGCCTGCGCTGACCGACAATCTGGTGGACCTTACAATTTCCGCCATTGCCTTTACACCCAGAAGGGCAGCAGCCTATACGATGTCCAAAGGGTACTACTTTACCGAAAGCGCGGCAACCACTGCTTTTGTGATCAGGGAAGCGGACCGGGAACTGTACACATCCGTTGAGGATTTATCAGATAAAACCCTGATCGTCCAGAGCAGTTCCCTGCAGGAGGCGCTGGTGGCAAAGAACGTCAGAAACTACCGGGAGCTCCGGCGTGTTTCCTCTGTACAGACCGTATATGAAGCAGTGAGACAGGGAAAGGCAGACGTTGGCATCGTCGATCTGGAAACCGCACAAACCTATATCCGGAACAATCAGGGATCGGGTCTCATTCTGGCAGAGGGCCTGTATTATGTACCGGATGAACAGTATCTTGGCAACCGGGTGGTTGCCAAAAAGGGTGAACTGCAGCTGATCTATTTTGTAAACGGCGTGATAGATGAGGTGCTGGACAACGGAACTTATTTAAAGTGGATTGAAGACGCACAGAAACGGGTCGATGAACTGGGACTGTGAGCCGGCTGCTGAGGAGGAACGCAGGTGAAGAACAGAAAAGTCTTCATAGTGGCATTCAGCGTGCAGATCCTGCTGTGCCTGTTCCTGGACTGGGGAGGGGAGCAGCTGGCATCCCGTCTGAACTGGCCGATCTGGCTTGATTCAGTCGGAACGGCTCTTGCTGCCTATCTTATGGGGCCGTGGTGCGGTGCGGTAATCGGCGCAACTTATAATCTGCTGGCGTATATCCTGTACGGGAATCCCTGGTATTATGCCCTGATCAGCATCATTATTGCTGTGTTTACCGGATTTGCCGCCAGAAAGAAGTACCTGGATACGCTGCTTGGTACCCTTACAGCCGGCGCAATCCTGGCTGCGATTACTGCCGGAGGCGCTTATCCGATCAACCTGATCCTGAATCACGGAGATACGGGAAGCGCCTGGGGAAACGCTGTCATCGGCTTCCTGGGAGAAGCCGGTTTTCCGCTATGGGTAGGCCTGGGGATTGCGGAACTTTATGTGGAAGTGCTGGATAAGCTGATCGTTCTGCTGCTGATTTTCCTGCTTGTACGGTCTGTACGGATCTTCAGGCTCTGGCGGAAGGTCAGAAAGGGCAGGGGGAAATACGGATATCGCTCCGGCCTTCTTCGCAGCATTGTGCTGCTGGTTGCGGCCGGGTTATGCTTTGCGGGCACAGGATCCGCCCCAATGGCCGCAAAGGCGGAGGATGAAGTCCTGTCCGGTGACATCAATTACAACGATTATGTGCAGACTGTCTATTCAAGCACCAACGGGCTTCCATGCGGAGAAGCCAACGATATCAATATTACCGGAGACGGGATTATCTGGATCGGCACTTATGCCGGTCTGTACCGGTATAACGGGCGGGAATTCAAGTGGATGGACGGCTTTGATTCGGTCCGGAACGTCAACTGCCTGTACGTGGATGAGGAAGGTCGTCTGTGGATCGGAACCAACGATAACGGTCTGTCGATTGTAATCAATGAGCAGGTTGTCAATGTAATTGACCAGAGCCAGGGACTGCCGTCCAATTCCGTAAAGTCCATTGTCAGGAGCTCAGACGGATATTATTACATCGGAACAACCGGGAGCATGCAGATCCTGACGCTGAACTGTGGACTGAAAAAGCTGAGCACGCTTTCTGAAGTCGCCTATGCGGAACAGGTGACGGCTGATGATAAGGGGAATGTAGTAGCGGTAACGAATGAGGGAACCTTGTTTCTGCTCCAGCAGGGACAGATTGTCTCCTCCCGGCAGCTGCCGGAGAGGCAGACGGTTTTCAAAAGCTGTACATTCGATCCGGAGGGATATCTGCTGGCCGCCACTTCCGGCAATGAGGTGTTCCGGTTTGACGTCAGCAAAGGCTGGTTTGACCTGAAGGGCACCATCGAATGCCCGGGACTGGTGACAATCAAAAATCTGCATTTCATGGATAACGGCGGGCTGTTCATCTGTGCGGACAACGGAATTGCCTATGTTAATACAGCCGGTGTCTACGAACGAATCAACACCAATGATTTCAACAACTCTATTGATAACATGCTGGTGGACTATCAGGGAAACCTGTGGTTCACTTCCTCCCGGCTGGGCCTGCTGCGCCTGGCAGCATCGGATTTCCGGGATATCTATTCCACTGCGGGCATGGAGAACCGGGTGACCAATACGGTAGTGCAGTGGAACGGTGCCTATTATATCGGAACGGACAAGGGCATGGATGCGGTTGATCTGAAAGGAATGAATCAGATCAACGATGCGGTGACCAGACGTTTTGCCGGCATCCGGATTCGCTGCATGATGGTGGATGCCCAGGATCACCTGTGGGTATGTACATACGGCAGTGGGCTGGTGGAACTGGAACCGGATGGCACTGAGTATGTTTATAACCGGGACAACGGAGCCTTCGGCAACCGTGCGCGCGTAGCCATTCAGCTGCGGGACGGAACGATCCTGGCGGCGGGTGATACGGGACTGAGCTATATCCGGAACCATATGATTGAACATACGATTGTCTATACCGAAGGCCGGATCAGCAGCATGGTTCTGACGATTACAGAAATGCAGGATGGAACAATCCTGGCCGGGACGGACGGAAACGGTCTGGCTGTGATTGAAAACCGTGAGGTTGTCAGGATGCTGACACGGGTCAACGGACTGAGCAGCGAAGTGATTCTCCGGACAGTACCTGATACAAAGACCGGCGGCGTATTTGTGGTTACAAGTAACGGCCTGTGCTACATGAATACGGATGAAACTATCCGTAAACTGGATAACTTCCCGTATTTCAACAACTATGATATCTGGATCAAGGGAACAGACACCCTGTTCGTGCTGTCCAGCGCCGGTATTTATACGGTGGACCGGAATGAGGTGCTGAGCGGTAAAGATGAAATCTCATACGACCTCCTGGATTCACGCAGGGGCCTGAACAGCAGCCTGACGGCCAACTCATGGACCTGGTTTAACGAAGATAACGGAGAACTGTATCTGCCCTGTGATACAGGCGTGTTTGTGATCAACACCAATACATTCTCCTCCGGAGCGAAGGTCTACAGGCTGAGTGTG
This sequence comes from Clostridia bacterium, assembly GCA_017428385.1. Lineage (GTDB taxonomy): Bacteria > Bacillota > Clostridia > Christensenellales > Aristaeellaceae > Aristaeella. The sequence continues at coordinate 59,566 of JAFRQX010000025.1, read as the reverse complement.
CCGACAATGCGGATGGACGGTGTTGTTCACCGGGTGGACCGGAGTGTGACACAGCGGATTCCGCGAGGTGTGAGCCGTCTGGAAATCAATCCGGAAGTGATTAACTATACCATCCAGGATCCCAATGTGGGTTATATGCTGGAGGGTTTTGATACAGAATGGACGGTTGTGCCCCAGAATTCCCTGAGCACCATTTCCTATACAAATCTGACAGCCGGAGATTATGTATTCCATCTGGCGGTGTTTGACAATAACCGGGAAAACGTGATTGTTGAACGTACATATAATATAACCAAGGAAAAGGAAATGTACGACAACAGCTGGTTTATTTTCTACATCCTTTCCGTTCCGATGTTTACAGTGGGCTGGGTTACATGGCTGCTGGTGAAACGCCATGAACGTAAGATGCAGGAACAGCTGGAAATGGCCAACAAACAGATTGAAATGGGCAAACAAACGGTTATCGCCATTGCCCGCACGGTGGACGCCAAGGACCAGCGAACCAGTGACCACAGTAAACGGGTTGCCATTTATTCGGCGCAGATTGCCCGGGCATACGGCCTGGATGAAAAACAGTGCCGGGATATTGAATGGTCGGCCCAGATGCATGATATCGGCAAAATCGGTATACCTGACGCAATTCTGAACAAACCCGCCCGACTGACGGATGAGGAATACGCTACCATGAAGTCCCATACAACCAGGGGCGCTGAGATCCTGAAGGACTTTACGCTGCTGGACAATGTTATTGACGGTGCGCAGTATCATCATGAACGGTATGACGGGCGCGGCTATCCGAAGGGACTGAAAGGGGAGGAAATCCCTCTTTTCGCCAGGATTATCGGTGTGGCGGATGCTTTTGACGCAATGACGGCGAACCGTATCTACCGTCAGCAGATGGACTTCAGCTATGTACTGGGTGAAATGCAGCGGTGCCGGGGAACTCAGTTCGATCCGAAGTTTGTGGATATCCTGCTGAAACTGATCAATGACGGAACCATCGATCTGAATAAGATTTATCATGTCCCGAAGGAAGAAAGCGACCAGGCGGAGCGTGAGGCTGCCATTGCCCGTGAAGAGAAGGAACGGCAGCGTGAAGAGGCGCCTGTCTCTCCGGGCAGTTATGCTGAAATCAAGACGACTGAGCAGGGAGGGAAAGCATGATGAAAAAAATTGTGCTGACCGTCATCATCTGTGTGATTGTACTGGCGGCTGTGTCTTTCCTGACCGGATTCTGGAACAACTCCCCGAAGATCAATGTGACCCGCGTGGGTTTTGTCTATTCCGAAGATGAGAGTACACCCTATACGGCAAACTTTGCCAAAGCACAACACGCACTCGAAGAGGAATACGGTGACAAAGTTGAGGTTCTCTATAAGAGCAATGTGCACAGCCGGGATTCAGAACAGCCCATACGGGATCTGATCCGGGAAGGTGTCAGGATTATCTTTATCAACCTGGATTCCGATATTCCTGTGACATTGGCCAGGGAATTCCCGGACGTACAGTTCTGCCAGATTTCCATGCCGACAATCAGCCTGGACGGCACAACAGAAAACTATCATACCTTTAACGGAGAAATATACCAGGCACGCTATGTGAGCGGTATTGCTGCCGGTATGAAGCTGCGGCAGCTCCTGGATAACGGAGCGTTGCTGCCGCGGGACGCATTGGTAGGATATGTTGGGGCAAATGCAAGCACAGAGGTTATTTCGGGATATACGGCTTTCCTGCTGGGTGTGCGCAGCGTGGCGCCTGAAGCGACAATGCGGGTTCGTTATACAGGCAGCTGGAGCAATTATGCGGAGGAAAAGGAACAGACACGGGAGCTGATCAATGAGGGCTGTGTGATCATTGCGCAGCATGTCAATACGATGGCCTCTGCCATAGCCTGCGAGGAAGCAGCGGCATCCGGGAGAAGCGTCTATCATGTGGGATACCATCAAAGCATGATGGATGTTGCTCCGTCCTGTGCGCTGTGCAGCGTCCGGACAAACTGGGCGCCTTATGTAATCCAGGCGGTAAAAGCGGTCATCAAGGGCGAAAAAATAGAGAATACTGTGGAAGCACACGCACATGGACGGGATATGAGTGCCGGTTTTGAGAACGGCTGGGTGGAACTTCTGGAACTGAACAAATCAATCGCAGCGGAGGGTACAAAGGAGAAGATTGACAACGCGATTGAGAACCTGATCAAAGGGAAGACAAAAGTCTTCAGCGGAAACTATACAGGCGTCAATCCCCTGAATCCGGCAAATATCATTGATCTGAATGCAGGATATACCGAAAACCAGTATTCCTCCAATCCGTCCTTCGGATACGTTCTGAAGGAATGCATCACCGTGGAAAACTGAAAAACAATGAACAATTAATACTTATAACAAATGGAGCGCGGTTCTGATGAACCGCGCTCCAATGTTGTTTGGTTTTATTGATCCTCTCTATTTGCTCTGTGTTCCTGAATCAGGCTTTTGATCAGAGAGAAGAGGAAAAGAGGAATTCCGATGATACCGGCCGGAAGCCAAATTGCGGAACAAAAGGTTCCGAACTGCAGCAGAGCATGATCATACTTCTTTGGCTGCACCAATGCGGTGGGATTCTGTTCCACTGTCAGGCCAACACCGAAGATCACAATCAACAGCAGGCCAAGAAACAGGGAAACGGCACCGGATTTTCTGTTCTTCATATGACCAATCCTCAGTTGAGGAACTTCTTGTGCACCCAGCCGGTATAGCCGTTGTACTTAACCTTGGCCCAATCGCCGGAAATCGCCAGAACTTCAACCGTGTCGCCCTCCTGCAGACGGCCGACGCCATCAACGTTGGAGGACCAGTCACCCTTCTGCTTGTGGAAGTTCAGGTCATTGATATTAACGGTGGTGGTGTAGGGCTGGAACTCCTGCTTCGGAGCGGGAGTGGCGGAAGGATCCATTGTTTCAATGGCGGGAGCGTCGCCGGGAGCGGCAAGCTGCAGGAAGCTGTTGTCCATGTAGCCTTTCTGGCCATTGTACTGGATGTAGTCCCACTTTGTGTCATGCTTCAGAACCGCTACAGGAGCGCCGTAGGGAACATCGAAGATAACGGAGTAGCCCTTGGAATTACCCTTGCGGACGTGAACCGACTTCTTGTTGGCGCTGACTACGTAAGCAGTATAGGAAGTGCCGCCTTCCGGATTTGCGGTAAGGGAAGGATCCACAACAGGAGTCGGAGCAGGAACGCTGGTAGAGAGGAAACGAGTCATCATCCAGCCTTCATTGCCGTCCACCTGAACCTTATCCCACTCCACACTGTGGTAAATCACCTGTACCTGTGTGCCGGAGGGATAGGTGGCGATGACGGGAGAATTTGTGCTGGCGGACTGACGAAGGTTCACCGTACGGGCGCCTGCGTTGAAAACATATGCGGTATAGTTTGCGTCGGAAGCCACGTTGGAGGTGGATGCGTTTCCGGAAGCCTTCACCTGCTTTTTGCTGAGCAGTCCATTCATGATATAACCGCTTCCCAGATCTCCGGCGCTGACATAGTCATACTTGGAACCATGGGAAAGAACGGTCACCTTTGTGCCCTTGGCAAGGGTAGCGATTGCGGAGAAGTTTCCATCCGGGCCCTTGCGCATGGAAGTATCATCCTTGGTGACCCAGGCTTTATAAGAGCTGGCCTTGGTAATGTACTTGGCAAGGACGTAACCTTCTGTACCGTTGGAGAAAGTCACATAAGACCAGCCGTCTTTTGTGCTGGAAACGGTGCAGGCGTAGTCCTTCCGGTAACTGCCGAGCACATTGGCGCTGTCATCCGGCAGGTAACGCACCTTCAGAGAAGAGGTGTTAACCCGGTACCAGGTTGCAGCAGAAGCTACCCCGACCGGAATCAGCAGGGCAAGCACCAGCAGCAGTGCAATCAAACGTTTCTTCATCAGAGTTCCCTCCCATAAAGTAATACCACTATGAAAAACCACAATGATTATATACAATATTTTTCAAATTGAAAACCCTTTTTGAAGAATTATTTACGAAAATATTATCGAAAAACAACGAAATAGTTACTTAAAGAATATGCCCCTACAACATATTGTGGTAAAAAAAACCTTGACTTTATCACGGTAAAGCATTATCATGGTAAAGAAATTTTTCAAGAGCCGGTTTTCGGACCGATTCGTGACCATGGAGGAATGAACATGCAGATTGACGACAGCGTAATGAACGGACAGGAGAGGATCAGTTTCCGCCTTCGTTCCCTGTATTCCGGATACGGATATGAGCGCTACCGGATGAGCAAGTTTGAAGAATATGATCTTTACAGCCGGAACAAGGATTTCCTGTTCTCAGAGGGTGTTATCACCTTTACAGATACAAATGGACGCCTGATGGCGCTGAAACCCGACGTGACGCTTTCCATCGTCAAGAACCGGAAAGATACACCCGGCATGCTCCAGAAGCTTTATTACCATGAAAATGTATACCGCGTTTCCGCTGCGGCGGACGGCTTCAGGGAACAGACGCAGGTGGGCCTGGAATGCATGGGTAATGTTGACGGTGCCTGCATTGCGGAGGTGCTGAAGCTGGCAGCGGAGAGTCTGAAGCTTTGCTCAGAGGATTTTGTGCTGGAGATCAGCCATGTGGGTATTCTGAACGCGTTTGTGGATGCCATTGCTCCGGATCAGTCGGTGAAAAAGGCCATCCTGGAATGCGCCGGCCAGAAAAATCTCCACGGAATCAGCCGGGTGTGCCGGGATAACGGTATTTCGGAAGGCGCAGAGAACGCACTGAAAGAACTGCTGGGACTGTATGGAACACCGCGCACAGTGATGCCTAAAATCCGCGCACTGGCCGAGGAGTACGGAGCCGGAGAGATGGCAGATCAGCTCGGCCGGGCGGTAGCAGGATTCACGGGCAGTGATATTGAGGACAGGATCCAGATTGATTTCTCCGCCACCGGCGACGTGAAGTATTATAATGGGATTGCTTTTAAAGGCTTTATCAGCGGTATCCCCGGCAGCGTGCTTTCCGGCGGACAGTACGACGCGCTGATGAGAAAAATGGGCAGGAAGGACCGGGCAATCGGATTTGCCGTATTCCTGGACATGCTGGAAAGACTGACAGAGGAGGAAAACTTCCGTGCTTAATATTGCGCTGCCCAAGGGAAGACTGGGCGAAAAAGTATATGTCATGTTCGCAAAAGCAGGTTTTGAATGCCCCGCACTGATGGAAAACAGCCGGAAACTGATTTTTGACAATGAGGAAGCGGGCGTCAGGTACTTCTGGGTAAAGCCCTCTGACGTGGCGATTTATGTGGAACGCGGTGCAGCCGATATCGGCGTTGCCGGAAAGGATATCCTGCTGGAGTACCGCCCGGACGTTTATGAACTGCTGGATCTGAACGTGGGGAAATGCCGCATGGCGGTGGCTGCACCGGCTGGATTCCGGGATGATATGAACCGGACGCTGCGGGTTGCCACAAAGTTTTCCCGCATTGCCAGGGATTATTACACATCCGTTGGCCGGGATATCGACATCATCCACCTGAACGGTTCCATCGAGATCGCCCCGATTCTCGGATTGTCAGACGTGATTGTGGATATCGTGGAAACAGGCACCACCCTGCGGGAGAATAATCTCTCTGTGATCGAGGAGATTGTCCCGATTTCGGCACGGCTGATCGCCAATAAGTCCGGTTTTAAATTCCGGACAGAACAGATTGAACGACTGACTGAGGGACTGAGAAAGGAAGTGCAGGAAGCATGATCCGGATTATGAAATACGGTGAGGTATCCAATGATGAGATCTTCGCCCGGGCCATGCCCACTGTGAATGTGACCGACAAGGTCGCAGAGATTATCCGTAATGTACGGGAACGGGGAGACGAAGCCCTGCTTGAATATACGGAAAAATATGACGGTGCGAAACTGGAAAGCGTGCTGGTGACGCCCGAGGAAATGGAAGAGGCGCTGACTCAGATTACTCCCGAGTTCATGGCCATCCTGGAGAAGGCTGCCGCCAATATCCGGAAGTTCCACAGCCGGCAGGTGCGTAATTCCTTCATTATAAATGATGAGCCCGGCGTGGTGATGGGCCAGAAGGTTATTCCGGTGGATCGGGCCGGTATTTATGTGCCAGGCGGAACAGCTCCGCTTTCCTCTACAGTGCTGATGGATGTGATTCCGGCGAAAATAGCCGGCGTAAAGGAAGTGGTGCTGACCACTCCCCCCGGAAAAGATGGAAAAATCAACGCGGCGATCCTCGCTGCGGCGAAAGTGGCCGGAGCGGATCGTGTTGTGAAAGCTGGCGGTGCGCAGGCGATTGCGGCACTGGCATACGGAACGGAATCCGTGCCGAAAACAGATAAAATTGTCGGCCCCGGCAACGCATTCGTTGCGGAAGCCAAGCGGCAGGTTTACGGTGTTGTTTCCATTGATATGATTGCAGGCCCCAGTGAAATCCTGGTGGCAGCTGACGGCAAATCCAATCCCGCATACCTGGCGGCAGACCTGCTGAGCCAGGCGGAACATGATAAGGTGGCCAGTGCCGTGCTGGTGACCGATTCCATGGAGCTGGCTGAAAAGGTGCGGGATGAACTGGAAAAACAGATTCCGCAGCTGGACCGGGCTGAGATTGCCCGGATTTCTATTGATAACAACGGCAAGATCATTGTGGCGGACGACCTGAGAACGGTTATTGACATTGCCAACGAGATTGCGCCGGAACACCTGGAGCTGTGTGTGGATAATCCGTTTGACTGGCTGGACAGCATCCGGCATGCCGGATCGGTTTTCCTCGGACGCAACTGTCCGGAAGCACTGGGGGATTATCTTGCCGGACCGAACCACACGCTGCCGACACAAGGAACCGCCAAATTCTCCAGTCCTCTTTCGGTGGATGACTTTGTGAAGAAAACACAGTATACTTATTTCACCAGGGACGCACTGGCAGCTGTTGCGGAAGACGTGGCGGCTTTCGCCAGGATGGAAGGCCTGACAGGGCACGCGAGGAGCGCGGTTATCCGTACAATGGAAAGCGAAGCATAAACAACGTTATTGATCGGGAAGGATGGGGAGAGAAAATGAGCCGGTTCTTTTCAGATAAGTATAAAGATCTGGAACCGTATACTCCCGGTGAGCAGCCGAGAGAGCAGAAATATATCAAGCTGAATACGAATGAGAATCCCTATCCGCCGCTGCCGGAAGTGGCCGAGGCGGTCAGGAAGGCCAGCGACAAGCTGTATCTCTACTCTGATACGGAATGTGTGGAGCTGAGGAAAACCCTGGCGGAAAGGCTGAATGTATCTCCGGATGAGCTGCTGATGACCAACGGCTCAGACGAGATCCTCAATTTTGCCTTCATGGCTTTTTGTGACAAACATACGCCGGCCTACTTCGCGGATATCACGTATGGATTTTATCCGGTTTTTGCGGATATCAACCAAGTCCCCTATGAAGAGATTCCGCTGAAGGAAGACCTGACGATTGACATCAGTGATTATTTCCAGAAAGCGGGCACCATCTTCATTGCCAATCCAAACGCACCGACAGCCATTGCACTGCGGCGAAGCGAAATCGAGGAGATCCTGAAGCAGAATCTCTATAATGTGGTGGTTGTGGATGAAGCGTATGTGGATTTCGGGGCGGAAAGCTGCGTTCCGCTGATTAAGGAATACGACAACCTGCTTGTTACACAGACCTTCTCCAAGTCCCGTTCCATGGCCGGCGCACGGCTGGGAATGGGCATCGGCAATCCGGAACTGATCCGTGACCTGAACGCAATCAAGTATTCCCTCAACCCCTATAACGTCAACTCCCTGACATCCGCGGCCGGCGTAGCCAGCCTGAAACTGGATGAATATAATATGAAGAACTGCGAGATTATTATGGAAACCCGCAGCCGGAGCGAAAGAGCGCTTCGGGAACTGGGTTTTGAAATGACGACCTCGCAGACCAATTTCCTCTTTGCCCGGCATCCGGATATATCCGGCGAGGATCTGTATCTTGAACTGAAAAAGAAGGGGATCCTGATCCGTCACTTCAGCAAGGAAAGGATCAAGGATTATAACCGGATTACCGTCGGTACACCCGAACAGATGGAGAAACTGACAGCAGCCATCAAACAGATATTGGAGGAAAAAGCATGAGACAGGCTGAAGTAAGCCGCAAGACCGGCGAAACAGATATCCGGATCAGGCTGGATCTGGATGGAACAGGCAAGAACGTCATCGATACCGGTGTGGGCTTCCTGGATCACATGCTGACGCTGTTTGCCCGGCACGGACGTTTCGATCTGGAGGTTTCCTGCAAGGGAGACACCTATGTGGATGATCATCACTCTGTGGAAGATATCGGCATTGCCCTGGGCAAGGCTTTTGAGCAGGCCCTGGGGAATAAAAAGGGTATTGTCCGCTATGGCAGCACAATCCTGCCCATGGATGAGAGTCTGATCCTCAGCGCTGTGGATCTTTCCGGACGCGGCCTGCTGGTGTATGACCTGCAGATCCCTGCTGAGAAGGTCGGTACCTTTGATACGGAACTGACGGAAGAATTTTTCCGGGCGCTGGCCCACAATGCCTGTGCCACGCTGCATATCAGGCAGCTTGCCGGCGGCAACAGCCACCACATTATTGAAGGAGCATTCAAGAGCATAGCCCGCAGCCTGCGGACTGCCGTGGCTATTGATCCGGCCTGTGCGGATGAAATTCCTTCAACGAAAGGAGTTCTGTGATGATTGCGATCATCGACTACGGCGTCGGGAATCTGTTCTCCCTGCGGTCTTCGTTTGCGGCCATCGGACAGGATGCTGTGGTGACCAGCGATATTGAGGAGATCCGCAGGGCAGACCGGCTGATTCTGCCCGGGGTCGGCGCTTTCCAGGATGCGGCGGAAAAGCTGCGTGCCTCCGGTATGGACAAGGCAGTGAAAGAAGAAACCGCCAAGGGGAAGCCGCTGATGGGTGTGTGCCTTGGTATGCAGATGCTGTTTGAACGCAGCTATGAATACGGCGAGCATGAAGGGCTCGGTCTTCTGAGAGGCGAGATTCGTTCTATTGCGGAACGGATTCCGGAAGGGCTGAAAATCCCCCAGATGGGCTGGAATGCCCTGAGGATTGTGAAGGATTCTCCCTTGCTGAAATACACCCGGGAAGGCGAGTATGTATATTTCGTCCATTCCTACAGCGCGGTGAACTGCGAGGAGAGCCTGCTGGCTGTGACAGAATACGGCGCAGACCTGACGGCATGTGTGGGCTGCGGCAATGTATTCGGCTGTCAGTTCCACCCGGAAAAAAGCGGGGAAGTGGGTCTTCGGATCCTGAAAGCCTTCTGTGAGATAGGAGGAAACGCATAACATGATCCTGTTTCCTGCTATTGATTTATATGAAGGCAAGGCAGTGCGCCTGTACAAGGGTGATTATGCCCAGATGACTGTTTACAGTGAGCATCCGGAAGAAATCGGCCGGGATTTTGCCGCAAAGGGTGCAACCCATGCGCATCTGGTAGACCTGGAGGGCGCGAAAAGCGGAACGACGCCGAACCTGGAGACGGTGCTGAAGATTAAAGAGGCGGCCGGGCTGTTCTGTGAGATCGGCGGCGGCATCCGCAGCATGGAAATCGTGAAAACCTATCTGTCCGCCGGGCTGGACCGGGTGATCCTGGGAACCGCAGCGGTGGAGGATCCCGCTTTCCTGCGGGAAGCCGTGGATACTTACGGAGAGAAGATTGCTGTGGGCGTGGACGTCCGGGACGGCTTTGTGGCTATCAAGGGATGGATGGAAAAATCCGCCCTGGAGTTTATGACGTTCTGCCGGCAGATGGAAAGCATCGGGGTTAAGACCCTGATCTGCACGGATATTTCCCGGGACGGCGCTATGCGGGGTACGAACCGGGAAATGTACCGGCAGCTGTCAGAAAGCCTGGGACTGCAGATTACGGCTTCCGGCGGGGTATCCACCCTGGAGGATGTAGAGAGCCTGCGGAAGATGAACCTGTACGGCGCCATCATTGGTAAGGCATACTATACCGGGGATATTGATCTGAAGAAAGCAATAGAGGTGGCACGGTGATTACAAAGCGAATCATTCCCTGCCTGGACGTGAAGGACGGACGGGTGGTCAAGGGTGTCAACTTCCAGAAGCTCGGGGATGTGGCATCCCCGGTGGAACTGGCGAAGTATTACAGTGAAAACGGCGCGGATGAACTTGTGTTTTATGACATAACGGCTTCCGCTGAAGGCCGGGCACTGTTTACGGATATCCTGACGGAAACAGCACGTACGGTGTTTATCCCCCTGACAGTGGGCGGCGGCATCAATACCACGGATGACTTTGACCGGGTGCTGAAGTGCGGTGCGGACAAGGTGTCGGTTAATTCCGGCGCAATTCGAGACCCTTCGCTGGTAGGCAAGGCGGCAAAGCTTTACGGCGACCAGTGCGTGGTGCTGAGCGTGGACGTGAAGCGGGTGGACGGCGTTTTCAGGATTTTTGCCAAAGGCGGCCGGGAGAATACCGGCATGGAAGCGATTGAATGGGTGCGCCGGTGTGTCGGAGAAGGTGCCGGGGAGGTTGTGGTCAACTCCATGGACACGGATGGCGTGAAGCAGGGGTTCGACCTGGAACTGCTGGAGAAGGTCTGCGACGTGGTGAAGGTGCCGGTGATTGCGTCCGGCGGCGCAGGGTGTATTGAGGATTTCATCACGCTGTTCAAGGCGCTGCCCGGAGTGGATGCGGGGCTGGCGGCTTCGATCTTCCACTTCGGTGAAGTGGCGATCAATGACCTGAAGCGTGAAATGCAGAGGAATGGGATTCCGGTAAGGATATAAGGGAATTCACAATTCATAATTCATAATTCACAATTATGGATTGTGAAAAACCAAATCATATGGTTATACAAAACAAGGAACTGCAATCATCTTTCATAGAGAATCAGTAACTGGCATTATGAATTATGAATTGTGAATTATGAATTGGAGGATTAATCATGCTGAATATCGACGAACTGAAATTTGACGAGAAGGGCCTGATTCCGGCCGTTGTGGTGGACGCGGAGAACGGGAAAGTGCTGATGATGGCCTATATGAACAGGGAAAGCCTGAAGATTTCCATGGAGAAAGGCCTGACCTGCTTCTGGAGCCGGAGCCGCCAGGAACTGTGGCTGAAGGGAGAAACCAGCGGAAACTATCAGCATATCGTGTCCATTACGGCGGACTGCGACCGGGATACGCTGCTGGTGAAGGTGGAGAAGGACGGTCCGGCCTGCCATACGGGCAACGAAACCTGTTTCAATGACGTGATCTGGGAGAACGACGAACGGCATGAGTTTACCTACGAGGGACTCATGGAACTGATCGCCGGCCGGAAGACGGAGAAGAAAGAAGGTTCCTATACCACTTATTTGTTTGAGAAGGGCCTGGACAAGATCCTGAAGAAGGTGGGCGAGGAGACCACGGAGGTGATCATCGCCGCCAAGGACAAGGATAAGAAGAACACAATTTATGAAATCGCGGACCTGACCTATCATGTGATGGTGCTGATGATTGAAGCGGGTATTTCCCTGGATGATATCCACAAGGAACTGGCATCCCGCCATGTGATTGACCATAAGGTGAAGCAGGAGAAAATGGTCTGATGAGAGATCTGCACATGCATACTGTCTTCTCTGACGGAAAGAACACTCCGGAGGAGATGGTTCAGGAAGCGATCCGGCTGGGACTCGATACGGTTGGAATCTCTGATCACAGTCATCTGGATCCCTGCGGCATGACGCTGGAAGCCAGCGCCGAATACCGGGCGGAGATCGCCCGGCTGAAGGAGAAGTATGCCGGTCAGATCCGGGTGCTGTGCGGCCTGGAGCGGGATTTCATCTCAGATGACTTTGCGGAATATGATTATGTGATCGGATCGGTTCATCTGCTGACGATGCCGGACGGGCACCACGTGTCCATCGACTGGACCGCGGACAAACAGCGGGAAGGCGTGGAAAAGTATTTCGGGGGCGACTGGTACGCTTTTGCGGAAGCGTTTTTTGAAACGGAAGCAAAGGTCGTGGAAGTGACAAAGTGCGATATCATCGGTCACTTTGACCTGATCAGCAAGTTCATAGAACAGGAACCTTCCTTTGACGTGCACCACCCCCGCTATGTGAAGGCATGGCAGAAAGCGGCGGATGCCCTGCTGAAAACCGGAAAGCCTTTTGAGATCAATACGGGGGCGATTTCACGGGGATACCGTACCTCACCTTATCCTGCCAGGGAGATCCGGGATTATATCCGGGCGCACGGCGGAAAGCTGATCCTGTCCAGCGACAGCCACAGTAAAGAAAACATAGCATACAGGTTTGACGAATTCATCAGCGAAACGGATGAATTCGAAACAGGTACAGAAAACTGAATATCAGACTGTCTGAAAAAGTTTCCGAAAATTTCGGGAACTTTTTTTAGTTGGCTGCGTCCTACAGAGTGAGACCGGAAAAACCGGTGATGAGAAAGGAGATTGAATATATTATGAAGCGGATTACAGCGATCATCCTGGCGGTGCTGATGGTGCTAGCCATTGCAGCAGGTGCCATGGGCGAGGAAAACAAAATCTGGTTCAAGGGGGACACGGGGGAGAAGGTCACCTGGATTCAGACGAGGCTGAAGGAACTGGAATACCTGGACAAGGAACCCAATGGCGTTTTTGATGAAGATACGGAACGGGCCCTGCGTGAATTCCAGCAGGTCCAGGGGCTGCTGGTAACCGGCATGGCGGACAGCGTTACGATGGAGATGCTGGAAACCACGACGACTAAAAAATCAGAAGCAAGGAACTGGTCATACGACGAAATCATGTATGAAGCGGCGACATATGACGCGGGCGCATCCTACTCGGAATCCTTCGTGAACATGTCCACAAGCATGCCGATGACCGCGGCTTCAAAAGGCCGGATCGACTGGAACACGGAGGAATACACCACCTTTGAGAGTAACCGCTTCCTCAGCGTGCTGACTTCTCCGCTGTCTACTTTCGCGGCGGACGTGGACACCTCCTCATACGCCCTGTTCCGCCGGAAGGTTCTGAGCGGGGAACGGATTCCGGCAAACAGTATCCGGATTGAGGAAATGCTGAATTACTTCCATTATGACTATACACAGCCCAGGGATGGCGAGCCCTTCGGCGTGACAACGGAGATCGCACCCTGCCCCTGGAATGAGAGCACGAAACTGCTGCTGATCGGGCTTCAGGCCGCTGAAGTCCGGAAGGACGAACGTCCCGGCCACAACCTGGTTTTCCTGATCGATACTTCCGGAAGTATGAACGGCAGCGACCGGTTGGATCTTGTAAAGCGGGCGTTCCTGCTGCTGCTTGACGAACTGGATCCGGAAGATACCATCTCCATTGTAACCTACGCAAACCGGGACCGGGTGGTGCTGGAAGGCACGCCCGCGGCGGATAAGACCCGGATCATGGAAGCAATCAGCGAGCTGGAAGCCCACGGCGGAACCAACGGCAGCGCGGGTATCCTGCGGGCGTACGAGATCGCGGAAAAGTACTATGTTGAAGGCGGCGTAAACCGTATCCTGCTGGCTACGGACGGCGACCTGAATGTGGGAGTGACCAGCGAAGGAGACCTGGCTCAGCTGGTGACGGAAAAGAAGAAAAACGGTATCAGCCTGACCTGTCTTGGATTCGGTATGGGCAACTACAAGGATAACAAGATGGAAGCCCTGGCCGACTACGGCGACGGCAACTGCCGGTATATCGATACCATCTACGAAGCACGAAAAGCGCTTGTGGAGGAAGGCGGCGGCACGTTTATAACCGTAGCCAAGGACGTGAAGATCCAGGTGGATTTCAACCCGGCCATGGTGAAGGGATATCGCCTGATCGGCTATGAAGACCGTGTGATGGCTGCGGAAGATTTTGCCAACGATGAAAAGGACGGCGGCGAGATCGGCAGCGGCCACCGGATGACGGCGCTGTATGAGATTGTCCCGGCAGACTCCGATTTCGACTTTGGTGAAGTTGGCAGCCGTTATCAGGAAACACAGGCTGCTGCAGACGGCGGTGACTGGCTGACTGTCAGCATCCGGGCAAAAGAACCGGAAGGCACTGTGAGCAAGCTGTACGAGTATCCTGTGAACGATACAGCGGTCAGGACTGAAATGAGTGAAAACATGCGGTTCGCAGCCGCGGTGACTGAAGCCGGGATGCTGCTCAGGGACAGCGAATGGAAAGGACAGGCCACATGGGCGCAGGCACTGGAGCTGGCAAGAGGATGCCAGGGCGTGAGCGGAGACGTTTATAAAGAAGAATTTGTTTACCTGCTTACGCTGCTGGAAAGAGCGAATTGCAACTGATTATACAGACAAAAAGTCACTGAAAGATAACAAAAAGCGGTGACAAAAACGGTATAAGTGAATATAATGGCATGGATGCAAATCCGGAAGGAGAACAACCATGCCATTTTTATATGAGACCCATATGCATACCTGCCAGGGAAGTGCCTGCGGCAGGGCGACCGGTAAAGAACAGGCCAGGGCATATAAGGAGGCCGGCTTTACGGGTATTATCATTACGGATCATTTCTTCGGCGGGAACACTGCCGTTGACCGGAACCTTCCCTGGGAAGAACGGGTGGATCTGTTCTGGAAGGGATACGAGGACGCGAAGGAAGAGGGGGACAAAATCGGCCTGGATGTTTTCTTCGGACTGGAGCAGAACATTCACTTTGATGAGTACCTGATTTACGGACTGACCAAGGACTATATGAAAGCCCACCCGGAGATGGAACACTGGAACCGGCACCAGCAGCTGGAAGAGGTTCACAAGGCCGGCGGCTGTGTAATTCAGGCGCATCCCTTCCGGATGCGGAATTATATGGACCGGATCCGGCTGGGACTGAAATACTGCGACGGCATTGAAGTGGCCAACGCAGGAAATGATCCCCTGGATGATGCGCGGGCCTGGCTTTACGCACAGGAATACGGACTGATCATGTCGGCAGGCTCTGATAATCACTGCGGCGCCAACTGGCCGCTGTACGGTGTGGTAATGGATCACCGGCTGACGGATGTCCGGGACTATGCAAGGACGATCCTGGCCGGAAAACAGATGGAACTGCTGCTTCCGGAAGGCAGGCTGATTATGCCGGAGAATCCGGTGATCGATGAACGGCATAAGGCTTATATGCTGGACGACGAGGAACAGGATGTTCCGACGACCAAAGAATGGACTGAATAATAAACAGGGGCTTCCGTCAGGACGGAAGCCCCTGTTTTATGACTGTCAGAATGTGCTGGCTTTTTTCATCAGGCGGAGGCCCTTCCAGTTGGGTTCCTTCCTGTCCGGAGTTTCGGGAAGATCGAATTCATAGGCCATGCTGGCGTTGATGACAGGAATGCCGTTCCAGTCACGCTCACGGATGAAATGGGAACCGGTATAGGCCTGATGTACATGACCGTGAACCATCACAGCGGGATGCCAGGTGTCCAGCAGGGGGCCAAAGCATTCGAAGCCGCGGTGTGCAAGATCCTCCTGGTCTCCAAAGCCCCTGATGGGGGAATGGGTCAGCAGGATATCAAAGCCACCTGTGGATTTCAGCATCCTCCGGTATGAAGCGATACGGGAAGCCATTTCTTTTTCGGTATACATGTTCTTTGCGTCCGGACGGTAGCGGATGGATCCGCCAAGACCGAAAATCCGGACACCTTTGATCTGGACAACTGTTCCGTCCGCACAGAGGCAGCCTTCTGGCGGCTCTTTTTCGTAGCGGTCATCATGATTACCGGGCACATAAACGATGGGCGCGTTGGTAAAACAGGTCAGGAAAGACAGATACTTGGCGGGAAGATCTCCTGCGGAGAGGATGATATCCACATCGCGCAGTGCTTCCCGGCAAAGATCACCCCAGAGCCGGGGAGAGGGTTCGTCCGCTATGGCCAGAATCCGCATATCATTCGCTCACTTTCTGTTCCAGCTGAAAGCTGAAAGCTCGGGCTTCAGTTCTCCGTTGAATCCCTGAAGGCGTACCAGAGGACGGGCGGATTCAATGAGCTCTTCTGTATCAGGCAGCGTGCCGATAATATTATCGGCCAGGTAATCCATACAAAGAATTTCGGCAGGGGTGAGACGCCGGTCTGCGTCACAGCGGAGTGTACCGCTCTGGTCACGCAATTCTCCTTCAAACGGTGTGAAGGAACCTTCACGGATTTGCTCCCGGAAATGATGGATAACCCGGGCAGCATAGGGATCGAAGCGGGAGGAGAAAGCAACGTCCAGGATATTGGAACCGAGACCCCACCAATAGTTGGTGACGTTTTCCTTGCTTTCCGCCTGGTTGAAGGTGCCGTTCAGGATGCGCTCCGTCATCATCCGGTAGAAGAGTCCCCAATGGGGAACCAGCGTAGCCATATGGAGGATGTCGCTGCCGTCGCGGACATACAGGCCGTAATCCCGGGCGTCGCGGTTCGGTGCCGTGATATCCCGGTTGCAGATCACGCGGATTTCCGGATCTTCAAAGGGCATTTCCTGATCAAACCAGGAGGCAGAGAACCAGTTGAGGTAGATCTTTGCCTGCGGGTTTACCATGCGGGCACCCAGGGCAAATGCGTTGGCAGCGGCCGGGACACCGTAGATCGGGAAGTCGGCGATATAACCGATTTTTCCATTCTCAGAAAGAATACCTGCGGCCATTCCCAGCAGGAACTTTGCCTCATAGAAACGGATATAGTAGGTACGGATGTTTGTATAGTTGGACAGCAGTGAACAGCAGAGGAAACGGACTTCCGGATGCTTCAGCGCAGGTTCCACAGCGCTGTTGAGCATAACCGGCGAGGTGGCAAAAATGGCGGTATAGCCATCGGCTATCAGCTTATCCACCTCTTCGGCAAACTCGGTACGGGAGGGAACGATGCGCGTGGTGGTTTCAAGCCTGTCACCCAGCTTTTCCTCGGCTTCCAGCCGGCCCAGGTTGTGCCAGTAGTTCCAGGCGGAATCCTGAATGGACCGGTTGAAGAGGAAGGCTGCTTTGATTTTTGAAGGATGGAACAACGCTGAGATCAGCGGAACCGGAGGCTGGACCTGCTCCATGACCAGGTTCACACGGCCGTCCCGTGATTCGAACTCCCGGGCCATAAGGCGGACGCGTTCCCCTGTTTTTGCCAGATCGTCATCCCTGACATCTTCATAGCCGAAGGTGGTCAGATAAAGCAGGAAAGCGTCGCCGCAGGGCTGAACCTCCTTGCCGCGGGTCTGGGTAAGGTAGTTTTCAGCAAAATAATGATAAAGCTTGCGCAGGGAAAGAATTTCGTCGTCGGTCCATTTTTCCCCGGCGCGGACACCCGGCAGGGAAAGAAGTTTCTGATAGGAACCGGGACGGGAGAAAAAGATGGCGTAAAGACCGGTTTCCTTGCAGAAATCACAGTATTCATAATAGGAAACAATTTCCGGATCATCACTCATGGGCGGATACACGCGGGTGACGTCCGCCTCGATATCCCGGGCATCGAGATACTTCATGACAGAGGCCCGCTTATTGCCTTCAATGACATAGTAGTACCCCATATACTCCAGCACGGTGATGGGCTGGTTGACACCCTTGGCTTCCACACTTTCACATAGATGTTCCCATTTGCTGGCGAACTCGCTGCCGCCTTCCAGGATAGGCATGAATCCGTTCGCAAAGGCGTAGCTGCGGCCCCGGGAAACGGAGCCGATGACCCGGTCAAGGGAAATGGTCATAATACCGAGGGACAGGCGGCTGAGGGAGGAAAGGGCAGGAACACGCTCCTCCAGAACCGGCAGGTAAGGATCGGTATTGGACTGGATGGCGTTCTGGTAAACGCGCAGACCTTCCCGGCGGGCTTTGCTGTAATGATCCATTCTATCACTTCGATTCTATGCAGATTTCTGAATTCAGATCCGGAACAGGAGAGTCTCCTGACCCAATAATCCAGAATGAATTCAGAGTCCGAAGGACAAAGACATTTTACCATTATTCGGAAGAAATGGCAAAAAGGCGAACATTTTCAGACATGAATAAGTGGAAAGTACGATTTTTGTACAATCTGGGAGGAAAACATACAGATTAGCTGTCTTGAGAAAAAAATAGGAGAATGATAGAATATTTTCGTGTATTCTTGATTACGGAGGGACACGCAATGCCGGAAATCGGGATGATTCTGCGTGAAGGGAAAGGCAAGAAAGTCTACGCGACGGACGACCCTGATAAAGCGATTGTCTATTTCAAAGACGAGGCCATGGCGTTTCACGGCCTGAAACGGGGGAGGATCCTCGGCAAGGGTGAAGTGAACAATTCGGTGTGCGAGCACCTTTTTCATCTGTTGGAAGAACACGGTATTGAAAGCCATTATCTGGAACATATTGACGCAAGACACTGCCTGGTGAAACGGTGCGATATGATTCCGCTTTCAGTCAAAATCCGTAACCGTTCCGCCGGCCAGCTGGCAGAACGTACCGGAATTCCGGTGGGGACAAAGCTTGAACCGCCGGTGGTGGAGTTTGAACTGCGGAATACCGGGATGGAAGCGGACCCGCTGGTGAACAACTCCCATATCTATGCAATGAAACTGGCCACACCGGAAGAAATGGAAGAGATTACCCGGGTCAGCCTGAAGATCAATGAAATCCTGACTGCTTACCTGAAGGATATCAGCATTGAGCTGATCGACTTCAAACTGGAGTTTGGCCGTTACCACGGACGGATCATTGTTGCGGATGAGATAACCCCGGATACTGCCCGGTTCTGGGATGCCGGAACGCACGAACCGCTGGATATCGACCGGTTCAGGAGAGACATGGACAATGTGGCGGAGGCATATCAGGAAGTGCTTCACCGCATGATGGGTGTGAGTTAAGAAGATATGATCAGAAGAACGCTTTGCATGCTGCTTGCGCTGACGCTTCTCTGGGGCGGAGTATGCGCGGCGGCGGAGGAAAAAGGCGAGTTTCCGGCATTGAATGATGCCGGTTTTCTGGACTCCGGGGAATATGTCTGGGAAGATGAAGAAAACGGCGTCTGGCGGTATGCCAGCAGTACGCTGCGCGTCGAAATCTTCCGCAGGGAACAGAAAAAACCGGCCCGGGTCTGGTATGAGGCAGAAGTTTTCTGCGCGGAAGGATCCACAGGCCCGAGGATGATTGCCAATGATCCGGAACATTGGAAAACCGCGGCGAATATGGAATATCCCTACAAGATCGCCCGGAAATACGGCACGGTGCTGGCTGTTTCCAATGACTTTGCCCAGCTGCGCCTGCAGCAGAAGAAAAGCAGGCCTGGAATCATTATCCGGGACGGGAAGGTCTGGTCAGACAAAACCAAGAAGAGAGGCGTAAAGGATTTCCCGAATCTGGACTGCCTCGCGATCTGGCCGGACGGAGATATGAAGGTTTACTACAGCGATGAAAAAACCGCTGAGGAATACCTGGAAGACGGTGCGATTGACGTGCTGGCTTTCGGGCCGATCCTGATCAGGGACGGAAAGCTGAATGAGGAAGGCCTGAAGAAATACGGTACCAGTCATGCCCAGCGTACCGCTGTAGGCATGGTGGAGAAGGGCCATTACTTCTTTATGATGCTGGAGGGCCGGATCAAGCGGAGCAAGGGAGACGGTATCAGTTTCCTGGCGGAGAAGCTGCTGGAGAAGGGGTGTACCATAGGGTTCAACCTGGACGGCGGGGAGACCGCATGCATCGTCTTTATGGGACACCAGCTGTGCAGGCTGAAAGATCGGAAAAAACCGTTATCCTCGCGGAGAACGAGTGATATCCTGGGAGTTGGCACTTCAGAACTCCTGCCGGCAGTGTCCGATCCGTGGTAAAACCGCAGAAACTGTTGCAATACAAGGAAACTTGTGATAGAATGCCATGCGGTGTTTTATGCGCACCGCTGTTTTATGCTGAAATGATTCAGTGAAATGATTCAGGAGGAAGATAATTCATGAGCCATACCTACGAGAAGCTGTCCGGAAACAAAGCGAAACTGACCTTTACGATCCCCGCGGAGCAGTTTGATGAAGCGATGACGCAGGCTTTCCTTAAGATGCGCAAGCGTATCAACGTTCCGGGTTTCCGGAAGGGCAAGGCTCCGCGCAAAATGATCGAGACCCTTTACGGCGAAAGCGTTTTCTATGATGACGCCTTCGAGATCATCTTCCCGGACGCGTACCGTGCGGCTGTTGAAGAATATGATCTGAAGCCCGTGGATCAGCCCCAGATCGACCTGGACGAGATCGGCGCCGGCAAGGACCTGAAGTTCCATCTGGAAGTGTTTGTCCGTCCCGACGTGACGCTGGGCGACTACAAGGGACTGACCGTTGAAGCCGATCTGCAGAAGCTGACGGACGAAATGGTGGATGCCCGCATTGAGGAAGACCGCAAGAAGGCCAGCCGCACGATTGACGTGGAAGACCGTCCTGTGCAGGAAGGCGACACCGTCAACCTGGACTATGCCGGTTCTGTGGACGGCGTTGCATTCGCCGGCGGCACCGCGCAGGGCCAGACCCTGACCATCGGCAGCCATCAGTTCATCCCCGGATTCGAGGAGCAGATGGTCGGCATGCAGCTGGGCGAGGAGAAAGACCTGAACGTCAAGTTCCCCGATGAGTACCATGCTGAGGAACTGAAGGGCAAGGACGCCGTGTTCCATGTCAAGGTGAACGGCATCCAGATGACCGAAGTGCCGGAACTGGACGATGATTTCGCAGCCGACATCAGCGACTTCAACACCTTCAAAGAATATAAGGAAAGCATCGTGAAGGAACTGAGCGACCGCGTCGCGAAGAACAACGACATCGCTGCCGAGAACGCGCTGGTCGAGAAGGCTGCTGAGAATGCCCAGATCGATATTCCGGAAGCTATGATCGACGATCAGGCGAACTACATGGTTCGTGAGATGGCTATGCGGATGAGCTACCAGGGCCTGCGCATGGAAGACTATCTGAAGTACACCGGTCAGACCATGGACGGCGTAAAGCAGATGTACAAGCCCGAAGCTGAAAAGCGGGTGCGGATCGAACTGGTGATTGATGCCATCCGCAAGGCCGAGAAGATCGAGCCCACTGAGGAAGACATCGAAAAGGCGATCGCTGAGCAGGCTGAACAGATGGGCCAGGAAGTGGAAACCTTCAAGAAGAACCTGACTGAGGAACAGAAGGGTTACCTGAAGGACAACGCCGCGATCCGCCTGGTGCTGGACCTGCTGAAGAAGGACGCCAAGGTGGAAGAAAAGAAGGCGGAAGCTCCCGTGGAAGAAAAGCCCGCGAAGAAGACCGCTGCGAAGAAGACCACCAAGAAGGCTGAAACTGCGGAAGCTCCCGCGGAAGAAAAACCCGCCAAGAAGCCCGCTGCCAAGAAGACCACCAAGAAGGCTGAAACCGCGGAAGCTTCTGCGGAAGAAAAGCCCGCCAAGAAACCCGCCGCCAAGAAGACGGCAAAGAAAACTGACGCTGAATAAGAATGCCTTTAACGGCGGCCCGGCCGGGCCGCCGTTTCAGTCAAAGGAGGGAACGATATGCCGCTTATTCCGATGGTCATTGAACAGACGAACAGGGGAGAACGCTCCTACGATATTTATTCCAGGCTGCTGAAGGACAGGATTGTCTTCCTCGGCGGAGAGATCACCGATGATACCGCCAATCTGGTGGTTGCGCAGCTGCTGTTCCTTGAAATGGAAGATCCGGACAGTGATATCAGCCTGTACATTAACAGCCCCGGCGGATCTGTGACAGCCGGCATGGCTATTTACGATACGATGAAGTACATCCGGCCTCAGGTGCGTACGGTCTGTGTCGGTATGGCTGCCAGCATGGGCGCTTTCCTGCTGATGGCCGGCGAAAAGGGCAAACGGCTTGCGCTGCCGAATGCCGAAGTGATGATCCATCAGCCCCTGGGCGGTGCCCAGGGCCAGGCTACAGACGTGGCGATCCGGGCTGAATGGCTGATGAAGACCAAGAAGAAGATGACCGCCATGATGGCTGAAATGACAGGCCAGCCCCTGAAGAAGGTTCAGGCGGACGTTGAACGCGACTATTTCATGAGCGCGGAAGAAGCGCTGGATTATCATATTATTGATGAGATCTATCAGCCGCGGGACAAGCAGAAAAAGTGAGGTTGAAACATGGCCAACAATATGAACAGACAGACACCCCGCTGCTCCTTCTGTGGCAAGGAACAGCGTATGGTAAAACGGCTGGTGGCCGGTCCGAACGTTTATATATGCGATGAATGTATCGCCCTGTGCAATGAGATCCTGAGCGAAGAGGATCTCCTGCTTGATGATGCTTCCAGGGATATGCTCGCACCGGTGAAGCTGCCTTCACCCGCAGAGATGAAAAAAATCCTGGACGAGTATGTGATCGGTCAGGAACGGGCGAAGCGCGCGCTGAGCGTGGCAGTGTACAACCACTACAAGCGGATTAACCGGAAGCAGACACGGGACGACGTGGAACTCCAGAAGAGCAATATCCTGCTCCTGGGTCCCACGGGCAGCGGTAAAACCTACCTGGCCCAGACCCTGGCGCGGATCCTGGAAGTCCCGTTTGCGATTGCTGATGCTACCAGCGTTACAGAAGCCGGCTATGTGGGTGACGACGTGGAAACCATTCTGCTTCGCCTGATCCAGGCCGCGGACTGGGACATTGAGAAGGCACAGCGCGGTATTGTCTATATCGACGAAATTGATAAAATTGCCCGCAAAGGCGAGAATATGTCTATTACACGGGACGTCAGCGGCGAAGGCGTTCAGCAGGCGCTGCTGAAAATCCTGGAGGGAACGGAAGCCGCTGTGCCGCCGCAGGGCGGCCGGAAGCATCCGCACCAGGAAATGATCAGGATCGATACAACCAATATCCTGTTTATCTGCGGCGGCGCTTTTGACGGACTGGTGCCGATTATTGAAAACCGTATCGGAAAAAAGACACTGGGCTTCGGTGCGGAAATCCAGAGCCAGCGGGATCCTGCCCGGACGGATGCGTTGAAGGACGTTCAGCCGGAAGACCTGACAAAATACGGCCTGATTCCGGAATTTGTCGGCCGGCTGCCGATTCTGGTCACGCTGGACGCGCTGGATGAGGATGCGCTGATCCGGATTCTGACAGAGCCGAAGAACGCGCTGTGCAAGCAGTATTCAACGCTGCTGGATATGGATAACATCCGGCTTATCTTTGAGGATGACGCCATCCGGGAAATTGCCCGTCAGGCCATTGACCGCAAATGCGGCGCCCGCGGCCTGCGCGCCATCATTGAGAACGCGATGCTGGACACCATGTTTGAACTTCCGGGTATGCCGGACGTTAACGAGTGTATCATTACAAAAGAAGCGATCAACGGCGGAAAACCGACGTTGATTTCCGGCGTGGGCAAGAGAACCGCCAGGCGTGCGGAAAAGAAGACGGACGAAACGGACGCCTCCTGAATAAAAAGTTGACGGCACGGGCTTTGCCGGATCCGGATACGGAAGCAAACGGTAAGCCCTGCCGTTCGTAACAAGAGGATATCATGAAGAAAAATCAGACAATCGAATTGCCTGTACTGCCCCTGAGAGGACTGATGCTCTTTCCGAACATGGTCCTTCATTTTGACGTGGGCAGAAAAAAATCCCTGGCCGCACTGGAACAGGGAATGATGGAAAAGCAACGGGTATTCCTGATCAGCCAGAAAAGCGACGATACGGAAGACCCCGCATGGAAAGACCTGTGCAAGGTCGGTACCATCGCAGAAATCAAGCAGGTGATGAACCTGCCCGGAGAAAATATCCGTGTGCTGGTTGAAGGTTCCAGCCGGGGTGTGATTCAGGAAAAACTCGGCGATGAACCCTGCATGAAAGCGGTCATCAAGGTCTGTGAAGACCGGGCTGTCCGTTCGGCGGAAGCGAAAGCACTCCTGCGTACCGCACAGGATCTGTTTGAGGAATATGCAAGGACTTCCCAGCGTGTCAGCCAGGATACGGTGGAGTCAATCCATGCCATTGAGAAAGCCGGAGAGGCAGCAGATCTTCTGGCGGCAAACGTGCTGACAAAGCGGGAAGACCGGCAGGATATCCTGGACGAGCTGAATCCGATCGCCCGCCTGGAAAAGGTCTGTTCGATCCTGATGCGTGAAACCGATATGGCTGATACGGAGAAGCAGATCCAAGCCCGCATCCGGAAACAGGTGGAGAAGAATCAGAAGGATTATTATCTGCGTGAGCAGATCAAGGCGATCCAGACCGAACTGGGCGACGGAGATGAAACAGATACCGCCGACCTGAGGAAACGGCTTGCGGAGACACCCCTGAATGATGAAGCCCGCAGCAAGTGCGAAAAAGAGCTGGACCGGCTTTCACGTATGGCGCCGGGAAGCCCTGAAAGCTCTGTCAGTCAGACCTATATTGAATGGATCCTTGATCTGCCCTGGGGCAAAGAAACAGAAGACAATCTGGATCTGAACCGGGCAAGGGAGATCCTGAACAGGGATCATTACGGACTGGAGGACGTCAAGGAACGGATTATCGAGTACCTGGCAGTCCTTCAGCTGAAAAAGGATATGAAGGGACCGATCCTTTGCTTTGTGGGTCCTCCCGGCGTGGGTAAGACCAGCATTGTGAAGGCAATTGCTGAAGCAGTCGGCAGGAAGTTTGTCCAGGTCAGCCTGGGCGGCGTCCGGGATGAAGCAGAAATCCGGGGCCATCGCCGCACCTATATCGGTTCCATTCCCGGCCGCATTATCGCGGGCATGAAACAGGCAGGTACCTGCAATCCCGTTTTCCTGTTTGATGAAATCGACAAGATGAGCGGTGATTTCCGGGGCGATCCGGCTTCCGCCATGCTGGAAGTGCTGGATTCGGAGCAGAACAATGCTTTCCGGGATCATTACATGGAACTGCCCTTTGACCTGAGCAAAGTGATGTTTATCACTACGGCCAATACAATGGAAACAATCCCTGCTCCGCTGCTGGACCGCATGGAACTGATTGAGGTTTCCAGCTACACGGAAGAGGAGAAGCTCCAGATCCTTAAACGCCACCTGCTGCCGAAACAGATCCGGGAGCATGGGATGAAGCCGAACGCGCTGAAAGCGGACGACAGCATCCTGAAGATGATGATTGAGGACTATACCCGTGAGGCAGGTGTCCGTACACTGGAAAGGACCGCTGCCAAGCTGTGCCGCAAGGCCGCAGTGCGGATGCTGGATCAGGGTAAACGTTCCATGACGATCTCAAAGAAGACCCTGCGGGAAATGCTCGGTGCTCCCCGGTACCTGCGGGAAGCGCCGGAAAAGGAACCCCGTGTGGGTGTGGTCAACGGCCTGGCCTATACCAGCGTGGGCGGTGAAATGCTGGAAGTGGAGTGCACTACCATGAGCGGTAAGGGCACCCTGAAACTGACCGGCCAGCTGGGCGACGTTATGAAGGAATCCGCGGAGGCGGCCTTTACCTGGGTGCGCGCCCACAGTGAAGAGCTGGGTCTGCAGAAGGACTTCTACCAGGGCATGGATATTCACATCCATGTACCGGAAGGCGCCGTACCGAAGGACGGTCCTTCCGCCGGTGTGACGATGACCACAGCGCTGGTAAGCGCACTGACCGGAAAACCTGTACGCCAGGACGTGGCGATGACCGGCGAGGTGACGCTGCGCGGCCGGGTGCTACCGATCGGCGGCCTGAAAGAGAAAACCATGGCAGCTTACCGTGCCGGTATCCGTACACTGGTGATACCGGAGGAAAACCAGAAAGACCTGGAAAAGATTCCGGAGCATGTGCTGGAACAGTTTAAGGTGATCAAAGCTACAGACGTGAAGGACGTGCTGAAAACCGCGATCGTTTCATTCTGAGCAAACTGCATTGAAGGAGGGGGCGGAATATGATGGAAATCAAGACGGCAGAGTTTGTGACTTCCATGGCTGATTACGGGCCGTTTACAGGAAAGGGCCTGCCCCAGATTGCAGTGGCCGGTAAGAGCAATGTGGGAAAGAGCACGCTGATCAACCGGCTGTGCCGGAGGAACAAGCTGGCACGCACCAGCTCCACACCGGGAAAAACAAGACTGCTGAATGTGTTCCTGCTGAACAACGAGTTCCATCTGGTTGACCTGCCCGGCTATGGGTTTGCAAAGGTGGATAAAAAAGAAAAACAGCGCTGGGGCCAGATGATGCAGGATTATTTCGAGAAAGCGGATGAACTGCTTCATGTGCTGTGCCTGGTGGATATCCGCCATGAACCCACAGAGGATGACAAACAGATGAACCGTTTCCTGAGGGAAATGGACATTCCTTTCTCAGTGATTGCCACCAAGGCAGACAAGATCAGCCGCGGTGCACGGAGCAAATACCTGGCTCCGATCTGCAGGGCATTGAGCGTCCAGCCCTGGGAAATCATCTGTTTCAGCGGGGAAGACGGCACAGGCCGCGATGATCTGCTGAAGCTGATGGATGATATTCTTCATCCGGCTGAATCATAAGCTTACTATTTTTTGCCAAAAGTATTCTTTTCCTATTGCATATGATGTATATGCATAGTATAATCCATGACCGTAGATCACGAGGTGCTTTCGGCAGAAAAGTGGAGGAGAAAGCCAATTAGTGGAGAAACACTCAGTTTTTTCCTCTGTTTTTAATGCGCTGGTGTAACGAAAGACATCAAAAGTGAGAACTACGATCAACAATGTGGGAATTCAACCCAGAATTGCCACGTTTGAGGAGGAAACAATATGAATCTGGTCAAGTGCCCCCGCTGCGACCTGAACTACATCCGGGAGGATGAAAAGTACTGCAAGGTATGCCTGCAGGAGATGAAAGGGGAGTCCCGCTCCGAAGAAATCGAGCTGTGCAGCATCTGCAACGAGGAACCGTGCCTGCCCGGTAAAGATGTATGCCTGTTCTGCCTGCGGGAAATGAACAAGAGCAACAGTGCGGATGACACCGATAACGGAACGGAAACGGAGAACGTTGACACATCCACCATCGGAGATATGGATGCCGTCAGCGGTATGGATGAGATTATTCCCGATGTGGAAGAGGAAGAAACGGACGAATTCGGCAAGATTGACCAGGAACTGAGCCTGGAGGATGTCCGGGAAGATGAAGAAAGAGACGCGGACGATGACGCGGAGGAAGAAGAAATCTGATTTCT
Source organism: Clostridia bacterium (assembly GCA_017428385.1). GTDB lineage: Bacteria > Bacillota > Clostridia > Christensenellales > Aristaeellaceae > Aristaeella. Next base: position 32,489 of record JAFRQX010000025.1, on the reverse strand, counting down.
GACCGTCCGTGACACCGCTAAAGGAGAAAACATGCGCCTGTTTGCCATTGGAGACCTGCACCTGCCCGGGGGAGACGATAAGCCCATGGACGTGTTTGGTCCCCAGTGGGACAGGCATTTTTTGCGCATACAGGAAAACTGGCATCAGCAGGTTGAAGAGGACGATACGGTACTGATTCCCGGGGATATCAGCTGGGCGATGCAGCTTAAGGATGCCAGGGCAGATTTGGAAGCAATCGGCAGGCTGCCGGGACGAAAAGTAATCTGCAAGGGGAATCATGACTACTGGTGGAATTCCATCAGCCGCGTCCGTTCCATCCTGCCGCCGTCTATCACAGCCGTACAGCACAGTGCGGCTGACCTGGGGGATGCGGTGGTCTGCGGTACAAGAGGCTGGCTGATTCCAACAAAGGAAACACCCCTTGACGCGCAGAATGAGAAAATCTTCCTGCGCGAAGCAGAGAGACTTCGCCTGGCCCTGGGTTCGGCGAAGGATATGGCAGACGGAAGGCCGTTGATTGTCATGATGCATTATCCGCCGCTGCTGGAGGCGGAAACGGATACGCTTTTTACGTCAATACTGGAGGAATACCAGGTGCATACCGTAGTCTACGGCCATCTGCACGGGGCCGGAATACAGATCGGATTTAATGGTGAACACAACGGAATCAACTACTATCTGGTTTCCTGTGACAGCATCGGATTCTGTCCGAAAAAAATCCCCTTATAAAAAATATTAATTTTTTAGTACATATTTTTTCCTGGACCGAGCTCCAAAATGGAGCTCGGCCGTTTTTTTATACAAAATATTGATGGAATGAAAAAGTACGGGCACAATCATTTTTAAAATGTTACAAAAATATTGCAATAATATTACAAAAACACATATTAAAAACAAGATAACAATTCCGTCAGGGGTTGCGGAGAATCAAAACTTGTGTTAAATTTGTGGGGAAAAAGGGAAGAGAATCCCAAAATCGAACATAAAAGTGGTAGAGAGGGGGAAAGCGTAGTGGATGATACCAAAAAGATGAACTCCGAAGAAAACGCTGAAACCCTTGAAAAGAAAGAGGAAAACCGGGTTAAACGGTTTATAGGGTCTTTCAACCACAGCCTGGACAGCAAAGGACGCCTGGTGATTCCCCAGGGGTTCCGGGAAAAACTGGGAGACACATTCTGCATTGCCCCTTCTTTCGACTTTGAATCAGTAGCGATTTATCCTACGGAAAAGTGGGAAGAGAGGAACGAGACATATGAGCGGCTGGGCAAGCTGAACCCGGCACTGAACCGGTATCTTGAACAGTTTTACGCACTGAGCTTTGATGAACAGACCTGTGACGCGCAGGGCAGGGTTCTCCTGCCGGCCAACATCAGACAGAAAATCCTGCACGAAGAGCGGGATATGGAAATAACAGGTGCTAACGATCATGTACGCGTAGCCGCTGTTTCCGCCAGCGGAGACGCCTGGAACAAGTTTAAGGATGAATTGCCGCAGCTTCTGGAAATGATCGCAGGACTGGAAGCGCAGAAAGAATGAAAGAGGTGAGTATGGATGACTGAAATGACTGCCAGAGTCAGAAACAGGCTGCAGGACGGTATGATCAACTGGCAGGAGAAACGGTTCCGTAAAGAGGATTTCCGTCAGCAGCAGGCAGACATACATCGGTCCAGAATGACATGTTCTGCCTCCCTCCCGTCATTCCACCAGACGCAGGACTGGACAGGCGGTATCGCTGTCTGCGGACGAAAGCCGGTGATAGAGGAAACGAAACCTGTAAGACGCGTGTTTTCTTCTGAAGGTATCCGGTGGGATGCGGCGCTGGCTGCATTGATTATCGCGGGAGTACTGCTGATTGCCTTGCTGCTTGCAGATATGGCAGCGATCGGAGCCACCGGACATACTGTCAACAAACTGAATGCTTCTATCGAAGAACTTGCATCCGAAAACGAATGGATCAGGGGAGAAATTGAACGGGGTAGCGACAGCGCAAGCGTATGTGCTGAAGCTGTCAAACTGAATCTGATTTCTTCCAAGGGCGCAAAGACCATCCGCCTGACGGCGCCGGTCAACGCGCAGATGACCGTTTCCACAGCAGCCCAGGCGGCAGAAAATGCCGAGCTACAGATCAGAATGACTTCTTATGCGGGAGACTGAATCAGTCGGTCTCCCATTTCACATTTCCGCCGAGTGGAAAAGAAAGCGGTTTTGTGGTAATCTTATAGCAGGCTGAACCGGCCGGAAATGAAAGGTGGACAAACATGAAACTGTGGGAATTACTGACGGAACTTCCTTATGTGGAAGAAACCCGCGGCAATATGAATACGGAGATACGGGAACTGACATCCTCCAGCAGGGACAAGACGGATGCCGGACTGTTTTTCTGTATTGTCGGCGCACGCTTTGACGCTCATGACTATGCATGGGAGGCAGTGGAAAACGGCTGTGTCGCACTGATTGTTGAACATTTTGTGGAAATGGATGTTCCGCAAGTCCTGGTTAACAACGGCCGCGCTGCGATGGCTCGTATCGCGGAAGCTTTTTACAGACATCCGTCCCGGCAGATGCGCATGATCGGCATCACGGGCACAAAGGGAAAGACCACGACCACATATCTGCTGCAGAGCATCTGTGAAAAAGCAGGCCTGAAGTGCGGTATTATCGGATCCACCGGTACCGTGGTTGAGGAACAGCATCTGGACAGCAAGCTGACCACACCCGATCCCATTGAGCTGCAGAAGATGCTGCGGATGATGGCAGACGAGGGTGTAAAGGTTGTGTGCATGGAGGTTTCCGCGCATGCGATTGATATGAACCGCCTTGACGGTATGACATTTGAGGTGGGCTGTTATACCAACCTGAGCCAGGATCACCTGGACTACTTCTATACTATGGAACGGTATTTTGAAACCAAGAAGCAGTTCTTTACCAGCGGAATGGTGAAAAATGCCGCCATGAATGCGGATGACGAGACATCCGCGAAACTGAAGGACGGTATCAGCTGTCCCTTTATCACATACGGAATCTGCGTGGATGCTGACGTATTTGCCCGTGACATCGAGATTACCGAAGAGGGGGCAAAATTCAACGTACAGCTCCACGGAATGAACCAGATTGCCATCCGGATGCGGATGACCGGTATGTTCAATGTTTATAACGCGCTGGCTGCTACCAGCTGCGCGCTGATTATGGGAATCGCGCCCGAAAAGATCAAGGCGGGCCTGGAAGCGGTAACACGCGTGCCCGGACGGATTGAAGTGCTGCAGACAGACACCCCGTATAAAGTGATCCTGGACTACAGCCATTCTCCGGATGCGCTGGAAAATATTCTGAAGACTGTCCGCCAGTTCGCACGGAACCGGGTGATTGCGTTATTCGGCTGCGGCGGCGACAGAGACAAGGGTAAACGTCCTATGATGGGTGAGATCGGCGGAAGGCTGGCGGATTACTGCATCCTGACTTCAGACAATCCCCGGACAGAAAACCCGATGGTTATCCTTGCCGCTATTGAAAAGGGAATCAAACCCACAGGAAAGCCGTATGAAGTGATTGAAAACCGCCGTGAGGCAATCAGGCACGCACTGCGTATGGCAGAAGAAGGAGACGTGATCGTGCTCGCAGGTAAGGGCCATGAGACCTATCAGGAAATCATGGGCATCAAGCGGCCGTTCGACGAAAAAGTGATCGTCAGCGATCTGCTGCTTGAAATGCAGAAGGAGCAGGATTAAGGTATGTATTACAGAATGATCGGAGCCGCCCTGATTGCACTGGCGGCGGCACTCCTGATCGGACCGGGACTGATCCGATATCTGAAAAAACTGCATTTCGGCCAGACGATTTATGAGCTGGGCCCCAGCCACCAGCAGAAGCAGGGAACGCCCGTGATGGGCGGCCTCATGATGGCGGCTGGTATTCTGCTGGGCTCTCTTCTTTTCCATCCTGCGGAATGGGAAGGGAAGTGGGACTTCATCTTTCCGCTTCTGGGAGTATCCTTCCTGAGCATGGGCGTTGGTTTTGCGGATGACTATATCAAGGCCGTGAAGAAACGTCATGACGGACTGAACCCTTGGCAGAAGATTGCCGGACAGGTGATCGTTTCTCTGGCTTTCAGCGTATACTGCTATTTCTCTCCGAAGGTCGGAAGCTCAATAATCATTCCCTTCATCGGCACGGAATGGAATCTGGGTATATTCTATATTCCGCTGATGACGCTGCTTGTGATCTTTATTGTGAACAGCAGCAATCTCCAGGACGGACTGGACGGCCTGCTCGGATCTGTGACAGCGGCAGGATCTTCCGCCTGGGCGGTTATCTGCGCAATCCTGATTCTGGCTGCGAAGCTGACGGGAAAAGGCGACGCAAACGGTGCGGCGACAATCGGCGTATTTGCCATGAGCATGGCCGGCGCCTGCCTGGGATTCCTGCGCTATAACCGCTATCCGGCCAGAACATTTATGGGTGATACGGGCAGCATGCTGCTTGGCGGCGGCATGGTGTCCATCGCAATGCTGCTTCGTCAGCCGCTGCTGCTGGTGCTGATTTGCTTCTGCCCCATCATGAGCAGCGTGAGCGTGATTATGCAGCGCTATTATTTCAAACTGACTCACGGGAAGCGTATTTTCCTGATGAGCCCGATTCATCATCATTTTGAGAAAAAAGGATATTCTGAAACACGGATTGTGAGCATGTACACAGGCATTACACTGGTGCTGAGCCTGATTGCGGTACTTGCGGTCTGTCAGGCGTTCTGAGGAGTATCATTATGAATTACGAGAAGAAAAAAGTACTGGTGGTTGGCATGGCCCGCAGCGGTGTAGCCGCTGCGCAGCTTCTGCGCGCATCCGGTGCGGAAGTGACCGTCAACGATTCGAAAACTGAAGAAGAACTCGGACAGCAGCTGAAACCCCTGGAAGGGCTGCAACTGGAACGCTGTTTCGGCTGCCCGGCAATGGATTTACTGGAGGGGAAAGACTGCCTCGTTATCTCTCCCGGTATTCCGGATACCGCGCCTTTTGTAGTAAAGGCAAAGGAAATGGGAATCTATGTGATCGGTGAACTGGAACTCGCCGCACAGCTCTCCCGGGGCACGCTGGTTTCCGTAACCGGTACAAACGGAAAGACGACAACGGTATCCCTGCTGGGCGAAATTTTTGCCAACAGCGGTAAAGTGACCCATGTGGTGGGTAATATCGGTTATCCTTTCTCGCTGGCTTCACTGGTCAGCCGGAAGGAAGATGTGATCGTCTGTGAAGTATCCTCTTTCCAGATGGAAACAGCGGATACGTTCCATCCCCATGTGGCGCTGCTGACCAATATTACAGAAGATCACCTGAACCGGCACGGCACCATGGAAGTATATACTGCCATGAAGATGCGGATGTTCAAAAACCAGACAGCATCGGACTTCGCGGTGTTCAACGCGGATGATCCCGGACTGGAAGGACTGAGCAAGCAGGTAAAGAGCCGGGTACTTTTCTTCAGCCGGAAAAAGGAAGTGAAGGAAGGCGCCTTCGTCCGTGACGGTCAGATCATGATCCGGATGGACGGGAATGAAAAGAAAATCTGCGGTACGGATGAAGTGTTTATTCCGGGCCCACATAACCTGGAGAACGCCCTGGGCGCTGTCTGCGTAGCCGCGGCAATGAATGTGCCAGTTCCGGTAATCCGGCACAGCCTGAAGACTTTCCGCGGCGTGGAACACCGGATTGAAACTGTACGCGAACTGGACGGCGTGGAATACATTAACGACAGCAAGGGAACCAATGTGGATTCCACCATCAAGGCGGTCCAGACAATGAGCCAGCCCACTGTCATTATCCTTGGCGGATATGACAAGCATACTTCCTTTGATCCGCTTTCCCGTGAAATCATCAACAGCCCCATGATCCGTCATGCCGTGCTGATCGGCGAAACGGCCGGACTGATCCGGAACAGCCTGGAACGGGTTGGATTCAATCACCTGACAGACGCCGGATCCATGAGGGAAGCAGTGGAGACAGCACGGAGCCTGGCGGATAAAGGCTGGTGCGTATTGCTGAGCCCCGCGTGCGCCAGTTTTGACATGTTCAAGGATTATGAGGAACGTGGTCGGGTGTTTAAAGAGATTGTCAGGGAATTGAAATAAACAGACCAGATTCTGTTTTGCGATGTTCCGGCGGACAGTTAAGAATAACATTGAGCCGGAACCATTTCTGAGAAGGGATTAAGGTGCGCTGATGGACGGACAGAACGGCGGCTACAGGCCGAGAACCGCAGGCGAGCGGAGCGGAACAGCCGGCAGCGGAGATAACGGCGTCCGTGACTGGCAGCGTAACACCTGGTTCGGACCGGCACCGGTCAACACGAACCCCTTTGACGAACCGGAAGACGCGCCGGAACTGAAAGCAAGCCGGTCTGATAACGTCAATGAGCATATCGGAGATTTCTGGAATGCTCCGGGTCAGAACAGCCAGAACACATCTCCCTTTCAACAACAGCATACTGGAACGGGCGTGCGCGTCAGGGTTCCGGAGAAGAAAACAGAAGGACGGCCGCGGATTATCCGTATGGCCGTGATTCTGCTGTTATTCGTCACCGCTGTCATCCTGGTGCTTCGGTTTGCGGTATACAGTGTGAAGGAGATTCGGGTCATCGGTAACTCCATTATTTCCGCAGACGAAATAATCCGGGTCAGCGGCATCCATCGCGGCGACAACATTATCACGCTTGACGAGAAGGCAGTGGAGAATCGGATCCAGTCTGATTACAGGCTGCGTTTCGGATATATGGCCAGGGAACTTCCCAGTACAGTTATTATTTCCGTGCGGGAAAGGGAACCCTGCTGCTGGCTGACCTATTGCGGAATCCTGTATGTGATGGATAAAAACCGCATGGTACTGTATGAGAGCGAGAACCCGAACAACCGGCCGGCAGAGCTTGTGGAGATCAAGGGGCTGGAAGTCAGGTCAAACACGCTGGTAGGCCAGTGCGTCACATTGGGCAATGAGACACAGCAAAGCATCTTTACCGAGCTGTTCCTGGAGATGAAAGTTTTAAGCTGCACAGAAAAGATTGCTGAAGCAGATATCAGCAATACAAGCTCCATCCTGCTTACAACCCGGGACGGATTTACCGTCAGTATGGGAGACCGGAAAAACATACACGCAAAGCTCCGCAGTCTCCTTGTGGTCCAGGATGAACTGAAGAACAGGGGATATACGAGCGGCACAATCAACGTATCAAATCCGGAAACCCCCATTTTTACACCGTAAAAGCGTTTGGAACTGAATGCTGTAACCTGGGATGAAAAGCGTTGGATAAAATTGTTACAAAATCGCAGAAAAATGTAATAAAAATGTGCTAAACTCTTGCAATAACAGGCTAAAGAAGGTATAATTCCTTAAGGTATACACTATTTTGAAGTAACTGACCGTGATCTGTTTCACAGATCCGGATAACAGGGGGCATGAGAAACCTATGAAAACAACGGTTGCAGCCATTGATTTCGGTACGAGCAAGATTGTTACGCTCGTTGCTGAAAACAGCGGCAGTCAGCGCTGTGACATCACCGCTGCCGGTGTGACAAAGTATGATGGTTATCTCGAAGAGGGATGGAACAATCCCGGCGCGCTGGATGAAGCGATCCGCCGTTCCATTGCGGACGCGGAAGAGCAATCCGGCAGCAAGATCAAGGAGATCAACGTCGGTGTTCCCGGTGCGTTTACCCATGTTTACGCCACCAAGGTTACGATCCCTCTGAAGGGAACCGATCCGAGGGTTACCGCGGCAGATGTCAAGGCTGCTTTCAGCAAAGCGGCTGAAAACCTGACCAACGTACCCGGTGTTGTGGTTCACTCCAGCCCCGCATGGTTTATGGTGGACAGCGGCAAAAAGACGCTGGAACCTGTTGGAATGAAAGGCCGTGAAATGACAGCCTTCATCAGCTTCGCGGTGGGAAACAGATTCTTTATCGATGACGTAACCAACCGTATGGCTGATCTGGGTATCGTTGTTACCGGATTCTATTCCACTTCCGCCGGTGAGGCCATGCTTTACCTGAATGAGCAGGAACGCGATCACACTTCAGTGCTGATCGATATGGGATACCTGAACACGGAGATCATCGGAGTTGAGGGAGACGCCATCATCTATCACAAGGTGCTGGACGTCGGCGGCGGCAATCTGGCCGTGGCGCTGGCGGAAGAGCTCGACATTTCCCTGAGCGCCGCAGAAGATATCAAGCGGAAATTTGTTTACGGTATCGAAACTTCCGGAGAAACCTACGAGGTCCCCGGTGCGGACGGCCAGAAGGGTACAGTGTTTACCCGGGAGCAGGTCAAACCTGTTCTCTGCACAGAACTTGATGATATCTGCGCGAAGATCAAAGAAGCTGTGGACGATGACTTCGGAGGACTGGGAAGCTGGTCCAACGTATTCCTGACCGGCGGCGGACTGAACTTCAACCGCGGCGGCAAGGAGTATCTTGCCGGCAGACTCGGACGGCCGGTACAGGAAACGCCGCGCCGGACAACCAAACTGAACAGCCATTGTTTCTCAAGCGCTCTGGGACTGATGGACCTGATCATCGATACGATCGAACAGCAGCGTCAGCCGGCAGCCGGCGCAAGTGGCAAAATCAAAGACTTTTTCCGCAGTCTGTTGGGAGGTTAAGAGTATGATTGAATTCCAGAACGAAGAACAGAGCACTTTCGCATCCATTAAAGTTGTCGGATGCGGCGGCGGCGGAAACAATGCCGTTAACCGCATGGTAAATGCCGGCCTGCGCGGAGTTGATTTTATTTCCGTGAATACAGACCGCCAGGCTCTGAGCCAGACGAACGCACAGGTGAAGATCCAGATCGGCGAAAAGCTGACCAAGGGTCTGGGTGCCGGTGCTATTCCTGAGGTGGGTCGTCGTGCAGCCGAAGAAAGCCGCGAAGAAATCGCATCCGCCCTGAAGGGCGCTGACCTGGTGTTCATCACCGCCGGTATGGGCGGCGGCACAGGCACCGGTGCGGCTCCGATCGTTGCTGAGATCGCTCGCGACCTGGGCACGCTGACGATTGCCGTTGTGACCAAACCCTTCAACTTCGAAGGCAAACAGCGGATGAAGAATGCTGAAGCCGGTATTGCCGAACTGAAGCAGCATGTGGATACCCTGGTTGTGATTCCCAACGACCGCCTGCTCCAGGTGGTAAACAAGGGAACCACAATGATCGAAGCTTTCCAGATCGCGGACGACGTGCTTCGCCAGGGCATCCAGGGCATCAGCGACCTGATTGCTGTGCCTGCCATGATTAACCTGGACTTCGCCGACGTGAAGACGGTTATGGAATCCGGCGGTATGGCCCATATGGGTATCGGCCTGGGAAGCGGCGAAAACAAACTGGTCGAAGCGGCCAAGAACGCCATTTCCTCTCCGCTGCTTGAGACGAACATTGACGGCGCACGCGCTGTGCTGATCAACGTAACCGGCGGCGAAGATATCTCCATCGTGGATATCAACGAGGCAGCCAACCTGATTATGGAAGCGGCAGATCCCGATGCGAACATCATCTTTGGTGCAGGCATCGACGAAACCATGGGCGATGAGGTGCGTATCACCGTGATTGCCACCGGCTTCGAAAAGACGCCCTTCCCGGTCAAGGAGCCTGCCCGCAAGCCGCGTGAAATTGAGCATGAACGCCTGTTTGGTTCTTTCGGAACCAATTTCTCCAGAAGTGAATCTGCGGCCCGGACATCCTTTGATACACCGGCAGCTTCTCCCGCAAGTCCCTTCTCTTCCGGCAATACCGGTGAGGTACCGACTTTCATGAGCAGCAGCCGTCCCAGCATGGGCGTGCCCGGCATGGTGAACACCGGATCCTTCCAGACCGGGTTCAGTTATCAGCAGACTGCTCCGCAGCAGCCTGTACAGGCGACACAGCCCTTTGCACCGATGGGACAGCCCGCAGGTGTTCCCCAGGCTACGACCGCGTTCGGCACACAGCCTGCCAACTACCAGCCGCTGTTCAACAACAACGGACAGGTAACCGGCCAGACCGGAGCTTACCAGCCTGTGCCCCAGAACCAGGCGATGGAAACAGACTCCCATGGAGTTCCCAACTTCATGAAGCGGAAAAAGTAAGAGCAAACAACCAGGCGGCGGATACAGATCCGCCGCCTTTTTTATACCCGCAGAAAACATGGCTGGAAAAAGTGACTGCGGTAGGATATAATATAATGTCAGAGTATCATGTTTCGGGAGGTTGCGTATGCGCAAAAGTATTGTCTGGATTCTGGTGATTTTCATGCTGTTCTCCACAGCGTACGGTGAAAGTATGCAGAAAGCACCCGATTATATTATGGAAGGCTATGACGGAGACGTAACCTACCGTGTTTGGGAAACCAACCTCTTCTTTGAGCGGATGCAGGAAAAAACCGGCATTTCTTTTCAATATACACAATACAGTGAATTTGATAAGTGGACGCAGCGCAAGGAAGAGATGAAAAATAACGACAATCTTCCGGACATTCTTTTCAAAGCAGAACTGAGTGCTTCTGAAGTCCGCGATCTTTACCAGGCAGGACGGATCATCGATCTTGCGCCGTATCTGGAACAGTATGCACCGGATCTGTGGAAACTCCTGGAGGAACATCCTGACTGGAAAAAAGCGATTACGCTGGCAGATGGCGCCATCCCTGCACTGCCTGCAATCAATACGCTCCAGAATAACGACGCCATGTGGATCAATACGACGTGGCTGAAGAAGCTGAAACTGGAAGCACCCACAACAGCCGACGAACTGACGGAAGTGCTCAGGGCTTTCAAAACAGGGGACCCCAACGGAAATTATCAGCAGGATGAGATCCCGCTTGGTTTTATCGGTATGTGGGAACTCCGTTTCCTGGCACACGCCTATGGAATGATTGACAATGATTATTACATCAGCGAAAAAGACGGCAAGGTCACTTCCTCGCTGACTTCAGAGGAGAATCGTGCTTTCCTGACCTGGCTTCACCAGCTGTGGGAGGAAGGACTGCTTGATTCAACCGGTTTTTCAACGAACGATAACCTCAGGCAGATTACAGACGAAAACAAGGCGATCCCGTACGGCTTGCTGCTTTCCACCACGCCGCTGACTATCCTGCCCCAGAAAGCGCTGGAACAGTATACGCTCCTGGAACCGCTGAGCTATAACGGAACAAAAGTATACAGGGATTTTGCCGGCGACCTGGTACGAGGCACCTTTGCCATTACTTCCGCTTGCAAAGAACCGGAGAAGCTGGTTGCCTGGGTGAATACCCTTTACACACAGGAAGGCAGCCTGATGGCCTATTACGGTCTTGAAGGGGAAGAATATATCTGGAATGAAAACGGATACTGGGAGTGGAACTATCCGCTGCAGACCGTGGCAGATGAGATCCTTGCGACGCATACCATCAGCGAGGGCGGAACGGCTCCTTCCTGGGTGGATGCCGATTTCCAGACGAAATATATGGACGAGTCAACACGGAATGTGGTGGAGGCTCTCCAGAAGCTGAAACAGTACAGCGTTATTCCTTATCCGCCTGTGACGCTGAACGCGGAAGACGAGGCGAAGGTTACGGAGATCCAGAACAACCTGTCCCGTTATGTTGAAAAGGCGATGGCTTGCTTTGTAACAGGCGATACAGAACTGACAGATGAAAACTGGGAAGAGTTCTGCAGGATAGTTGAAGAAAAAGGCCTCCAGGAAATGATCGGAATCTGGCAGAAGGCCATTCAGTAAACGGGGGTGATCCGGATGGGTTATACAGAGGACAGGATCAGGAAACTGCTTTCAGAAAGCGTGCAGGATCAGCTCCGGTATCTGTACGGTTCTGACGGGAAGACGATTGAAAAGCAGACGCAGCGGTATGCAAGCCTGCTCAGCCGCCACGCGGCCGTTTTCGGGGAATGCGGGGACGTGCAGCTGATCAGCGCCCCCGGAAGAACGGAAATCGGCGGCAATCATACAGATCATAACCACGGCAGGGTGCTGGCCGCGTCTGTGAACCTGGACGCGCTGTGCGCTGTCAGTCCCCGGGACGACATGAAAGTACGTTTCCACAGCGAGGGGTATGACGCCATTGAGATGGATCTGACAGACCTGTCGGTGATGCCCGAAGAAAAGGGGACGACAAAGGCTTTGATCCGGGGCGTGGCTGCCGGGATGAAACAGGCCGGTTACAGGATCGGCGGTTTTGACGCCGCCGTGACATCCACAGTGGCGGGGGGCAGCGGCCTGAGCAGCTCCGCAGCCCTGGAAGTGATGCTTACCGGCGTGCTGGACAGCCTGTATAACGCTTTTGAGATGCCTTATGTGCTGCGTGCGCAGATCAGCAAGCAGGCGGAAAACGAGTATTTCGGAAAGCCTTCCGGACTGCTGGATCAGATGGCCAGCGCTGCGGGCGGACTTGTGACCGTAGACTTTAAGGATACAGATCATCCGGAAGTGGAAGCGATTTCCTATGATTTCGCAAAGAAAGGATATTCGCTTGTTGTTGTGGCTACGGGCGGATCCCACGCAAACCTGACGGATCATTATGCGGCGATTCCGGCGGAGATGAAGAGCGTGGCGGAATGCTTCGGACAGCCGGTCCTGCGGGGACTGACCGGAGAACAGATCATGGAGAAGATCGGTGAACTCCGGGTCAAAGTCAGCGACAGGGCGCTTCTGCGGGCCTTCCATTTCATTCAGGAAGACGAGCGTGTGCCGGAACAGGTGGCAGCATTGAAGGAGGACCGGATCGGGGACTTCCTGCAGCTGATCATTGACAGCGGCCGGTCCAGCTACATGTACCTGCAGAATATCTACGCGGATCCTGCCGACCAGAGCCTGAGCCTGGCCCTGTGCATGGCGGAAGATATGCTGCGCGGCAAAGGCGCATGGCGGATTCACGGCGGCGGATTTGCGGGTACGACGCTGAACTTTGTGCCGCAGGAAATGGTTGGCCGTTTTGTGGAAACAATGAACTGCGCGTTCGGGAAGGACGCATGCAGTGTGCTGAATATTCGTCCCGTTGGCACAGCAAGAATCGATTTTTAATCGATTCAATGAAGACTGAAAACTAAAGACTGAAGAATGAATAATGATAGTTGGATTGACGGAATGAACACAGTGATAACAAACAGTGCAGCGGAGACCAGGGAGCTCGGAAAGCGGCTGGCGGAAAAACTGAAAGCAGGAGACGTGATCCTGCTGGAAGGAGACCTGGGAGCCGGGAAAAGCGAGTTCGCCCGGGGCGTGGCAAAAGGGCTGGGCGTGACGGAAACCGTCACCAGCCCCAGCTTTACGATCCTGAATGTTTATGAGAGCGGAAAGCTGCCGCTGTATCATTTTGACTGGTACCGGCTGGAAAGTTCAGAAGAGCTGTATGAGCTCGGAATGGATGAGTATCTGGGGGGCAACGGGATCGCCCTGGTGGAATGGCCGGCACAATGCCCGGATGCGGTACCGGAGGAATACCTCCGGATCCGGATTACGGCAACGGGGGAGAACAGCCGGCAGATTGAAACAGAACCATACGGCGGGTTCAGGATGATTACGCTGGAATGAGGCGGGAAAATGAAATTACTGGTGATTGACACTTCAGGTCCTGTGTGCGGCACAGCCGTCATGGACGAAGAAAAAGTATACAGCGAGTTTACAGCTCAGAATAAAAACACCCATTCCGCAAGTTTGATGCCGATGATAGAGGCTGCGCTGAATGCGGCGGGAAAAGAAATCGGCGAGCTGGATGCTGTGGCGGCGGTGACCGGTCCGGGAAGCTTTACAGGCGTCCGGATCGGCGTAGCTACCGCAAAGGGGCTGGCGCACGGCGCCGGACTGCCCTGCATTCCCGTGGACGCGCTGGAAGCATTGAGTGAATCAGCAGGGGAATTTGACGGCATTGTGTGTCCGATTCAGGACGCCCGCGCCGGACAGGTATACGGGGCGGCTTTCCGGAAAGGCGAACGGCTGACCGGAGACGCGCCGATGAAGCTGGAAGAATATCTTGATACGGTGGAAGCACTGGGTGAACGCTTCCTTTTTATTGGTGACGGAGCTCCTGTGCACAGGGAAGCGATTGCTGACAGACTTGGCGGAAAAGCTGAATTCGCCCCCGCATTCCGGGGATATCTGCGGCCGTCTGCCGCCGGTTCCATTGCCCTCCGGAAGGGCGGGGAAACCGATTACCTGGGCTTGCAGGCCACGTATCTGCGTCCGCCGAACGCCCAGAAAAACAAAAAGCTGCTGGAGGCCATGGGGCATGAGTGAACCGGTAATCCGTTTCATGCGGCTGAAGGACGTGGATCAGGTTGCCGAAATAGAACAGGCTACCTTCGCGCGACCCTGGAGCCGGGAAAGCTTCCGGCAGGAAGTGACCCGGAACGCGGTCGCCAGATATCTCGTGGCGGATGAGGATGGGAAGATCCTCGGTTATGCCGGGGCGTGGATTATCCTGGATGAAAGCCATATTACCAACATTGCCTTAAGGGAAGAAGCGAGAGGCAGGGGAATCGGCAAAAAACTGACGGCTGAGCTGCTTCAGATCCTTTCCAATCTCGGCGCGTCCTATGCCACCCTGGAGGTGCGTGTGAGCAATCTCCGGGCCCAGAACCTGTACAAAAGCCTTGGATTTGTTTCCGTCGGGAAAAGAAAACGGTATTACGAGGATAATAACGAGGATGCTTTCCTGATGGTATGTGAACATATGCCGGAAGTGGATCCGGATTATACTGAAGAACCCTGGATTGAAAAGGAGGATGAGCAATGAGCCGTGTGTTTCTGACTGTGCTGGATGCTGTGGGTACCGGTGAAGCTCCTGATGCTGCCGATTACGGCGACGTGGGCGCCAATACGCTGGGACATGTGATTGCTGCCTGCAACCCGAAACTGCCGAACATGGCAGAGATGGGCCTGGGACGGATCCCCGGAACGGGATACGCCTGGGACGGACCTGTGAAAGGGGCATATGGCCGGGGAAGAGAGGTCAGCAAGGGCAAGGATACGACCTCGGGCCACTGGGAAATCGCCGGTGTTCAGGTGAAAACCGCTTTCCCCACATTCCCGGAAGGCTTCCCGGCTTCCTTTATGGAAGCGTATGAGAAAGCCATCGGATATAAATGTATCGGAAACAAGACTGCTTCCGGTACGGTGATCCTGGAGGAACTGGGCGAGGAACACCTGAAGAATCATACGCCGATTGTTTATACCAGCGCTGACAGCGTATTCCAGATTGCCTGCCATGAGGAGCTTTTCCCGCCGGAAAAACTCTACGAATTCTGCAGGATTGCCCGGGAAATGCTCCAGGGTGAACTGGGCGTAGGCCGGGTTATCGCACGGCCGTTTGTCGGACAGCCCGGCAGCTTCAAACGGACAGGAAACCGCCGCGACTTTTCGCTGCCGCCCTGCGGCAGGACGCTGGCTGATGCCGTGAAGGACGCTGGCATGGAAAGCATCGGTGTAGGGAAAATTGAGGACATCCTGGCTCACCAGGGACTGACACAGAGCGATCATGCCGCCGGTAATCCGGCTTGTATGGACGCGCTGATCCGGTTCATGAAGACTGACTTTGACGGCCTGTGCTTTACCAATCTGGTGGACACAGACTCTGTGTACGGACACCGGAACGATCCGGTGGGCTTTGCGGGCGCACTGGAGGCGTTTGATGCCAGGCTGCCGGAAATGAAATCACTGCTCCATCCCGGAGATCTGATGATCATAACCGCGGATCACGGCTGCGATCCCTGCTTCCTTCAGTCCACGGACCATACCCGGGAATATATTCCGATCCTGGCATGGACACCCGGTATGAACACCGCGGCAGACCTGGGCGTGCGCAGCACCTTCGCGGATATCGGCGCCACCTGTGCTGAATGGCTTGGACTGCCGGACCGCTTCGGCGCGGAATCCTTCGCAAAGGCCCTGAAGGAATAAACACTTACTAATCAAAGGATAGGAATACGTATGAATAAACTGAAAGCACTGCTGCCGGTTCTTCTGATTCTGCTTCTGCTGCTGACTGTGGTTCCCGCGACAGCGGAAGAAGCAGAAAACCTGACCGGCGGCCTGACCGTAAAGACTGTGGACAAGCCCGGGAAGATCAGCTGTATTACCGACGGTAAATACACCACTTTCTGGGAGAGCAGCAAGCAGAAGAATCCCTGGGTGATTCTTTCTTCCGACCAGCCGATCTACGGGCTGTATCTGTGCTTTCAGAAGATGCCGGATACTTATGTGATCCAGAAGCAGAGCGGTGATGACTGGATCACAGTGGCGGAAGGCGGCAATCCCCATTATCACCACGTTTTCTTTGAACTGGACGGGATAAAGAAAATCCGGATCCTGTCCACCATGGAAAAGAAAAACACCATGGGGTTCAATGAGATTTATGCCTTTGGCAAGGGTGAAGTGCCGGACTGGGTTCAGCGCTGGGAAGAACCGGTGGAAAAGGCAGATTTGCTGGTGCTGGTTGCCCATCCGGATGACGAGCTGCTGTTTACCGGCGGCGCAATCCCGGATTACAACACAGAGCAGGGCAGGCGGGTTGAGGTGGCCTATCTCACACACAGCAACACCACCCGGCGCAGCGAGGCGCTGAACGGCCTGTGGGCCATGGGCGTGCGGCATTATCCTGTGTTCGGCGGTTTCGCGGATAACTATGCCAATACCGGCAAGGTGAAGGATGCCTACAAGAATGCCGGCGGCAAGGAAAAGGTGCTGGACTGGGTGACGGAACTGTACCGGCGGTTCAGGCCGGAAGTGGTGATTACCCACGCGGAAAACGGGGAGTATGGCCATCCGCAGCATAAAATGGTTGCCGACGCAGCTGTGGAATGCTTCGAACGGGCCGTGGATCCGATGAAGTCTCCTGATTCCTACCAGGCTTACGACATCTGGCAGGTGAAGAAACTGTACCTGCATCAGTATGGGGAGGAAGCGGAACAGACCGTGCTGGACTGGGACAGGCCGCTGAGTGCTTTTGACGGTAAAACCGGCGCCCAGATGGCGGCAGAGGCTTTTAAACTGCATGCCAGCCAGCAGGGAATGGGTTCCAAGATCAAAGGAAAATTCGTGGAGTTTACCGTGGAAGAAACCGGCGCGAAAATGTATCCCTATGATCATTTCGGCCTGCGGAGCACTATGGTCGGACCCGACGAAGCGAAAAACGATTTCCTGGAGCATATCGACGCGGCGAATCTGACACATGCGGAAAAGGCTCCCGCTGAACCGAAAGAGGAGGAACCCGCTCAGGACGAACCGGATGAAGAAGAGATTCCGGAAGCGACTGAGGCAGAGGAAACAGACGAGGACACGGACGTGGAAGAAGAGCCTGAAGCAGAAGAACCTGAAGAGGCAGAAGAGACAGAAGAGCCTGAGCCCGGAAAGCCTTCTGCCGGGACAGCCCAGGCATTCGCTGAAGTGACTGCTCCAGAATGGGCGGACGTGGAGCTTAACAGCCGCGGTTTCCTGGATGAAGGGGAATATGTTTACGCAGACGATGAAAACGGCCGGTATATCTACGTAAATCCCACCATCCGTGTTGTGATCAAGCGGACGATCGAGGAACCGGACGCAAAGCATCCTTTCTACTGCTTCACGGCGCACATCTGGTGCGATACCGCGGCGGGAGAACTGCCGACAACGATCTACAACAATCCGGAAAAGCCGAAGAGCGGCAAGGAGTTCATGCGCAACATCGCACTGAACAACAATGTGGTGTTTGCCACCACTACGGACTATTACATTTACCGCATCAAGCAGAAATACCCGACCGGCATCGAGGTCAGAAACGGGGAAGTCATCTTTGACGATCCCCACAAGCTGGAATACGTCAAGGGCAGCATGCCGACCTATGAAACGCTGGCACTCTATGCGGACGGACATGGGGACAGCCTGCCCAATCCGGACAAGAGCGCAGGACAGTACGTGGAGGAAGGCGCGACCCAGGTATATTCCTTCGGACCGTGCCTGGTGAAAGACGGCAAGCTGACGGAGTATTCCCTGAACCTGACCAATACAAGTTATCACCCGCGGCTGGCCATCGGCGTCGTCGAGAACGGCCATTATGTGGTGGTTATGTGTGAAGGACGGATCAAGCGTTCCAAGGGCGTCCAGATGGCTTATCTTGCTGAACTGATGATGCGGGAAGGCTGCACGATTGCTGTGAATATGGACGGCGGACAGAGCGCCGCGGTTGCATTCATGGGTCACCAGCTGAACCAGGTCTGGAGTTCCCAGCCCAACGGCCGGGAGCAGGCGGATATTCTCGCATTCGGTACCTCCGATCAGGTCGGTTCCTTCGAAATGGCGGATGAGTTTAAAAGCAAGCGGAAGAAATAACGCAAATAATGCTTGACAGGCAAGGGCCGGAAGTGATATCTTATTTCAGTGCCGCTCGGGAGAGGTCTGTCCAAATGCGCATCGCGCAACCTCAGAATCCCGGCGAGATTGTAATCAGGAGGTGCTGTCCCATGTACGCTATTATTGCAGCGGGCGGCAGACAATACCGTGTATCCCAGGGCGATGTGATCTACATCGACAAAGTCAACCAGGAAGCTGATTCCAAGATTTCCTTCGATGTGCTGATGATCGGCGGCGAAGGCGACGTGAAAGTCGGCAATCCCACCATTGAAGGCGCTAAGGTCGAGGGCAAGGTCATTGCTCAGGTAAAGGGTGAAAAGATCACCGTTTACAAGTACAAGAGCAAGAAAGACACCAAGAGAAAGATCGGCCATCGTCAGCCCTACACCAAGGTGGAGATCACCGCGATCAACGCGTAATGATCACCGCAGTCCTGTACCGGGAAGGGGAGAACCTGACCGGCTGCCGGCTTGAGGGTCACAGCGGCTGGGCGGAATCAGGCCGTGACATTGTATGCGCGGCTGCTTCCATTCTCGGGTGTACCTGTGTGAACGCGCTGGAAAGCGTGTGCGGCGTTATCCCGGATATTACCGAGTATAACGAAGACAAAGGTGTACTGGCGTTTGAACTTCCGGAAACAACGGAAAAGGAAAACGCCGAGGCCCAGATTGTGATGAAGACACTCAGGCAGGGACTGAAAGATCTCGCGGAAGCCTATCCGCAGAACGTGACATTTTCCATTAAAGAACGGAGGAAACAACAATGATGAAGCTTAATCTTCAACTGTTCGCTCATAAAAAAGGTATGGGCTCCACCCGTAACGGCCGCGACAGCGAATCCAAGCGTCTTGGACCGAAGCGTGCCGACGGACAGCTGGCTCTGGCCGGCAATATCCTCGTGCGTCAGCGCGGTACCCACATCCATCCCGGCCACAATGTAGGCATCGGCAAGGATGATACCCTGTTCGCCAAGACCACCGGTATCGTTCGGTTCGAGCGTCTGGGCAAGGATCGCAAGCAGGTCTCCGTATATCCCGTTGAGACCGCGGCCGAAGCTCAGTAATAACGGGCAAGATGAATCAGGGCTGTTGCGTCGCAACAGCCCTTTTAGTCAATTATGATGGAGGAATGAACCATGAGTGAGACCAAAAAGACTTTCTACATCACTACGCCGATCTATTATCCGTCCGGCAACATGACCATCGGCCACACCTACACGACCGTGGCTGCCGATACCATGACCCGGTTTAAGAAGATGCAGGGCTATGACGCCTATTTCCTGACCGGTACGGACGAGCATGGCCAGAAGATCGAGAAAAAGGCGGCAGAAGCCGGTGTTACCCCGATCGAATACGTGGATAAGATCGTCGCAGAGACGAAAGATCTTTGGAAACTCATGGATATCCAGTACGACGATTTCATCCGTACCACGGAAGAACGTCATATGAAAATCGTCCAGAAGATTTTCCGCCAGTTCTATGAGCAGGGTGATATTTACAAGGCCGAGTATGAAGGTATGTACTGCACGCCCTGTGAGAGCTTCTGGACGCCCACTCAGCTGGTGGAAAAGGACGGCGTGAAGGTCTGCCCGGACTGCGGACGCCCCTGCCAGCCCATGAGGGAAGAAAGCTATTTCTTCAAAATGAGCAAATACCAGGACTGGCTGATCGATTATATTGAGACCCATCCTGACTTCATCCAGCCGGCCAAGCGGGCTAACGAGATGCTGACCAACTTCCTGCGGCCGGGTCTTCAGGACCTGTGCGTCAGCCGTACCAGCGTCAAGTGGGGGGTGCCGGTGGACTTTGACGAAAAGCACACCGTGTACGTCTGGATTGACGCGCTGAGCAACTACATCACCGCGCTGGGATACGGCACGGACCATGATGAGCTGTTTAAGAAGTACTGGCCGGCGGATATCCATCTGGTGGGTAAAGAAATCGTCCGGTTCCACACCATTTACTGGCCGATCATGCTGCATGCGCTGGGACTGCCTCTGCCGAAGCAGGTGTTCGGTCACGGCTGGCTGCTGTTCGGCGCGGACCGTATGAGCAAGTCCAAGGGCAATGTGGTTTATCCGCAGCCCATCGTAGCCCGTTATGGCGTGGATCCGCTGCGCTATTACCTGATGAGGGAAATGCCCTTCGGTGCTGACGGAAACTACACCAATGAATCTTTCCTGACCCGTATGAACGCGGACCTGGCCAACGACCTGGGCAATCTGGTCAGCCGGACCGTGGCGATGATCGAAAAGTACTTTGACGGCGTTCTGCCCGCCTGGACAGACGCGGTGGATCCTGAACTGGATAAACCCCTGCAGGAGCACTGCGCGGCGCTGCCGCAGCTCGTTGACGAGCAGATGGACAAGCTGCAGTTCTCCCAGGCCCTGGCGGAAGTGTGGAAGGTCATCGGTGAATGCAACAAGTATATCGACCTGACCCAGCCCTGGGTGCTGGGCAAGGATCCGGAGAAGAAGGACCGGCTGGCTAACGTAATGCTGACCCTTGCGGAATGCGTACGTTTTGCGGCTGTGCTGATCGGACCCTTCATGCCTTCCACGCCTGCGCGGATCTTCAGCCAGCTGGGCGTCGAGGATGAAAACCTGAAGACCTGGGACAGCCTGAAGACCTTCGGTCTGCTGCCTGCCGGCACAAAGGTGCAGAAGGGCGAAGCCCTCTTCCCCCGCATTGACGTGAACAAGGAGCTGGAAGCCCTGGCCGGCGGCAAGGAAGAAAAGAAGGCTGCCAAGGCTGAAGAAAAACAGCAGAAGAAGGAACAGAAGGCTGAAAAGAAGCACGAAGAGCCGGAATATCCTGCTGAGATTGATATCAATGATTTCTTCAAGTGCAAGATCCAGGTGGCCCGCGTCCTGGCCTGTGAGAAGGTGGAAAAGAGCACCAAGCTGCTGAAGTTCCGCCTGGGCCTGGGCAAGGACGGTGAACGCACCGTGGTCAGCGGCATCCAGAAGTGGTATGAGCCGGAAACCCTGGTAGGAACCCAGGTGGCGGTGATCACCAACCTGAAGCCTGCCAAGCTGGCCGGCATCGAGAGCCAGGGTATGATCCTGTCTGCCCTGGATGACAACGGCAACCTGCGTCTGGTTTCTGTCGGTGAAGGCGTTGAGGACGGCGCGCTGATCGGATGATGGAATGGTTTGACAGCCACTGCCATGTGGATGAGGAAGCCTTTGACGAAGACCGGGAAGAAGCGCTGGCCCGTATGGCGGAGCACGGCATTACCCGGTACGCGGTGATCGGCTCCGATATGGAAACCTCCCGGCGGGCTATCCGGTTTGCCCGGGAGCACGCGGGAGCCATCGCGGTCGGCGGCATCCATCCCCATGAAGCCAAAGGCTTCCGGGAAGAAGATCTCGCGGAGATGGCGGACTGGTACCGGAAGGGAAAGATCAACGCCATCGGGGAGATCGGACTGGACTTTTACTACGACCACAGTCCCAGGGACATACAGCGGGAAGTCTGCATTCGCCAGATGGAGCTGGCTTGGGATCTGAAGGCTCCCGTGGCCTATCATATCCGGGACGCGCATGCGGAAATGCTGGAAATCATGAAAGGCATGAAGGCGAAGCTGACCGGCGGGATTATCCACTGCTTCTCTGGAAGCGCGGAAATCGCGAAGGAGTACCTGAAGCTCGGGTATTACATCTCCTTTGCGGGGCCGCTGACCTTCAAAAAGGCACCGAAGCTGCAGGAAGCCTGCCGGATTGTCCCGCGGGAACGGCTGCTGATTGAAACGGACAGCCCCTACATGGCACCGGAACCGGTCAGGGGACGGCGGAACGAGCCGGCTAACGTCCGGTACGTGGGAATGAAGCTGGCGGAAATACGGGGAGAAACACCCGAAGAAGTAGCGGAATATACGACAGAGAATGCAAAAAAAGTATACGGAATGGATGAATAAAAGAAAGGCCTTCCCATTAGGGAGGCCTTTCTTATTGCCCGCAAGCGGGCAAATGATATGTTTGCTTTCAGCAAACATGATATATTGAGCCGCAATACAGCTCAATATGATATATGGTGTTGCCTGCAACACCATATGATATTTTCGCCTTCGGCGAAAGTGTTTAGTTACTGAAACCTGTTGCTATATGGGTTCGGAGAGATAAATATATGGCTGAGTATATAAAACATTCGTCGAAGACGAATATATCACATTTTGACGAAGTCAAAATATATCATTTCGGCAGAAGACAGAGGCTTCTGCCGAATATTCATAGGCAAATGCCTATGAATGTGATAAAATATCATAGTTGGAGGTGTGTCATGGGAAAGATTGTGGTGGTTGCCGAGAAGCCCAGTGTGGGACGGGATATTGCACGGGTGCTCGGCTGCCGGACAGGCGGTGACGGATGCCTGATCGGAGACCGGTACATCGTTACCTGGGCCGTGGGACACCTTGTGACGCTTGTAGAGCCTAACGAACTGGATCCGAAGTATGAAAAGTGGTCTTTCGCGACGCTGCCCATCCTGCCGGAGACCATTCCCCTGAAGGTCATTTTCACAACCAGGGATCAATTCAGCAAGGTCAAGAAGCTGATTAATGATAAAGAAACCGATTCGCTGATCTGCGCGACAGATGCCGGGCGGGAAGGCGAGCTGATCTTCCGGTATATCTATGAAAAGGCCGGCTGTACTAAGCCTTTCCAGCGCCTGTGGATTTCCTCCATGACGGATGAGGCGATTACGGAAGGTTTCCGGGATATCCGTCCGGGTGCAGACTATGACGGCCTGTACGAGAGCGCCCGGTGCCGGAGCAAAGCGGACTGGCTGGTCGGCATGAACGCCAGCCGGGCCTTTACGCTGAAATACAATACGCTTCTGTCTATCGGCCGGGTACAGACGCCGACACTGGCGATCCTGGTGAAACGCCGGAAGGAAATTGAGAACTTCAAGCCGGAAGGTTTCTGTACGCTGACTGCCGATTTCGGCGATTACAGCGGCGTATATTTTTCCGACAAACTGGATCCGGATACCCACCTGAAGGAAAAAGAGGACGCGGAAAAGATTGCCGCGGAAGTGAAGGATAAGACAGGTACTGTAATCCAGGCGGAAACCACCCGGAAGAAGGAACTTCCGCCGCAGTTGTATGACCTGACCAGCCTGCAGCGGGACGCCAACCGTATGCTGGGCTTTACCGCGGATAAAACGCTGAAAACGGCCCAGAGCCTGTATGAGAAACACAAGGCGCTGACTTATCCCCGTACGGACAGCCGTTTCCTTCCGCCGGATATGATCCCGCGGGTGGTGCAGACCATGAAGCTGCTGCCCGAAGCCTACCAGAAGTTTGTGCCGGGTGCGCTGCCCGGTGGGAAACTGCCGGTGAGCAAACGGACCATTGACCAGACGAAGGTAACAGACCACCATGCCATTATTCCCACCGCCAAGCGGGCTGATCCGTCCAAATTCAGCGAAGATGAACGGAAACTGTACGACATGGTGGCACGGCGGCTGCTGGCAGCCTTCTATCCGGCCTGTGACTATGACGCGACGAAGATTGTCACGAAAGTGGAGGAACATCTGTTCCGTACTACCGGTAAAGTGATTGTGAACAACGGATGGCACGACGTGCCGCCGCTGGAGAACCCGCCGAAGGCCAAAAAGAAGACGGCTGAGGAAGGGGAAAGTGAAAACCCGCTGCCGCCCCTGCAGGAAGGGGATACCAGGCCGGTCCGCGGTACGAAGATCAAGGAAGACAAGACCAAGCCGCCGGCTCCCCATACGGATGCCAGCCTGCTGGCAGCCATGGAAACCGCTGGCAAGGAATTGGATGATGAAGAGCTGGTCCGCCAGATGAAGGGCAGCGGCATCGGAACGCCTGCCACCCGGGCGGCCATCATTGAGCGGCTGCTGAAGGTCGGATATGCGCAGCGGAAGGGAAAGACCCTGCAGGCCACAGACAAGGGCGTCATGCTGATTGACGTGGTACCTGGAGAATTATCCAGCCCGGAACTGACAGGACGCTGGGAACTGGCGCTGCACGACATCACGGACGGAGAACAGGATCCGCAGCGCTTCATGGACGGGATTGCCCGGATGAGCAGCTTTCTGGTAGACTATGCGCGAAATACTGCCGCAGCTGTCAGCTTCCCGGCGGAAGAACGCAAATACGGCAAGGGCAGCGGAAAGCGAAAGACTCCTCCGGCAGTGCTGCCCGGGGCCGTCTGCCCGGTATGCGGCAAAGGCGGAGTACGGGAAAGCGGACGGGCCTTCGGCTGCACGGAGAGAGAATGCAACTTCACACTCTGGAAAGACTGCCTGGAGAAAGGCGGCGGCCCGGCGCTGACAGGAAAGCTGGTGCAGCTGCTGCTGGAGAAGAAACAACTGCAGGGTTCCACCGGAATCCTGATGATGAAGGAAGGGCATCTGCTGTTCTATCCGAACGGCAGCGAGATCCCTTCCGTGGACCGGTCCATGGTTTATATCAAACAGCGTTGAGAAAGGATGATGGACAATGATGAACGGGTACGACAAGCAGGAGGCACTGGAGTTTATCCTGGCCAGAATTCACGCGAAGGATCATCCGGAACTGGCGGACTGTCTGCCGGAACTGATCAGCCAGGCAATCGACGCTGATATGGCTTATATGCATGAGCATCATGTGATCGATGAGAACGGGAATGCCGGCACCGAATACTACGAGGATGATGAAGCCTTTGAGTATATGGTGGAGAAGCTGGCGGAGCAGAATACGCTGGATCCGGTGAAGGCTGTCAAGCTGGCATCCCTGGTGGACGACTATATGGATTATCAGCAGGAATATCTCGAATCCAAAGGATTGGTGGATTGGGACGATGAGTAAGAAGATCATGCTGGTTTTCGGCACACGGCCGGAAGCAATCAAGATGTGCCCCCTGGTCAAGGAACTGAAGACCCGGCAGAACGTCGAGACGCTGGTCTGCGTAACGGGCCAGCATCGGGGCATGCTGCAGCAGGTGCTGGACGCCTTTGACGTGAAGCCGGACTATGACCTGGCAATCATGCAGCAGCGCCAGACCCTGTTTGACATCACCACCCGGGTATTGCAGGGTATGAAGGACGTGCTGGAAAAGGAAAAACCGGACGCGGTGCTTGTGCATGGAGATACCAGCACCACCTTCGCGGCGGCCCTGGCATGCTTTTATCTGCAGATTCCGGTGGGCCATGTGGAGGCGGGACTGAGGACCTATAATCTTCTTTCTCCCTATCCGGAAGAATTCAACCGCCAGTGTGTTTCCATCCTGGCAAACTGGAACTTTGCCCCGACGCCCCTGAGCCGGGACAACCTGATCCGGGAAGGGAAGAAGCCGGAGTCAATCTATGTGACGGGCAATACGGTGATTGACGCGCTGAAGACTACCGTAAGGGAAAACTTCAGCCATCCGGACCTGGAATGGGCCGGAGACAGCAGGCTGATCCTGCTGACAGCCCACAGGCGGGAAAACCTCGGAGAACCGATGCATGCCATGTTCCGCGCCATCCGGCGGGTGGTAGAGGAACATGAGGACGTGAAGGCGCTGTATCCGATTCATATGAATCCTGTTGTACGGGAAGCAGCAGACGCTGAACTGAGCGGCTGCGAACGGATCCGGCTGACGGAGCCCCTGGAGGTATTGGACTGCCACAACCTGATGGCACGGAGCTACCTGATCCTGACAGACAGCGGCGGCATCCAGGAGGAAGCGCCGAGCCTGGGCAAACCGGTGCTGGTGATGCGCGACACGACGGAACGGCCGGAAGGCATCCAGGCCGGCACGCTGAAGCTCGTGGGAACAAACGAAGAGACGATTTACCGGGAGTTCACGCGGCTCCTGGATGACCGGCAGGCATATGACCAGATGGCGCATGCGGAGAATCCCTACGGAGACGGACACGCCTGCGAACGGATCGCGGATATCCTGACCGGCGAACAGTAACGGACGGAGTGAGAGAAGATGGCCCGGGCAGGGATCATAACTTTTCTGCATAACAACAATTACGGTTCCTCGCTGCAGGCTTATGCGCTGCAGCGCACCATACAGGAGCTGGGATACGAATGCCTGCACCTGGATTATGAACCGGACAGGAAAGAAAAAATATGGAATCTGCTGACCAGCGGCAATGACCTGAAGCTGATTCTGGATGGGATCCGCAAGCGGAGTGTCCGGGCAGACCAGAGCGGTGCGCGCCGTAAGAGTGAAGCCATTCCTGCCTTTTACCGTAAGAGGATGAAGCTTTCTGCTCTCTGCCGGAACCGGAAGGAGCTGCGGCGGGAGAGTGAGAACTGCGACCTGCTGGTGTGCGGCAGCGACCAGATCTGGAATCCGGTATGGCTGAACCCGGCTTATTTCCTGACGTTTGCGGGGAATGAAAAGGATAAGATTGCCTACGCGGCCAGCCTGGGGATCAGCAAGCTTCCCAAAGCCTCCAAGATCCGCAAGATCAGAAAGTGGACAAAGGACTTCCGGTCCATTTCAGTCCGGGAACAGGAAGGAGCGGAACTGCTGGAGCAGATGACCGGCCGGAAGGCTGACGTGATACCGGATCCGGTTTGTCTGCTGACCCGGGACGAATGGAACGGAATCGCAGGGAAAACTCCGGAAGGAGACCCGTACCTGCTTTGCTATTTTATCGGGGAAAACGAGGAATACTGGAACCGGGTACGGCAGCTGCAGCAGGAAACCGGACTGCGGGTGCTGGTGATGCCGGTTACAGCGGAAAGCTATCGCAGCGGCTATGAGCTGCTGGACGGTGCAGGTCCGGAAGAATTCCTGGGCGCGGTCCGGGACGCGGCCTGCTTCTGCACAGACAGTTTCCACGGGCTGGTGTTCGGGTCGATATTCGGAACGCGGACGGAAGTATGCCGCCGCTATCGGGAAGATGATCCGGAAAGCAAAAACAGCCGGGTGGACCAATTCCTCAGGGTGATCAAGGAAAAGGGAATGGATGAACTGAGGGAAGAGGGAAGAGAGTGGCTGAAGAAGCAATTAACAATGAACAATTACAGAGAAAACCGCTTACGAAAAACGTAAGCGGTTTTTAAGTGCAGAGTGAAGAGTGTAAAGTGAAGAGTGTTTTATCTGTTTTGAGGGAACAGATAAAAGAAAACCCGTCTGTTGCACTACAGACGGGTTAATTGTGATTCTTAAGGGCTCAGGCCTCTTCGTGGACCTTGGGCAGTGCGCGCTGCACATTGCCGCTGCGCAGGCAACGGGTGCACACGTTCATCCGCTTGGCGGTGCCATCGACCATCACGCGGACGCTCTGCACATTGGGCGCCCAGATGCGATGGCTCTTGCGGTTGGAATGGCTGACGTTGTTGCCGTTCAGCGTGCCCTTCTCACAAATCTCACAAAACTTACCCATGGAAATCATCCTCCTCGTTGGAGTTACACATCAAGCCTTGCTATGATATCACGCCGGGGAACAAAATGCAAGCGGTTTTTTGAATTCTTTTAACCGAAAAGCAGCTGCCCCAGCCGGGTGACCGGACTCTGCATGACGCAGCCCATCCTCCGGACCGCCAGAACACGAGGAATCTTACGCATATGACGGGTGGCCAGATAGCCGTCGACCACCTTCCGGGCTTCGGCAGGAAGGTCTTCTCCGTAGAGCTTCCTGAATACAGCGGTATGGGTATAGGTGAGCAGGATCCTGCGTTTTGCGTCCTGACGATTGCGCAGGGCGGAAAGTCCGCGGGACAGCAGCGACTGGGTGCTGGCGCCGATGGCATTGTCTCCGTGCTGACGGTAGCGGGTCAGCGGACGATTCAAAAAGGCGATGCGGCCGAAGGCTGCGGCTGTCAGCGCAATGAACCAGTCATGCATGAACAGGTCTTTGGCAACGGCATGAGCGGACACCAGCTTTCGCAGGGCCGCGTTCATGATCAGGGTGCATCCGGTCACGTTGTTCTGTACCAGGAGCTGCGGCAGGGTAACGGCGGAGGGATCCCATCCCTGATGGCGGAAAAAGCTGTCGCCGATGGCTTCACCGGATTCGTTGACCAGGGAACAGTCCGAGTGAACCAGCAGGGGTGTATCGGTTCCGTGCTGTGCTTCCAGTTCCAGGATGGCCTGCTTCAGCGCGGCGATCTTGTCCGGTTCCCAGAAATCGTCCTGGTCACAGAGCAGAACATAATCCGCGTCAGACTGACGGAGCAGGGAAAGAAAATTCCCGGCGGCGCCAAGGTGCTGTCCCTGTTCACTGCCGAAAACAAAACGATTGTCCCTTTCTGCGATACCATTGAGCAGGGAAGGGGTTTCGTCAGAGGAACCGTCATCCTGCATCAGTACGGTAAAATCCCGGTCTGTCTGGGCGGCAAGCGACTCCAGCAGCACCGGGAGGTGAATGCTTCCGTTATAGGCGGTCAACAATACGGAGGTTTTCACCACGTGATCCCCCATTTCAGGAAATACTTGAACACAGAAACCATCTGGCGCATGCGGCCCTTGAAAGTACGGGTGTTTTCACGGGCCCAGCGGTGTGTGACGCACATTTCCGGATGATAGACAATACTGCCGAGACGTTCTTCCAGGATCCGGCGGCTCAGGTCAGAATCTTCCTGATAGAGGAAGAAACGGGGATCGAAGCCTTCCAGCTTTTTGAAGATCTCGGTACGGATGAACAGGAAGCAGCCGGTGGCGAATTCCACGGGGACAGGATAGCGGATATCCATATCCGCCATGGTGAAGTCCGCACGCCAGCGGCGGAAGATTTTGCCATAGTTTTCAAACAGGCCGCCCAGAAGGTAATGGACGGAAATCCGCTTTTTCGGAAGATACTGCTCGGTACCGTCCTCGTTCAGCACACGGGGCGTCAGGATGGCGATGTTCGGATGGGCCTCCATATACATGATCATCCGGCTGAGCAGGGAAGGCTCGAAGGTAACGTCGGGATTCATGATCAGATGGTACTTGCTTTGGAGATGAGGAAGCACCGCATTGTTGGCGCGGCCAAAGCCGATGTTCGACTTCTGGGGCAGAACGGTGACCCCGGGAAACAGCCATTCGGCCTTTTCGGCGGCCGGGTCATCGGGCGTGTTATCCGCCAGGTAGACGTCCACATCCACATCCGCGTTCTGAATACATCTCAGGGCGTGGGTCAGCTCATCACCGCAGTGATAAAGCACCAGGCAGGCAGAAAGAATCGAAGCCATCTGATAAGCCTCCGGAAATCATCATTTTCAATACCTGTATTTTACAGGTTCAGGGAGGATTTGTCCATAACGGGACAGGCATAAACGGCAAACCGGGCATGATTGTCATGCTTCGACATCTTATGGTAGAATACCGGAGCGGGATCACGGAATAAAAGAGTACGGAGTGAAACGATCATGAAACTGATATCCTGGAATGTGAACGGACTGCGCGCTGTGATGGGCAAGGGCTTTATGGAAACTTTTGCCGCACTGGATGCTGATATTTTCTGCCTTCAGGAGACCAAGCTGCAGGAAGGCCAGATTGAAATGGATCTTCCCGGCTATCATCAATACTGGAATTACGCGGAGAAAAAAGGCTACTCCGGTACAGCGGTTTTCACCCGGCAGGAGCCGCTGTCTGTCCGTTACGGAATCGGAACGGACGCTTTTGATCATGAAGGCCGGGTCATCACCCTGGAGTTTCCGGAGTTCTTTTTCCTGACGGTTTATACCCCCAACTCCCAGGACGGGCTAGCAAGACTGCCGTACCGGATGGAGTGGGAGGACGCTTTCCTTGCCTATATCCGGAAGCTGGACAGTGAAAAGCCGGTGATCTTCTGCGGCGACCTGAATGTGGCACACCAGGAGATTGACCTGAAGAATCCGAAGAGCAACCAGCATAATGCCGGCTTCACCCAGGAGGAAAGGGATAAGATGACCCATCTGTTGAGCAGTGGATTCGTGGATACTTTCCGCTGGTTCCATCCGGACGCAAGGGATGAGTACAGCTGGTGGAGCTATCGCTTCCATGCCCGGGAAAAGAACGCGGGGTGGCGGATTGACTATTTCATTGTTTCCGAGCGCCTGAAGGAGCGGCTGGAGAGCGCCGGAATCCATCAGGAAGTCTTCGGATCGGATCACTGCCCGGTGGAGCTGATGCTCCGGAACGACTGAGGTCTGGTTATTTCAGCTGACAGATGATATACTGACAGAACCGGCGGCCTGACGCCGGCATACTGTATGAGACTGCTGCCGCTTCCTCTGAAGTGAAGAAAGCGGCTTTAAGGAAGAAGGTTTTTTTCTGAGTAAATTTGCTGTTTTTGTTGACCTGGAGAACTGCGGCGCGAAAGTGGCTACCCTCCGGAGCATTCTTGAGAAGGTCAAGATCCGCGGCGATATCCTGCTGGGGAAGGTTTACGGCTACACGGATAAGTTTGGCGACCTGAAGGAAGTGCTGCTGAGCAACACTTTTACCGTAGTGCCGAGCCTGCGCTACGGGATCAGCCAGAAGAACAACGCGGACATCCAGCTGGTGATTGACGCGCTTGAGGTGGCTTACAAGAACGAACTCATCGACAGCTTCTGCATTGTGTCCGGTGACAGCGATTATACCCCGCTGGTCGGCAAGCTGAAGAGCATGGGTAAGTTTGTGCTGGGCATCAGCCGCAGTGAAGCCGCCAGCAATATCTTTATCAATGCGTGTAATGAGTTCCAGTTCCTGGAATCTGTCGGCAAGCGCAATGTGGAGAAACCGAAGCGCCAGAAGGCCAGCGTTTCCACAGAGGAAGCGGCGGACGAGAGCGAGCTGAACAAGCTGCTGACCACCGTGCTGGAAGAGCAGGACCAGGACGAAATCTATGCCAGCGAACTGAAGGAAACCCTGCTGCGCCTGCGGCCTGACTTCAACGAAAAGGCGTATGGCTGCGCCACCTTCTTCAAACTGCTGACAAAGCTTGCAAACCGCTTTGGCGATCTGCGGGTACATAATGACAACTTCAACGTAATGGTCGGCCTGAACAGCGCGGGAGACAACGGAGAAACCATTCCGCAGCTGACTCGTGACAACTGGAAGGAAGCTTTTGCCGCTCAGATTCGTGCTTATAAAGAGGGAGGATTTGACAGAGTCAATCCTTCCATCCTGAAGGCGGACATCATTACAGCTTATCCGGACTTCACCGAGCGGGCGATCGGATTCAAGCGTTTCTCCGATGTGATGAAGCAGTTGGAGAAGGACGGCCTGGTCATCGTTGAAATGGATGAACAGAAGACCATGCTGATCAAACTGCTCTGATACCGGAATCGCAGGATGAAACCTTCATGAAAGGAGAACGGCCATGAAATATCTTCGTCGGATCGTATGGTTTTTTGCGAACCGGCTGCTGGTTCTCTGCCTGATTCTGGGATTGATCATGACAGTATTCTATTACACGATGAATCTCAGCAATATTCAGATTGTTCTGAAGGACGGCATGGCAAACCGGGCAAAGTACATCATGGGGATGGAAAACAACCGGAAAGAACTGGACAAGTACTTCCAGGCAGGATGCCTGGAGAATGACAATGCTGTCAGAGCCGCGGATGAGGATAGCTCTCCTTATGAGAATTATAACGTCCGCGGTATTGACCACCGCCTGGAAATGGGATTTATGTGGGTCTGGCCCTGGGAAAACTCCGTCAGGCTTACCATTAAGGAAAAGATCCCGAGGATTGACGGCCGGGTTAAGGGAAGCAAGGCGGATGAAGTGATCGCGAAAGAGGGAAACGAAGCCCTCTATCCGCCTGCCTGGCAGGACGCGGAATACCGTGCATACCTGACCCGGGAGAACGGACAGTGGAAGATCAAAACACTGACTTCAGCCAGATAACAGGGCGCCAAAAACTTTTTCAGAAAAAATTGAGAAAAAGTGCTTGACAAATGGCCAGCTCTTTGTTATTCTATCCAAGCTCGCTTGCGAGAGATCGCAAAGAAAAAGAGCGAAGCGAACCTTGAAAACGATACAGAGATAATAACGCGCAATAAGGAAAAGACAGCGAAGATTCCAAAGAGTTTAACATCGAAAGATGTTTAAGGATTAAACGGAAGAGTTTGATCCTGGCTCAGGACGAACGCTGGCGGCGTGCCTAACACATGCAAGTCGAGCGGGGACATTGCGACGGACATGAAGATTTCGGTTGGATTGAAAGATGTAATGTTCTAGCGGCGGACGGGTGAGTAACGCGTGAGCAACCTGTCCCTTACAGGGGGATAACACAGCGAAAGTTGTACTAATACCG
>JAFRQX010000024.1 GCA_017428385.1 Clostridia bacterium | reverse complement strand
TGTTTTTTGTTTTTGTTAGTTGCTGCTGGAGCCGCCGCCGATGCTGCAGCTGATGCAACTTGTGGATCCGCAGCAGGAGCAGCTGGAGCAGGCACTTGCAGCGCTGGTCGCGGCGGCCTCGCCCAGCAGGGAAGCCTCGGTTACTTCCATAACCTCGATGTCTTCCATCTCTCTGAACAAGTCTGTCATCTTCCATCCCTCCTTACTTATTTTTGGCTTGAACAGCCGATCTGGTGTCATTGTAACGACAAAAAAAAGATTGTGGCGATTATTGCCACAATCCAACGTTTTATTGCCATCATCCAAGATAAAGCAGTATTTTTGTCCTGAAAATCTGGTCTTCAGCATTCATTTCCAGTGTCCCGTGATACTTTTCCACAACACGCTTCACGTTCTCCAGGCCGATGCCGTGATTGTTCTCATCCGCCTTCTGCGTCAGGAGCCTGCTCCCCCGCCATTTCAGCTTGCCTTCAAACGGGTTCTCAGTCCGGATAAACAGCTGGTTTTTAACCAGCTTGATGGACAGTTGTATTCTTCTCTTTTCCTTTTCCAGCTTTCCGCAGGCTTCGATTGCGTTATCCAGCAGGTTTCCCAGAATCACGGTAATATCGAAATCATCCATCTTCAGCTGTTCAGGGATGCTGGTTTCCACCTCAATCGGGATCTCTTTCGCGCTGCTGATCTTATAATGCAGCATGCTGTCCACAGCAGGCTGCCCGGTATAGACCTGCGGAACCGCTGCCTGCGTTTCTTCCTGCATCCGGTGCAGGTATTCATCCAGGTCCTGATAGCGTTTCTGGTCTGAGTAAGAGCGCAGGATCAGGATGTGATTCTTGATGTCATGATAGATTCCACGGATTTTCTTCCGGCTGTCCAGCAGGATCTCCATTTCCCGCTCGTAGCTTTCCTTCTGTTCAACCAGCAGCAGGTTCCTGATCCTTTCCTCTTCAGAAAGAATCAGCCTGTCATAGATGTAGATCACCACATAGTCAACCACCGCCAGCATCAGCACCGCGGCGACCAACACGTCTCCATGAAAATTGAAGACAAACATGGCAATCAAACCAATCAGCATAAACTGCATCAGGATGACGCCTGCCCAGCAGACCCAGTCTCCTTCTGTGCTCCTGGTCACCCCTTTAAACCGCTTCAGGACCTGGACAATCAGCGACAATATCACGCACTGGATAATCATTCCCATCTGCGATAAACTATCCTGCTGACGTTCCCAAATACCATTCGGCACAAAGCCGCTGGCCCAGACAGCTGCCAGTTCCGCCAGTATCATAGCCACATACGTCACCAGCACCATCATAATGTTCCGTTTCAGGGCTTTCTCATATAACCGGTTCAGCAGAATCATACCCGCAATATTCAACAGCATATTCAGCATCGGAATACCGAACAGGAGAAACACCGCGGATGTCACTGCATAAAAAGCAATATAGGCTGCTATTTCCCTTTGGAATGGAACTCTTTCCGCGGCATTGTGGCGAAAAACCCGGGCAATACACAAGGTGTTTAGCGCACCGGTAATCAGGTATATCAACGTATTGCTCATTGTTCCATCCCCATCTCACTGCTCAGTTTGCGCACTTCTTTCCGCTTAGCCTGGCTGATCTCCAGTTCTTCACCGTTATCAAGAACCAGCTTGTCATAATGGAATTCAGCTACCCGGTCATAGTTCACCAGGATGCTCTTATGGCAGTAGAAAAATCGCTTGTCCTTCAGTTCTTCATAGATATCCTTCAGAGAAGCATAAAACTCATCTGTCTTCTGCCGTGTCACAACAATTGTCTTTTTCAGCTGGCTCTCAAAATACAGGATATCCTCCATTTTGCAGCGTGCGGTCTGTCCCTTCTTGCGGTAAACAAACATTTCCCCGCTCCGGTTCAGCGTATTCATCAGCTTGTCCATTACTTCCTCAAGCTCTTCATACTTCACCGGTTTAATCAGGAAATCAAAGGTGTCCACCTTGAACAGGTCCATTGCGTAGCCGCGCTGGCTGGAAACGTAGATAATCTTCAGCCCGTAATTCTGCAGCTGCTCCCTTACCCGCGTACCGACTTCCACGCCGTTGATATTCGGCATTTCAATATCAAGAAACAGCACGTCCCATTGCTCTTCCTTCAGCTGCTTCAGGGCTTCTTCCCCATGGTTCACCACGTGAATATCAAATTCATCCCGGTGATTGATCTCATACTGTTCCAGTTTTCTTTCCAGATCCTCAGCAAACAGCTCGTCATCATCACAGAGCAGTATTTTCATCATCGTTCATTGCCCTCCTCCGTTTTCTGTTTGCTATACCAAAGGCGATGTTCACCGCCATAAAGATCAGGCTAACGCTCGCGCAGCGTATTCCTGTTTCCCACCCCAGCACGGCTGAAAAAAGATAAATGCTCATTTCCGCCAGCACAATTCGTCGTGCTGTGCGGCCATATGCCTGCTCTTCCTTTGCATCCAGCTTTTTGTTTGCTGTATCCACCGGTACAAAGCGCAGTAAGAACAACCCGGCTGCAAACGTCAGTCCATGCAGGAGCACCGGCGGAAGCGTTATATATTTAATGCAAAGAAAGCATATCAGGATGGAAACCGCTGATATGACTCCGCACCGCACGGGCGTCGTTGCGTGGTATCCTCCTGCAAAAACGCGCAGGATATAGCTCAGTGCCAGGAAAAGAACAGCCTGCCCCGGAATACCCAGCAGCCAGCCGACAATCGCCGCCAGCACCTGTCCCCCGATCAGCACCATGCCCTGGTTCAGGCCATATTCAGCTATCTCTTTGTCTTCTTCCGATAAATCAGCGAATAGCCCGGTCTTCACACAATCCCTCCGTTCTGTGAAATTGTGTTCCCTCCGTCCTGCCGGATTCCGGGAAACGTTTTCTTTTTATAATATATTACCATTCTATGACCACTTTTTTTTATGTCAATATTTACCAATGTCCTTTTGCGGTTCTTTTTTCGTTTGGCCGTATATATTTTCACCGTAACATGATTCTTTCACATATCCTGGATTCATTATTCATTGTATTGAGCTTTCTGATTGACGGCCGATCGGTTTTTCGATAGAATAGTGCGGTTTCCGCGCGGCGCGAAACAGAAAGGAATGACGGTAATGAAAAAAATCCTCAGCTTCCTGAAAAAGGAACTGATGCTTACGTTGTCTCTCCTGGCGGCTGGAATTGCGCTGATCATCACTCCCCCCTCCGCGGAGCTGATCCATGATATCGACTGGCATACTCTCGGTACCCTCCTGATGATGCTGTGCGTTCTGGAAGGGTTTAAGCAGGAAAACGTCCTGCGTCCTCTGGTTGGCCTGGCGTCCAATCTGAAACGGATGACATCTCTGTCCCTGTTTCTGATTTTCGGCGTCTTTTTCTGTTCCATGTTTGTGACCAACGATGTATCGCTGATCATCTTTGTTCCACTGACCATCATGCTCTTCCGGGATGGCGGAAAGGAAAAGTATATCCTTCCGGTTATTTCCATGGAGAATATCGCGGCCATCCGCGGATCCCTCCTCATGCCTTTCGGCAGTCCGCAGAACCTGTTCCTGTACGGGAAGGCCGGTGTATCCGCCGGTCATTTCATGCTGCACATGCTTCCGCTGTGCGCAATGTCCGCCCTGCTGCTGATCGTTTTCGTTTTCGTGCTCTACCGGAAAGATCCAAAAGAAGAAATTTCCGCCAGGGCTGACCGGATGGTCTGGACCCCTGACGGAAAAATGCGTCGTATTGGCTATGTCTGTTTGTTTGTCCTGATCCTGACAGTCATCGTTACCCGGACCACTCTCTGGCCCTGGGCCGTGGCGGTAGTGCTGATCGGTATGCTGATCCTGGACTGGAAGATCCTGCTGAAAGTGGACTATGTCCTGCTGGTAACTTTCCTTTGTTTCTTTGTTTTCTCTTCTTCCATCGCGGCCAATCAGGAAATCGCTGGAGTACTGAAAAAAGCTGTGGCGGGATATGAATACTGGTGGGCCATCGGCGTCAGCCAGGTCATCTCCAATGTCCCTGCCAGCATTGTGCTTTATCCTTTCACAGAAAACTTCGCCGGGCTGATCTACGGTGCGGATACCGCCGGTCTCTGCTCCCTGATTGGTTCCCTGGCTTCCGTAATCAACTACCGCATCTATGTCCGGGAATACCCCGGAAACGGCGGAAAGTTCATCAAGGTTTTCACCCTGGTCAGCTGGGCTTTCTTCCTGATCGTGGTCATTCCCGGCTTCCTGCTCTCCCACTGGAGTTTCTTCTGATTACTGCAGCTCTGTTTCTTCTGCACAGGTTATATGTTCCGCTTCCAGCGCTTCGTTGGCCGCAGTTCTCAGTATGATCTTCTTCACCAGCTTATCCAATGCGGATCCCTCTGTGTAATCCGCCGGTGAATAGTAGCGGATCCGGTCTTCCCGGATCATCTTCTTCACTTTTTCCATATTGCCTGTATCGGGATCATAGACCCCGATGGCATGCCCGCCATAGGAATTCACCAGCTTCATGCAGGGGATATCGGTATCGCTGTCCCCGATGTAAATCATATTACGGAAAGGAATCCTGATACGGTCCTGCGGATAATAATCATTCACCGCCGGATCGTTGACGTCCAGGGTTCCTTTTTCAATGCGGAAAAGGAACTGTGTCTTGTTGGTATAGTTGACCGCCTGTGCCGGCCAGATGGCTACGCCCCGGTCATTGTAGCAGAAAGAACTGGCATAGATCCGTTCAAACGCTCCCTGCTTGGCCATTTCCGTGCCTTCAATCATTTCCTTCAGTCCGGAGGAAATAATATAGTGCTCCACCAGCACGCCGTGCTGCCTGCCGTATTCCCGGATGCGTTCAAACCATTCTTTCACGCCGGGAAAAACTTTCACCTTTGCCCCGTATTCCATCAGGGCCTTACGGTTCAGGATCAGATTCCCCTCGGCCTCTTTCACCATCTTGTACATATAGGCCAGGTTGGAATCCATCTCCTGTTCATGGGCCAGGATGTTTGTCTCTTCCCAGAACTGGTCCACGTTATAACCCACAGACTGGATATAGCCCTGCGCCTGCATATCGTCCGGCGTCAGGGTTTTATCAAAATCATAGCAGATTGCCAGTACCGGCAGCTGCTCTTTTTCTTTTCTTTCATACCGCATCATATTCACCCGTCTGTTTCTTTCTCAGTACTTTCAGCCGAATATCATTTCACCGAAACATTCCGGCCGGTGATAATCCGGTGTGGAAGTGCCGACCGGTTTCCAGGCCAGATAGTGAGGATGGACCGTCTTGTCCCCGCACTTGTAGACGTTTGCCCTCAGGATCCCGGAAAATGCAAAGCCCGGATAATACTTCCGGAGGAACGCGGCTGGAATCCGGTAATTTGTTTCCCAACCCTCTGCGGTCCGTGAAGTGCCAATGCTGAAAAGTTCCGCCGGATCTTCCGGCGCAATCCGTTCCCTGTCATTTCTGTCCCTGCCGAAGCCGATGTGAAGGCATCCGTTGGGATTGATTTCAAAGTTCAGGTAACGCTCTTCTCCATCCGGCATAAAGAAAAACTCCAGGCAGCTGTCCTCGTGTACAGGCGAAAGCGGTGCGGTGTATTCTGCACGGATATCCTTTTCCTTTGCCCACAGATGCACCAGAAGGCTCTCTTCGTCATGGCGGATGCTTCCGCCTGCCCGGATGCCGCAGTCCGGTTCCCACAGGATCTGGTCAAGATAAAGTTCTTGCCCTGTGCCGGTATCCTGTCCATTCCGCATAATCACATATCGGTCATTCACGTTCTGTTTATCCTCCGGTTTCTCAGTACCCTCTGTTTCTGTCCACCAGGCGTACAGGAGTTCCCCCTGCGCAGTATCGGTCCAGATCCTCCACAAACATCTCAACAATTCTGTTCACGGTGTGCTCCAGCGTCATATTTCCTGCCGTATGGGGCGTAATGAGCAGGTTCGGCAGGTCCCATACCGGATCGTCCCCAGCCAGCGGTTCCTTTTCGAACACGTCCAGCCCGGCATGCAGGCGGCCGTTCTTCAGTTCCCTGATCAGTGCCTCCTGATCGATCACGGATCCACGTCCCACATTGATAATCACTGCGCCGTCCGGCAGCTGTGCGAGCTGCTTTTCGCCCACCATGTGGAATGCTTCCTTTGTTCCGGGCAGGGAGATAATCAGCACGTCCGTTTCCGGCAGCACTTCTTCCCACTGATCCTGCGTCAGGATCCTGTCGAAACAGTTGTCGGGATTCATGCCGCTCCTGTTTACACCAGTCACGCTGGCCGGCAGAAACGCTTTCAGTCTCCTGGCTGTTTCCAGTCCGATATTCCCCGTGCCGAGCAGGGTAATGCGGGCGTCCTTGATAGACCGGACCAACAGGTCCCGTCTCCATTCATGCCTGGCCACAATCTGCCTGTATTCCGGCTGCCTGCGCAGAATATCCAGCAGCATCATAATGATGTGTTCAGAGATCGTCACGCCGTACGCACCGGAGGAATTGGACAGCATCGCTTCCGGATTGGCAAAGGAATCCGGTTTCAGGAACTGGTCCACTCCCGCAAACGGTGTGCAGATCCATTTCAGGGTGGAAGACTCGCGCGCGATCTCCGGCAGCTGGCCGAAGATCACTTCGCACTCCATCAGATAATCCCTGTCCTTCTCCGGTATATCCACAAGCCTGACCTCAAAACCGTGCTGTACCGCTGCCGTGCGGATTGTTTCCTTGTGTTCCGATTTCAGAAACGGCTCATAAACTGCCATCTTTCTGCTCATAAGTTTCTCCTGTTCTGTGTTTTTTCCCTGGATATTTATCTGAGATACGGGTCAAAGAACGGATCCAGCCTGTCCCGATTATACTGCAGGAACAGGTTTCCCCGCATGCCATCCGCGAGAGTCCTGAAACTGTCTGTCCTGATCCCCTTCAGGCAGGTGTCGCAGTAGTCCAGGATCGCCTGCATGTCGGAATGCAGGATGGCGTGTCCGTCCAGGTGAATGATCATATTGTTCTGTTCACCGCAGCCCAGCAGATCCCACACCGGCTGGGACGCGGCATAGGCCAGACACTGTCCTTCCGTATTGTTCCATCCTTCTGAAACAATGCCGGTCACAATGATTATGTGGCGGTTCTTCCCTGCCGCCAGTGCGCACAGCATATGCTGATCCACCGGAAGCGTCCGGGCTGACAGGAGCCTTGTGAAATTGCCGCAGAACCAGTATCCTTCTCCGCCCTGCAGGTTGGGAAACGGTTCATTTACTGATTCGTTTTCCCATTGTGCCGGTCCGCCCAGACTTGTGAGATCATAGGTTTTCCCACGGTTGTCTGTCCGGAACACCGCAACGCCTCCCGCGCCTGAACAGGATGGAATCGTCACGCGGATCCGCTCATCCCAGGCGCCGGCCACCGCCGCGCTTTTCCCGTACCGGGATACGCCGCCCACCAGTGAAAGTCTCGGGTTGATTCCCAGCTCCCGGCCCGCTCCGGCTTCCAGGGCGTCAATAATCTTGCTCACACCCCACGCCCATGCCAGCAGTACGCCCCGCTGTTCCTTGGGATCCGTCTCCGCGTAAGGGTACAGGGTGAAGAACGCACCG
Source organism: Clostridia bacterium (assembly GCA_017428385.1). Taxonomy (GTDB): domain Bacteria; phylum Bacillota; class Clostridia; order Christensenellales; family Aristaeellaceae; genus Aristaeella. The sequence goes on along the minus strand of JAFRQX010000024.1, from coordinate 22,435 downwards.
GTCCGCGTCTCGTTGTCTGCGGACACCTGGGAACAGTCATACTGAAAGCAGGCATATCCTCTTTCCATGGCATACCTGCAGTTGTCCGAAAAACCGGTCACCCATTCCTTCGTGAACCAGTTCTGATAATGCCACGGCCAGTACTCAACATAGAAAGGAAAACCATCCTCCGGCGCTGTGCCTTCCGGGATTCCTGCCAGCACGGAAAACGACGTGCTGCGTCCTTCTGCGGAAATCATGATTGTCAGCAGCTTTCCGCCTGTTTCCACATCTTCCCGCAGCTGCCATTCCAAAGTTTCCTTTGCTTGATCCGGCATGTATCCGTACACATATTCCGAGTACAGGCTGATCAGTTCCGCCCTCCTGCGGTTCCAGTCCTCCGGCGTCTGTACAGCATCTCCGTTTTCAAAGCGCAGAAGATCGGGAAGGTTCCCGATCTCCGGCAGCTGGGTCACATTTTTCATTTCATACTCCTGCGGATTCAGATGCCTCCGCCTTTTCTCACTTTCTCAGGAATAATACGTAATCGCTGTTTTTCGGATATACCTGCGGGGTCTGCCTGTGGATGGTATGCGTATATACATACTGATACAGTTCATTCAGCGTCAGCTTTCCGTCTCCGTTGCCATGCTCGATGTCCGCGGGCATTGCACCGGCTGTTCCCACACCCTTCGTCAGCCAGTACGGGAATACGTTATAGGTATGCTCTCCCATCATGTAGGATGTCTGCAGGTACGCGGAAGCCGTCAGCACGGCAAACTTTTCTGTCAGGAACTGATTTCCATGGGGGTACTGCCCGGCTCCGTCGTTTTCGCCGGCTCCGCTCAGCGCATACTCGTCTGTCTCATAGACTGTCAGTCCCGGATCCGCGGCGGCAAAAGCGCTGATAAACATTTCAGACAGATCCGGCGCGTCGCCCTCTTCATCCACAGACGTTTCTCCTTCAGAGGACGCTGTGCTCAGCTTTGCATCGTCCCATTCCTTGGTTGCCGCGCCGGGACCGCAGGATTCAAGGATCACGATGACCTTTCCCTTGGCAGCAGCAAGTGTTTTCGCCAGTTCCGGCAGTTCCAGCCAGGTTTGCTTGTTTTTGCACCACAGGCGCCCGGCCAGTTGCCTGGATGTAGACTTGTAATCCCCGTGAGAGGCGAAGAAGAACATGGATACGTCTCCGTCCCGGGAGGGTGCAACCAGGAGCTGGTTGATTTTTTCGTATACCTCACGGGCCGTCAGGTCGTCAAAGGAATACAGCTTGTAATTTTCGCCGTCCGGTCCTGTCACAGAAGAAAGCATATTCTTCATCAGCCGGACGTCTCCGCGGTTCCGGCGGATCACGCCGCCGGCAAAGGTGGATTCAGAAAACAGAATCGCACGGTAGTTGGCTTTGACTGTAACGTCCGTTTCCTCAAGGAGCTTTCCGTCCTGCAGATATACTTTCAGCCTGGCTTTTCCGGGGTAGCAGCCCGTCAGTTCTCCGTCCTGACTGACCGTGAAGATCTTCGTATCACTGCTCAGCCATTTCAGCGCGGTTCCCGTCTTCACCAGCTGCGGACTGACCTGGATCTGCACCTTTGCGCCGTTGTTGACAACGATGCCCGTATCCTCCGGCACAAGGATATAGCTGTATTCAGGCTCCGCGCCGGCATCGGAATCAAATGTTGCCACGATACCCGCAAACTCCCGGGAGTTGGCAAATCCTTCGTTCACCTCTTCCCGTGTCATTTCGCCCTTCAGCTGGTTCTTCCAGAAGTTCAGTCCAGCCTCTTCCGCTTCCCGGTCCAGATACAGCCGGTACAGCATTTTGATAAAAGCCTCGTCACTCAGCTGCTTCCCTTTCATCTCATCAGAGAAAACGAAACCGGCCGCCACTTCCGAGAACGTTTTTGCTTTCAGGGTCAGTTCATTGCACCAGAATTCCAGGCCCTTTTCGTCCGGTTTCCGGTTCAGTGCTTCCCTGTAGCATCTTGTCACAAATGCAATCAGCCTCTCGCTGTACGCGACAGGCGCGGCTGCCTCTCCGTCCGGAAGGGATCCTCCCTCGATGCCGTAGTTCTCACAGATTTTCGTGAATTCCACAGACTGGCTGAATCCGTTGATCAGCTTGTTCAGGGGCTCTCCGCCGGCAATCAGCTTGCTCCAGCTGTTTCGTCCCGATTCGTCCGACGGACGGTTCAGCATCGTCCTGTACAGGATTTCTATCAGTTCTTCGGAGGATTTATGTTTCCGGATGAACTCCTGGCTGCCGAGGAATCCCCGGATAATTTCGGCGGCGGTTGCATTCTTGCTTTTCAGTTTGTTTGTCCAGTCTTCCAGTCCTGCCTGATCCTGCTCCCGTCCCAGGATCAGCCAATAGCAGCGGATCACAAAGGCTTTCACCTTATCCGTTTCCTCTGCCGCTGCCTGCGACAGGATCTCCTTTTCCTCCGTGCCTGCACCCGAAAGCGTTTCTTTCATTTCCGTTGCGGCTTCCTGGGATTTTTCTGCATTTACAGACTCCGGTTCTGCCTGTGCATCCACGGTCAGTTCAGCCGCAGGTTCACGTTCTCCAGTTTCGGGAAGTTTGTCCTCCCGGGTCGGTTCATCCACGGCAGGTTCATCCTGCTCCGGTTGCTCCGCAGGCGTTTCCTGCGCAGGATTTTCCTCTGCCGGCTTCTCCGGTTCCGCTTTCATATCAGCCTCATCTGTCCCGGTCTGCTGTCCATCTGCTTCTTCCGGTTCTCCGGCAGGAATTTCTTCGGTTGCTTCTTCACTTGTTTCTTCTGCCGTTGCTGTTTTCTCAGGCATCCGTACCGCTGTAACAACGTCATACAGGCCGGACTCTGTCAGGGTAAAAGTGGCTGTGTTCTGTTCGGTTTTGATGATAGCGGGGATCACCCGTGCCTTTTCCCGCAGGTTCTGTGCTGATCCGTTATACTGCAGCACATAAACGTTGACCGTTCCGTCAGGATATTGCTCCTGCAGACCGGTCAGTCCCAGTTTTTCCAGTTTGATTTTGCCGCTTCCGCCCATTTCACGGAGGGTAATACTGCAGATCATATGGCGGATAACAGTATTCTCATTCTGTTCAAGGCCCAGTACCGCCTCTGCAGCCAGCGCGAATTCCGCGTTATTCACTTTTGCAATGACGGGTTCATCGTCCGGCGCTTCAGCGCCGTCCTTTACTGTGACGGTGATTTTCACGCCTTCCACAGTCTCTGTCCGTTCAAACGGTTCTCCTGCCAGGTCTGTCGGCGTTGCCGTTCCTTCTTCGGCGAGCGAATGGCAGAAAACAAACACAATGCACAGCAGCATTGCCAGGATCCTCCTGATCCTTTTCCCGTACACGTTCATCTGTGTCTGTACTCCCCTTCCGCCCTTTTGTCTCTCTGCTTCTGCGTTCCTGTTTTATCCGGGATAGGACAGCCGCCTGTGGATCATCAGATCCTCACGGTATCTCCTGATATAGTATTTCGCCATGTTCAGGTTCTGCTCTGACCAGTTCCCGCATTCTTCCGGCTTTGCTCCGGGAATCTCTCCTTCAAACCCGAGGATAAAGTCGCACATTTCCAGAACCAGCGGATAAACGTCCTCCGCGCTTTGCTCCCCGAATACCACCAGGTAAAAACCGGTTCTGCATCCCATAGGCCCGAAGTAAATCACTTCATCCTTCCTGCTGCTGTTGCGGAGGAATGTAGCCCCGAGATGCTCTATCGTATGAATCGCCGGGGTATCCATCACCGGTTCATGGTTCGGTGCGGTAACCCGCAGGTCAAATGTGGAAGCTGTACATTGTCCCCGTCCGTCTGTCCGGGACAGATAAAGACCCGGCAGCAGGTTCAGGTGATTCACCTGGAAGCTTGCAATTTTATCCATTTTGTTACTCTCCGTTTCTGCTGTTGATTCTTTCCCGGCAATATGTCGGTCAGCAGCATACATTTATATATATTTCTCTTTTCCTGCGATTTTTTCCTGTCTCATAGTTTCTCCATTCACTTTTCTGTGAACAGAGAAGGAGGAGAGTGCTTGTCTCTCCTCCTGGTGATTTTTTGTATGGGTTTATTCAGCAGTCACTGTTTCGCCCTGGGGTACAGTCTTTTTGATGGATTGGGGCATCATCTGCTGCATCACCTGCTTGTTCAGCCAGGTCGCGGTGTCTTCAGGCAGGTTCTTGGTCAGTACGGTGATCGACTTCAGCACGCCAGCCATCAATGTCATCTGAAGCTTTCCGCTCGCGGTGCCGTCCGTATCATTCATCAGCTCTTCAAACGGCAGAACGGTGATGTTTTCCCCCTCGTATACGGAAACAGTTTCTCCGCCCTTGCCGGCAGTTCCTGTGATGTTCACAAGGGGCTGTTCAGCGTTGTTCATAAACACATCCAGGGTGTACTTTGTCCGTTCGCCTTCCACGGCTTCTGTCTTCACAAGGATCTTCGCAACAGCGTCCTTGGAGTTGATATCAAAGGCCATGTCCAGGTTTCCGGCCGCATTGCAGGTCACGCTGATGTCCGCAACGGATCCGTCCTTTGCGTTCACATGAGCCTTCAGGTCTGCCGTGTTGTCTTTCGTGACATCTGCGGCAATACTCATGGTTTCCTTGTTCTGCTCAAAGCTGAAGCGGATCCTGACCAGTTCCTCGCCCCCGCCGATACCGACGTGCATGGTTTCCGCCTTGTCGTTTTCTTCCTTGGCAGCCTTGGTCATATCGCAGACAAAGTAGCCGCCTTCGTTTTCATTGGAGTAGAGGGCGAACTGCGCTTCCGGCTTTTCTTCTTCGGACATGCTGTTCAGCTTCTCAATCTCTTTGTCGATTTCAGCGATCAGGTCCTTGTCCTTGCTTGCGGCCTGTACGATCGGCTGGAGGGATTCCTTGGCCAGCAGTTCTTTCGTGCTGTTCAGCACCAGTTCCATGAACTCTGTATAAGTCATGTTGACAGGCGTCTTTGCCGTAAACTTCATATCATCCACGGTAAAATCACCGGTCTCGGTTTCACCCTTCTTTTCCTCAAACGCCTTCATCGCCTTCTCAACGATTTCGGCAAAGTCCTTGGCAGCCTGTTCCTTGTCCAGGTTCTCCAGGCTGCCCAGTCCGGCGGTAGCCTCGGTCATGGATGCTTGCGCCTGCTGCTGGATCGCCTGCACGGTCTCAGCGGATACAGAGATCACCTGGCTGCCCAGCAGGGATGAAGCTGCGAGCATTCCGCCGTCTTCGGCGTTCTTTACACCGATAGAGAGCATTACGTCATCGCCGGCCAGCAGATCCAGTTCGGCATTGTCCTTTGCAGCGACGCCCTTCAGGGTCAGGGCGCCTAAAATATCCTTGACAATGGTAAGGGTCTGCTTTGTTTCTTCTGTCACTTCGGTTCCGGCAAGGGCCAGAATCCCGTCTGCGTCCACATTGATCTTCGCGTCGAAGGACACAGGCTCATTCAGCACTGCGGTCGCTCCGCCGATGGAGCTGAAGGCCATCACGATTACCATAACTAAGGATAGTATGCTGTTCATGTTTTCTCCCCCTTAATATCGATTAAGAATACTTAATTTGCTTCCGTGGTTTCTTCCCCGTGATACCGGTAAATCCGCATCAGCAGGGCGCCGTCATCGTAGGACGTACCCAAAATCTTAATCGGGAAATCATACCGGTTGGTGAAAATCAGGTTCAGTTCCGGATTACCCACAGCCGCGTCGCAGTGAATCGGCAGATAGGATGCACCGTTACCGCCGTGGGGTCTGCGGTGATTGATCTCAATATCCGGCAGCTGGATCAGGACGTTGTACAGCGTGCTGGAAACCTGACAGGTTCCGCCGCCGTAACCCAGCTTTGTGGTTCCGTTGGTCATCACAGGCGCCGCCTGGTAACCCTTGCCGGGCCGGTAAGGTCCCATGGTCTTGTTCGCGTCCAGGCGTTCTCCGGGCTGCAGCACCTGGGAAATATACTGGCATCCGGTCTTGATGTTATGGATACGGCTCTTGTTTACCGAATCCTGGTTCATCTTGTAATAGCTGGTATAAGCCGCAATCGGGCTGTCCGGGAACAGTTCTTCATCCGTGGGAGATACGGGAATCAGATCCGTCAGTTCGTTGGGATCAATGTAGCCGTATTCCCGCCAGTAGTTCACCATAGCCCAGCCGTTGTAGAACTGCCAGATACTCAGTTCCGTACCGGGATTCAGGATCACCCAGTTGTTTCCGTCGTCACCTTCCCCCTTGGAAGGCGTCATGCTTTTCCGCACGTGGCAGGTAGTAGCTGTCTTCGCAATATAGGTGTGCTTCTGCACATTGAAAGGAGGGATATTTTCCGGATCAACGGATTCAATATCACTCTTGGCAATCTGCTGCCGTCTCACGTAGCCGATCACATTATCCTTGCGGACGATGAACCAGATCAGGCCGACGTACAGGATGTCCACTTTTTTACCCCTGGCGTCCGCCAGCTTCATCTTGTTGGTAATTTCTTCCTTTGTTTTCCACTTCTCGGAGTAGATGGTTCCGTTGAAATCCGAGCGCATTTTCGCCTTATAAAGCGCCGGAGAATTCAGATCAAAATCCTCCAGGGTTTTTTCATGGTAAACTTCACCCTGTACTACAGCCTCGACGTAGTTCTCGGCTTCATTCTCGTCTTCTTCCATTGCCCGCAGTTCTTCATCGGTGAACTGACCTTCTTCATCATCTTCTTCCGCAATGGCAAAAGACACCGTTCCGGCCAGAATTCCCAGGGCAAGTATAATGCACAAAATGCGCTTCATTAGCACATCCTCCTTCATCGTATACGAAAATATTATCCCCTTTTTTCGTATACATGTCAACCGCGCCGCATGAAGCGGAGGCAGTTGCGTTCTACTCTTTCAAACGATTTGCACCCCTCCTTTGTTCCCGTATGGTCTGCAGATCAGGATTCCGGTTCTCCCTCATCCTGGCCGTATTATATCCCCCCCAAAGTCACGAATAAACGACGCATCTGATAAATTTCACCCTCGTATTTTTCCCATTTTGAAGAAAAATGAAACAAAAAACCATATTTGTCCGTTTCGCGGGCAAATATTTCACATCGCGAAGCGATATTTCACATGCGTCCGTATTCGGACGCATATTTCATTGTTTTGCAACCGTTCAAACGGTTACAAAATCTTGTGTTCCCCTTTCTTTTCAGGCACATTTTATGGTATAATATACTGTCATCATTCGGGCCTTTCATATGGAAGCCCCAAAGGAGTGAACCCATGGCATCCCAAACCTATAATGCCGGTAATATCCAGGTGCTGGAAGGCCTGGAGGCTGTGCGTATGCGCCCCGGCATGTATATCGGCACTACTTCTTCCCGCGGCCTTCACCATCTCCTGTGGGAGATCGTGGACAACGCAATCGACGAAGCGGCCAACGGCTTCGCTTCCGAGGTCTCCGTCACGCTCCACAAGGACGGCTCCGCCAGCGTCTATGACAACGGCCGCGGCATGCCGGTGGACGAACACCCGACCATGCACAAACCCGGTGTTGAAGTCATTTTCACCGTGCTGCATGCCGGCGGTAAGTTCAACAGTGAAAATTATGACTATTCCGGCGGTCTTCACGGCGTCGGTGCCAGCGTCGTCAACGCCCTGAGCAAGTGGCTCACCGTCGACGTATTCCTCAACTGGACCCATTACCGCATGGCCTTTACCAGCCAGACGGATCCCGCCACCGGCAAAGTCCATGCCGGCAAGCCTGAAGGCCCGCTCGAAGTCCTGGGAAACACCCGTAAAAAGGGCACCCTGGTTCGTTTCCTCCCGGACGATGAGATTTTTGAGGATGTCCGTTTCCAGACGGAAACGGTAGCCCGCCGCCTGCAGGAGCTGGCATACCTGAACCGCGGTATCCGCATCACCTTCACGGATGAGCGGCTTGCCGATGCAGACAGCCGTACCCGTGTCTTCTGCTATGATGGAGGCATTTCCGACTATGTCCGTTACCTGAATGCGGGCAAAAACGCCCTGCAGGAAGATATCATTTATATCGAAGGCAAGCGTGACTCGATTATCTGCCGCGCGGCCATCCAGTATACCGACGGCTACACCGAAAGCCTCTTCTCTTATGTCAACAACATCAACACACCGGAAGGAGGCACCCACGAAGCCGGTTTCAAAACCGCCTTTACCAAGTGCTTCAACGATTATGCCCGCCGCGTCGGCCTGTTGAAGGAAAAGGATAACAACCTGGCAGGTGAAGACTTCCGCGAAGGCCTCACCTGCGTCCTGACCACCATGGTCAAGAACCCCCAGTTTGAAGGCCAGACCAAAGGCCGTCTCGGCAACAGTGAAGTGCGTCCCGCCGTGGAAGCCATCGTGACCCAGCAGCTGCTGGACTGGCTGGACAACCTGAAAAACCAGGAAGTCGCCAACGCGATCGTCTCCAAGGCCATCCGCGCCGCCCAGGCCCGGGAAGCCGCCCGCAAAACCCGTGACAACATCCGTAAGGCCAGCCAGCTGGAGGCTGCTCCGCTGGTCGGTAAGCTCTCCAGCTGCACCGGGCGTCACTGGGAGGATAACGAGCTATTCATCGTGGAAGGTGATTCCGCAGGCGGCAGCGCCAAGCAGGGCCGGGACCGCCGTTTCCAGGCCATCCTTCCCCTCCGCGGCAAACCCCTGAATGTTGAAAAGAAGCACCTGGATCAGGTGCTCGCCAACGAGGAGTTCCGCAGTCTCATCACCGCCCTGGGTACCGGTATTGATGAAGGCTTCACCCTGGACAACCTCAAATACGGCAAAGTCATCATCCTTTCCGATGCGGACCAGGACGGTGCCCATATCCGGGCAATCCTGCTCACTTTCTTCTTCCGCTATATGAAAGACCTGATCACCGGCGGACACGTATACATCGGTATGCCTCCGCTTTATAAGATCCAGAAGGGCCAGAAAGTCATCTATGCTTATGATGACAAAGAGCTGGCCAAGGCCACCCGCACCGTGGGCAAGGGCTACACCCTGCAGCGGTACAAAGGTCTGGGTGAAATGAATCCCGAACAGCTTTGGGAAACCACCATGGATCCGTCCCAGCGCAAGCTCATGCGCGTGGGCATTGAGGATGCTGCCCTGGCGGACCGGCTCACCACCGTCCTGATGGGAGACAAGGTGGAACCCCGTCGCGACTACATCAGCGAACACGCTGACTTTAACCGTACAGATACGTTCGATGCGGAGCTGGACGGCCACAGCGTGCAGACGCAGGAAGGAGAGCAGTAAACCATGGCGAAGCGTAAAGAACCTGAAAAGCCTATCGTCAAGGACGATCCTTCCCGAATTCTTGATATCAACATGGAAGACGTCATGCATAACAGCATGATGCCCTATGCCGAACATGTTATCCTGGAGCGTGCCCTTCCCCGGGTCGAGGACGGACTGAAACCCGTTCAGCGCCGTATCCTCTACACCATGATGGAACTCGGCACCACGCCGGACAAGCCGCACCGCAAGTGCGCCCGTATCGTCGGTGACTGTCTCGGTAAATACCATCCCCATGGTGACTCTTCTGTCTATGGCGCCCTGGTTCACATGGCACAGGACTTTTCCATGCGCTGCCCCATGGTGGACGGTCATGGCAATTTCGGTTCCATCGACGGTGACGGCGCCGCTGCCATGCGTTATACAGAAGCCCGGATGACGCCCCTGGCCATGGAAATGCTGCGGGATATCGAGAAGGATACCGTGCCTTTCCGCCTGAACTTCGATGATACCCTGAAAGAGCCGGACATGCTGCCCGCCCGTTTCCCGAATCTGTTGGTGAACGGTGCCAACGGCATCGCCGTCGGCCTGGCTACCAACATCCCCACCCACAACCTGGGTGAAGCTGTCCGTGCTGTCATCGCCCAGATGGAGAATCCGGATATCTCCCTGGATGAACTCATGAAGATTCTCCCCGGCCCGGACTTTCCCACCGGCGGCGTGCTGCTCTGCAACGAGGAGATCCGCCGCGGTTATGAAACCGGCAAAGGCAAGCTGACCCTCCGCGCCCGGGTCAATATCGAGGACGGGCCTTCCGGAAGGAAGCTTCTCGTCATTACCGAGATTCCCTATCAGGTCAACAAGGCCGCCATGCTGGAGAAGATCCAGAAACTGAGCGAGGATAAAAAAGTGGCTCTCGGCGGCATCTATGACATCCGGGACGAAAGCGACCGTACCGGTATGCGGGCGGTCATTGAACTCAAGCGTGATGTGGATCCCCTGCGGACCCTGTCCTATCTGTATAAGTATTCCGATCTTCAGGTCACCTTCGGCGTCAACATGGTTGCCATCGTCGGTGGCAAGCCGAAGCAATTGAGCCTGAAGGAACTCATCGCCAGCTATATTGATTACCAGAAGCAGGTCGTCACCCGCCGTACGGAATATGAGCTGAAGCAGGCTAAAGCCCGCGCCCATGTCCTGGAAGGCCTGATGATCGCCCTGGACAATCTGGATGAGGTCATTGCCCTGATCCGTGCCAGCAAGAGCCCGAAGGAAGCCCGTATCGGCCTCATGGAGCGGTTCGCGCTCACCGAGATCCAGGCCCAGGCCATCCTTGATATGCGCCTGCAGCGTCTGACCAATCTGGAAGTGGAAGCACTCCGGAAGGAATACGCTGACATCCTGAAGCTGATCGCCCGTCTCGAAGGCATCCTGAAGAGCGGCAAGAAGCTGAACGAAGTCATCCGTAAGGAAATGGAAGCCATTGCGGAAGAGTTTGCCAATGACCGCCGCACCACGCTGGAAGTTCCCGAGGATGCTCCCGTGGATCTGCCGGACAACACACCCGAACCGGAAGATGCTGTGATCGTCTATACAGAGGGCGGTTACCTCAAGCGTGTCTCTCCTGCCCTGCTGAAGCGTTCCCCGCTTCCCACCGCGGAAGAGAACCTCGCGGAAAGCGCCCGCTGGCTGCTTCCGACCACCACCGCGGAAAACCTCTATATTTTCACCAATCTGGGCAACTGCTATCCCATCAATGTCGGGAAGATCACAGAATGCAAGCCGAAGGACCGCGGCCAGCTGCTCTCCGGTGTACTCATGGACATCGAGGAGAATGAACAGCCGCTTCTCATGCTGACCTGCGCTTCAGCGAAGATGAAAGAACTGCCGGACTTCCTGTTCATCACAAAGAACGGCATGATCAAGCGTACCGCAGCCGTGGACTATGATGTCCGCAGCCGGAAGTATCCTTGCCTGTCCCTGAAGAAGGGTGACGCGCTCCTGACCATTCTTCCCGCCGCGCATGAAGGCGATCTGCTGCTCATCACAAGGGGCGGCATGAGCATCCGCTTCCCGCTCTCCACCGTTCCGGTTCAGGGCCGGATTGCCACAGGCGTCAAGGGCATGAGCGTAGAAAGCGGAGATGAAGTACTCTGGGTCAGCCAGCTTGAGGAAACCGATGAAATCGTCATCTTCTCTGAACGCGGCTGGGCTAAGCGTATTCCCCAGCTTGATTTCGAACCCCAGAACCGTGCCGGAAAGGGCGTCCGCTGCTTCTACTTCAACAAGAATGGTTCCAATGGCAAGTGCATTGCCGACGTCAGCCGGATCAACCGTGATCTTCCCTGCGATCTCCTGGTCTACCAGGCCCGCAGTCCGGTCAGCAAGCTCTCCCGGGACGATATTCTGCTCCAGAACCGTGCTGGCAAAGGAATGCCCTACGTCATGGCCATCCTTGACGACATCGTCACCGGCGTTACAGCCGTTCCCGTTCCCGAAGAGCCTTCCGCTCCGGAAGCAACTTAACCCGGCAGGAACACCATACTCTTTATTCCGTTACCATTATGCATTATGCATTATGAATTATGAATTAATTTTGGAGGTACATCAATTATGGGTAGACAGAATTTCGGCGGCTTCGGCGGAGGCGCCAACATGCAGCAGCTTATGCGTCAGGCTCAGAAAATGCAGCAGCAGATGCAGGAAGCCCAGGAACGCTTGGACGAAGCTGAATACGAAGCGACTGCCGGCGGCGGAATGGTTTCCGTCAAAGTCAGCGGCAAGCGCGAACTGACCGCCATCACCATCGATCCCCAGGTTGTGGATCCGGACGATATTGAAATGCTTCAGGACCTGGTAATGGCCGCGGTGAATGAAGCCCTCCGCAAGGGCGAGGAAGCCCGTGAAACTGCGATGAACCGCATGGCTCCCGGAATGGGTGGTCTGTTCTGAGATGAGCAGTCAGTTTGAGCCTATTGCGGCCATGGCCATGGAGCTGGCCAAGCTGCCCGGCATCGGGCCTAAAACGGCCCAGCGGCTGGCCTATCATCTGGCCTCTCAGCCGCAGGAAAACGTCCGTGCCCTCTCCGTCGCACTCTGGGAGGGCCGCAAGGCCATACGCTTCTGCGAAACCTGCGGCAACTACTCTACCGGCGACGCCTGCCCGATCTGTGCTGATCCCGCCCGTCATAACGGTCAGATCTGCGTGGTTCGTGATCCGCGGGATGTAGCTGCGCTGGAGCGGATGCATGAGTATCACGGGCTTTACCACGTGCTTCATGGAACGCTTTCCCCCATGGAAGGCGTCGGTCCTGACGACATTCACATCCGGGAGCTTCTTGCCCGTCTCGGCACGGAAGAAGTGTCCGAGGTGATTCTCGCCACCAATCCGGATGTGGAGGGCGAAGCAACCGCAACCTATATTGCGCGCCTTCTCAAGCCCATGAATGTCAAATGTACCCGGATTGCCCACGGCGTTCCTGTCGGCGGCGACCTGGAGTATACGGATGAAGTCACCCTCTATAAAGCCCTTGAAGGCAGAAGGGACATGTAATCTTGTCAACTCACAAACATGGTAAGAGTCTCCACACATCAGCCACAATGAAGGCTATGCCTTCATTGTCATCCCGAGCCTGGCCGAGGGATCCCTTGATAAAATGACTTACGAATTTATAACGCCTCTTTTACTTATTCTTTGCCTGCTTCTCCTGATTATCCTTTTGATCAGGCAGTCTGCGCTTGACCATAAACAGGAACGCGACCGGATGACCCAGGAACACGGCCTGGTCAATCTTGGCAACCGTCTTCTGGATGAGCTTGATGCCCAGCACGATGAGGCAGCAAAATCCCTTTATGAAGCCAATCAGTCGCTTATGACCACCCTGTCCCAGATGGGACAGGGTCAGTCTACATTGCTGGAAAGCATGCAGCGCCAGGTTCTTCTTTCCACCCGGAACCAGGAGGAAAAGATCAATGATCTCCGCCTGGAAAACGAACGGCAGCTTACTGAAATGCGCAAGACCGTGGATGACCGCCTGTCAGAAAGCCTGGATAAGAAGCTGGATCAGTCATTTGCCCAGGTCAGTGAGCGTCTTGAGTCCGTCTATAAAGGGCTCGGCGAAATGCATACCCTGGCCTCCGGTGTCGGTGATCTGAAAAAGGTCCTCACCAACGTCAAAACCCGGGGCATCTGGGGTGAAATGCAGCTGGGCAATCTGATCCGCCAGACACTGGCTCCCGGCCAGTATGAGGAAAACGTCGCCGTTGTTCCCGGCTCAGCCGAACGGGTCGAGTTTGCGGTCTGCCTGCCGGATCAGAGTGGAAATACGGTGTATCTGCCAGTGGACAGCAAGTTCCCCCAGGAGGACTATATCCGCCTGACAGATGCCGCCCAGCAGGGCGATGCTGCCGGAGCTGAAGCTGCCCGGAAGGCGCTCATCCAACGCCTGAAGCAGGAAGCGAAAAAAATCTCCGAAAAGTATATTTCCCCGCCTCATACCACGGATTTTGCCATCATGTTCCTGCCTGTGGAAGGCCTGTATTCCGAAGCGCTTCAGACGCCGGAACTGGTCGAAACCCTGCAGCGGGATCACCGCATCGTTATTGCGGGTCCCGGCACCTTCTCCGCCATGCTCAACGCCCTGCAAATGGGCTTCCGCACGCTGGCCATTGAAAAGCGTTCCGGAGAAGTCTGGCTTCTGCTGGGTGAAATCAAAAAAGACTTTACCCGTTTCGCGGAGACGCTGGAAAATACCCGCCGCCGTCTGGATCAGGCCGGAGAATCCATTGATTCTGCCGTTACCAAATCCCGTTCCATCCAGCGCAAGCTCTCCGCGCTGGAAACCGGTCCTGCTCTTGACAATCCCCCTGAAACCCTTACAATACAAGAGGATGTTGATCAATAAAATCGTTTTTCTCCGGCATGTATGAATACAGTCAGTGTTTCCATGCCGGTCTGTATCATTTCAGACTGACGTGAAAGCATTTCCCGGAGAAAAAGGTCAATCGAATTAAAACTGGGAGGAATCGTGCTATGTCCATCAAAACGGAAGTCTGGGGAAAATCCCCCAAAGGAAAAGATGTCCATAAGTTTACCATGACCAACAGCATGGGCGCTTCTGTCACTGTTATGGAGTGGGGCGCCATTGTCACTTCCATTATCGTTCCGGATGCCGGCGGCAATATGGATGATGTTGCCCTCGGTTTTGACTCCCTGGATCGCTATATCGGGCCTCACGGCTGCTTCGGCGATACAGTCGGCCGCTACGGCAACCGCATCGGAGCCGGCAAATTCTCCATCGACGGCGTTCAGTACCAGGTTGCCCTCAATGACAATGGTAAAAACCATCTGCACGGCGGAAACGTCGGCTTCGCCGCTCATTTCTGGACCGGCACTCCCAAAGAAGGAGAGCATGAGGATTCCGTCTCCTTCCACCGCGTTTCTCCCGATGGTGAGGAAAACTATCCCGGCAATCTGGACGTTACCGTAACCTTCACCTGGAATGACATGTGCGATCTGATCATCCGGTATGAAGCCACCACGGATAAGCCCACCCTCTGCAACCTGACCAACCACACCTACTTCAACCTGGGCGGCCACAAGCACGGCACCGTCAAGGATCATGAGGTTGCCATCGATGCAGATGTCATCACCAAGGTGGATAACGGCCTGATCCCCACCGGCGATTTTATGCCCGTTGTCGGAACGCCCCTGGATCTCCGGGACGGACTGCTGCTGGAAGAAGGACTCGAAGTTTACGAAACCTGCCCCCAGATGATTCCCGCCGGCGGTTACGATCACAACTTCGTTCTCCGCAAGGGCGAAGCCATGGGCGCCGCTGCCAGCGTTTATCATGAAGAATCCGGCCGCTACATGGAAGTGCTGACCGACCAGCCTGCCATTCAGCTCTATACCGCCTGCACTCTGGATATGAAGGGCGGCAAGGAAGGCGCTGATTACGGCCATTATTCCGGCTTCTGCCTGGAAACCCAGCACTGCCCGGATGATCCCAATCATCCCAACTTCCCCGGCACCACCATTCTTCGTCCCGGTGAAAAGTATGACACCACCACCATCTACGCCTTCCGTGCGGATGATGAATAATCCTGTGACAATAAAAGACCCCGCTGCGTGATGCAGCGGGGTTTTTGTTTGTGTCTGTTATTTCGCGAACTTCTTAACGCAGAACAGGACCGCACAGGCACCGATCACGGAAACGATGATGTTTCCGACTCCGTTGATGGAGTCAAGACCGATCAGGCTGAACAGCAGGTTGCCCACAACGCCGCCGACCAGGCCCAGCAGGATGTTGCTGAGCAGTCCGTCAGGTCTTCCCTTCATGATCTTGCTGGCCGCGAAACCTGCAAGCGCCCACAGTGCAATCTTGATAATCCAGCTGAAAATCATGTTTGTTTCCTCCTGTCCAATTACATTTTCTCATCAACAAGCTTCTTCAGCTCGTTCATGAATGTGCCCACGTCGGTGAACTTCCGGTATACTGCCGCGAAACGCACATAGGCAACGTCGTTCAGGTTCTTCAGTTCAGACATAACCATATCGCCGATCTTTTCAGAACCGATTTCTCCGTCCATCGTGGCATAGGCTTTCTGTTCAACCCGGGTCACAATCTCGTCGATCTGCTGCATACTTACGGGCAGCTTGTCGCAGGCATGCAGGATGCCTGCCTTGATCTTCCGGCTGTCGAAACTTTCCCGGCGGCCGTCCCGCTTTACCACAAACAGAGGACTGAGTTCAACCTTTTCATAGGTTGTGAATCTTCTGCCGCAGTTTGTACATTCTCTCCTGCGCCGGATGCTGTTTCCGTCATCCGTCGGCCGGGAGTCTATAACTTTACTGTCCAGGCAGCTGCAATACTGGCACTTCATACGCTACTCCTCCGTATACGTCGTCTCTTGGGTCATTATGCATTATGCATTGTGCATTATTCCAGCGTTCCCAGATCCTTGTACAGTTCCTTGTTGGCTGTGTACAGCTTCTTGAACACTTCATACACTTTCGCGTATTTCGGCACGTTCTCAGCAATCGGATTCTGTGCGGGATTGACTTTGATCATCGCCCTGCAGGCTTCCTGTACGCTGCCGTACAGTCCTGCGCCAACGCCCGCCAGGATGGCCACGCCCAGGGCAGGTCCTTCCGTATTGATGGTGGTAGCCACGGGGCAGTTCATCACGTCTGCCAGCATCTGGCGCCAGAGGGGGCTCTTTCCGCCGCCGCCGCAGGCCAGCATCGTTTCAGGCGCAACACCCATTCCGGCCAGCACGCCCAGGCAGTCGTTCAGGCTGTAGGTAACGCCTTCCATAACCGCGCGCAGCAGGTCCCGGCGCTGATGCATAGCGCTCAGGCCGAAAAAGATACCGCGGCAGTCGCTGTCCAGGTGCGGGGTCCGCTCGCCCATCAGATACGGCGCATAGATCAGCTTGTTGGCGCCGATGGGGCTCTGGGCCGCTTCCTGGTTCGTCAGTTCGTAAGTGTCAACACCCATAGCTTCCGCGGCAATCTTTTCAGCTCCGCAGAAGTTGTCGCGGAACCACTTCAGGCTCAGGCCGGCAGCCTGGGTAACACCCATCACATGCCATGCGCCGGGCACCGCGCAGCAGAAGGTGTGCACACGGCCCTTGGGGTCAATCGCCAGTTTGTCTGTATGGGCAAACACCACGCCGCTTGTGCCGATGGTCGTGAAGGCCTTTCCGTCTTCCACAACACCGGTACCCACAGCTGCGGCAGCGTTGTCTCCGGCGCCGCCGACTACCAGGGTCTTCTCGCTCAGTCCGGTTAGTTCAGCCGCCTTGGCGGAGATATGGCCGGTCACTTCACAGCTCTCATAAACCTTGGCCAGCATGTTCTTATCAATGTCCAGGATGCCAAGCAGTTCGTCGCTCCAGCAGCGGTTCGGCACGTCCAGCATCTGCATACCGCTGGCGTCGGAAACCTCTGTGGCAAAATCACCGGTCAGCATAAACCGGACGTAGTCTTTGGGCAGCAGCACATGCTTGCACTTCGCGTAGTTTTCCGGTTCATGGTTCCGCACCCAGATCAGCTTGGAAAGGGTGAATCCGGGCAGGGCGGGATTCGCGGTAATCCGGATCAGGTTTTCATATCCAACCTTGGCGGTAATCTCTTCACATTCCTTGGCCGTCCGCTGGTCGCACCAGATGATGGAAGGCCGGATCACTTCGTCTTTTTCATCCAGCATCACAAGGCCGTGCATCTGGCCGCTGATGCCCATGGAAACCACGTCTTCCTTGTCAACGCCGCTCTTCTCAAGCACTGTACGGATCGTGCTGACCGCGGCATTATACCAGTCCTTGGGATCCTGTTCCGCCCAGCCGTTCTGCGGCTGGTACATCGGATACTCCACGGTTGCGGAGCAGATACCCTTACCGTTCTGATCGAACAAAACTGTTTTTGTGCCGGATGTTCCCAGGTCGATCCCAAGAAGGTATTTCATATGCATTTTCCTCTCTATCCACAAAATATAGTGGTTAATCACTAAAAACTATTATATTCTTGTGGTTTTACCCTGTCAAGCAACATTCCCTGTGTTTTCCTGTTCTCCTTCTGCTTTGAAACAGAAAGCGGGCCGGCTTTTCAGCCGGCCCGCAGAACCTTGGTTTTGATTAGTCGAAGCAGTCACCAACGTGGTTGATGATGGATTCAACTCCCAGAGGCGTCTTGTATTCTTCGAAGGTTACGGTTTCGCCGGTGGTCTTCGGCTTCTTACCTTCCGTCGGAGGTGTTTCAGGACGCTTCCAGAGGGTATTCGTGAAGGTGGTTGTGTTACCTTCCGTTACCACACTGGTCAGGCCGTAGTTCAGCACCTTCTGCTCCGTCCAGGTGTATGTGGCAGGCTGCCCGTTCACTCTGGTCGGCAGATCGCTGATCGTCGCGGTCCAGTTGTTTCCTGCGTTCAGCAGGACTGTCATACCGTTGTTCAGCGTCATCACAATGCTTTCCGGTCTCAGTTTCTGGTCATTGTTGTTGTCGTCCCATTCCTTCCGGACCGTTACGCTGGTAAGTTCGGGCTTGTAGTTGTTACGGATGTTGAATCCGTGAATCTCCGCCTCGTACCATTCAACCGGATCCTCGGTAATGGTGTACACAATCTTCTGCTTCTCGGCCGTCAGCCTCGGAAGTCCGGTGAACACCGTCTTCCAGCCGTTCGATTCGGCCAGCTGCGCGGTGGCGACTTCAACGCCGTCCGCCAGCAGTCTCACCGTCACGGCACCGGGCCTGTTGCCGTCCTTGTTGTTGTTATCGTTCCAGGTCTTGATAACCGGGATGTCCATCGGGCTGTCATCCGGACCGATGGGCTCCCAGGGCTCGATTTCAAATTCCTTCTCAATGATCAGCTTGCCGGTCTCGAAGGTATTGGTAATCACATAACCCGTGGAGGCATTTCCGGCGGTCTTGGCGATATAGCCTTCCGGAATTTCGGTTTCAGCAACCGTGTACTTGATTTCCCTGGTCATGCCCGCCTCATTGGCGTTCTTGGCCAGCTTCGTCCAGCTGTAGCTCCAGTTGTTGGAAGCATCCAGCTTGACCGCCGCGCCGGCAGCCTGTCCGTCAGCATACAGCTGCACTGTGATGCTCTCGGGCCGCTTGCCTGCCGCGTCATTCCTGTCAACCCAGACCTTGCGTACATTCACCTCGGTCTCATCCGGGCCGTGGGTGTTCGTCAGCGTGGTCAGGATGCCGTTCTTCTGGCTGCCCGTCAGCGTGTAGCCGAAGACTGCAGGTTCCTTCCAGCTGTACTCAATTGCCTTGCCGTTGTTCATCTTCGGCAGGTTATTGATCATAGCCGTCCAGTTATTGGAGGAATCCAGCACAGCGAACTTGCCGGTGCCTTCACCGTCAGCCAGCAGTTCAATGCGCAGGGACAGCGGCCGCAGGCCGTCGCGGTTCTCAGCATCCTTCCAGATCTTCTTCACTGCCGCGGATGTGGGTTCGGGCACATTCTTCACGGAGGTCACCAGGCTGCCAATGCCGGTGTCTTCAGTGAATTCAATCTCGCCTGTAATCACGTTGCCGGTCAGCTTGGTCAGGATGGTATCCCGTGCCTCGCCTTCCCAGACGATCGTGTGATCCGCTGTCACTGTGAATTCGATCGGATCGATGCCCTGGTATCCTTCGGGCTTCTTGGTTTCCGTCAGGATATAGGTGCCGTCATCCAGTCCCTTGAAGGTGAACATGTCGCCGCTGTCAGCCTTGATGCAGTCAATCAGCGTCAGCTTGTCGCCTTCAATCTTCTTCTCCAGCGTGAATTCCGCGCCTGCCAGAGGTGCTCCGGTCTCGCTCAGCTTGTTCACTTCAACCTTGTAGGTGAAGGCGATGACCGAATCTTCCTTGGTTTCTTCGGTTTCTTCGCTGGGTTTGCCGTCCTGGTCAACATTCGGGTTGCAGCTGTATTCCAGCTTGCCGGTGTTGACGTTGCCTTCAGCACCCAGGGCTGCACGCTCATTCAGGGTTGCGGTGAAGAGCACTTCGATGGCCGCCTTGTTCAGGCTGGCATCAGTGATCTTTGTCTCACCGTCGCCCCAGTTCATCGTCAGGTCGAAGCCATGTTCGCCGGATTCCAGCGTATAGCTGTCAGCCGTCACTTCTGTTCCGTTCACTGTCACCTTGTCGATTCCGTTGAAGGTCAGGCCTTCATCCATGATGTCGTGGAAGGTGATGTGGTACTTCAGATAGTCGGTCACGTTATCCGCCAGGGTCGCCTGCAGCCTGTACGGTACAGCGTCGCCAATGTCATAGTCGGCGCTGTCCTGCCAGTCGCTGGTCTCACCTGTCGTATCGTTCGTGTCCTTAATCTTCTTCTCAAACTCAGGCTTCTCTGCCAGCTTGTCTTCCAGCAGCAGCACACCGTCTTCGCGTGCCTTCAGTCCGCTGGTCGTAATTCTGCCTTCCTTGTCAACGCTGAAGGTTGCATCAGCCGTGAAGGCGTAATCCTTCGGAACGATGGTCTCAGTCAGGGTGTACTCTTCATCGATCTTCAGGTTTTCCGCTTCATGCGGCTTACCGGTTTCGGAATCCCATTCATCGACCACAGCGCCGGTCTTGTCCAGAATCCTGAGGTGTGCTCCGTTCAGTTCTTCACCGGTGGAGACATCCGTCTTCTGGATCTTCACCACTGTGTTGATGAAGGTAATACCCAGATCTCCGGTTTCCGGATCAGTGGTGATTGTACCTTCCTGATCATCCTTCAGTGTTACCGTGATTTCCTTAACAGTGCCGTCATAGATGACCGTCTTGTCAAGTTCATCGCCTTCGGGCTTCACTTCGCTGATAGTGTAGGTGTACTTCCGTTCGGTCACGATCTGGCCGTCAACCACCATATCCGCTTCGGTGTAGGTGATCGGCTCGAATGCCACCTTGCCTTCAGCATCGCAGGATGCGGTCTGCAGCGTATTGCCGCCTTCATCCTTCAACGCGAAGGTGTACATGCCTTCTGTCAGGTCACGTCCGATCAGGATCTTCTTCGCGAAGAACTGGATTTCACCGCAGGATTCATACGGATTCTTGATCTCAACGTATGCGTCGTTGGTAACGCTGTCAACATACAGTTTGCCAACTCCGTCATCCTTGATCACAACGGTGAATTCCTTCGGCTCTGTATCGTAGGTAACACCCTTGATATTGCCTTCGGTTTCAGTGATCGTGAACTTGAAGGTTCCGTACTTGTTGAACACGATATTGTCGAAGGTGACAGTCTTGTTGGTAATATCCGCAGTCTTGACTGTCGTTCCCGGCAGTACCGCGCCTTCCGGATTGTGCTCATCCGCAGCCAGCGTGAATTCGAAGTTGTCCTCTTCGGTCCACATACGGCCCGTCAGGATCTTCGTCGCTTCAAGCGGCAGCTCGGTGGGCTTCACCGTGTACGTGTTCGTCAGCGTCGTGACCGTGCCGTCCTTGGACGTGTCAGTCAGCTCAAAGCCTTCCGGCAGGTCGACTTCAGTCCAGGTGTATTCGATCTCTGTACCGTGATCTCTGTACTTCGGCAGGTGGTCAATCGTCGCGTTCCAGTTGTTCCCGGCGTTCAGTGTAACGCTCTTGCCGGTTTCAACATCATCAGCCAGCAGCTTCACAGTCAGGCTTTCCGGCGGATTCTTTATTTCCTTCTCTTCCAGAATCCAGACCTTCTTGACTGTCGCTTCTGTCTCTTCTGTGGTGTGGTTGTTGGTCAGCGTGTAGGTGAACGTTCCGTCTTCAGCCTTCACGATCTCCGCGGTGTATTCTTCCACCTCGTCCTCAGTGATCGTGTAGTCGATGTCCTGACCGTTGGCCTTCTTGTCCAGCTTGTCCCAGCCTTCGCTCCAGTTGTTGGCAGCGCTCAGCTTGACGGTCTTGCCGGTTGCCTTGCCGTCCGCCAGCAGGTTCACCGTTACGTCTTCCGGACGGTAGCCGTCCTGGTCATCCGCATCTTCCCAGACCTTCAGGACCTTGACTTCGGTCTCCTCAATCTTGTGGGTATTCGTTACCGTGTAGGTGAAGGTTCCGTCCGCGGCCTTGGTGATGTTCGCTGTATACTCAGCCACCGCGTTTTCGGTCACTGTGTAGTCGATGTCATTACCGCCGGCCTTCTTGTCCAGCTTGGTCCAGCTGTAGCTCCAGTTGTTTTCGGCGCTCAGAGTTACCGTCTTGCCGGTCTCCTCACCGTTCGCCAGCAGCTTCACTGTCACGTCATCCGGGCGGTAGCCATCCTGGTTGTCCTTGTCGTCCCAGACCTTCTTCACCTTCACGTCGGTTTCCTCAGTCGTATGACTGTTCGTGATCGTGTAGGTGAAGGTACCGTCGGCTGCCTTGGTGATCTGCGTGGTGTACTTATCCACCGCGTTCTCGGTCACTGTGTAGTCGATGTCGACACCAGCTGCCTTCTTGTCCAGCTTCGTCCAGCTGTAGCTCCACTCGTTCTCTTCGTTCAGCGTGACGGTGTCGATGATCTTGCCGTCAGCCAGCAGGTTCACTGTTACGTCGTCCGGACGGTAGCCATCCTGGTTGTTCTTATCGTTCCAGACCTTCTTCACATCCACGTCAGTCTCTTCAGTGGTGTGGCTGTTGGTCACGGTGTAGCTGAAGCTGTTTGCAGCGGTCTTCTCGATCTTCGTGTTGTACTTGTCCACCGCGTTTTCGGTTACCGTGTAGTTGATATCGACGCCTGCAGCCTTCTTGTCAAGCTTCGTCCAGCTGTAGCTCCACTCGTTCTCCTCGCTCAGCGTGACAGTGTCGATGATCTTGCCGTCAGCCAGCA
>JAFRQX010000023.1 GCA_017428385.1 Clostridia bacterium | reverse complement strand
GACGTTCTTGTCCTTGAACTCACCGGAGAACAGGAACCCGCGGGCAATCTGGTCTGCCGTCTTCGTTCCGTTCAGCATCTGACTGATCCAGCTGTCCAGTTCTGCGGGACTCGCTTCCCTGCTCAGAATGCACCGGTAGCACCGGCCGATGAATTCCTTTGCCTTCTCTTCGTTGATGTAGATCGCCTGTACAGCCGTTCCCAGCTGTGCGTTTTCCGTATCGGAAGGATTGACGATTTCCACCTTGGTGACGTTGTTCTCTGTTTTCGTCACTGTCTGCTTTGCCACCGGTTCTTCCTCAACGAGAGGCTGGCTGCTCAGCTGCTGTACCTGTACAGATCCTGGCGTAATGCCATAGGCGTCGCAAATCGCACCAAATTCCATGGATCCGCAGAAGCCGTTAATGATTGCTGTCAGCGGCTGTCCGTTGTTCAGTTTCGCAACCCAGTCAGCCTTACCTGCCGGATCTGAACCGCGGCCCAGCATCGCCTTATACAGGATCTCCACCGCGTCCGGATTGCTGTATTTCTTGTTCTGGAACTCCTGACTGTACACAAACTGTTCAATGATTTCCGCAGCGGCTCTCCGGCGGGACTTCAATTCATTGAACCAGGTATTCATTCCTTCCCCGTCAGGATCCCGTCCCAGGATAATCTTGTAGCACCGGGTCACAAATGCTCGGATCTGCTGATCTGATTCACTGCCCTGCTCCATGCTCACAGATCCTGGCATAATCCCGTAGGTGTCACAGATTTCCTTGAATTCCTTTGATCCACAAAAACCATTGATAACCACCGCAAAAGGATGGCCTGCATCCAATTTTCCGACCCAGTCAGCCTTGCCTGCCGGATCAGATCCGCGGCCCAGCATTGCCTTGTACAGGATCTCAACCGCATCTGCATTACTGTAGTTCTTACCTATGAATTCCTGGCTCCTGACAAAATTATCGATGATTTCGGAAGCCGCCTTCCTGCCGGAAATCAGTTCATTATACCAGGTCTTCATTCCGCCTGCGTCAGGCTCACGGCCCAGGATAATGCTGTAGCAGCGCGCCACAAAAGCCTCAACCTTGTCTGCCGGTTCAGGTTCTGGTGTTGGTTTGATATTGGGTTTGGGTGTTGGGGTAGGATCATTGATAGGTGCAGGAGTAGGCGAGATAGTCGGATGAACTGGACTGGTCGGATTGACAGATTCAGTCGGTTCAGGAGTTCCAATTAAATCGATTACGGCACTGTCTTTTATCGTCGTTCGACCATCAGGCCCATGCAAAACGCATCGAACAAACGCTTTGATTCCTGTCCTTGGTGTAAACTTCAGATACCCTTTCTTTTGTGAAAAATCCAGAGTGCCGGAAGATGCTTTTATATATGAATAATTCTGGTCAATGACATACCATTCATATTCACAACTTGTGTACAATCCTTCCGTCCCGTATATTTCATAAAAAATTGACATTTCTGAACCCAGATTGTATTCATCACAGTTAAATGTTATACCGACCGAAAAAGGTCCCTCACCTGCTTGTATTCCCCCGGTCAGTTCTACCATATCGCTGTTTTGATAATCCGTAGTATGGCTTGTATCATAAATCATATATAAAACATAAGCCTGGCTTCCTGTTTCAGGCGTAAATTTGATAGTTCCTTTTGTCTTTGTTAAATCCAGCTTCCCGCACTGTACTAAATTACTGGAATATGTTTCATCATCGTTTGTATAACAGATGTAATCTATTCTTGTGCATGTTGCACTTGTTTTGGTAATATTCCAAGTCGCTGTTATTTCATTACCCACAGCATAGGTGTATTTATCAAATGTTGTATGGATTATAACAGGTACATTCTCCAGAGCAACTCTATAGCTGTCAATGGATTCAGAACGTCCTTCTGAATCTGTAATAAAGAACTCAAGATATGCTCCATTTACATCATTCCCTGAAGGAACTGTAAAATAAATTTTGCCGTTTTTATTGATTATATCCAGATTGCCGGATGCAACTTTCTTACGAACCTCATTCCGATCCAGGCTGTAACAAATATATGTTCCTTTTGTATATGTTCCACTGCCTCCTTTGATCTGATAAGTCACAGTCAACTCATCGTCCAGATATCGATTATTGCTGAAGTCTGAATCTACCCATATTGGATCAAAAGATGGTGTCCCATTCAGCTTGATTGACTTGCTCCCAATTGTTGTAGAACTACCATTACTGTCAAACACTGTATAAAGAATGTATATGTAATCTCCGGATTCAGGTGTAAATTTTATTGTCCCGGTTTTCGTTTCAGTATTAAGTTCACCAACCAACACATTCTTACGTTTAGCATTATCTATGATATAGCAAATATATTCCCCTCTCGTATATATCCCGCTACCGCCACTTATTTTATAGGTCGCTGTCACTTCTGTCCCTATATCATATTCTTCTTTGTCAAATACTGTTGTAACATCCAGTTCCTCACTTTCCGCATGCGTGGCAAATGCAAAGCATAGCGTCGCAATAATCACAGCGATAAACAAACAGTACTTTTTCATGAACTTGTTCCTCCAACGTAGAAATGTGCAAGATATTATTTTGACTCAGAATAGATCTGGATTCACAATTGCATAATATCTTATTCTGTACCCATGGCTGCAAATGTGGATTTATTATCTCATTTTTGATCGTACATTTCAATCCGTTTTGCACATTTTCTGCTCACTTTTTTCATTTTTCTTCCAGTTGTTTCCAAAAGTAAAAAAGGATGACTTTCCGTTTCCGGAAGCCATCCCGTATCGTTTGTATTGGATTATTACTCTTTTGTCAGCAGCTGGGACATGATGCTGCGCATCATCTCTGCCGCACGGGAGCGGTGACTGATCTGGTTCTTTTCCTCCGCGTTCATTTCCGCGTAGGTTTTGTTCATGGGCTCATAGAGGAACAACGGGTCGTAGCCGAAGCCGCCGGTACCCCTGCGTTCCGTCAGGATCGTTCCGGGGCAGCTACCCTCGGCGATGATCGTTTCTTTGCCCGGAATCTTCAGGGCCAGCGCGCACTTGAAGGCTGCGGAACGGTCATCCTTGCCTTCCATCCGGCTCAGGAGCAGATCGTTGTTCGCCTCATCGTCTCCATGTTCTCCGGCATACCGTGCGGAATAAACACCCGGTTCACCGTCCAGCGCGTCCACTTCCAGGCCGCTGTCATCACCGATGGCAGGCAGGCCGGTCGCTTCACACACCGCTTCCGCCTTGATGGCGGCATTGCCGGCGAAGGTATTGGCATTCTCTTCAATCGGTCCGAAGAAACCGACAGAAGTCATCGGGGCCAGAGTGTAGAAGTCCTTGAACATCTCCTGCAGTTCCCGCAGCTTGTGCTCATTGCCCGTGGCCACCAGCAGCAGGGGCTTGGGCGCGATATAGGCAGCCCGGTCTCCGAGGGCTTCCCGCTGGGCGTCCATCAGCTCCCGGATGCCCTTGGCGCCGTACTCCATGATCGTATCCAGTTCCTTCTTGGTAAAGGCGCGGCCTTCGCCGGTTCCCTGCAGTTCAATGAACTCGCCCTTTTCATTCATGACAAAGTTCATATCCACCTGGGCATGGCTGTCTTCCTGATAGCACAGGTCCAGGCACGGTTCGTCGTCAATCACGCCCGCGCTGATAGCCGCCACCTGATGGATGATGGGGCTGATGGGCAGTTTCTTTTCACGGACCAGCCGCTCAGCCGCGCAGGTCAGCGCCACCATGGCGCCGGTAATGGACGCTGTACGGGTACCGCCGTCCGCTTCCAGCACGTCGCAGTCCAGCGTAATCGTCCGTTCACCCAGCGCCTTCAGGTCCACAGCCTGACGCAGTGCCCGGCCGATCAGCCGCTGAATTTCCACGCTCCGGCCATCCTTTTTGATGCCATCCCGCTTTTTCCGTTCCGTGGTGGATGCCGGCAGCATTGCGTATTCCGCCGTCACCCAGCCCTGGCCCTTACCCTTCAGGAAGGGCGGTACCGCTTCTTCCACGCTGGCTGTGCAGATTACCCGGGTATTCCCCGTGGCAATCAGGCAGCTGCCGTAGGCCGTGCGTACAAAATCTGTTTCAATGCTGATCGGGCGCTTCTCGTCCGGTTTTCTTCCGTCTGCTCTCATTGTTTATTCCTTCCCGTTATTCCTGATCGTTTTCATTGCCTCTGCCGCGTAAACCACCATGGCGACAATCGCCAGCGCCACCGTAATCCACAGCAGCAGAATGTCCGGTGTCATACCCCACAGCATAATATTTCCTTCCACAAACGCCTTGTGGAAGAATGACAGCACCAGGGAGGCAATAAAGCCCACCTGCGCTGACTTGCCGAAGTAATTGCTGTACACAACCACGTCCTTGCTCAGCATGAACACGCCGCCCAGGACCATCAGCAGCTCCTTGGCCGCCACGATGATCACCGCAACCAGCGGCAGCGGACCCCAGAATGTCTGGCATACCATTGCCGTCAGCACCATCAGCTTGTCCGCCAGTGGATCAAACAGCTTGCCGAAGTCGGTAATCTGGTTCAGCTTCCGCGCCAGATATCCGTCCAGCATGTCCGTCAGGCTTGCCGCGCAGAACACGCACAGTGAAGCAACCTTGATCTCTTCCTCGTGGAAGAACAGCACCACAAACACCGGAATCAGCAGCATCCGGATGATGGTCAGGACGTTCGGAATCGTCCAGACGTTGGAAAACAGCTTACGAATCTTCTCTTTCAAAAAGAGGACCTTCCTTCAACACACTTTATTATTCATTTTAGGCGGTCGTCAGTCCTTCGCCCAACCCAGCGAACGTTTGACGGCCTCGTGCCATCCCTTGAGGTTCAGCAGCCGTGTGGCGTCATCCATCCGGGGGGTGAACTCCAGATCCTTCTGCCAGATCTTTGTGGTCTCCTCCAGGCTGCTGTAGATCCCCGCGCCGAGTCCGGCCAGCAGGGCCGCGCCCAGGGCGGTGGTTTCCAGCACTCTCGGCCGGATAACCGGGATGCCCGTGATATCCGCCTGGAACTGCATCAGGAAACTGTTCGCGCTGGCGCCGCCGTCCACCTGCAGGCTTTCCGGCCGGCTGCCGCAGTCCGCGATCATCGCGTCCATCAGGTCCGCACTCTGGAAGGCAATCGCCTCCAGCGCTGCCCGGACTATGTGCGCCCGGCCGGTTCCGCGGGTCATACCGACCAGCGTTCCCCGGCTGTACATATCCCACCAGGGTGCGCCCAGTCCGGTAAACGCCGGCACCAGGTACACGCCGCCGGTGCTCTGGATCGACTGGGCAATGCCCTCCGACTCCGCGGCATTTTCAATAATCTTCAGTTCATCCCGCAGCCACTGGATCGTGGCTCCGCCCATGAACACGCTGCCTTCCAGCGCATAGGTCGGTTTCCCGTCAATGCGCCAGGCCATGGTGGTCAGCAGGCCATGCTCGCTCATCACCGGTTTGTCCCCGGTGTTCATCAGCATGAAACAGCCTGTGCCGTAGGTATTCTTGATATCTCCGGTTTTCAGGCACGCCTGGCCGAACAGGCTCGCGTGCTGGTCACCCGCCATGGCAGTCACCGGAATAGCCCGGCCCAGGATTGCCGGATCCAGCATGCCGATCATTCCCGCCGTGTCCACCACCCGGGGCAGGCACGCTTTGGGAATATCCAGCAGCTTCAGAAGATCGTCATCCCAGTCCTGGGTGTGCAGGTTAAACAACATTGTGCGGCCGGCGTTGGTCGCGTCCGTTACATGCGGCCTGCCCTCCAGCAGGTTCCAGCAGAGGAAACTGTCCACCGTGCCGAAGCACAATTCGCCTTTTTCCGCCCGATCCCGTAGATTGTAATAATCCAGCAGCCACTTCAGCTTTGTGCCGGAGAAATAGGCGTCCGGCACCAGACCCGTCTTTTCACGGATCATATCGCCGCAGCCGTCCGCCACAAGCCGGTCCACAATCTGGCTGGTCCGCCGGCACTGCCATACAATGGCATTACCCACGCATTCGCCTGTGTTCCGGTCCCAGAGGAAAGTGGTTTCCCGCTGATTGGTGATACCGATCGCGGCAATATCCGCCGCGTTCACGCCGCTCAGGCGCACAGCTTCCCTCAGGGCCGTGATCTGGCTGTTCAGGATATCTTTGGGATCATGTTCCACCCAGCCGGGTTTCGGATAATGCTGGGGGAATTCCTTGTTGAATGCCGCAATAATCTCACCATCTTCGGTAAAGATTACCGCCCGGGAGCTGGTCGTTCCCTGATCAAGCGCCGCCAGTATCTTCTTCATAGCCGGCCTCCTCACCATGCACCTGCGCAAGCTCGAGTTCAATGGCGTAGATAAAGGACGTGTTTTTACCCGTAGTGCCGATAACCATCGTGTTGCCGTAGGCTGCGGGAGATGCTTCAATCTCCGCATTCAGCTGCATTGTATCCACAACGCTTCCTGTCAGGCCCTCCAGCAGGTGGATGGTACCATTCTGTTCACACTGTATGATCCAGCCGTTTCCTTCTTCGTCATACACCGCGATGGGAGAGGATTCGCTGCGGCTGGAAAGGCCGTAGGACCAGACAATGTTTCCGTTTTCCTTGTCCAGCGCAATCAGGACAGCGGGCGTCTCACCGGAAAGGCCAAGCTTCTGCCTGCCTTCTTCTGAGAGGCCGGTCACTGTGAAATAAACCAGATCATTCAGTTTGTTCTGTCCGATCACCGGGGACGCCTTGGCGCCGACGTCATCCTTATCCTTCTTGCCCTTGTATACGCCAACGGAAGTTGACCAGATTTCCTTTCCGTTCAGTGCGTTATACCGGCGGATCTGGATATCGCTGTCACCCTTCTTCCGGTTGTTCAGCATATTCGCCGTGTAAAGGTTCAGCTCCCGGTTGTCGGCCGGAGCCTTATCCTTGGGATCGTCTTCATCCCCTCCTTCTGCAGGCGCCGGCGTTTCCTGGGAATTGTCCCTGACCTGCATATCCAAGGCAACCGCAGCCATGACGGAGTCCCCGGTATTCACTGCCCAGACGGGCTTCAGGGTATCCGTGTCTATGCACATGAGGACGCCCCCCATGTTGGCCATGTAGACGTACTTGTCATACGCGGCGGGAGAGGATTCAATCGCCAGCAGCGCAGTGTTCTTCTGTCCCTTCACCTTGTAGTTCATGACGGTAATGGAAGGATCAATGGACAGCACCTTCGCGTTATAGTCGAAGCTTGAGTTCAGCGATTCCAGATACAGCATGCCGTTTGATCCGGCAACGATCAGCGTATCGCTGTTCCTGTCGATCAGTGCTGAGGTCTCAAAGCTGCCGACGTCGTTCAGCGGCCGGTGATACTTTCCGTCCAGGCCGTCCAGCAGCTTCTGTTCCTTCTGGGAATACAGGTTGTACTGCCTCAGGCCGATCTTGCCCGTCTTCACCTTCATCTTCCGGGCAAACTGACCCACGCTCAGGAAGGGATAACCGCGGGTATGCAGCGTCGGCGTACCGCGCATGGGATAGCCCAGCTTGATGCTGTTGCGGGTAATCTCTCCGTCCGCCAGATCCAGGAAGCGGATATTGCCGTCCATACCCGCAATGATAACTTCCTTCAGGGCTGTTGTATTGATTTTCTTTTCAAACAGGTTGCTTCCCTCGCGCACCTGCGTGCTCCAGCGGGCAATCACCGGCTGGCCGGTCCATCCGTAGCCGTAATAGGTCTGGTTTGTTCCCCGTGAGCTTCCACTATCTGCGTGCCACTTTTCCTTCAGCCCGGTCGGTGCCGCGCTCAGCGTACCGACGGCTGCGTTCCGGCGGAAGTTGTCGCCGCGGAAGGTCATCACGCCCAGCTGCTTGGTAGTATATTCATCCGCTTCCGGCATACGGATCAGTTCCTTGGCCGGACGGCTGTAGTTTTTAACTTTCTTGGTGACGCTGGTATAGACCGTCGTACTGGAAATCAGTGACGGATCTGCTTCCGGTGCCGCCAGCGCCGTCAGCGGCGGAGTTACAGTCGGCGTAGGTGTCGGCGGTGCAACGGTAGGAGTCGGTTCAGGCGTACGCAGTTCTCCGGTCGGCAGATCGTCATACTGTTCTCCTTCGAACGCACCTTCGCCTTCCGTCTCGTTGTCCGGATCTTCCTCTCCGTTCTCTACAAAGGTATCTCCGGTAACGCCTTCAGCTTCTATATTCGGATTCTCATCCGATTCTGCTTCAGGATTCGCTTCTCCGTCGGCGCCTTCCTCAGCGCCTTCAGCCTTCGCTCTTTCCGCATCCACGTCGTAATAATCGTCGTCGTCATACTCAACCGGGTCAGGTTCCGGGCTTTCTCCCGGCTTCGGCGTCAGCAGATCCAGCGGTCCCTGGATATCGATTTCCACCGTGGAATCGGTGTCATACCACTTTTCCTCATCCGCCCGGCGCACCTGGAGAATTGCGGTACCTTTACGCCCGCTTTCCACGTGCATCTTCATGATCCACGTCCTGGTGCCGTCCGGGTTATCCACCGGCGCGGCCTCAGTATCCAGATCCTCGTCGTTTTCTCCCCGCAGACGGATCCCAGACACTTCCTTGTCCGTGTACACGGTAAAAGCCAGGTCCACCGGTGCGGTACGACCTTCCGTTTCATCCACAGGGATAAAGCTGATAATACGCGGGGCTTCACGGACAGCGTTATTTTTCTGGTTTGCCCTGTCCCTGAAGACCAGCACACCGGTAATGATGATGCCGATCAGCACCAGCAGTGCCACAATCACTCTCAGGATTTTATGTTCCGGACGATCCTGGACCTTTACCTTGGCGTTCTCCGTCCGGAAAGGCTGGCTCCGTTTTTCAAGATATGCTTTCGCGTCGCGGGAATACATCGGCTGCTCCCGTTCCCAGGCGGCTTCGCGGGCAGATTCCCGCACAGGAACCTGCTGCGTCATTCCGTCGCTCATACGTCCCGGGGCATAACCAACCCGTACCCTTGAGGTTTTATCCGCCACTCTGTTGCTGCCGGACCGGATCGGCTCTTCCCGCACATCCCGTCTGGGGCGAACCGGCGCCTGTTTCTGTTCCGGCATAGGCGGCCTGCGGTACGCGTTCTGCGGACGGGTACCGGGACGTCTGGCCTCCGGCCTGACTGTACCGTAGGGAGCAGCACTCATGCGCCGCGCTTCCGCAGGCACCCGGCTGTCCGCACCCTGTACCGCGGCAGGTGTTTCCTCCGCTGTTTCCGTCTTTTCGGCAGATTCAGCTTCTTCCGGCAGCTCAGGTGCTGCGGAAAAATCGTTTTCTTCTTTCTTCTCAGGTTCCGGGACTGCTGTTTCCTCCGTCTTGTCCAGCTCTTCCTCTGCCGGCATATCGGGCACTTCAGGGAAATCCGGTTCTTCAGTCTGTTCCGTCGTTTCGGTTACAGGCGCTTCTTCCCGCGTTTCCTTTTCGGGCTCATCATCAATAAGCCAGCGTTCAAGGCTGGCGAGCACTTCGGAGGATTCAGACGATTCTTCCGATCTGACGGGAATGCCCGTTTCCGGTTTCCGCCGGTTTCTGCGCTGGGCATTCATCCCGGTATATGTATTCTGATCTTTCCGATTCCATCTGTCCAATCTTCGTCTTCTCCTTTTCTGCAAAGTTTCCGACAGTGTATATTATATCTGAAAGCGTTTTTGTTCACAAGTCCCGCAGCCGTTGCCTTTTCCCCTGCGCCCTTATATAATACGGATGCGAACGTTTTTCCGTTGCAGTTCATCCAGTTTTATTCTGAAAGATGGTTATTGATTTATATTATGAAATGTACTCTCTGTCCTCGTCAATGCGGCGCTGACCGCTCTGTCCAGCCGGGCTTCTGCGGCCTCGGTGAGGAGATGCTCATTGCCCGCATTGCCCCGCATCTGTGGGAAGAACCGCCCATATCCGGCAGCCGCGGAACAGGCGCCGTCTTCTTTTCCGGCTGTACACTCCGCTGCGTCTACTGCCAGAACGGAGATATCTCCCACCGGAATGAAGGCCGGCTCTTCTCCCCGCGGGAGCTTTCAGACGCGCTGAAGCGCCTGACAGATCTGGGCGTCCACACCCTGTCTTTCATCACTGGCACCCCCTTCGTTCCCCGGATCCTGGAGGCGCTGGAACTCTGGCGTCCGCCCCTGCCCCTGGTATGGAATACCTCCGGCTATGAAACCGTAGATACCCTGCGCCGTCTCGAAGGCGTCATTGACGTATACCTCCCGGATCTGAAGCATTTCTCCACCCGCGCCGGACGGCTGTGCGCCGCGGCACCGGACTATTTTGCTGTCACTTCCGCCGCAATCAGGGAGATGTGCCGCCAGACCGGTGCTCCCGTTTATGATGAAAACGGCATCATGCTCAGGGGTACCCTGGTCCGCCATCTGATCCTGCCGGGCTTCACATCGGAGAGCCTGCGCCTGCTCACCTGGGTCCGGGACGAGCTTCCAGCCGGCATTCCCGTCAGCCTCATGCGCCAGTATATTCCCTGCAACGGTGTATCCGTTCCCGGACTGGACCGGCGTATCACGGAAAAGGAGTACAGCCGGGTCCGTGATCATATGATTGCGCTGGATCTGCCCGGTTTCCTGCAGGAGCCGGATTCCGCTGACCGGGACTTCATCCCCTTGTTCAATCAGGATGAGAGTTTTGTTTAAATCCATTCAGAAACAAAGGAGTGTGCCAGCGCACACTCCTCATTTTTCATTCTTCCTTGCCAAAGAAAAAGCCTGACATTGTCAGGCTTTTGATATCAGTCTTTTTTTACCTTGGGCACGTGGTATTCATACTTGCCGCCCATGTCAAACCGGACGGATTCCGGCGGAACTTCCAGCAGGGACGGATCATCCATATACTTGACCATGGAAGCAAAGAAGGCGGAGTAATGGGCGCCGGAGCACATCCGCTCATCCGCGGTCATGCCCAGCGGCAGCCACCGCTTCATGCGACTCTTGCCTTCACTGTCCACCAGGGCTTCCTTCATGATGTTGCCCATGCCGATGAACATGCTCACATTGCCGAAGTTATAGATATGATGCCATACGTGGTTCAGACCGATGGACGCGTTGTTGGTGATAAACAGACCGCTGTAGAAAGGCAGCTCCCTGATCAGGAATCCGGGTGCGAGGCCGTAGCGGTCCAGCAGCCGGTACAGGCCTACGATACCGGTGGCCAGTCCGGGGATCTTCAGCAGTGCCCCCGCCAGCTTGGTCAGGAACGCGTCATCCTCTTCATCCCGGATCTTTTCCTGTGCGGCAACCATCCGGTCCCGGACGTCGAAGATCGTATCCGTCAGGTCAAATTCGATCCTGGCTGTCACTTCGTTGCTCTCATTGTTCTGCGGGTCCTTGAGAACCACGTAGGAAAGGGAGCAGTTGTTCCGGGCATAGTACTGCTTGTTGAAAATAAACCTGTTCAGTTCGGGCAGTTGGCTGACAGACCGCACATACGCCGCGGCAATGATCTGCATGAAGGTGATTCTCTCCCCCTGCCGATTCTTTTCCGCGATATAACGCGCGGCTTTCTCATAGTCCATCTTGTGTTCCAGGAAAACCTGCGCGTCGCAGCGCATGGGCATCAGGTAAGGGGTAATCTGCACGATCGGGTCTACGTCATTCAGTCGTCTGCCGTCCGGTCTGCGTCCAAACATGTTCAGGCCTCCCTTTCAGTTAAAACAGACCCGTAGCTTTTTCCAGGGCTTCCTGCTGTGCATGCAGAAGCTCTTCAAACTGGCGCCGGTATTCCACAGCCGTTTCCTTTAGCGCGGTAACCTCTTTTTCCAGGCCTTCCCGTTCTTCGGCCAGCCCGTTCAGGCGCTCGTTCGCCTCGGTCTCTGCCTTCAGGCGGATCGCCTCGGCATCCTCCCGGGCCTTGCGGATGGTCTCTTCCTTCACGGTCGCGGCCATCTCCAGGATTTCCCGGAACTTGTTCTCATCCTCTTTGCTCACGCTGGAGGATTCTGCCGCCGGCACGGACGGACGCACCATTGTTGTCTTCTGGCGCAGGTCCTGGATTTCGTTGTTCAGCCGGTCCATTTCCTCACAGATCAGGTCCAGGAAGGTATCCACCTCTTCCTGATTGTACCCTCTTGACGCAATCGTAAACTCTTTTTCCGCAATAACTTCTGAAGTGATTCTTTCCATGTCCGTCCCTCCTTCCGGTACTTTCAATTCTTCTTTTTATTCATTGATTAATATCCGTATCCACCGAAGCTGCCATAAGCTCCGGCAGCCACCGGCATGGTTCCGGTGTAAGGATTATAACCCTGCAGTTCGCCGTTCCGCGCCGCATTCCAGTCGGCCGCGTTCGCGCTGGTCCTGTGTTCCCGCCGACCCTGGAAAGGAACTTCCGTGGGTTCAGCCATGGGGGCTGCCATCATTTCAGGCGGCTGCATCATTCCGCCGGGCATCATCACGCGGGCATTGTTCTGCTCGGGCAGGATCTTGACGCCTTCCGGAGCAATGATGACGATCTGCGCGCCCTGCAGCAGCCGGACTGAGCATCCCAGTGTAAAGGCTGCACCGGCCAGCATATCCTGGCACCGCATGCTTTCGCTCTCATTGGCAATCGCGTCCAGCATCACGATCAGGGTTTCCCCGTCCTTCATGCACTCAATCGCTTCATAGCAGCTCTTCAGGCCGGTCAGGGTGATGATGTGCTCCACATGCACCTGGCCCCGCTCCATCCGCGGCTCAACACCCGGCATATAGGAAATATTGTTCCTCTGGGCCTGGGTAAATCCGGTCTGTCCGCTGAAGCTGCCCTTGCCCACATAGTCCTGCTGGGCATTCTGGTCCTGCTGCGGGAAATAGCTGGTGCCCTGCGGCTGGCTGTAAGCCGTCTGGCCGAAGGCCGTCTGGTTATAGGCCGTCTGATTATATGCAGTCTGGCCGTAAGCGGTCTGATCAAAAGCAGTCTGACCGTAAGCGGTCTGGCCGAAGGTGCCCTGCTCATATCCCCCGAAATTCACCGGCGGATTCATGCCTGTGAAACCGGTATGCACAAAGCGGGGATCCTGTCCCTGCATCTGCGTCATATCACCCGGCTGGGCTTCCGCGGTCTTCTTCCGCAGCGGACGGTAATGGCTTGTGCCTCCGTCCGGCCGGCGCGTGATATCCGCCGACACGCGGGAAAAAACCCCTTCAATGCTCTTCATCAGATCCTTAAATGCCATACGTGTTTTCCTCTCCTCTTTCCCGTCATCCGCGGGGTCCGAAAATTGCGCTTCCCACCCGGACCATCGTCGCGCCGTGAGCCGCGGCCAGCCGGTAATCACCGGACATGCCCATGCTCAGCTCTTCCATCGCGATCCCACTCAGGTTTTTATCCCTGATCCGGTCAAACAGTCCGCGCGTCCGTGCAAATAATCCGTCCAGATAATCCTGGTCCTCTGTCAGCGGCATCACCGCCATCAGTCCCCGGACCTCAATCCCTTCCAGGAGCGCAATCTGCTTCAGAAACGCTTCCGTCTCCTCAAACGGTACGCCGCCCTTCTGTTCTTCTCCCGCGGGGCTGATTTCCACCAGCACCGGCATCCGCCTTCCGGCAGCCAGTGCCCGGTTATGAATCTCCCTGGCCAGCGGTTCGCTGTCCACGGACTGGATCATACATACGTCCCCGACAATCTGTTTCACCTTGTTCCGCTGCAGGCGGCCGATCAGGTGAATCTGAAACCGATCCCGAAGCTCCGGCAGCTTGGTCAGGAGCTCCTGCACCCTGTTCTCTCCGATATCCGTGATCCCCATCTCCGCCAGCGGCAGGATTTCCTCTGCGCTGTGGGTTTTCGTCACGGCAATCAGTTTCGGTATGGGATAACGTCCTGCCGAAGCTTCTTCCAGCTCCTTCCGGACTCGTTCCACTCTGCTTTCCAGTTCCTCACGGGTCATGGCATCTGTCTCCTCCCTGATCAGAACAGCTTTACGGTCTGCCCTTCATAGAGCGTACCCTGCTGTATCGGAGAGATGTAAACCATCCCGTCCTTTTCATCCATCACGTTAACGGGAATGAAGAAGGGATATTCTCCATCCACAACCACAACGCCGGGCATGTTGTCCTGCGTGTAGATGGCCCTTGACGGCACTGTCAGGCTGGTCACGTTGTCACCCAGCACACCCAGGCATGTCCGGATATACAGTACAGGCTGCACCTTGGACTGCACGTCCAGACGAACCTCCAGTTCACCGCCGGTCCGGGTAAAGCTCAGCACCTGGGCCTGAACCATGGTATCCTTGAAGTTTTCCAGCTTCAGTTCGTATACCGCGCCTTCCACCGGATTCCAGTTGCTGTCCTTGATCAGCATCAGCACAACCCAGTGCCCGTCGCGTACCACACGGTAAATCGTGGTTTTTCCCTTTGAACTGATATCGTTGGATGAAGCCGGTTTCTGGCCGTTGATCATCGCACGGACCTGAGCCGGGCTGAACTTGTCATAGTTGGTAATTGTCAGGTCATACTCGTATCCGTCGGAATAGAAGCTGACCAGACCCTCTTTCAGCGCGACAGACTTCTTGGTCCAGCTGGCGATTCGCTGCAGCTGGCTCTGTTCGTCATCATACAGGCGGGTCATCCGCTGATCTCCGCTGTACTTTTCCTTCAGCCGGCTCTGGCGCGCACGGATGGCTGCCGCAAGCAGCGCTTCCTGGTTGTTCATGTTGCCCCGGGCGCCGCCGATCAGTTCCCGGACTTCACGCGCCCGTGTCATTACTTCCGCTTCCAGCTTTTCCATCTGCGGGTCTGTATTGATTTCCGCGTTCAGGAGCTTTACCTGATACTCCTTGATCTGGTCCCGGGAATCCTGCAGGGTTTCCAGTTCGCGGGTGCTGAAACCGGAGGAATAGACGTTACAGATATCCATGCCCGGAGAAACATAGCTTCCCTCTTCCGCCAGGTATTCGACGCTGGATACGGCTTCCTGATCAAAGGGTGTCTCGTCCCGCACGATCAGGCAGTCGCCTGTATAACGGGTACCGATGACGCCTGCGGTAATCTGGGCATAGGGGGCGGCTTCGGGAGCCAGCGAGGTGATCAGATACCATGCGGCAAAAGCCAGTGCCAGCACGATCAGCATGATCTGCGGCACGCTCATGCGTTTTTTCTCCTGCAGTGTCGGCATCTGTACCGGCTGCGGAGGCTGCATATCGTACACCTGCGGTTCACCCCCTTTTCTGACATTCTGTTATTATATCATGCGTTTTTATTCTTTGGCAAATCAGCGGCTCATTTCAGCCACTCAGCCGGCCTGACAACGGCAACCGCCGGATCCCCGTCTGTGACTTCCAGCGTCATCAGGGACTTCTCGCCGGTAATCCGCTTCTTTTCCGGTGAAGCGGTTGCCATAACAAACGCCATGCCGACCACTTTTACATTGAACTCCCGCATCAGTTCCACCATACCGCCGGCTGTGCCGCCTCCCTTGAGGAAGTCGTCCACAATCAGGGCCTGCTGGTTTTCCTTCACCGCCCGGCGGCTCAGGCTCATCGTTTCGATGCTTCCGCTGCCGGAAACGTAGTTGATGTTCACCGCGGAGCCTTCGTACACACGGGAGGAATGCCGGGCAATCACCAGCGGCACGCCCAGTGCGTTGGCCGTCGCGAAAGCCACCGGAATTCCCTTGGTTTCCATCGTCAGCACGAAATCCGGCTCTGTATCATAGTACTCGGTAGCAATGATTTCTCCCATCCGGTTCACGATCTCCGGCATGGAAAGGATATCGCTGTAATACAGGAATCCGCCGGGAAGCACCCGCTCCGTACCGCTGAGATCCGCACACAGCTTTTCGATAGTGGCCCGGGCCTTTTCCCGGCTGACCTTCGGGCGGTACCTTACGCCGCCGGCAGCGCCGGTCACCGTATCGATTTCTCCCAGGTCAAAGGCCTTCGTCACCTGCTGCAGCAGGTCAACGTCTTCGCTCATGGTG
The DNA here is from genome assembly GCA_017428385.1 of Clostridia bacterium. Classification (GTDB taxonomy): domain Bacteria; phylum Bacillota; class Clostridia; order Christensenellales; family Aristaeellaceae; genus Aristaeella. The sequence goes on along the minus strand of JAFRQX010000023.1, from coordinate 2,001 downwards.
GATTTCGCGGATCCGAACAGTTCACAGAAGCTGTTCAGCGTAAAGATCCTGTTGGGGGTTCCCGACAGCAGTTTGATCATTGCGGTCATGCGCTCGTTCCGGCGGATTCTGTCCATCTTTCTTCTCCAATTCTGCTTCCGAAGCATCCTCTGGTAAATCATTTCACAACAGTAAATTATAGCACAATATCCGAATGATTTAAAGAATTTTTGCCGTATTGTTCGGAAAAAAGAAAAGACCGGTCATTTGACCGGTCTCTGATCTTTGCCTGTTTACTCTTCCTTCATCAGGAAAGGGCTGATCTCTTCCATCAGGTCGCTGCAGTCATCACTGTAGATCTCCAGGGTGATCGGTTTAGACAGATCCAGGGAGAAAATACCCAGGATTGACTTGGCGTCCACCACATGGCGCCCTGCACGCAGATCCATCTCATAGGGGTAGCGCGCAACGATGTTGACGAAATTGTTTACATTCTCAACCAGGCTCAGTCTGATCATAGCGGACTTCACGGCAAAGCACCTCCTTCATATTCGTCGCCGGGGTTCCGGCGCGGGTTCCTATCATACAGCATTTCGGTACCGGTTTCAATTTCCTGTCCGGCCGTTTCCGAACCGGATTGTCCATCAATCGGCGTACTGAACCGCATCCTTGTCCCGGATCCGAAGCATCAGGGTATTCTCTTCCTGGTCCCAGGCTGCCTCGCCCTTCAGGGCTGTGGCCAGGAACTTGGCATTGATGAAATGGCCTTCAGATACGAAGTCATAATCATCTTCTGCCATAGCAATCTGCGTTCCGTTCACGGTCGCGGTGCAGCCCTGGTTTTCATCGTACAGGGCCAGGGTATATCCGGCCGCTTCCAGCACAACGGTGCCCACACCGTCGTCCGTCAGCTTCCATCCTTCCACGCACTTGCACAGATCGTCCAGGCTGATCCGGATCTTATCCTTGCACTGGCTCACCCTCGGCTTTGCCGTTACCGGCACGCCGTCTTCCGTGGCGATGAATTCCAGCGGACCGTCCGCTTCGTTCAATGCCACCAGCGCGTTGATGATTTCATAGTCTTCCGCGTCCAGGTCGATATCCTCGACGTCTTCCGGAACATCTTCCGCAGACTGCTTTGTTTCTTCTTTCGGCTCTTCTGTTTTCTCCGGCTCGGCAGTCGGTTCCGGTTCAGCCGTAGCCGGTGTTTCCTCTGCAGGAGCATCTGTTGCTGGTGCGTCGGTCGCGGGCACATCCGTGGCAGGAGCTTCTTCTGCCGTGGCTTCCGGTTCCGGAACGTCTGTTGCTTCCGGCTCAGCCGCTGTCGCTTCCGGCGCTGGGGTTTCTTCCGGCGTCGGGGTCGCAAGCACTACCACGGAGTTTCCTTCCGGAGCGGGTGTTTCGGTTTCTTCCGCCTTCTCCGGGTTGTCAATCATTTCCGGGTTTTCATACAGGTTGGTCTGCGTGGCTCTGCCGGCGATACCGTCTGCCTTCAGGCCGTTGTAGTACTGGAATTTCTTGACTGCGTTATAGGTTTGCCGTCCGTAAGCACCGTCCGCGCTTCCTTCCGGCAGATATCCTTTTTCAATCAGCTTTTCCTGCAGTTTTTTTACTTCCTTGCCCTTGGTCCCCATCGTCAGGTTGTGATAACCCTTCACGTTCGGCGTGATGGTGGGTACCGGTGCCGGAGTAATCTGCGCCGTAGGTTTTGCAGCGTTCGTCACTGCCGCTGTAGGAAGCTTTTCGGGATTCTGGACCTGCGTGTCCACTGTCTCCACAATTGCGGTCGCAGCAGGAGTGGGAACGGGCGTTTCCTTCGGAGCAGCCGTACTATTCACAGCCAGCGCCATCGTCGCCGACATGTAGATCAGCAGGGTTTTCATCAGATCCATATACGCCACTCCTCGTTCCTTTAGAATTGAACCATCTTTCAAATCATTATATCAAACCCCGACTCTGATGACAATAGAAGTTTTGTATGGTAGAATCAGGCGATACGACAATTCAGAATTCAGAATTCAG
>JAFRQX010000001.1 GCA_017428385.1 Clostridia bacterium | reverse complement strand
CGCCTGCGGGTACACAAGCAAACACTCCGGCTGCTGGATTCCCCGCCATTTGTGCAGCTGCTTTTCTCTCCCAAATGCTGTGCCATTGTCGTCCTGCCATGTGAAAAGCAAAAACCCGGCGGACAGGAAATCCCCGTTGTCTATGACAAGCCCACCTCCGCCGGCACCTTCGATATCTATTCCAAAGAACTCATTACCCGGATCCGGAACGAGTTCGGCGGACTGGACAAGGAAGGACTGTATCGGCTGAACGGTTTCCCGGTATCAGAAGAAGGCGGCGTATGCTTTCCGCTGAGCACGCTGACCCCGGCGGAGGAAAACCATGCATAGGATTCTTCAGATGGACCGTGTTTTCAGGGACCTGGACATCCCCCTGCAACCCGTCCAGTACCGCGAACTTGAAAAGCGCATACAGAAAAACGGATCAGCAGCTTCCTTCCCTATATGGCAGGGTTATCTGTTGATGGGCTATGACAAATATAACCTGATGATCAAACACCATAGGCACTTTACCTGTCTTGAAAAACAATTTGCCCGGAAAACAGACGCCGTTGCCTGGATTTGCCGGGAGCAGCTAAAAAGGACAGACCTGACCAAGCCCGCAACCTACTGGCTGCTGTACCGCCTGTATGACGCCTTACTGGATGCCGAAAGGCGAATCCAGGCGAAAGAGCAGTTTCAATACAAGAAACTCTCCCCTTCTTGCCGAAGCGAAAGGCCCAGGGAAACGCCGAGAGAAAACACAGCCGTTATGAAAATGGTCGGCGGAGAATTTCACTATGACAAGTTAACCATCCGGAATTATGTACAGTTCGGCCGACAGCTGGACCGATTAAATGACATGTTTCCCGGCATCCGGGACCGGGTATTGAAAGGTGACGTGGAAATAGCCTTGATCTACATGAATGCCCTTATGGATATGCCACCGGAGGAACTGCAGAAAATGATCTCGGACCCGCAATGTAAAAAGCTGAGGCCTCCGGAGCATATAACCCGCGAAATACTGCAGCACAGGGAAGCAAAACAGAAAAGAAGAGTCCATGTGGAAACAGCCATTAAAAAGATTCCCGCATATGATCCGGACGCGGAACTGAACGGCCTTGCCTATACGATAGGCGCCTGGACAAAAGCCATCAAAAGAACCAATGACAACGCCGATTTCCATAATGCCACAAAGCAGGGCAAAGAGAATCTCCATCGTGTACTGAAGGCACTTATAATTGATATCGACAGCCTGAATAACAAACTGGAGGAAGCAGAACATGAGTGAATATGCTACTTTGACGGAAAGACAGCGAAACTGTATTCCGGATGTTCATTTTGACCTGATTCCCATCCGGAACTTGGTATCGAATCAGAGCTACCAGCGGGACCTGTCAGAAGGGCATATCATGAAAACCCTTCAGGATTTTGATCCTTTCCAGATCAACCCGGTTAAAGTCAGCCGCAGGGATGGACAGAATTATGTATTTGACGGGCAGCACACAATCGAAATGATCGCCTCCGCCTCCGGATCCCGGGATACCCCTGTATGGTGTATGGTATACGACAACCTGACCTACGAGGAAGAAGCGCATATCTTTGCGGAACAGCAGAAGCACGTAAAAGCCCTTGTTCCCTATGAAGTATTTGTCGCACACCTTGAAGCCGGCGACAACAAGCAGCTGATGATCCACTCCCTGATTACCAACGTATATAAACTCCGGATCTCAAAAACACATGCTCCGGGCAACATCAGCGCAATAAGCGCACTGGAATATATCTTTGATCACTATGGATATGAGATACTGGATCGCTCCCTCCGCCTAGCCCTGGGCACCTGGGAAGGTGAGCCCATTTCCCTGACATCCGGAATGCTGAAAGGCATCGCTATGCTGGTATCTGCCTACGGGGACAGTCTGGATGATGAAACCTTCAAAGAGCATGTTGGTAAATACTCCGCAAAAGCCATTTCCCGGAACGCAAAGGATCGGCGTCCCGGAACCATAGGATTTGCAGAAGCATTAGTTATTGTCTATAACGGACAAAAAAAGAAGCACCTGTCCCTGAAGAAGCTATACTGGAGCAACGGCCGGAAAAAAGGAGCCGCGCCTCCGGATTTTGAAACAGACAACTGAGCCTTTCATTTTCCCCGTTATGCTTTTCCTTTCACTTCACAACACAATACAAGCCCACTGTCACTGCTGCCTGAATCGCCTTTGAAAAAGGCTTCATGCGGCTTTTTTGCACAAAACGGTTATGCACACTTCTGAAGGGGTACCCAACCTTCCCCTTGCACACCGGTCGAAAATGAGTACAATCATTCTTGCAAAAAGCACAAAAATTTTGTGCTAACTAAAACCCTGAGTTCCGAAAAAATACAAACGGAACCCGGCAACTCCCGAAGCCTTTGCGGTGCAAGACCTGAAGCCCCTAAATCCGTCCCCTGTGCAAACCCTTATGCGTCCGTTGAGCCCTGTAAAATCAAGGCCTGCAGGACGCGAAAAATGAACTGTGGATTACCGAATCACCCATTTATTCTGACCGGGCAGCGTGATATATTGACACACGTGTCCCCACCGGAGGAAAGGATCATGGAACGAAAACTGTATGCTGTCTGCCCCTGCTGCGGCAGGCGGGCAACGATCACAAAGTTTATCTGGAGCTGGGATGATGAACAGGATCTCGCGCTGACAAAGTGTGAATGCGGCAGCCACTCACAGGTGCCCTATGCCGAACACAGGGTCCTGCACGTTGACCTGAACAATCCCTACTTGAAGGAAACACAATTTGACCTGCTCCTGCCCCAGGGCTGGAATGAAAAGATGTGGGCCAAGGTCAGCGCCTGTATTCCCCACTACTGATAAACGGAGAAGCAACATGATCAGCAAACCGGAAGCATACTGCCCCCGCTGCGGCGGGAAACTCATCGTACTGGACACCGTAGATGTCGGCCCGCACGCGGAAACAGTCTCCTATTACTGCGAGTGCGACTGCGGCGCGGCAATCCTGACCGTAACCCAAGGGAAGGTTGCCGGCATCACACCCTGCCCGCCCATAGACAGCCCCGATTATATGGACGAGCCGGCAGACGGTGAACAGGAATATGAGGAATACCTTGCCCAATAAGGCACAGGAAGGATGAAATCCATGGAAGCTACTGCAGAAGACCTGCTGGCTGAAGAATACTATGTGGCTGAAGCGGACCTATTAAAAGAAGCATGGCCGCTGCCGACACAAGACACTGTAAAGGAATTCGAAGAGTATCTGATGGATATCGGTCTTCGATTCTGAGCGCTGCTTCCTCATTGAGCTGGACGTCGGGCTGGTGAGATGAGTTGAATAACACCCTGCGCGATAGGACGTGCCCCCGTCCTGCGCTCCGCGCTGGTACGTATGGAACCCGATGAATATACAGACTTCATGGACGAGGAGGACGCACCATGACGAACAACGATGATTCTGATTATGCTGTCGATGAAGACCTGAAAGAAGAACTGCACTGTACCCGATGCGGCACCTACCTGGGACGATATGCCCCGGGATCCAACGCCACAGTCCCCTGTCCCAAATGTAAGGAAAGCAATATGATCGATTATACGGGAGCGGGACCGGTCATCAAGCGCGGAAGACGCCGCATAAAAGCATAAACAATATATCCGGATAGCCACAGAGGCTGGATCCCTCACAGGAGCGGAAGGAGCCCATGGCAAACCCCATTTGTTCTGTTTGGATGTAGGAGTCTCCCTGTGCGGGAGACTGGAACCCGGCAGAAACTGCTGATTACAGAAGAGATTCTGTGATGTAGTTTCTGCCGGGTTTTCTTTTTTACCCAATGATCCCGGTTATGCTCCCTCACGGGAATAACAAATAAACGACATACGCCCCGGAGTGCACGAGTGGGCGATGGACGCGACACAGGCCAGAGGAAAAAATGACACTTCTCTGCTGTGTACGGTTCACCGCTTGTTCAGTGCACCCATTCTGCGTCCATCGTCTCCCCTGCCTCAGCGGCGGGAAAGAAGGACGCAATGAAAAGATCCATCCCCTGCAACGAAACCCACTTCACCAACGGCAAAGACAGAAACCAGATCATCTTCCGCTTTGTGACAGATGACAGAAACACACCTTCCGCCTGCACAGTCCGTATCGGAGACACAGATCCGGTAACAGGCGAAACCATCACAGACATGGACTTCTTCCGGGAATACCACAGGCAGGCAGACAGAGAAATCCACAGGAACATCAATGCCATGCGCAAACCCTACACAAAAGAACAGAAAGCATGGCGGGAAGCAAAGAAACAGGAATACATCCATGAATTCGAGGAAGCCTATGGATACAGCCCTTCCAATGACGATATCCGCTATTACCTGGAGCAGATTGAAGAAGAACGGTATCACATGCGCATCGATGACCTCCAGGCCGAGGACAGCGACAGCGGTACAGAAAAGAAAGACTTCCTTGCCGTTCCATCGGAAGACCCCTTCGGGACAGATCTTCCGGAAACAATCTGTATTCTCCGCGAGATCGAAGCCGGCCTTTCGCCCCGCCTGAAAGCCGTATATCAGGCAATGTTGCAGCGCGCAGGCGGCGGAGCGGAACGGACCACATATACGGACCTGGCCAGCATCTGGAAGGTATCCTACGGGCAAATCATAAAGGATACTCGAAAGATCGAAAAGATGATCAGAGAAAAGATAACCCACACCTGATAAAACAATAATTTTTTCCAAACGGAAGGATATTTTTTCTCTCTTTTTCTGCTCTTACCACTTGGGAGGATATCCTGTATTCCTCCATCAATAGAAAAACAGCTGTTTTTATTCAAACCCACGAGAAGAACCATACACCAGGAGGTACAGGATGAAGGAGCAGAGCGGAAGCTATAACATCGCCGAAAGGCTCGCAACCAGGAAACGTAAACAGACCGTTGTTAATACGCCTCCGGAAGCGGCAGCATCCCCTATGCCTTCTCAACCCCGGATGGTAATGACCGTGGAGGAAATGGGAAGAGAACTCGGCGTTTCGCGCGCAACTGCATACGAGCTATCCCAGCATCCGGATTTCCCCTCCTTTAGCATTGGACGACGTGTGCTTGTCAGTCGGGATGGACTGGCAAAATGGATCGAAAAGCAGTACACCGAAAAGCACATTGAATCCTCTGAAACCATTGAAAAATAAGTCTTACAAGTCTGTTACATCCCTCAAAAAAGAACCGTTTTTATTGTATAATATAGACGTGGAGCAGATCATCTATTCTGCCCATTGTACCTTGAAAACTGGAACGGTTTGACTAATTGGGGGATGTATTAAGGAGGAAAAGTACATGCCCCGACAATCACTGATAGCCAGAAAAGACGGCCGTTATACGTGCAAATACAACGGCAGGAACTTCTATGGAAAAACCCCCGCAGAAGCCCTGAAAAAGCGGGATGCATACATCAAGGACTGCACCCAGGGATACGATCCGGATTATGAGCAAATCCCTTTCCGGGATTACGGACTGGAATGGCTAGAAGTTTACCGCACAGAATGCAACGCGAAGATGAAGCAGCAATACAAAAAAATGATTGAATATGCTGCCGATACCATCAAGAAAACTACAGTCCGTTCGATCAATGCGACGGATATCCAGCGTCTCTACAACACTTTGAGCGGCAAATCAGCCAGCTACATTTCCAAATTCTGCGGTACAATCCGGGCCATATTCCGGGCAGCTGTGCAAGATGGTGTCATCATCCGGAGCCCCGCTGAACTGGCTCAACCACCGAAAGGAACATCCGGCGGCCACAGATGCCTGGAAAGATGGGAACAAGATCTGATCGTATCGACCTTTTCGGAACATGATTTCGGCCTGTGTGCCATGGTCATGCTCTTTGCCGGACTGCGGAGAGGTGAAGTGATCAACCTGGACGTGGACCGGGATGTGGACTTCGTAAAGAAGACCATTACAGTCCGCGGCGCGGCATCCTTTTCAGAGGGGAATCAGGCTACCATTACAAAAGGAAAAACAAAGGCAGCCCAGCGCACCATCCCCTTGAATGAATGCCTTGAAAAAGCCCTAAGATTCCATCACGGACTACTGTGCACAAAGCAGAATGGATCCATGCTGTCCCTGACGTCTTTCAACCGGAAGTATGAATCCTATCTGACCTTCCTGGAAAAGAAGCTGAACGGCTGCCCTGCCCGATGGTACGGAAAGACGAAAGAGCATAAGGCACTTCTGAAACAGGGATTGCCCTTGCCACCCTGGCAGGATGTTCATATCCGCTGCCACGATTTCCGTGTGACCTTCTGCACCATATGCTACGAAGCCGGTATTCCGATCAAGACCCTGCAGTATTGGATGGGCCATACCGACGCAAGCATGATCATGAAGGTCTATGCAAAACTGACAACTGAGAAAGAGCAGGAAGGTGCATCCATATTGAACGATTTCACCAAGGCCCGCTTTCTCGCTTAAAGCTGCATAAAAGCGCTAAACCCGTTTTCCTCCAACGGAAAGCGGGTTTTTCGCACCTTGTGAAACAATCAATTTGTATCGTTCGTTTAGTACTGCTTGACCACTTGTGCCTTCAGTAAAACGGCTGGAAACGTTGATTTACCAGCAAAATTCTGACCCCCGTTTGACCACTTACACCCTGTAAAACAGCGTTATATTGGGTGCTATTGTGTCCGAAAAAATCGTCACACTTGTCGAAAATGGTCAAAACAGGAAAACGCAGAAAACCGCTGAAACCCTTTGTGAAATAAAGAAAAGAGGCTTCTTTCGAAGTCTCTCCGTTTGGTGAGCCCGGCGGGATTCGAACCCACGACCTTTTGATTCGTAGTCAAACACTCTATCCAGCTGAGCTACGAGCCCACATGCTGTCCGTGACAGCTAAAGTATAATATCACAATGTTTTTGCACTGTCAACGTTTTTTTGCACCTTTGCATGTAATATCCTTCTCTGTTTTCTTGTAACCGTTCCCTCTTTTGGTTATAATATAAAGGTTGATTGAACTTTCAGGAGGTTTTTCATGGCTGTCAGTCATTCTATTCTTTCCGCCGTCTTCAGCGACGAGTCCCCGGACTACCGCTTTCCTTCGGAACCGGATTGCGGGGATACTGTCCGGATCCGTCTGCGGGTCGCCAGGGACAGTGCGGAGCGTGTTATTCTGCTTTTTGAGTCCATCACGGTCGGCACAATGATGTACAAGATCAAAAGTGATGACTTTTTTGATTATTATGAAGCCGGTATAATCTGCAACGAGAACGAAGTTATCTACCGTTTCCTGATTGAATGCCCAGATGGTGCCAAAATCGCATATGATAAAAGCGGTGTCCGCGCTGATGAGCATCATATCCCGGATTACAACCCGGCCTATGCTTTCCGCTTCATTCCCGGATTCCACGTCCCTGACTGGGCCAAGGGCGCCGTTCAGTACCAGATCTTCCCGGATCGCTTCTGCAACGGAGATCCATCCAACGATGTAGTGGACAATGAATACTATTACACCGTAGGCCACTCCAAGCACATCGATGACTGGGATGCCTTGCCTGGCGATACGGATATCCGCTGCTTCTACGGCGGCGATCTCCAGGGCATTCTGGATAAGCTGGATTATCTGCAGAATCTGGGGATCGAGGTCCTTTATCTCAACCCGGTCTTTGTTTCCCCCTCCAGCCATAAATACGATTGTCAGGACTATGAGCATATCGATCCCCACTTCGGTGTAATTACCGATGATATGGATCATGTTATGCAGTCCTGGGAAAAGCATAACGGATATGCGCCGAAATATATCCGCCGCGTCACCAGTGAGGAAAACCTGGAAAAGAGCGATCACCTCTTCGCCACGCTCTGCCAGGAACTCCACCGCCGGGGAATGAAGATTATCCTGGACGGTGTCTTCAACCACTGCGGTTCTTTCAATAAGTGGATGGATCATGAAGGGATTTATCTCGGAAAGGCCGGTTTCCAGCCCGGTGCTTATCAGAGTATCCACAGTCCCTATCGTTCCTATTTCCACTTCAACGATTCCGGCAACGGAAGAACCCCCATGTATGAGGGCTGGTGGGGCTATTCTACCCTGCCTAAGCTGAATTATGAAGATTCTCCCAACCTGTGTGAAGAAGTGTATAAAATCGCCGAAAAATGGCTTTCTCCGCCCTATTGCATCGACGGCTGGCGTCTGGACGTTGCCGCAGACCTGGGCCACAGCACTGACTTCAACCACAAATTCTGGCAGAACTTCCGTGCCCGTGTCAAAGCCGTCAATCCCAACGCGCTGATCGTGGCGGAGCATTACGGTGATCCCACCGCCTGGCTGAACGGCCGTGAATGGGACAGCATCATGAATTATGATGCCTTTATGGAACCGGTAACCTGGTTCCTCACCGGCATGGAAAAGCATTCCGACTCCTACCGGGATGATCTGTACCAGAATGGCTCTGCTTTCTTCGGAATCATGGCGGACAAGATGTCCCGATTCAAATATCCTTCCCTCATGTGCGCGATGAACGAGCTCTCCAACCATGATCACTCCCGCTTCCTGACCCGTACCAACCGGATGATCGGCCGGATTACTACACTGGGTTCCGGTGCCGCTTCCGCCGGCATCAACAAGGGGGTCTTCCGGGAGGCCGTCACGATCCAGATGACCTGGCCCGGCGCCCCCACCATCTACTACGCTGATGAAGCTGGTCAGGTAGGCTGGACTGATCCGGATAACCGCCGGACTTATCCCTGGGGACATGAAGACCAGGAGCTCATCGATCTCCACCGGGACCTGATCCATCTGCGCCGTACCCTTCCCGTGCTGAAGACCGGTTCAATCAAACCGCTTCTGGCGGATTACGGCCGGATCGCCTACGCCCGTTTCAACAGTGATTCCCGCTGCGTCATCGCTGTAAACAACACTGGCAACCTGACGGACTTTAGGCTCCATGTCCGGGATGCCGGAGCGCCGGAAGGAGAAACCTTCCGCTGCTGTATCCAGACCACCCAGGATGGGCATCTGACAAGCAATGAAGTCTGGGGCATTGTCACAGACGGCGTGCTCACCTTTAATCTTCCCCCGTTCTCGTCCATCGTTCTGAGCAATGCGGTAATTGAAGGCAGCGAAAACTGATCAGTAAAAGAATATGGGGATCGGAACAAGTTCCGATCCCCTTGCTTTTTGCACACCGGATCTTACTCATCTCTTTCGGTGTGCCTTTTTTCTTTCTGACGGTACAATTCCTCGTCGCTTCTCTGGATGCACTCCTCAATGGTGGACAGGCCGTTCATATGGATAACCACCGCACCGCAGCTTGCCTCCACATTGAAAGCCCTGTCTTCCTGTTTGTTCAGGGCTTTCAGCTGCTTCTGGAAATCTTTCATAAACCGTTTGGCTGCCATGTCGTCTGCCCGGGGCATCACCGCCAGGAATTCATCCCCGCCCATACGGGCCAGAATAGCATCCTTCGGAGCCGCCCTGCGGATCGCGTCTCCTGTCAGGCGGATGGCGTAATCCCCCGCCTGGTGCCCAAAGGTATCATTGATCTGCTTCAGCCGGTCCATATCAAAGCTGATAAAAGCCGCACTTTCTCCCATGGCACACAACCGCTGCCAGATCGGTGAAAGCTGTTCCTCCAGTCCCCGCCTGTTCAGCAGCCGCGTCATCACGTCCGTAATGCTGCTCAGTCTTCTTTCTTCATAAAGCACTTTCAGCTCATCACGCTTATGCATATTGCTCAGAGCGCCGGACAGGATGATATTCCAGTGCTGGAAAAAGTTCGTGGGCACTTCTCCGGGCTGGTAATGGAAAAGAGCATAGCCATAGGCCTTTTCTCTCTGGTGGAGCAGAACCAGATAAAGCACCTGCGGTTCGTCGGCCCGTTCTGCCATCTCCGGCAAAAGCTTGCAGCGGTCGAAGGTAATCATCGGCATCCCGTGATCCTGCCTGTCCCGCATCACGTGAACCAGGCAGGCTTTTTCCGTCTGTTCCTCCGCGAAAACGGGCTCGCCGTATACATCCTTTCCTTTCTCAAACAGGCACAGGTAATAGTCCCGAACCATCATGGTATCATCCATCTTGTTCACCAGCACACGGTGAAGATCCTTCAGGTCATCGCAGGCGTTCAGCTCGATCGTCAGGTAAGTCATGCTGACTTCCCGGGAGTTCATGCTGTCCACCAGTTCAGCCCGCTCCATGCTGGTTTTAACGTAGAAGTCTTCCCCGCGTCCGCCGCAGCCACAGCTTTCTCCAAGGACCAGCTGTCCTCCGATGGCAATCCGCTTTATTTCTTTCTTCCCATTTTCCCCGTATTCGCCGCGGATCTGCCGGTCCAGTTCTTCCATGGCTTTGGAGGCCATCTCTTCAAAATTCTGTTCAACAGTCGTCAGCATCGGCTCATTCAGCGCAAAATTCTGCACATTGTCAAAGCCGGTGACAATGACGTCCTCCGGAATCCTGATTCCGTTTTTCTTCAGCGACCGCATCAGGCCGATCGCCATAAAGTCATTGGCGCAAACCACCGCCTCCGGGCGGCAATCCGGATCAGAGAAAAAAGCTTCATAGGCCATATCTCCGCAGTTCAGCCACATGGTCCCGTGGGCAATATCTCTTTCCTCATCCACCTTCAGGCCGTGCAGGGCCATTTCCTCTTTGTAAACCTGCAGCCGCTTTTCCCCGTCCGGATGTCCTTCATAACCGGCAAGGAACGCCACCCGCTTCAGCCCGTGATCCTCCAGCAGATGCTTCATCAGAGGCCGGATCGCCAGGTTTTCATCCGTATAAACACAGTCGTATTCATCTTCCTGGTGACGGATTGAAACAACAGGGCATTTTGCCCTTCTTTTCAGCTCCTCATAAAGCTGGTCCCTGAATCCTTCGATCTCGTATGTATCAGGCGCCACAATGATCCCGTCCAGCTGTTCAATCGGTGCAAAGGAGAACATTCCCCGTTCCTGGCTGTCATATTCATTCTGGCTGGAGAAAAAACCAACCGTCGTGAATATGATTACATCATAGTTGAGCCTGTGCGCTGCTTCCTCCAGGGCATGATACACTGCGTTGTCAAAAACCGTATAGGCTTTGCAAAGGAAGACTCCGATGGTCTTTCTTTTGCCGGCTATCATCTTTCCACCTCGTTCCGGGCACATATACTGTACCGTCCCGGATTCATATCATCGATATTGATCCGGGAATCAGCCAGCTGGTGCCTTTTTATATTGTATATGTGTCTGATTGCGTGTAGGGAGTGTGTTGCGAAATCGTCTGGTTACAACATTTCGTTTCTTCTCTCTGCTTTATGCATTTTTCTTTGGAAGATCTGCAGGGAACTCTCCTGCGGGAGAGAACAACCGCTTTTTCTTCTGTATGTTTCAGTTTCAAGTAACTCTTTTTCGTTTTTTGGAAGCCTGTTCTCGTTTTTTCTGCGTCTATTATAACACATTTCGGCGATATGTAAATTACATGCTTTGTATTTTTGAATGTTTTTCTTGTAACCTCTGTGTAACTATACTGATTATCCCACAAAAAAAGCATCCGGTATCAAACCGGATGCCTGTTTTTCGATTGGTCAGTTCCTCATAAACCGTGCCTGGCGTTCCACCGTCTCGGGATGAATAGCGTACAGGGAAGCCTGTTCCTTATCAATCTTGCCCTCCCGGAGCAGCTTGGCCAGTTCCGTATCCATGGACAGCATATCCGCGCCGCCGCCGAAGATCGCGTTATCGATCTGATGCGTCTTTCCTTCGCGAATCAGGTTCTGGATAGCCGGATTGACACACATAACCTCAAATACCGGATGAAGCGTACCATCCTTGGTCAGGATCAGCCTCTGGGATACCACCGCGCGGAGCACCATGGAAAGCTGTGCCCGGATCTGGTTCTGCTGGTTGGCGGGGAATGCGTCGATTACGCGGTCAATCGTCTTTGCCGCACCCAGCGTATGCAGGGAGGACAGGAGCAGATGGCCGGTTTCCGCCGCTGTTATGGCAGTGGATATAGTCTCTATGTCACGCATCTCACCGAGCATGATCACGTCCGGCGCCTGACGCAGGGCCGCGCGCAGCGCACGTGCAAAGCTTGACGCGTCTCCGGGAACTTCCCGCTGGCTGACGATGCATTGCTTGTGCGGATGCAGATACTCGATAGGGTCCTCAATGGTGATGATATGGCCGCTGCGGGACGCGTTAATCTGGTCTACCAGGCAGGCCAGCGTGGTACTTTTACCGTTGCCGGCAGGTCCCGTTACAAGAACCATACCGCTCCGCAGTTCAGCCAGGCGCATAACCACATCGGGGATATTGTAGGTTTTCGGATCGGGAACACCGAACGCGACAACACGACAGGTCATCGCAAGGGATCCCCGTTGACGATACGTATTGCAGCGGAAACGGCTCAGGTCACGTACGGCAAATGAAAAATCGTCGTCACCCTCGTTTATGAGCGTATCCTGTTCGCGATGCGCCAGTTCATATGCCCTTCCCACCAGCACAGCAATATCATTCGGCAAGGCCTTCTCTTCAGAGATCGGGATCATCTTGCCGTGTGATTTTGTCATGATATGGGATCCGGGCACAACAAACACGTCGGATCCGTTATATTGCAATGCTTTTCTCAGGATATCATCGAGCGTTTCTACCATTCCCAATCATCCTCCGGCTCTTCAACTGCCAGCTTATGAGAGATCCATTTGGCCCGCTGCGTTTCCTCAACGGGAAGCAGCTGTACGATACACTCAAGGTTGCGGTTGTCCAGGGGTTCGGTCCAGGTGACTCGGTCTTCTTCCAGTGTCATGCCTTCCGGCAGCAGTTCTTTCACTTTTTCCAGATATGCCTGCATATCTGTCGTTTCTTTCCGGGCAGCTGCCAGCACATTGTCCAGCCGTGCGAAATTACGCTCACTCTGTGCATTCAGCTCATAAACTTTCTGAACCATTTCAGCACTTCTGGTGCACAGATTGTAATCGTTCTTCGCCGCAATCTGCGTCAGCATAGCAAGCATGCACAGGGAAAGTACCACCACGATCAGGATCAGAGACGCAGCGCCGGGACCTAAGGCTATTTTACGCTTGTTCACGGATTCACCTCCCTGGGAATATACCGGGTGGAGGGCAGCGTGATCAGCGTTTCTTCTCCCTGAACACCTGTAATCTCATAGGACCGGATCGTTCCGGATTCGGTTTCTTCATTTTTGACAGCCACCTTCAGCAGGTATCCGTCCTTCTGAAGCTCCCAGCTGCCATCCTGGGCAGTGAATCCATAAGATGCAAGCACGGCATCAGGATCATCCGAGCCGTACAGATCTTCTGCGATATTTTCCGCATCCAGCATGGAGGCATTGATCGCATGAGCTGCTTTGCTCTTCAGCTTGGCAGTCGCAAAGATCTGTACCAGAATGCCCGCGGAGCACATGAAGAAAAAGATTACCAACAGCAGCTCAATCAGCAGTGTGTTGGAACGGCTTCTGTTTTTCATTTCACTGCACCTCCCGTCCGCAATGCCATCCGGATGGTGCTTTTCGTACCTGCTGATGTTTCAAGTTCCACCGTCAGCATATTGTTTTCAATGGAAGGTACAAACCCGTTCAGTTCACACAGGGATTCGCCGTTCTCCGGATTGAACTCCACGTCTTCACTGTTATAGCTTTCCCACAGGAAAGACCGGGGTTCTCCGTCCAGCGGATCAGTGTCCATCGCACAGTACAGTCTCTTGTAGTACTTCACGCCGTCATATTCATTGACCACAGACAGAGCGGTAATATCATCGCTCATCTTCTCAATCTGCACGTCTCCGCCGTCTTCAGCCCATACGGCACTGCGGATTACGGCGGATGCGATGCGGGAATGATTGTTTTCTTCGGCGCTGTCCACCGTATTCTTGTAGATCTGGGCTCCCATGGTCACAAGAAAAGCACTCAGGCAGGCAAACAGGGACAGGAGCAGCAGAACAAATACGCTCTGAATAATTCGGGGAGAACGGGAAACAACAGGCTTACTCACTTGTCCATTTTCCCTCCCCTCTCTGCAACCTTGATAGCGGGCATCAGGTTGGAAGCCAGGGGCTCATAGAATACGTGGTATTTTTCCTCGTTATAGGACAGGTGATAATGTTCCCGCAGATAGTTGAGATCGTCCGGATACACGCCTTCAACTGCATAACAGGTCAGTGCGGCATTTTTCACGGCATCCCGTACAATCTGAAGCTCACGGCCGTTGTTTTTGGTTGTAATGCTGTTAATCAGCAGGACAAAGGAAAGAATCAGGACGATAAAAATGGCGATGGATGCAACATCTTTTTTATTCACTCTCATCTTCATTCCTCCTTCCTGCTTTTCTTGTTTTGCACATCACAAATGAACATTGAATATATCTTTATTCAATTATTCATTCTTCATTTTTCATTCTTCATTTGGCTCAAGCCTTACATTGAACCCAGAACGCCTGCCATCGGCAGCATGACGCTCAGCAGGATCGCGCCGATCACGATGGACAGCAGAGCAACCAGCGTCGGTTCCACAATGGAGATCAGGTGATCCAGGCCGTCTTCCACCTGTTCCTCATAGATTTCAGCAATCTTCTCCATCACCTGGGGCTCATGTCCGGACGCAGCGCCAACCTTCAGCATGCGGTTATGGAAATCCGCAAACAGTCCGCTCTTGGACAGGGCTTCCTGGAAAGTCTGGTTCTTCTTCATTTCATCGCGGATAAAATTGACTTTGTTCACAGACTCCTGATCTGCCAGAGCAGCAGGCGCCATTTCCAGCGCGTTTTCCATCGGGAAACCGCTGTGCAGCATCAGTCCCAGAATACCGGCCACGCGGGAAGCAGAAAGCTTTTCTGTCAGTCTGCGCACCGGCGGGAAAAGGTTCTTCAGGAAATGCATGACCTTGTCTTTCATTCTGGTTCTCATCAGGATCACAATAATGATCGTGCAGATCACAACCAGCGCAATCAGGCCAAGAACGATCCAGCCGGCCCAGGAGCCGATCTTCATCAGCACGGAACCGCTTCCGGAAGCGTCAACACCCAGGGATGCAAGCACCCGGCGGAAGATGGGCAGCACACGCCACAACAGCACGCCGATAATAATGACCAGCATCACGCCGAGCACCAGCGGATAAGTGATCGCGCTGACAGCTGCGGAGCGGATGCGTCCTTCTCTCTGATAATAGGTGGAAAGGCTGACCATAATATCTTCAAGGCGGCCGGTCTGTTCACCGATATCCACCATTTCGATCATATAGGAAGGCCATTCTTCCTCGTTCTCTTTCATGGCAATATAAAGAGAACCTGTTTCATCCACAACTTTATACAGATTGGTATAAGGATGTACCTTGTCGTTTCCCTTCATTTCGTCTTCGGCTAGCATTTCAATGCCGTCGCGAAGCGTCATGCCGGAGCTGAGCATCAGGGCAATCTGATCACAGAAGCTGCTAAGTTCCTCCGAAGACATAATTCTCTTTTTCTTCTTCGTATCAGTCGCCATGATATGATCCTCCAAATATTGCTTTAACCCTTTGGGATTAGTAGTATCTTTCTGTTGTATAGGTATCCGTCTTGGAACTGGCGTTCATCTCCGCGGTGGGGTCAAAGAACTCGTTCTCACCGTTTACCACTGCCACAACCCACGCGTGATAGGTATTGGAACCGACTGTACCGATCATCAGGCGTGCCGGAATCCCCTGGGAACGAAGCATTGCGCAGGTCATAGCGGACAGATCCTGACAGATGCCCATCTTGTTGTTCCAGCAGTCGTCAATCTGGGGCAGCAGTCCGGGTTTGACCGTCACAGCCTTGATGTAGTCATATACAAAGTTTTTAAGCACGTATTTGCAGATTGTACCATAAATCTCTTTCTGGTCCGTCATGCCTTCGCACAGCTTTTGTGCTTGCTGAACACATGCCGTATTCTCATTGTAAGAGACATATTGATTGGGATAAAGGAAACAACTGAGCTCATCCGGCATTTTGACGCTGAGTTTAACGGAGCCTTCTTTGGAATACTTCTTCCCGCTCACATTCTCAAAAAGAGAGATCTGATATTTTCCGTTGCCGAACTGCAGCGGGAAAACCTCAAACTCTCCATCACTGTTCAGGTCATAATTCAGTTTTGCTCCTGATGTGGCAATCTGCAGTTTCAACCGCTTGGAGGTCTTTTTGGCCTTGACCATGATATATCCTTCAGACATGTTGCTGCAGTCAATGGTCATTTTGCCGTCAGTTTTGACGGTCTTTCCGGTTGCTTCTGGAAGATTCAGCCCGCACGCGGCGACGATCACTGCCGCACAAACCACAAGAACCAGCGCTGCGCAAATAATGAAGCGCGTCTTGCCCATTCTTGCGATCATAGCTATTTCCTCCCCTGTTAACCATATGTCAAACCAATATAGTCAGTTTAGCACAACTATATCCCTTTTGCAATAATATACAAGCCCGGGCAAACAAAAATCCCGCAGCCTTTCGGCTGCGGGATCGGATAACCGGATTACTTGTTCACAGCGTCCTTCAGAGCTTTGCCGGCCTTGAAAGCGGGAGCCTTGCAAGCAGCGATCTTCACGGAAGCGCCGGTGCGGGGATTGCGGGCAACGCGGGCAGGACGGTTCTTGGCTTCGAAGGTACCAAAGCCGATCAGCTGCACTTTCTCACCCTTAGCCATGCTCTCAGCGATCACGTCCAGAACGGCGTTCAGAGCGGCTTCAGAATCTTTCTTGGTCATTTCAGTCTTGGCTGCCAGAGCAGCAATCAGTTCACCCTTATTCATTATGGGGACCTCCTTGAAAGAATTTTCGATTTTAGTATAACCATTCCATTCCTTATGTCAAGTGTTTTTTTGCCGAAACGCCTTATTTTGTGCCATTCTGGGCGTTTTGAATACAAAATATGCCATGTTTTTGCACTTTTGACCTTTTCCGGCACCCTTGCATGCCCGGAACCCCTGTGATATCATCTTTTCCGGGCTTTCTTATGTAATAAAAGGAGTGGAAAACATGCTTCCGAAAATGATCGTTATCGAAGGGACCAACGCCTCCGGAAAGAGTTCTCTGGGCGTAAAACTGGCTGCCCGTTTCGGAGGCGAAATCATATCAGCCGACTCCAGGCAGGTTTTCCGACGTCTGGATCTTGGTTCGGGCAAAATTACCCCTGAAGAGATGGAGGGTGTTCCCCATCATCTGCTGGATGTCAGGGCCCCTGGTGAATTCTTTTCCATGGCTGACTTCCAGCGTCTGGCTTATGATGCCATAGACGACATTCTCGCACGGAATCGACTCCCCTTCCTGGTTGGCGGAACCGGCCTGTATGTTGATGCTGTAGCGGACGGTTATGAAATCAGCGATAAAGCACCGGATCACACCCTCCGTGCTCATCTGGAAACCTTTGAAACACCCGAGCTGTACGAAATGCTGAAGCAGAAGCTTCCGGACACCAATATTGATCCACGCAACCGCCATCGTGTCATGCGCGCCCTGGAAAAGCTGGAAGCCGGAGATGATCGTCCTGCCGGAAAGAATACGCGTTATGAGCTTCTGAAGCTGGGTGTTACCTGGCCCCGGGAAATCCTGAAGCAGCGGATCGATGAACGTCTTGAGCGCCGTCTCCGGGAAGGCATGGTGGAAGAAGTCAAAGCCCTGCTGGATGAAGGCGTCAGCGAGGAGTTCATGGTCAAGCTCGGCCTTGAATACAAGTATCTCACCTGGTATCTCACCGGGAAAATCGGTTATGAACAAATGAAGGAAGAACTCGGCAACGCCATCAAAAAGTTTGCCAAACGCCAGATGACCTGGTTCCGCCGTGATCCCCGCATTCACTGGCTGGACATGTCTGCAGACCCGGTTGCCGAGGCATCCGACCTGATCGAGGCGTTCCTTTCCGAAAACGTATAAAATCAGTAAAACTCCTGCGATTACCGCAGGAGTTTTTTCCACCATTCTTCTTTTTCATTCTTCATTTTTCATTGGATGAGCAGCTGATCACCTCAGCTGCTCATCCAAATACTGCGTATTTCCCTGTGCCCTGACCGCATAAGCCTGATACATGGCTTTCCACAGCTGTTCCCGCTGTTCCGGAGTCAGTTTTTCATCCGCCTTCATTCGTTCAATCATCTGTGCGGCCGGCACAGCAAGCCGTTTCTCCTTGTTCCGTTCCAGGGAAAAACCAAACAGCTTTCCCATGACTTGGCTGTCGCCCTCCAGGAAGATTTCCGTATACTCACGGCAAAGCCGCAGCAGGTATTCCTGCTGCTTTTGTTTAGGATCCTCAAACTTCTGCAGGCAGCTGACCAGCTGCGGTGCCTCAAACAGCTGGGATCTCATGCTGTTCCGCTTTTCCTCGGAGAATTCTCCAGGCTTGCGATATAATTCCAGCACCCAGCATTTGATGATCGAAAAGTCAAGCGCCCAGCCTTTTTTCGGTCCTTCCTCTCCGATATAAAGGAGTTCCCACTCAATATCACGATCTCCCGGACATGCCTCCAGGCCTTTCAGCAGGATCTTCTTCTTTTCCGGATAACTGTTGATTGCCCGTGCTTTACGGATCCACTTTTCCGCTTCCTCATTCACAGTCTCAGGAGCTTTTTCCACTGCCAGTTTTGTTCCGCAGTACGGGCAGAAGGCTGCTTCTTCATTCTCAATGGTTTTACCGCATTGTCTGCATATCATACTCATGTTGTCACCTCTGCAAGGCTTTGTTCTTTAACAAGCATATGTCATCGCGACGAAAAAAGCAACAAAAAACGGAAGAGCTTCCGCTCTTCCGTTGAAACAGTACCTTTATCAGCGCTGCTTTTTCTTGGACAGGATGTCAAACACCACGGCAGCCAGCAGCACGAAGCCTTTGACCACACGCTGATAGTTCGCGTCCAGGTTGATCTGGAACATGCCCAGGTTGATCACGCCGATCAGAGTAGCACCGATCACCATGCCCAGCACGGAGCCGGCACCGCCGCTGGCGGATACGCCGCCCACGACGCAGGCAGAGATAGCGTCCATTTCGAAGTTCTTTCCGGCGTCAGCATTTGCCGCGGTATACCGGGAAACAACCGTCATAGCGGAGATTGCTGTCAGGATTGCCATGTTCAGGTAAGCGATGAACATGATCTTCTTGGTGTTTACACCGGACAGGCGGGCCGCCTCGATATTGCCGCCCACCACATAGAAGTGACGGCCGATCGTGGTCTTGCTCGTAATGAAAGCGTAGAACAGAACCACCGCAGCAACCCACAGAAGAACCGTCGGAATACCGCCGGCATAAGCCAGTTTGAACATGACCAGCAGGATCACAGCAGCGCCCAGCACGCTCTTGACGATGTCCATACCGATCGTGTCAACTTCATAACCTTTCTTCAGCCGCGTCAGCCTGTTTTTGAAAATCAGAAGCACAACCAGCAGCGCGGCAACGATGCCCACAATCATGCACGGCACGTTCAACTGACCTTCAGGTGTTTTGAACAGCACACCGGAGAAGATGTTCAGGAAATCAGGCTTATCCTTGAAGGAAATCGAATTCGTAATGGATACGCTGAGAATAGAAGTTCCCAGGCCGCGGAAAGCCAGGTAACCGGCCAGAGTCGCGATCCACGGGGGTACACGCACATAAGCAATCAGGGCGCCCAGGCCGCATCCGTAGATGATACCGACCAGCAGCATGGCTACCAGGGACACGCCCGTGCTCCATCCCCAGATGACCATCATCATACCGCCGATAGCACCCAGCAGGCAGACAAATGCGCCGCAGCTCAGATCGATGTTACCGCCGGTCAGCATGCACATCAGCATACCGCAGCCGAGGATGTATACATAAGCGTTCTGGTTAATCAGAGAAGCGAAGCTGGTCGGTTTGAACATCCGGCCGTTCGTCATAATTGTGAAGAAAATAAACACCAGGATCAGGATGATGAGCATGGCATTCTTTTTCAGCATGGAAACCGGGTCAGCTTTTCTGATATTGGATTGATTGATAACTTTTCCTTCCATTGTCTTGCCATCCTCCTTTCCTTACCGCTTCTGCCGCTTGGACAGTACGTCGAAGACAACCGCCAGCAGCAGCACGAGTCCTTTAACCACCTTCTGGTAGTTGGAGTCAACGCCGACCATATTCATGCCCTGGTTGATAACACCCATCAGCACAGCACCGATAATCATACCGGATACCTTGCCGACGCCGCCGTATGCGGAAGCACCACCGATGAAGCAGGATGCTATAGCGTCCATTTCATAGCCTTCACCGTAGGTGGGGTCAATGCCCTTGGCACGGGCCGCAGTCAGGATACCGGCCAGACCGGCCATCAGACCGATGCTGGCATAAGCGAACCAGTACACATTCCGGGTCTTCACGCCGGACAGAGCCGTTGCTTTCTCATTGCCGCCGACCGCGTAGAGATGACGTCCCATAGCTGTCTTGGTCGTAATGTACTGG
Source organism: Clostridia bacterium (assembly GCA_017428385.1). Lineage (GTDB taxonomy): Bacteria > Bacillota > Clostridia > Christensenellales > Aristaeellaceae > Aristaeella. Next base: position 100,787 of record JAFRQX010000001.1, on the reverse strand, counting down.
TAAATCCCAAGCACCAGGGCAATCCAGATCAGCACCATGGGAATGCCTCTGTAGCTTGCCATCTGCCAGGTCAGGAAAAGAATCACGGCAGAGATAAGAAGGGTCGTGATGCTCTGTCCAATGATGGACTGATGGATGTTCAGTTTCTTCTGAACCAGGATCTTCCTGACAGTCATCAGGATATAGATCACTGTGGCTGCAATGCCAAAGATCAGACAGGTCAAGTTCAGGCTGCTTTCCGAACCCGTCATTTGCTTGATAAAGTCCGGAATATAGCTTGTCCGGCCGCTGCCGAAGAGGAACAGGAAAGTACTGTTGGTGATATCCACCCGGTATCCCTGCAGCACCACATTGGACAGGCCGCGGAATGCGTACATACCGGACAGGGTGGCAATGAATGCCGGCACATGCAGTTTAGCAATCCAGAAGCCCTGGAAAGTACCGATCGCAAGGCCGATGCCCAGCATAGCAATCACAGCGATCCACATGTTCACCTTGTTGTCCATCAGCACGCAGCCGACAGCCGCAGCAAAACAGACCACAGAGCCAACAGACAGGTCGATGTTACCACCGGTCAGGATACACAGCAGCATACCGGCTGCCAGTACGAACACATAACCGTTCTGGGAGATCAGGTTGTTGATACTGCCGGGCTTGAGGGAGCCGCCGTTGGTCGCAATGGCGAAGAACATCACCACAACCACCAGTGCGATTACCATGGTGTATTTCTGGAAAAAAGCGCCAACGCTCATCTTGTTTTCATTCATCGTTATGCACCCCTTCCCGACTGGAGGATTACAGCCATGATGCTTTCCTGGGTTGCTTCCTCCGCTTTCATTTCGCCGACAAACTTACCTTCGTTCATGATATAGATCCGGTCGCTCATACCCAGCACTTCCGGCAGCTCGGAAGAGATCATGACCACGGACTTCCCGGCAGCTGCCAGGTCATTAATGATGCAGTAGATCTCGTATTTCGCGCCGACGTCGATACCGCGAGTCGGCTCGTCCAGCAGCATGATGTCCGGTTCGGCGAACATCCACTTGGCCAGCAGCACCTTCTGCTGGTTACCGCCGGAGAGGTTGCCCACCAGCTGTTCAACTGTGGGGGTCTTGATCTTCAGCTTGTCACGGTATTCTTCTGCAACGGCGTATTCCTTATCACCGTCGATCACCGTGTGACTGGAGATCGCATCCAGGTGAGCAAGAGAAGTATTAACCTTGATGGACTGGCTCAGCACCAGGCCGTTACCTTTACGGTCTTCTGTAACATAAGCGATCTTATGCTTGATGGCATCTGCTTCGCTCTTCTTCATCTTGACCGGCTTTCCGTCGATCTTCATTTCGCCGGAGATATTGGTTCCGTAGCTCTGGCCGAAAATACTCATGGCCAGTTCCGTCCGTCCAGCGCCCATCAGGCCGTAGATACCGACAACCTCGCCCTTGCGGACGTACATGGAAACGTCGTCCACAACCTTGCGTTCCGGATACAGCGGATGGTGAACTGTCCAGTTGTTGATCTCCAGCTGAACGTCTCCAATGGTGACGCCTTCCCGTTTCGGGAAACGATTGGTCATTTCGCGGCCGACCATGCCCTTGATGATCCGTTCTTCGGAAACCTGCTCGGTTCCGTGGTTGTCAATCGTCTCGATGGTCGCGCCATCGCGAACCACCGTTATCGTATCCGCTACGTAGGCAACCTCATTGAGCTTATGGGAGATGATAATCATGGTCATCCCCTGCTTCTTGAACTCAAGCATGAGGTCCAGCAGCGCGCGGGAATCTTCTTCGTTCAGAGAGGATGTGGGCTCATCCAGGATCAGCAGTCTTGCTTTTTTAGCCAGTGCCTTGGCAATTTCAACCAGCTGCTGCTTACCGGTACCGATATTCTTGACCTGAACCTTGGAGCTCTCAGAAAGGCCCACCATCTTCAGGTATTTATCGGCTTCGGAATAAGTGGTATTCCAGTCAATGGCAAGTTTATGCCCGCGCTCATTGCCCAGATACATATTCTCACCAATCGTCATTTCCGGAACCAGCGCCAGTTCCTGATGGATAATGACGATGCCCAGTTTCTCAGAATCTTTAATGTTATGGAATTGGCAGACATTTCCGTCGTAGACGATATCTCCCTCATAAGTGCCGTAAGGATAAATACCGCTCAGCACATTCATCAGGGTGGATTTTCCGGCGCCGTTCTCCCCGACCAGCGCGTGGATCTCGCCTTCTTCAACCTTGAAATTCACGTTGTCAAGAGCCTTGACGCCCGGGAATGTCTTGGTGATATTCCTCATTTCCAGCAAAATCTTTGCCATTGTTCTCCTCCAGCCTTTCATTTGGATGGAAAATAAATGTTTTCCTTAAACGATGCAGGCGGGCCAGGCCCGCCTGCATCTTAATTGTTTACCGGGAATTCATTACTGAAGCTGATCCTCGGTGTAGTAGCCGGAATCGATCAGGATTTCCTTGTAGTTTTCAGCGTTCGCGAACACGGGATCGCACAGGAAGGAAGGAACAACCTTCACATTGTTGTTGTAGGTCGTCTCGTCGTTCACGTCAACTTTTTCGCCAGCCAGGATCTGGCCAACCATCTTCACAACCTGAGCAGCCAGAGTACGGGTGTCTTTGAACACGGACATGCTCTGCTTGCCGGCGATCATGTTCTTGGTGTTGGCGATGTCGCAGTCCTGACCGGTGATGATCGGCCAGCCCAGGGTATCAACATCGTAGTTGTCTTCCAGAGCGTTGGTCACGCCCAGAGCGGTGGAGTCGTTGGAGCAGACCCAAGCGTCGATCTTCTTGCCGTCAGCATAGTTGGCGGTCAGGATATCTTCAGCGCGCTTCTGAGCAACGTCGGTCTTCCAGGTGGGGGTAGCAACGTCAGCAAACTCGGTCTGGCCGGAGGTCACAACGATCTTGCCTTCGTCGATGTACTTCTTCAGGACGGACATAGCGCCGTTGAAGAAGAAGCCCGCATTGTTGTCACCGGGGTCGCCGGCGGTGAATTCGAAGGTGAAGGGGCCAGCAGCATTCGCGAGGTCCAGAGCCTTTTCAACAAATTCGCCCTGCACGACGCCAACCTTGAAGTTGTCGAAGGTGGCATAGTAGTCAACGTTCGCGTTGTCCATCAGCAGACGGTCATAAGCGATAACCTTGACGCCCTTTTCAGCGGCCTTGTCCAGAGCGGCGCCGAGGGAGGAACCTTCGATAGCGGCGATAACGATAACTTCGCAACCGTCGTCGATCATGGTTTCAACCTGGTTCAGCTGGGTGGGAACGTCGTTGGAGGCGTACTGGAGTTCAGCTTCGAAGCCAGCTTCGGTCAGCAGCTTTTCCATGTATTCGCCGTCCTGATTCCAGCGCTGCAGGTCTTTGGTGGGCATGGACACGCCAACTTTGGCGGCCAGAGCGGAGGCACAGGACAGAACCAGCGCCAGAGCGAGTACCAGAGCAAGAATCTTCTTCATAGTATGGGTACACTCCTTTTTAATTTTTTTCCCGGATTGTTCATCCGGAAATGAACTGACCATATTTTACACTTTCAGATATCGTTTGTAAAGGCTTTTTCAAAAAAATTGGAAACGATACCGAAAGAAAACAATTATGTATTTCCTTGCTTTTGGAGGCAAACGTTTTCATGATTTTGGACCCTGTTCCTCACTTTTTGCTTCCGTCTCTTGTGTCTCAAGGTCTACAGGATTCTCGTCCTGATCTTCCCTTCCCTTTTTCCATATTTTCCATGCAAAAACCAGCAATGCGATGCCCGCTCCGGCAAACAAAACGATGGCCAGAATCTGCACAACCCGCGGCATGGTGGTCGGCACATTGTCAATCAGGTTTTTCAGAAGCTCATAGGCCAGGTAAATGATATATCCGCCCGCAATTGCCATCAGTGAAGATCTTCCCGTATTGTTATTCATAAGTGAACACATCCCATCCTGTTTTTTCTTCTTTTGTACCATTCTACATGCATTTCATTCAAATGCAAGCCAGCCCACTGATCTGTCTGCAACAGAAAGCGGTTCTTCCCTTCCGGGTAAGAACCGCCTGTATAACAGCTTCTGTGCCGTAACCGCGTAAAGCGGTTTACAGTTTGAACACTCCGGTGGCTTCCAGGACGATCAGGACCACCACGATGATCAGCAGGAGGGTAATCACGCCGATTACCTTATCCATTGTTTTCACGCTGACATTGACACGATCATACCAGGATTCCTTTTTGTCCTTGACTGCCTGGGAAAAGAAACCCAGTTTTTTTCCCCGCTTCTCCAGTTTTTTCTCCCGCTCTTCCAGCGCTTTTTCACGCTGCTCGAGTTCTCTTTCTTTCGAATCCATGGCTTACTTCTTCGCAATATACTTGCGGATGTCCAGCGCAACAGCCAGGACGATCACCAGGCCCTGCACCACATAGTTGTAATACGGGTTGACGCCGAGGAACTGCAGGATGATCTTCAGCAGTTCAAATACCAGTACGCCGATCAGGATCCCGGGAACCGTACCGATACCGCCCGTGGTGGAAACACCGCCGATCGTACATCCTGCGATGGCTTCCAGTTCATAGCCCTGACCCATGGAGGCGGAAGCTCCGCCGGACTTTGCGGCAAGCAGGTATCCGGCCACAGCGTACATAATGCCGGCTGTTGTATAGATTCGTATCAGCGTCCGTGTGGTGTTTACGCCGGAAACCTCAGCCGCGATATCATTGCCGCCGATGGCGTACATGTACTTGCCGAAACGCATCTTATTGTAGATAAACCAGAACACAAGGCCGAATACCGCGGCCACAAACAGCAGGTAAGGCAGGTGGAATCCTCTCACATTGCCGATACGGCCGTTGATCAGGGTAGTATAGATCTTCTGGAATCCGCCGATCGGCTGCGCGTCGGAAATCACCAGGGAAATGCCGTAGATAATCGTCTGGGTACCCAGGGTTGCGATAAACGGCGGCACATGCAGTTTGGACACAATCAGGCCGTTGATCAGGCCCCAGAACAGGCCCACCAGTACAACGATCACGAAAACCAGACCGATGTTCATTTCCGGGAGGAATTTCCACAGTCTTCCGTTATAATCCCCCCGCTGGCACATGATGCCGGCCACAACCGCTGCAAAGCCGACCTGGCGTCCGGCGGACAGGTCCGTACCCTTTGTAATCAGGCAGCCGGAAACACCCAGTGCAATCAGGAACCGGATTGCCGTATTGCTCAGCAGGTTCGTCAGGTTTGCCCAGGAAAAGAAGTTCTCCACCAGGCAGCCTACCACGATTGCCGCGATCAGCAGCAGAAAGACGATAGGATTCCGGGTAATGACCTTTATCAGCTTACTTACGAAGCTTTCCTGTGTTTTAGTCGCTTCCATCTTTATTGCCTCCTTCGTCATTCAAACTGTGTCGCATAGGTCATGATGTTTTCCTGGGTGGCTTCGCTGCCCTCCACAAAACCGGTTACCCGGCCGTCGCACATTACCATGATCCGGTCGGACATACCGATCAGCTCGCTCATTTCAGAGGAGATCATGATGATGCTCTTTCCTTCTTTGGCCAGGTCCGCGATAATGCAGTAGATCTCGTATTTCGCGCCGACGTCAATACCGCGGGTCGGTTCATCCAGGATCAGCACGTCCGGGTTGTTGGCCAGCCAGCGTCCCACCAGTACCTTCTGCTGGTTTCCGCCGGACAGGGATTTGATCAGTGTTTTGGACGACGGGGTTTTGATATTCATCTTCTTCACGTTGTCCTGTACCAGCTGCTCCACTTTTTTGCCATTGATAAAATATCCATGGTCCAGATACTTGTTCAGTGAAGAAATGGAAATATTATCCGCCACGCTCAGGACACCCATGATTCCGCTTCCGCGCCGGTCCTCCGTCAGCATGGCGATTCCCTGGTCGATGGCGTCCTTCGGGCGTGTGATCGTAATCTCCTGTCCTTTGTAGAAGATCTGCCCTGTGGTATGGGACCGTATGCCGAACAGGCCTTCCATCAGTTCTGTCCGCTGGGCGCCTACCAGGCCGCCGACGCCGAGGATTTCGCCCCTGCGCAGCTGGAAGCTGACGTTCCGGAAAGACCGTGGATTGATGGAAGTAAAATCCTTTACCTCAAAGACCACTTCCCCTGGCACATTTTCCCGTTTCGGATACAGGTTCGTCAGTTCCCGTCCCACCATCAGGGTGATGATTTTATCGGTGGTCAGCTCGCTGGCGTCCCAGGTGCCGATATACCTGCCGTCCCGCATAATAGTGACTTCGTCGCCGATCCGCAGGATCTCGTCCATTTTGTGGGAAATGTAAACGATCGCGACACCTTCAGCCTTCAGGTCCTCGATAATCCGGAACAGCGCTTCCACTTCGTTTGCCGTCAGCGAGGAAGTCGGCTCGTCCAGAATCAGCACCCGGCAGTTTGCCGATACAGCTTTCGCGATTTCAACAGACTGCATCTGGGAAACACTGAGTTCCCCTACCTTCTGCTTCGGGTCAAAGTTCATCCGGACCTTCTTCAGCAGATCCGCGGTATCCGCGTACATCTTCGCATGATCCACCATCGGGATGAAGCCAAGCGCCTTTTTCATGGGATAACGTCCCAGGAAAATATTCTCACCGACTGTCCTTGCCGGTATGGGCTGGAGTTCCTGATGCACCATGGCGATTCCTTTGCGCAGGGCGTCCATCGGGTCATGAATGGTTACAGGTTGCCCGTCCATCAGAATCTGGCCCTGGTCCATTTTGTATATGCCAAACATACACTTCATCAGGGTGGATTTTCCGGCGCCGTTTTCTCCCATCAGGGCGTGTACTTTGCCTGGCCGAAGCTTCAGCTGTACATTGTCCAGCGCTTTAACGCCCGGGAAAGACTTGCTGACCTCTGTCATTTCCAGTACGTATTCGGACATGAGGGCATGCCTCCTCTCGTATTGGTTTCTTCAGTACCCTTTGCGCCGCGTCCCCGAAAAGGCACGGGGCAAAAGGCGCTTCTTCTTTTCATAATTATATCCTATTATACTCCGAAAAGGTGGGTGAGCCAAGAGCCGGCTCACCCACCTCCAAATCAAATCAGAATCTGATCTGTACCAGCGGATGATTACTGGGCATCCACGTATGCCTTGTTGACCATAACATAGTCAACCCAGTAGTAGTTGTCGATCGCTTCGCCGTTCAGCAGTTTCACAGCAACGTCAACCGCGGCATGGCTCTGGCCGATGTGGTCGTTCAGCACGGTGCCGGTCATGTTGCCTTCCTTGATCAGGTCGATCGCTTCGGGCAGAGCGTCAACACCCAGCAGGTAGATGTCCTCACCGACTTTGCGGCCGGCGGCCTCGATGGCGGTTTCAGCGCCCAGCGCCATACCGTCGTTGTTGCAGAACACGACTTCGATCTTGTCGCCGTACTTGCTCAGGGCGTTCGCGCACAGCTCCTGGCCCTTGGTCTGGTCCCAGTTGCCCACCTGGTCGTCCAGGCATTCAACTTCGTATCCGGCATCGGTCAGGGCCTTGATGGAGAAGGTGGTACGATACTGAGCGTCAATGTTTTCCGGATCGCCTTCGATCATGATGTAGGAGATCTTTCCGTCACCGTTGATGTCGCCGTGGTTTTCCAGATCGGCAACCATCTGGCCCTGGAAGGTACCGGACTGACGGGCATCAGCACCGACGTAGCAAACCTGGGCATTGTTCAGGATGCCTTCATACTTCTCGTCCAGGGTGTTGCCGTCAGCATCATAAGCCAGGGGTTCACGGTTGATCAGTACCAGCGGGATACCGGCAGCCACGATCTCATCGATCACGGCGTCAGCGGAAGAGGTCTGCACCAGGTTCAGGATGATCACGTCCATGCCCTGGGTGATGAAGTTGCGGACCTGGTTGGTCTGCTCAGCCATGTCGTTCTTGCCGTCGGCCATGGTGATTTCATACTTCACATCTTCGGTCTCGAGGGTCTTGAAGTAGGCTTCAATCTCGTTCCGATACAGGGTCATAAAGTTGTCGGTGTACTGATAGATGGATACGCCGACTTTGTAGGTCTTGGCTTCCGCGGAAGCGAAGCTGAAGCAGCTCAGCACCAGGATAGCAGCCAACAGGATAGCAAGGGTCTTCTTCATGTTACCGTCTCCTTAAAAATATTATTTTTTCATGCGGATCCACCGCATTGAAACCCGGATCAATCGGTACGCATTGTAGCATACATTTGGTAGCAATTCTACCGTTTTGGACAAGTGCGAATGAATTCGAACTTTCGCCAAATAAAAACGTAACGTTTCTCTTTATGTGATTTAGTCTCTGTGTTGTACATACAAAAAGGCTTCCCTCCACCACAGAGGGAAGCCAAAAGGAGAAGAATATGAGGATACCCTGCTAACACGCTTACTTAATGACCTTCAGTGCCTTGCGGTCGATGGTCAGTGCAACAAATACCAGGAACACGATACCCTTGATCAGCTGCTGCACCTGCGGCTCATAACCGAGAATGGACAGGCCGCTGTTGAGTACCGCATACATCAGCGTACCGATCACGATGTTGGAGAAGCGCACTTTTGCGCCGCCTGTAATCGGCAGGCCGCCCAGCACCAGGGAGATCAGGATCTGCGTTTCCAGCTGGTTGCCTGCTGTTGCGGTGATGGAACCGACTTTGATTACGTTGACGAAAGCGGCCAGGCCGGTCAGCGCACCGGCACTCACAAAAGCCAGGAACTTCACCCGGGCGGTCCGCACACCGGAGAACCGGGCTGCGGTTTCACCGGAACCGACAGCCTTCACGTCGTTGCCGATCCGGGTAAACTTAAACAGGAAGAAGGCGATCACCAGCACTGCCAGGGTAATGGTAATCTTCAGCCAGTCCTGATCCAGCGCCTTGATGGCGTTGCTTGCGGGCACAGCGGTTTCTGTCGTGAAATATGCGCAGACACCGCGGAACAGGTACATAGTACAAATGGTAACAATGAAGCTCGGCAGTCTGAACTTCACATGGAAGAATCCGTTCACAGCACCGATGAGCGCACCGGTCAGGATACCGCCGACAATCGCCAGCGGGATGCTGTAGAAGGACAGTGCGCTGACCACTATGGAAGCCACGCCCAGCGTGGAACCTTCCGTAAAGTCGATGGACCCCAGTGTCATAATAAAGAACACACCGGTCGCCACGATCGTCGGGTAATAAATCTGGGATAGCAGCAGCCGCATCTTCTTCGGCGTCAGGATCTTTCCGTTTGTCATGATATGCATGACCAGCAGGATCACCACAAAGCCGATCAGCGGAAGCAGCGCTTTCAGGCGGTCGCCTGTCAGGAAAGCGCGAAGTTTGGATTGTTCATTCTTTTCCACTTTGTTCTTGTCCATTCTTCCCGCCCCCTTTACACCATCTTCGCAATCAGCGCTTCTTCATTCAGATCCGGATCCCGCTGGAATTCACCGTTGATCCTGCCGTCCTTCATGACGAGGATCCGGTCCGACATACCCAGCAGTTCCGGAATCTCTTCGCTGATCATGATGATGGATCTTCCCTGTTCCTTCAGTTCCGCCATCAGTGCGTATATTGCCTGTTTTACCTTCACGTCAATACCGCGGGTCGGGGAATCCAGTACCAGGATCTGGCTGCCTTTGCCCAGCCAGCGGGCCAGCACAACCTTCTGCTTGTTGCCGCCGGACAGATCGGAAACAAACTGGTTCACGTTCTGCATCTTGGTCTGCATGTTCTTCGCCTGTTCATTGGCGAATCGTGTCATTTTCCGTCCATTCAGCAGGCCATGGTTGGACAGGTCCTCCAGGGAAGGCAGGACCACGTTGTTGCGGATGGATTCATTCAGGATAATGGACTCATTGTCCCTGTCCTTGGACGCATAGGCAATGGACTTTTTAATGGCTGTGGGAATGTCGTTGATTTCCGTTCCATCCGCCAGTGTCACCGTACCCTCCCGGTTCCAGGAGGCTCCGAAAACCGCCTTGCCGATCTCGTGCATGCCGCATTCGGACAAACCGCCGAAGCCAAGGATCTCTCCCTTATGCAGGTCAAAGGACACGTCTTCCAGTTCACCGTTCACCGTCACATTCCTCACGGAAAGCACGGTCTCGTCAGATACCGGCTGTCCAAAGTCTGTCCGGTAATAGGCGGAACCGATTTCCCGGCCCACCATCAGGCGCTTCAGGTCATCCTCTGTGACTTCCGAGGAAACCACGGTATCAATATACTCGCCGTCCCGCAGCACGGATACCGTGTCTGTACGGGCCAGCACCTCGCCCAGGTCATGGCTGATGAAGATTACCGTACGGCCGTCCGCCCGGACAGCGTCCATAATCTTGTACAGTTCCAGACGGCCGTTCTGGCTCAGTGCCGTCGTCGTCTCGTCAATGACCAGGATCTTGGGCTTCATATAGGTTGCCTTGACAATTTCCACCAGCTTGCGGTCTTCAAAGTTGTAGTGGTCTATCATCACACCCGCCTTGATCCGTCCGAAGCCGTATTCATCCAGCAGCTTCTGTGCTTCCCGGTTCATGGCGCGGGTATCTTTGATTCCCTTGTGCATGAAAGGTTCTTCATGCCCCAGATAGATATTTTCAGCCACCGTCAGGCCGGACAGCGTGCCCATTTCCTGAACGATGATCGCAATTCCTGCATTGTTGGCATCCACCTGATTGCGGATATTCAGTTCCTTCCCGTCCAGCGTGAAGGTGCCTCCGCCGATGGAGTAGATCCCGCACAGCATCTGGCAGAAGGTGCTCTTGCCGGATCCGTTCTCCCCGATCAGACCCCGAACCTCGCCTGCGGCCACTGTCAGGGATACGTCATTCACGGCATGCGTAATACCGAAGCGCTTATCAATGTGCTCGGCAACGAGAATTGTCTTCTTTTCCATACGCACTGCCCTCACTTTACGACGCTGCCTCTGCTGCCGCGGGCAGTCAGGGCAACGATAATCAGCAGCGCCGCGCCTGTCACCACATTCTGGATGGTGGTCGGTGCGCCCAGCGCCACAAAGCCGCTGAAAATCATGGCGATGATGAACTCACCCACCACAATGGCGGTAATCGGCATACCGTATTTTTTGAACGCTACGCCGAAGAAAGTTCCCATCAGCGGCTGGAAGTTACGGCTCATGGTGCTCATGCCGGTCAATGCCGTCATTGTCGTGCCGTAAGAGACCGTCAGGATTGCCATGATCCCGACGAAGAAGTGAAGCAGCATAAAGCCGATCAGCTTGTACTTCTTCACGCTGATACCCATGTTCTTCGCGGTGAACTCATTGGAGCCGATCGCGTTGCAATAGGTACCGATCTTGGTATAGTTCAGGATGAAATACATCAGTCCGAAGGCCAGTCCGGCCAGGATGATGTTTCCGGGTGCGCCGCTGAAGAAGCGCAGTTCCGGCGCCAGCGTCTGCTTTACGCCGCCGGCCACAATCACAGCCACACACTCGAAGATCAGCATCAGACCCACCGTAACAATCATGGAAGGCACATTCAGCTGGTTGTACAGCGTTCCGATCAGCAGGCCGATCAGCGTACCGCATCCCAGGCATCCGACCACGAAGCCGATATACCCGAAGTGCTGGGACAGGATCACGCCCACAATGGAAGACAGTACGATATTGGAACCGACTGCGAAGTCAAACAGGCCCATGACCACGATGAAATACAGGCCGCAGCCGCCGACTGAATAGATGATGGACGATTGCAGATAAGAGTAAAGATTGGCGGGGGAACCGAAATTATCCGGTGTCAGGATCTTGAATACGGCGTAGAAAAACAAAACCATCGCCGCCAGCATCATGACGCCGTAAGCTTTTGTTCCCTTCAGCTTCTGCAGTTTGGTGGGCATGTGCTTCGCTCCCTTTGGCTCCGGCGTAAACAGCCGGCCTGATAATCTGAACCTGTGAAGTTTTTATCGGTCTCTGTACAGTATAACACGAAAAGGTCAACATGAAAAACCGGGACGGTCACCGCGCCTGGTGACCGCCCGGATCAAATCCGATTATTTCGCGTGACGGGCTACGACGTCTTCAACAGACAGTCCGGCGCAGGCGGCAGCCAGGTCGTCGTAGGACAGCTCAGCCAGAGCCTTGATTTCGTCAGCGGTGTAGGGCAGCTGGTCTCCGGTGAAGTACGCGGCATAGTTGGCGTAGCTTTCGGGAGAGTCAACGAACATGTAGGGGAATACCATGTCATAGAAACCATCTTCGCTGGTGGCATAGTTGCCCTTGATGGCATTGTAGACCATCAGGAAGGCGAAGAAGGGGTCAGCATAGTGTCCGCCGGATTCGGCAGCCATCGCGCCGCTTTCGAGCTTGGCGTCCAGGTCAGGCAGGAAGTCGGTGGAAACCACAGCGATCTTGCCGGTCAGGCCCTTGGCTTCGATACCGGCGATAGCGCCCAGCAGGGTGTCTCCTCCGCCGCCGGCAACGATCAGAGCGTCGATGTCGGGATTGGCGTCGATGATAGCTTCAGCGGTCTGGCGGCCGGTGTCAGTGGTGGTACGGCCGTACTGCGGCTCAAGCAGTTCGATCTGATCATCAGCGTGAGCGGCATTCCACTCTTCAACGCCAGCCTTGTAGCCTTCCCAGCGGCCCAGGAACGTAGCATCGCCGGGTTCCCAGCCTTCCAGGCCGATCTTGCGGCAGCCCTTGTTGCCCAGGATGGTCACGAGGGTTTTGCCATTGTCGAATTCAGATTCATGCACAGCGCCCACATAGTACTTGGAAGCCTTGGCCTGAGCATATTCATCGGGGTTGGCTTCTTCGTTGATGACGCGGAAGAACTGGGCGACATACACTTCGTTCTCATCGCAGGTCTTGATAACAGAGCCCATTTCAGCGGAGGCGGAGTTGCAGATGATGATACCATCGCAGTCAGCCATCGCCAGGGTTTCGGCGGAAGCAGTCACCTGCTCAGAGATGTGAGCCTGGTCAACCCACTGGGTTTCAACGCCCAGCGCGTCGGCAGCGGCGTCAATCAGGCGCTTGCATTCGCTGCCCAGGGTGTCAGTGGAACTCCAGATGGAGATACCGATCTTGATTTTGTCTTCCGCATGAACGGCGCCGACGAGGCCGAGCACCATTGACAGTGCGAGCACGAGAGCAATGATCTTTTTCATAATACTTGTCCTCCTTGTTGATTATGATACTGTTAAACGAAGATAGATCATCTCCACTGAAGGCGCTCTGTATGAATTTGATCCATCCGTTTGATTTAGTAAAATTATAACAGACGCAAAAATGCGGTTCAACGAACCGCAAGTTGAATATTATTGGTTTGGTTTGTTTTCATTCGACGCGCCGGGTAGAAAAAACATATACCAGGTATAAAAAGCTTATACCTGGTATAAAAAGCTTATACCCTTTTTCTGAGTAATCAGTCGAACAGGTATCTGTGCAGTTCATCCACCGTTTTGAAATAGAGACCGCAGTTTGTTTTCATGAAGGTTTCAATCTGCGGAATATCGTTGGCCCATCCGGCTGCGGCGAAAGGAACGCCGGCTGCCTTTGCCATGTCATAGCCGGGCTTCAGGTCATCCACAACCAGTAGTTCTTCTGGTTTCAATCCGTAATTTTTCATGATCTGTTCCAGCGGATAAACGGACGGCTTACGCTGTTCCGGCGGGCATTCCCAACCGAAGATCAGATCCGGTTCCGGCAGGTTGTTTTCCCGGTAATCCCGCCTGATATAGTCTGCGAAGGAATGGCTCACTACGCAGATCTTCCCGCCCCTTCTCTTCTGCTCCAGCAGGATCTCCCGGATGCCGGGATAGGCTTTGGGAATATGATGCTTCACATATTCCTTCCAGTATTCTTCCTCATCCATCATCTGCTCCCAGGTCATCCCACAGATGTTTGTGAACAGCTCGATCACGCCCGGATCAAAATTGTACCGGAAGTATTCCTCCAACGTCAGGTGCACGTTCGGAAAGTATTTTTCCATATACTCAACAAAGCAGGGATAATGAACCGTCGCGGTGGAATTCACCGTGGTATCGTCATGATCCAGCACCAGGCAGGGATATTTCAGTTTCATTCGTTCATCCATAGTCTGATCGATTCCGTCACTTTCTGTGCCAGCAGGCGCTGGGTGATTTCGTTAGGATGGTAATCGGAGCCGTAGCCATCCCTGGCGGCATTCTGGTCTTCCAGCAGCAGCAGGCGGATCCGGTCATCCCCGGTTTCCCTGCGATACTGTCCGACTGCCTGTTCCAGTTTCGGGTTCAGGAGGGTGCCCATCACACCCAGCGCGCACAGGATCCTGGCTTGGGGATTATATTTCCGCACCACTTTCAGGAGCCGGACATATCCTTCCGCGTACTGTGTGCCTCTCGACTCGTCCGTTCCGCACCAGCTCATGTCGTTTGTTCCCAGGTTGATCACAATGTAATCCGGCTGGAACGCGCTGAAATCCCGGCTGATTTCCTCCGGAAGCTTTCCGTTTGCCAGCCGGTATCCGTTTCTTCCCTCTTTCTCATAGTAGGGAGGAAGCAGCTCCGATCCGTTGCAGACAGAAGGATCTCCCGTATAGCCGGATACAATGCCGTGGCCGGAAAAGCAGGTCATCACCGCGTCTGCTCCCAGGGCTTCCGCTGTGAGGCAGGCATATCCTTTCTCGGCGTTTTCCGTGGCAGTGGTGAAGGTTTCCACTTCGCTCTTCCCTTCCACCCCGTATCCGCAGGTAATGGAATCACCGATAAATTCCATTTTCAGCGGTTTTGCCGGCAGCGGTTCAATGCTGCCGTCCGTCTCAATCTGCTTCAGGCACATCAGGCTCTGGGTGCACTCGCTCAGCTTGATCAGCCGGACCTCCACGCTCCGCTTTTCTTCTCCGGCAAAAGCCGTCACTGTTTTTTCCTTTGCGGTCATCCGGGCGTCCAGGACCTTCTCCCCGTCCACTCTCACCGCAAAGCGCGGCAGTATCGTTTCCATAGCCGGATTCAGCACCGTGTCATCTGCTCCCAGGACCAGCTTCACCTGTGTAGCGTCTGTCACCCGGAACCCGATCTCCGCTGCCGACGAGAGCAGCCACAGTGCTTCCCCGTCATCCACAATATGTCCTAAAGTCTTTATCTCCATTTTGTTACTCATCGTCCAGGTTGCCCTTTCATAATGATGAATTATGAATCACTCTTCCGGCTTCTTATTCGTTTCTTCCAGCAGCTTCAGCGTCTCACCGAAATACTCTTCCACTTCCGCGTTCGTCAGCTTCATGGCTTTCTTCAGCATCTCCGGGATCTTCTTCGGTCTCACCCTGGCATAGTACTTTGTGGCATGAATATTCTTTTTCCAGTTTTCCATCTTCATATTCTTCCAGCGCTCTATGTGTCTCGGAAGAATCGGCTTAAGCACGTCGATCACATCGTCAAAATGCTTTTCCACGTTGTCCCAGCGGAACACCCCGGCCAGCAGTTCGCTTACTCTGTTCAGGAAACGTGCCTTCATTTCCGGCACCTTGAACAGCGCGTTCAGCGGTTCATGGCGGAAGCCCTGGATTTTGGCATTCAGGGGTTTGATATAGTATTCAATCGGTGTGGGATCAAGGTTCCGCCAGCAGGCCTCCACGTCAAAGAGCAGGTATTTCCATTTGCCGCCGGGCACCCGGTACACCCGGACGTTTGTAAAGTCCACATTGCCCAGGATAATCTCGTAGGCGGCATGGGTGAACATATTGTCAATGTCCAGCCGTTCTTCAAGCCAGGACAGGTTCTCCGGCTTGTTCAGGTCGTTCTTTTTGCAGAAGTCACACAGTTCAAGCCAGTCCTTGTTATCCCCGTTCTGCAGGAATTCGTCCGTCCCTGTTCGCGCCAGGATATCAATATTGTCGATATCCGCTTCCTCTGTCACACCTTCATAAGCCGCAACAAAGTATTTGTTGATCTTTTCCCGCAGGTTGTAGTGCCCCCAGTACCGGCCGTTGATATAGACCTGGATCACCTCATGATCCTGGTACAGGATGTCCTGTCCCTCCGCCAGGCTGCTGGCGACAATATCCCGCAGCCGCGTCGCGTAGGTATCGCTGTTGGCCGCCCGCAGGAGCAGGCTCTTGTATCCCGCATAGTCCCTCGTCGGGAAAGGATTGAATGCAAACTGATCCGCTCCCCAGGCTTTCCGGGCATACAGGGCAATACTCTTCTGGCTGTTGATCCGTGCGCTGTGTCCGGAGCAGGTCATCGTCCCCGTCTGGCTGATCTCCTGCTTTCCGTCACTGTTGAAATATTCAATATGGACCGGATACTCATACCCCTTGGAATAATTAGGCACGCTGCCTGTTCCCTTTACCAGCATACCTGTCTTTTTGCTGAACAGGTATTTGTCGTCTGAAATCAGGGATACAATTGCGGTTTTCGGCGCGTCATCAATAAAATAGGTAGCCCCGGCAACCGGTGACGACACCGCGTTCTTCCGGAAGGCTTTCACCCGCAGAGGGGTGGTTTTTTTCAGTTTCAGTCCCTCTGCCGGGAAAGGTTTGCTCTTTTTCGTCGGGGTTTCTCCGTCCGTGGTGTAGTAAAGCTCTGTCCCGTCTTCTCCCCGGACTTCCACTGTCACGCTGCCTTCATAGAATCCGGCAGCCGTGATAATCTCCGGCTCCTGCAGCCGCCCGGAAAAAGCTTCCGTTTCATTCTTTTTCCCCCGGGTCGGGTTTTCAAAGAATCCGTACTCCCCGCCCCCGGACGGCAGTCCGTAGCTGACGTTGCCGTACTGCTCCGGCATTTTCAGCTTCTGGACTTCCTCCTCGTCCCGATCCGTCAGCCTCAGCGTCTCCCCGCTGGAAGAAATCTTGAAATCAGCGTAGAAGGTATCCCCCTTGCCGGGTGTTTTGTTTTCCGTCCCGGTACACCAGAGGGTCAGGTATTCTCCCGCCTTGATTTTTGTTCCTTCCGGAAACGTAAACTTGAACAGATCCTTCTTGCTGTCTGTAAAACCCCAGCCGGAAAGATTTTCCGTGCTGTCTCCGTCGTTATACAGTTCCACCCAGTCCCAGGCGTGTCCGCTCTCATAGTACCCGTTGGACGCCATCACCTCATTGATGATCACATCCGCCTGAGCAGCTCCTGCAACGCCCAGAACTGTCAGCAAAAGCAGACAGATGAATCCAATTACCTTCTGTTTCTTATTCATCTGCCTGTATCCTCCTCTGTGATAAACACTATACAATTCTTCATTTTTCATTCTTCATTCTTCATTGTGCATTATTATGTGAAATCTTATTTCACATAATAATGCCGCGCGATCCATTTACTCAGTCCTTCCAGTCCGGGATACAGCAGCCGCTCGCTGATGTTCAGGCTGTCCAGCATATCCCGCACCCGCCACCGCAGCTGCCGGTCAATCACATATTTGACCGTATGCTGCGTATATGCGTCCAGGAATGCCTCAATGTCTGTCATGCCCATCGGGATCACCGAAAAGAAGGAATACTGCATGATAATCCGGTCATTGGTGCTCGGCGGCTCAATAATGACCATGGATTTGTCACCCATATCTTCATCATACTGGTACAGGCTGTCCGTTATTTTTGTCAGCATTTCCACAGAAAACAGCGTTGTCTGTTCCCGGCCGATGGCCAGCCGGTATTTTTCCGGCAGGTGATCAATCTGCTCGTTCATATCAATCCGCCAGACAACGCAGTCATGGGCGTCCATGTCCTCCAGGTTTTCCTCCGTCATGGCAAAATGCAGCGCCACCAGTGAGGAATGCGTCCAGTCCAGCAGGCGTGTAGGCAAACCGTTATGCTGTCCGGTGATCATCTGGTACCATACGTTCCGGGCAACCGTCGGATCCTCACGCACGGCATATTTGGCAAAGTTATTCAGGATCGCCGGTTCCAGCGTTTTCTGCTTGTCCTTGCAGCAGCGGCTCAGGCTGGTGACCATCTTGTATTCAGAATTCGGCATTCCCCTGTACAGGTATCCGGACCGGTTCCGTTTCAGCTCCGGCCTGTAGTCCTGTTCAGACAGCAGGGGCATCAGATCCTCCAGTGTAGTGACTCTAACTTCCTGAATCATGCCTTCACGCTCCCTTCCCTATCTGATCTATTTTATCATAAAGGGACAGCAAACAAAAGCGGCGCGTTCATACAAACGCGCCGCTCAATATCTGCTTTACTTTGCTGGTGCCTCATCATAATACCGGATTTCGTTTTGTTTCTGTGTCCTCCGTTTCAGGGCCCGGGCGATAGTGGTGGACAGGCGGTTCGGAAACTTCCCGAGGAAGGCCGCGCACCGCAGCGACCCGGCCCAGGAGGAATCGCCAAAAAGGGTTGTATGGGTTTTCAGAAATGCTGACATTTCCTTCAGGTAATGCCGGTTCTCTTTCTTTTCCTCCCGTGAATGCCCGTTCCACCATATCCAGTTCCGGCCGATGGCGTACACGCATTTGGCCAGCTGTTTTTCCCTGATTTCCGTCCAGCGGTCCGGGGGCAGCATTTCCTTCATCTGAGTCTCGATATAGTCATATTTGTCCTTGTTTGCCACCCACTGACTCAGCAGGCGGGTATCGTGGCTGTGGATGATGCTCTGGTTCGTCTGCCGGTAGTGATAAAAAGTCTTGTCCAGGGTTGCGAAAGTTTGCTGTCCTGCATAAATCCGGTATGTGATGCAGGCGTCCATATAAGCTCTGGCATCCGGGAACTCAAAATGATCAAAGCAGCTGATTTTCCAGAGCTTATTCCAGAAAAAATCATGGCCGTTTCTGGTCGCAAACAACCGGTAGAGCGCCTCGGTTTGTCCGAATGTTCCCTCTTCAGGCAGCCATTTCCGGGATCGATCCGGATAATCAAAAGAATACCCGCATTCCACAACATCCGCGTTCTCTGCCCTGGCTTTTTCCAGCATTGCTTCATACATGCCGGGTTCAATCCAGTCATCGCTGTCCACAAAACCGATGTATTCGCTCCCCGCCTCCCGGGCTTTCTCCATCGCCAGGCCCCTGGCCAGGTAATGACCCTGATTTGGGGTATGGATCACACGGATCCGGTCATCTTTCTCTGCGTACTGATCGCAGATTCTCCCGCTCCCGTCTGTTGATCCGTCGTCAATCAGGATAATATCCAGGCTGTTCAGTGTCTGCCCGCAGACAGATTCAATACAGGCGGAGAGGTACTGTTCTGTGTTGTAAACCGGAATGATAACGCTGATAACAGGTTGCTTCGTCATGTTGTGAACAAACTCCAGATCTGTTCTTTTTATTCTTTTCCGCCCGCGCCTGAATAGAGTTCCATCAGTACCCGGGCCGTATTCATAATGCTGTAATGTGCCAGCTTGTCCGGATCGGCTTTCATCCATTCCCCGGACCGGACGTAATCCGCAATCTCCTCCGCCCATTCCCCGGCAGTTTTAACCAGTGAAATCCTCCTGCACTTTCCACAGTCAGCCTCCTCCGGAATCGGATCAGAAATAAAGCAGTCCAGGCCGCTTGCCTGTGCTTCGATCAGCACGGTGCCAAGCCCTTCATACCGGGAAGGAAAAAGGAAATAATCATGCTTCCGCATCAGCTCGTCCACATCCCGTCTGGAGCCCAGCAGGTGAACCGCCTCCTCCAGTCCCAGTTTCCGGATCTTTGCGGTCACTTTCTCCTCCAGCGGGCCTTCCCCTGTCCAGTCCAGCGTCGCCTCCGGAATCCGCTTTTTCAGCTCGCTGAAAACCTCCAGTAGGAAGAGCGGGTTCTTCTGTTCGTGCAGTCTGCCCACCGTCATGAACCGTGCGCCCCGTTCCCTGATATCATTGTCATCCGGAGCAAACCTGCGCAGATCGATCCCGTTGGGAATCACCCGGAAAGTATCGTTCCCGTATAGATACCGGCCCGCCATGGCGGAGCAGCTGACCAGTTCCGTGGAACAGCGGAGGATCTGTCTCCGCATGATCCGTTTGTATATTATTCTTCCGATTGCTTTTTCGTTGGGATGGGACGTGTTATGGGCATGACAGATCCGTACCGGAATCCCTGCTTTTTTTGTTATCCACGCGTTAACCCCGTTCAGGAAATACATATGGTAATGAGCAGCGTCAAACGGACCGTACTGTTTCAATGCTTTCCGCAGCGTAAACGGCCACAGCAGCCACCGGCCCCGGTTCAGGTCGTGAAGATGGATAACCCTGGCACCGGCCGCCAGCACCTTCTCTTCCATCGGCTGGGGTTTGCCGGGATCCACAGCCAGCAGGAAGGTCACGTCAAAGCGTGAATAATCCCAGCATTCCGCCAGGGTTGCCATCAGCATATCGATCCCGTTCCTGGACAACCCGTGTAAAATGATCGCCACAGCCGTTTTCTTCAAAAGAATGAGTTCCTTTCCTTACCGGTAATCCCTCAGCGTCACGGACGCTGCTCCTCAAAGGTGATGGACCGGATGTAATGGTATTCCCTGTCTTCCTCCGCCGGGATTTTTGTATAATCCCCGTACAATCCCCGCAGGTATCTGTCATATCCGGCCGGAACAGGAAAACTGCGTCCTTCAAAAGGCATTCGCACAGTACGGGTCATATCCTCCCGCCGCCAGGTCTCGCCGAAATAGTGATCTCTTCCTGTCGGAATGCCGACCCGTCCGGTTTTTTCGGAGGGATACCGGTTCACCTTATCCAGCCGGTTCAGCCATTTTTCCGCCGTGTAGAAGGACAGGCCCCGTCCGATCATCCGCCGGAGGCGCTGCTCCGCTGGAACAGGTTTTTTCCCCCCATGTGCCTTCCGGTCTTCCCGGGCAAATTCATAATCGATAACCAGCCCCGCCGCCGCTGTATAGAACAGGGAACGGATCCCGTAAAAATAATACAGCAGTGGATTATCCGGAACGTTTTCCAGAATGAACAGGTCGATGAACGCCCCGTGAACATACCCTGTATAATCTTCCATCCTGACCGTGGGATCTTCGATCCGCCCTACCCGGGTCTTGTTACCAGGCAGATAGTTTGGTGCGTGGAGCCTGTATCTTCCCCCGAAGCATTCTGTGAAAACCTGCTTCAGTTTTTCAAATCCCTGCCTGGTAATATACAGGTCCATATCGTCATCCCAGGGAATGAAGCCCTGGTGCCGGACCGCTCCGAGGGCGGATCCATAGGCCAGGCCGACAGTGATCCCGTTTTCTTCACAGCAGGTGCAGATTTCCTCCGTCATCTTCAGGCACAGTCCGTGAATCTTTTCCAGTTCCTCCCCTGTCAGTTTCCTGACTTCCGGGTTATCTCCCAGTCTCCGGTTGACCCGTTCTTTATACCGATTCATTTCATCCGTCTCTTCTATTGATATTTATCCGTTTAATCCATGCCGGTGCCAGGCCCTTCAGCAGCAGCGTGCAGGCAGGCTTCAGCAGCCATCTTCTCGGAAATCCAAGTCTCTTGTATCCTGCTGCCCTGGTCCGCAGGGAACGGATCCGCCGCCCCATCGTTCGCCGTTTCAGTGCTTCCCGGTCCATCCGCACATCATACAGTGCTTCGTCCAGCGTTGCTGCTTTGAACCCTTTTTCAAAGAAGCGGAACCACAGGTCCACGTCCTCCACGCCTTCCACCGTTTCACTTTCCGTGTATCCGCCCAGCGCCTCATACACGGACCGGTAGGTCATGATGGTGGCATGATGGATCGGTGTTTTGCTGCGGAGCATCTCCGGCTCCGGCTGCAGCGGCGCCCGCAGGACGCCCGCGTGTCCGTTTTCGTCAAACCGGTTCATCTGCGTTCCCACCAGGTCGGTTTCCGGATGCTCCTGCAGGTAGCTCACCTGCTTCTCCAGCCGGTCCGGGCGGGAAAGGTCGTCCCCGTCCATCCGGGCAACCAGTTCCCCTGTCGCGTGGCGCAGGCACTGATTCAGTGCGTGCGACAGCTTCCGGTTCTGCCCGTCATGAAAAGCCCGGATCCTGGCCGGATCCTCTGCCGCATACTGCTTCGCTATCTCATAGGTTTCGTCTGTGGAACCGTCATCCCAGAGGATCAGTTCCCAGTTGGTATAGGTCTGTCGGCGAATGGAATCCACAGCTTCCTGCAGGGTCTTTTCGCAGTTGTGGATCCCCATGATCACGGAAACCTTAGGCTCTCCGGCAGGATTGGTGTGTCTCATCTGAAATGCTTCTGTCCTTTTCTTAATACAGTGTTTTCTTTCGGCCGGATGTCAGGAGGTTCAGCCCGCGGGCCAGCAGGAGGGATGCTTTGTTGGGATACCGGATCAGGAAGGAGCAGATCCTCAGCGGAAGTTCCCAGTCCGGATCCCCGAACACCGGCACATTTGCCCGCACAAAACGCGACATCTCCCGCAGGTCCTCCCGGTGCTTTTCCCGCTCTTCCTTCGGGTATTCCAGCCAGTATAACCAGTTTTTCCCCGCGATAAACACGCAGTTTCTCATCTGGTTTTCTCTCACCGTTTCCCACTGTTTTTGTGTCATCAGCTTCTTCGTTTCTTCCTCCAGGCCGTTATACCGGTCCAGGGCAACCCGCCAGCGATTCACCAGATTAGAGTTGCGCGCATGCACAATACTTGCCTGCACCTGCCTGTAATGATACAGCGGTTCACGGACCGTACACACAGACCTGATCCGGGTGTAGATCTTCCAGGTAAAAGTCATGTCATCCGCATAGGCTCCATCCCTCCGGAACCGGAATCCTTCCAGCAGTTCTGCCCGCCACAGTTTATTCCAGACATAGTCATGCGGAGCTCCCTTCAACAGGTCATACAGGGCGTCCCCGGCATTTTCGCAGCATTCACCCGGAAGCCATGTTTCTGTCAGGTCCGGATACTCTCGGTAATATCCGCATTCCGTCACGTCCGCGCCGGACGTCTCCGCTGCCGTCAGGAGAACCCGGTACATATCCTCGTCCAGCCAGTCATCACAGTCCGCAAAGCCGATATACTTCGCGCCCTGTTCTGCGGCGATCTCCATACCGAATTCCCTTGCCTTGCACAATCCCCTGTTTTCCGTATGGAAGACCCTGAATCGGGAATCGGTGCCGGCATACTCCTCGCAGATCTGTCCGCTTCGGTCCGTGGATCCGTCATCCACCAGGATAAACTGAAGGTGGCAGCCTGTCTGGCTCCGAAGGCTGTCCAGGCATTCCCGCAGGAACCGTTCCCCGTTGTAAACCGCCAGGATGATACAGATCATTTCTCTTCGTTCCTTTTCCCGATGTTAAAAGCTTTTTTGCCCACATAGGCAAAACTGCTGTAAAACCGCATGCCCCGTTTCTCTCCCAGCACAGCACAATACAGCGTTCTGACCTTCCTTTTGTATCTCCAGGATCTTGTCGTCCAGGATGCCAGGTAATAATGGATGGCCACAGTTTCTGTTGATTTGTGAAACCTGCCCGTCGCCCAGTCGATGGGCCCGAAGTATTCAGACGGATAGATAGTGATTCCCCGGACTGTCTGGACCTGCTGCTGCCGGACATACCCGTACCGGGCCAGGAATGCCGTTGTCACCTCCGGACAGCTCGGAGGATTATGCGGATCAAACGGGATTCTGTCATACTCCTCCAGCATTTCCCGGATCACTTCGGAATGCTTTTCCGCGCCGAATCCAAGCCCGGTAGCGATCAGCCCGTTATGCTCAATGCCCATAAAGGCATGTTGGGACAGGAACGGATCCAGGGATCGGATCAGTTCCACATCTGTGTCCAGGTAGATGCCGCCATAATGATAAATGATGTACAGCCTGGCCACATCGCTGACAAATGCCCATTTCCCGGCATTGTACGCATCCCGGGTAAACTGATTGAATCCCGGGTCGAAATTGCTCTCATCCCAGCGCACAATCTCGTATCCGGGACAGTTCTTTTTCCAGCTTTCTATGCATCGCTTCGCCAGCCTCGGCAAGGGTTTCTTCCCAAACCAGCAGTAATGGATAGTTCTGGGAATCATGGCTTGATCCTCCGGTTACCCGCTGTTAGTGAGTCTTCCTCCTGAGTCTTGCCAACGCGTCTGAGCCAAATAATCTGTGAATAGGTTTGGTCAGTCTGCTGCGCAGGATGGTCCTTTTGCTCATCCAGCTTTTTCCGTACCAGTGAATACTGACCGTGTTCTCTGTTTTTTGCAGCCTGCCGGTGGGATCATCGTAGGGATTCATGTAATCCGTCGGCAAGATTTCCGCACCGCAAACCTTCTGCTTTGTTCCATCCTGCTTCAGGCCCAGGGGCAGCAGCACCTGTGTATTCAGTCTCGGACAGGGAACCAGGTTAAAATTTCCGTCTCCGTCGGGGGCCATCTCAAGGTAGGGCTGCAAAAGCACGTCCAGCACCGGATGTCCGGGTTCACTGCCCAGCCCGATCCCCGTGTTGATATATGTATTGTTTTCAAAGTTCATGAACGCACCGTACTCCAGCAGTCCATCAGGCGCCCTGAGCAGTTCCACGTCCGTATCCAGGTAGATCCCGCCCAACTCCTTCAGGATCAGCAGGCGGGCGAAATCGGAAAGGAATGCCCATTTTCCCCGGTCGTAGCACCACTGCAGGTACGGATGCTGCCCAAAGTCGAAGTTGTCCTCGTTCCATTCGATAATCTCATAATCCGGACATAACCGTTTCCAGCTTTCGATACACCTGCGGTACAAGCCGGATTTCGGTTTTCCCCCGAACCAGCAGTAATGGATCTTTTTAGGAATCATACCTTCTCCCTTTCCGGAAAAACATCCGTGCAGCCGGCCCGGACAGGTTTCAGCATAAAATGCCCCCAGTTTGCAGCATTCCATTTTTCCGTATCCAGGCCGAAAGCCTCCCGGTTGAAAATGGTAACCGGAAACACATTGGGAACACAGTCACATTTTTCCCTTTTCCCTTCCTTATTTTTCCGGAGAATACTCATCTCATAGTAATACATCCCGTCCGCCATGCCTTCACAGGGAACCTGCAGGTCAACCTCGTTGAAACCTTCCTGCAGTGTAATGCTGCAGGACTCTGTTTTGCCAAGGCGGCTTCCGTCCGCACAGAAAAGGATAAACATAAACCGTGCATCGTCACAGGCAACGTCAGCCTGTACCTTTACCCTCAGGCGCAGCGTATCCCCGGCGGAACAGACATTGTCCTTGTTCAGGACCGTCGCGTGAACCAGCCTGATCGTCTGCGTGCATCCTCCGATGTGAGGCAGTGCGGACAGGTCCACTTCCTTCTCAAAATACGCCGCATTGATATTCATATACCGGCTGATCGCATCCTGCACTTCCCCTTCATACGCCAGTTTCCCATGGTCCAGAACCAGACATCGTTCACACAGCCTGCGGATCGTATCCATCTGGTGACTCACATACAGAATGGTCCGGCCTTCCGTCTGGGACACCGTCTGCATCTTGTCCAGGCATTTTTTCTGGAACGCCATATCCCCCACGGCCAGCACTTCATCCATAATCATGATTTCCGCGTCCAGATGAGCTGCCACCGAGAACGCCAGCTTTACATACATACCGCTTGAATAACGCTTGACCGGCGTATCAATAAACTGTTCGCATTCAGAAAAATCGATAATGCTGTCCAGCTTCCGGTCGATTTCCCGCTTCTTCATGCCCAGGATGGCACCGTTCATATAGATGTTTTCCCGGCCTGTCAGCTCCGTATGGAATCCGGTGCCCACTTCCAGCATACTGGCCACCCGGCCGTTCAGCCCGATAGTGCCGGACGTCGGCGCTGTAATCCGGGAGATGAGCTTCAGCAGCGTGGATTTTCCCGCGCCGTTCCGGCCGATAATGCCGACCCTTTCCCCTTGCTGTACATCAAAAGAGATATCATCCAGCGCCAGGAAGGGAGCCTTGGACACCTGATACGCTCCGATCTTCCTTGTAGGATCCTCCTGCCGGTGCAGGCGTGCGCTGAAACGCTGCAGGGCATCCCGCAGAGATGTTCCCCCGAATTGTCCCAGCATGTATTGTTTTGACACATGGTCAATCCTGATCATTGTTGCTGCCATGGATTACTGTTTGCCCCTTCACTCAGATGGTATCCATAAAAGTCCGTTCAATGCGATGAAAAAGAACCAGTCCGATAAAGAATATCAGCAGGGTCATTCCCCAGCTCAGCAGGTAATACCCAGTCTGGAAATACCCGAACCCGAATACGGCATAGCGGAAAGTCGTAATGACCGGCGTCACCGGATTCAGCATATAGAGTCCCTGATATTGTTTCGGTACCAGCTCCAGGCCGTAGGCAATCGGCGAGGCATACTGCCAGAGCTGAATCCCGAATCCGACCAGGTGCATCAGATCCCGGTACTTTGTTGTAACGGAGGATATGATGATGCCCGTTCCGATGGAGAGCAGCATCATCTGCAGGATCAGCAGCGGCAGGAGCAGCAGCATCGGCGTGATCCGGATGGCTGTTCCACCCTGCAGCAGGAAGTACAGCCAGAAACCGAAAAACATAATCAGCTGCACCGCGAAGGCAATCAGATTGGAACAGGCCGTAGCGATCGGCGCTGCCAGCCGGGGATAATAAACCTTCCCCATGGTCTTCCGGTTCCGGATAAAGGTACCGGAGGTTTCGTTCAGCGTGTTGGCAAAATAGGTCCAGCAGATACTGCCGGACATGTAGAACAGGAAGCCGGGAATAACGAATGTACCGGAAACATCTGCAGTGGTCAGTCCGGCCAGGTTCCCGAAGATGATCGTAAAAACAACTGTCGTCAGCAGCGGCTGAATGATGGCCCACAGCGGTCCGAGAATGGTTTGTTTGTACAGGGAAGTAAAGTCCCGTTTCACAAACAAATAGATCAGATCCCGGTATCGAATCAGTTCCCTCAGGTTAAAATCCAGCAGTTTTCGCTCGGAAGTGATCGTCATCTGGAAGGCGTTGTTATCTTTCATGGTTGTCCTTTTCAAAAGAAGATTTATCAGGCAGTATTTTGTCAAAGGCTTCCCTGATCTGTGCTTTGCAGGATTCAAAGTCCCGGACTTCCCTGCTGTCGTTGATGCAGATCATCTTATACCTTTGGGTTGTAATATCACTGCATAGTTTTTCCGTAAGTCCGTCATGGAAAAAGTATTCTTTGCCGTATTTATATACGTTGGTCGGAATGAATTCACCCTTGCAGATCGCCCAGTAACGGAAAATGTACTGATTCAGATCTTTCGGATCCCTGAACCGGTGTGATGATGTGTCCATCAGATGATCCGGTATCTCCTGCCACACTTCTTCGCACGTGGATCTTCGCAGGGGACTTGGCAGATGCGGAATCATGATGCCCGAAAAGAACCTGAACGGTCTGGTCCTCAAGGTATTGATTACCTGTTTCCCGTACTTCAGCGTATACCACTGATGCCAGTGTTTTCGCTGCACTTCCTTCTTGGAAAAACAGCCGTTGACCACCCCCATCATCGTGAACAGAATATGCTGAAAAGAGTCATTATCCGGATTATTGGACAGCACATAGGAAACTGCCATCTCCCTTGGCAGTCCATTCACAAAGAAATCTGTCGGCTGGGTTTCCTTTGTCAGGAACATGTCGTCATTGAAATAGACAAAATGCTCACTGAGTCCCGGTATTCTGTGAATATTGACATCTTTGGGATTCGAACTGAAAACAGGTGCGCATCCTTCCGGCAGGATGTCATGGTCATACACGATCTCCAGCTTAGGATTTGCCGTATCCAGCCATTCCGGCACAGCACCCCAGGTTACAAGATAGACCTTCCTGACCCAAGGTGCGTATTTTTCCACGCCCCGGAACCAGTATTGCAGGTTATCCCAATCCCTGTACCGTACAGCCAGATTGCCCTCCTGCTCCTGTTCTCCGGACGCTTTTGCCTGATATTCTGCTTTTTCCTGCTGCCATTGTTTATTGAGCGGATCAACCCAGAACAGGACAAAATCAATGGGATACTGTTCGCGCTTCATCTCTTCATTTCCATCCGTTTAAACTCATGAGATAGGAAATCCTTGTTTTCCAGTAGATTTTTCCGTTCAGAAGTGCCTTCACTGCCTCCGAACGGATCATCTTTTTCATTCTTTGCAGATCACGGTTTTCTTCTGTGCTCCGCTCTGCAGGCTGCCTTCTGCAGGCTTCGTTATACTTCAGTTCCATCACATCCAGGTAGAAAGCCTGACTGACCGCCTTCAGGTCCGGATATGTCTCAGTGATACGGCGGTACATGTATTCGTGTGCCTTGAAGGAATGAGCCAGTTCATGAATGCTGAGCCCGCCGTGTGTTGCACTCCCCCCGCGAACGCGGTTGTAATAAAGGGGTTCGTGAATGCAGACAACAGTTCCGGCTTTCAGCAGGCAGTCCGTCAGGAAAAATACGTCCTCTGATGATCGGAAGTCTTCCGGAAAACGGATATCCCCAACCAGGCTCCGACGAAAAAGCTTGTTCCAGACGACATGCCGCAGGGTCGGTGGAATATCCGCCATCCTTCGCACGGCTTCCTTCCGGTCGATGCATTCCTCCGGCCTGCGCACGTACGGGCGCATTTCGTCCGTCTCTCCCGCCTCACTGCAATAGGTATATCCGCACACAACGATATCAGCATTGTATTTCTCAATGCATTCCAGCATCTTTCCGTACATCCCGGGTGCGATCCAGTCGTCCGGGTCTACAAAACCGACGTATTCTCCTTTGGCAAGATTGAGTGCCGCGTTCCGGGCAGCAGCGACTCCGGCGTTATCCTGATGGATGACCCGAATCCGCTGATCCCTGGTTGCCCAGGAATCACAGATTACTCCGCACTGATCCGGCGACCCGTCATCCACAAGGAGCACCTCAATATCCTGACAGGTCTGGGCCAGAATGCTTTCAATACACTGTTCAAGAAACAGCTCAACCTTGTATGCCGGAACGATGATGCTGATCATTTTTGTAATCCATGCCGATTCATTCTTTTGCTTTCCCGCCGCCCATTATCCTGTACAGGAGAGAAAGCGCGTAATTAATTGCCCGGTACATCTGCAGATGATGCTGATAGAGGTATTTCATAGTGGTAACCGTTTTGCTGTACAGCACTTCCTCGGTAACTCCGTCCCGGAGCAGATAGCGGTTCGAAAGGAACGCGTCCCTGGGAGATTCGATGATGGCCTGTACCTTCCTGTTGTCCGGCACCTGTTCTTCCGAATCCAGATAGCCAAGCAGGTATACATTGTTTTTCCGACTGTTGAAATAATGAAGAATGATCGCCCGGTCAATATACTTTTGGGCATAAGGCCTTGTTACCTGTACATTCCATATACCATCCAGCATCTCTATTTCATCATCAAGCAGCCGATTTGTTTCGTTCAGGGAAGGCTGGTCCAGCATAACCCCTTTTTCCCTGCCGGCCAGCCATGCTTTATGCCATTCCCGGAAAAAAAGATGCGATTTTTCCGTGTCACGGGACCAGATCACACCGCCGTTATAAAACACCCGTATTTTTCTGTCATCATATCCGCATTGCAAATATTCTTTCTTTTCCCTGAAGGAAAAGCATTCCGGAACCAGCTTCTCGGCGGTTCCGCTCCTCAGCAAATCATCCTGATCCTGAACTAGCGCAA
The DNA here is from genome assembly GCA_017428385.1 of Clostridia bacterium. GTDB lineage: Bacteria > Bacillota > Clostridia > Christensenellales > Aristaeellaceae > Aristaeella. Next base: position 71,422 of record JAFRQX010000001.1, on the reverse strand, counting down.
GTTCGGCCTCGCTGACCTGTTCCGGCAGTTGGTCAGCAAAAACTGTATCCGTATCAAGATAAAGAAAATCACCCGTGATATATTCTCTCAGTGATGTTTTGAGGTACCTGCTTCTTTCAGCAGCTGAGAAGCTGTCCGGTATATCAACTGTCACCGTCTCCGCCTGGTACTTTTTCAGCCCGTCCCGCTGTTCTCCTGTCATATGCTGCGCAGTAAGGTTATCCGCCACAACGTACACCCGGCCGGTAAAAGAGCGGTAACGGAGAGAAGCAATGGAAACCAGCATCTGGTTATAATACTTCCTGCTTCCGTTTTTCTCTGTCAGCACATAGCAGACGGAATAGCTGCAGCCCTTTTCCCCGCATGAATACTCAGCCGGTATACCTGTCTCCGTCTTCTTCATCTTCATTCTGCCCACAGAATAATACTGTTCAATCCTTTCGTCTGTCATATACATCTGTCTTGTCCGGGTCGGCCGCAGATTACCGTTGCTGTCCCGGATTCCTGTTCCCCGTTCAGGAAACCAACCCAATCATACTGATCTATGATTCTTTTCCCTCGGATTCCAAAGGGATCTGTAATCAGTCCCAGGGATTCTTCCGCCTCATACCCCGGAATATACACGCTGTCCGGGCGGCCAGGGTCCGGCTGTTTTGTGAAAAGCACCTTCCTGTACGGAAGTTTATCGAATCGTTCTTTCAGTTCCTCCGTCATGCCGTCCCTGTCCGTTGCCAGGATGACAAGATTGTTCATGTGGAGGCGTGCTTTCCTTTCCTGCCATTTCCGGTTTGCCTCTTCCACGGAAGCGTAATGGACCAGGTACAGTACCAGGTCTCCCAGGTACGCAACCGGATAAGTCCTTTCCCCGATTACGGCTGGATCTGTGCACGGAATCATTTCCTGCAGGGACAGGTAGTAAGGCAGTTTTTCACAGAACCGGATGAAATCTTCCGCCCGGAAATACAGGTTAACTGTCGGCGAATTGAAGCGGATGCCCAGATCGTGAGCCAGCACTCCCCCGATACAGTTCATGGATATAATGGACACATCCGGGTTATGGAACCGGGCACGGTTTCTTTTGTTGATCCTGCCGCGGTTTATATTCCAGATCTTCCTGCGGATATGGGCTGTCAGCCTCGTGTTGTATCCCCGCCTTCAAACATTTTTTGCACCTGTTCAGACATATGCTGAACGGTATACCCGGCTGAAACAATCTGCGCGGTATACTCTTTTCTTTTCTGTCCGGCACATTCGATAAGCTTTTTCGCCCATTCTTCCGGGGATTCGTTCAGGTCAGCAAAACGAACAAGCCCGGTCAGGTCAGCTTCACGGGTAACATTGGAGGAAACAATACAGGGCAGTCCGGACGCCTGTGCCTCGATCAGCACAAAAGGAAAGCCCTCAAAAAGGGAGGGCATCAGCAGTACGTCAGCCGCAGACATCCACGCAGGCACATCATCCACCGCACCGGTGAAAACAATCCGTTCCCCTGTTCCCGCTCTTTTTGCCTTGTCCTTTATTTCTTCCAGAAGCGGACCGTCTCCGGCAAAAAAGGCCCTGGCGGAAGGTTCCATGCGGAACAATGCCTCCAGGACATGCAGCGCATATCCCGGATTCTTCTGCGCAGACAGCCGCCCGATGATTCCAACCAACAGGCCTTCCCCGAAACCGTACTGTTTTCTGACCGCTTCCCTGTTTTCTTCCCTGAATCTGAATCTTTCGATATCTATACCGTTGCGGATTACAGTAAACGGCCGTTTGCCAAACATCCATCTTCCCGCTTTTTCCGAACAGGCCAGCAGGTGGGTGGCAAAACAATCCAGGTTCCTTTGATTGATCCGTTCCGACAGTTGGTGGAACAGGCTCAGTTTTTTTTCGATATCCTGCTGGTTTCCGGTGTTATGCGAATGGATAATACGCACCGGAATCCCGGCACGCTTTGCAAACCGCAGCATATCAAGGCTGACAATATCGCAGGTGTTGTAATAAACCGCGTCAAAATGATTTTCGCGGAAAAAACGGTGCCAGAATGCCCGGTAGCGGATATAGTGATGGCGGTTCCGCGGCCTGAACCATTCCCTTCCGGCAATGGTCATTACCGGGAGACTCAGGACAATCTCATACTGCGGCAATGCTTTCACCAGCTGGTCAATATAAGTTTCCACACCGCCCTTATTGCCGCTGTATCCGACCATGAAAATACGTTTCACTTTTTCCCGCGTCTCGTTTTCGTTCACGCTCATCGTTCAAAAATCCATCTGAAATCCCGCAGGCTTCCTGGCTGCAGGGAGTAAATCCAATATACAAGCAGTACCAGAAGTACCACCATAATGACTGCGTTCCGGTGTCTGCTTCTGGGGATCAGGCTGAACAGGTGGCCGTATCCGATGCAGGTCATCGCTCCGGTATAGATGCCGATCCGCCCGAAATAAGCGCTTCCCATGCTGGCCAGCATGGCAAACGCGTGAAAGAACAGGCTGTTAATATACAGTTCCTGCGTTTTATTCATCTTTTTCCGGTCACAGGAAGAAAAGAAAAGAATGATGGGAACAAAACTGACAACGATTCTCAAAGGATTGATATCCCGCGTCATATACACGTCGTTCCAGTCAATGAAAGAGCCCTTGAACAGCTCAACCAGCTGCATCACACCTTCGTAAGAGAAGCGGATAACAAGCGCTCCCGCAGCCAGAATAACAAACTGCGTTGCGTCAGGCTTCCTGGCAAACAGGAAATACGGCACGAGCATCACTACTGCTGATTTGTGAAACAGCATCGCCGCCAGCACCGTCAGCAGATAAGGGACAAACCTGCGTTTCAGGATATACCGGTGTCCGGCAAACACAATCGCGGCAGCCAGATACTGGCGGATCCCGTTAAAACTGCCCGTCCAGTCTCCCAGAAAAAGGAACAGCAGCATGCTGACCAGGTACATGGGGCTGTATTGATAGATCTTCCTGCTGTATATACCGATGATGATCACCGCGCAGAGGAAAATCAGTACGGCCCCGTCGTCCGCAATCATTGTGGAAATCCTGCTCAGCAGCCGGATGCCGGGTTCGCGGAAATGGATCAGGTATTCCCAGACGGTCTTCCAGTCGCTAACCCTGGTCCGGTAATAGGCCATATAATCCGTACCGACCCTGTAGCGCAGCCCGGCCACAATGATCAGGGTGGCCGCGGCCACGAAGGCAAAGACTGGATCAGGCCGGGTCATGAGAGTGCCTGTACGCGTTATTCTGCTTTTGGGATTCGCCTGTGCCAGAAAACCAAGCGTTAAAGTAGCGGCCAGCACAAGCAGGTATACAGCGGAAATAATCAACGGACTTGTTTTTTCTCCTTTGGGATTTGTAGAAATGAATAAAAGCTGGTTTTATGACAGGAGTTCCCGGATCAGCTGAAAGATTTCCTGCTTTGTCTGTCCGATGGTAAAGGCTTCAACTGTCTTCCGGTTGCGCTCTCCCATCCTCATCCGGGCGTCCGGATTGTTCTTAAGCTTCCGGATGCTGTCAGCATACTGCTGAACGTCATCCGTCCCACAGATATAGCCGGAGCTTCCGTCTTCCGTGATGTCTGTCAGTCCCCGGATACCGGAATTGACCAGCGGCAGGCCGCAATACATTGCCTCCATGGCTGCAAACGGCAATCCTTCCCGTCTGGAAGGCAGCGCGAAAAGATCACACTGCCTGCAGATCTCCGCAATATCTTTCCGGTAGCCCAGGAAGTGAACCTGTTCGGAAATATGCAGTTCTTCCACCAGTTCCTGCAGTTCCTTCAGCCTGTCTCCTTTTCCGCACAGGATGTAATGAACTTGCGGGTCATTCAGCTGTGCGACAGCCTGTATGATCACCTGCTGGTTTTTGTTTTCATTCAGTTCACCGACAGAGAGCACCAGGAAAGCATTCTGCGGAAGCCCCAGTTCCTTCCGTAGATCTGTTCGGTTTTCTCCTTCTTTCAGCCGCTCCGTGTCAATTCCGACGCCATGGATATAAGCTGCTTTGGGCGTGTGCATCTTCTGTGCCCGGGCATAGTCTTCCCGGTTGATTGTACAGATACAATCCGCTTTTGACGCCATCAGGCGCTCCACCGGATAAAAAAGCAGCCAGTTCAGCAAAGGTGCGCCTGTATAGAAATGAAAGCCGTGCACCATGTACATCACCCTGGTGCCCAGCTTTCTGCCTTTTCGTGCCGCAAGCCTGGTCGCGACGCCCATCACAGGCTCATTGGTCCAGATCAGGTCATATTGTCCTTCGTCGATAATCTTCTTTATTTCCCGGTATCCCCTGAAGTTTGACAGTGCCAGCGGACTGCGTTTCAGGTGAAGCAGGTGAATCCGGGCATATTCTCCCAGATCCTCCCTTACCTCTGCCATCCTGTTCAGCACCTCCGAACAGGCAATCTCCACTTCATAGCCGTTCCCGGCAAGATTTTTAACATGAGGTTCCAGGAACTGTTTCATCATGGAATCCGTGCAGGTGATCAGAATGCTTTTTGCCATAATATGTTTTCCTCTGATTCCTGCTCTCCCTCAAGGGAAACGTTATTCAGAAGGCAGAGCTCTTCGGGTGAAAGATGCCAGTCCATGGACTTCAGGTTGTCTTTCATCTGCTCCGCGCTTTTAATGCCTGTGATCGGAATCGCTGTAGGCAGATAATCCATGATGAACCGGATCGCAACAGCCGCACAGCTCACGTTATGGTTCGCTGCGATCTTTTTCAGCGTTTCCACAATTCTCAGGTTCTGTCTCAGTTTTTCTCCGTGGAAGTTTATATAAACCTCTCTCCTGCGGCGGTCGTTTTCCGGGAAGGATACGTTCTCGTTGTATTTTCCTGTCAGCACTCCCTGTCCCAGGCTGCCCCAGGTCATCGGCGTCGTATCCATTTCTTCTTCCATCTGCCGGAGTTCTCCCTCCCTGCGGCGGCAGCAGAGAGAAAACTCGTGTTGTGCGGTAACAAACTGTCCCTTATATGGCACACACTGCGGCAGTTCGCTGGTTCTCACATTGGACAGCCCAAAGTAACGGATTTTACCGGCAGCCTTCTGCCGTTCCAGTTCAGCCACAATTTCTTCAGGCGGCGTAACTTTGTCCCAGTAATGAACGACATACAGGTCGATATAATCTGTGTTCAGCCGTTTCAGGGAGCGATCCAGCGCCTCCCGGATCCATGTGGGGGAATTGTCAATGATAGTCTTTCCGTTTCCAACCCTGACTCCGAATTTGGTCTGGATGACGACATCCTTCCGATGGTTTCCCAGGCCTTTCGCAAGTGTTCTCTCCGATTGTCCGAGACCGTAGGTGTCCGCGGTGTCAAAAAAAGTGACACCCTCCGCCAGTGCTGTATGGATTGCCCTGATAAAATCCTGTTGATTGGTTTCTCCCCAGTCGAAACCACCCATCGGGCACCCGCCCATACAGAAGCGGGATACGGTCAGGTCAGAGTTGTTCAGCCGTAAGTATTCCATCAATTGATCGTCTCCGAGTCTATTATCTTTGCAGGATTTCAAACTGCGGATCCCGTTTGTTGCGGGGATCCGTCGTATCCAGTCCGCTTTCATAGGAGCGGTTCCCGATGGATACGGGATAGGGTGCCTCGCCCCGGATATATGCGTACAGGTCACAGATGGCCTGTTTCGCCTCTTTTCCGGCTTGCTCAGTCAGTTCGCCCAAAGATTGGTTTGAAGTCATGGACGGCTCATATGGATTCCGCCATTCCCGACGCTGCTCATTTTCAATGTCCGCATTCGCGTAGGCGTTTTCCATGTAGGAGAGGGATCCCGGTGTCCCGCTTTTTGCTAAACGCGCCAGGCATCCTGCCGGATCCTCAATCAGGCGTATAAACCGTCTCTCATCCTTCAGCGCATGATTGATCTGTTTCCAGGCGTCTTTCCAGCCAAATGTCTCCGCATACACTGTGTCAATCGCCGGCCTCATGCGGTCCGGCAGGCCGTTCTTCTGCAGGATCTGCCGGAGTATCGGCCGGTTCCGAAGCATCAGGCCGTTTCTGGCCAGTACCAGCCTGTCCATCGCATGTTCCAGGGAACGGTGGTTTCCAGCACAGGCCTTCCCGAGGCCGGTACGGTATATCACGTACGGATGACAGACGCTGTCCAGGAAATAATGGGTCAGGAATCCGCATTCATAGGAAAACAACTGGTTTTGCAGTTTCCCCTCCTGTGCCCGTGTCTCCCGGGACAGGCGCTCAAAAAACGTTCCGGAGTAATGGTTATGCATCACACTGCTTCGTCCGTGAAGCTTTTTCCACACCGGCGGACACCAGAAGCGGACAATTCCGAGGGGATCCGGTCCGCGCACGCCCGTCCTGTACAATGCCGGATCAATCCATTCCCTGATTTCCTGCGGAAGATCGTGCAATACCTTCATTCCGAAAAAGTGATGTGCCACAATTTCAGGCATATCTTGAAATGCCTCCTGTTATTGCCTGCTCACCACAATCAGCGGGAAGGGTTTCCCGGCCAGCTGATCCAGCTGATCCTTCTGCAGTTCCACGCTGACGCCGCCGTTCTCCAGCACCTCAGCCTCTCTGACGATCCATTCCAGATCATTCCCGTCCATAACACCGAAAATCAGATAAACCTTCTCGTCAGCAGGGTATTTCGTCTCAAAGGCAAATTCGATCGTGGCGGATTTTACATTCTGATAATTTTCGCTGATACTTGCCGTAACAAATTCATTGACTGTACGGTACTCCGCCGGAATCTGTTCCTGAACGTTCAGCGGGAAGTTCGCCAATGCACCGGCTGAAGCATCCGGCTTGGTTTTGTTCTGGTGAACCGTATTGTATGATGCGGCTTCCTGTGCCTTTTCATAACCCATCACACGATTATAGTCATCCAGGAGGCTCTTCATTTCTTCTTCGGAAATGGTTCCCTTGTTCATCCGTGCCGCGATAATGGCTCCTGCCCAGGTAGTATGGTCAGCGATCCAGTAGTTCTGCAGGTCGCGGGTGTAGAAGTCAAAGTATATATTGATGTAAACCGGCAGGATCGGCAGTGTTTCGCTCAGCCGTTCCTGGAACCCAACCCATTTCTTCATATAGGCGAGCATATCGCTCGGTTCTGTACGATCCATTTCCAGCGCAAGCTCCCGCAGCTCCGCGTGAACAGCCGGCAGGCTGTCCGTTGCCGAATCATCCTGCTTCTGCGCTGCGCCGTTGTTGAAAATAACAGACGGATTAAACACAAAGGAGAAATTGTTGCCCAGGTAAATCAGGTCATAGATTTCATCAATGGTTCCGTCAAATACTTCCTCAATACGGGAGAGCGTTGTAGCCACAAATTTGGTGTTGATACCGGCAGACTTCAGATTTTCCAGGAAGCAGGAAGTCAGGTATTGTTCAACTTCTGTGGCACCCGTATAGGCAATTGTCAGCTCCAGGGGTTCCAGTCCGTCTTTTGTCTGTCTATAACGGATTGTGTCCGTTCCCGGCACATAGGCCTCCCCTTTTTCATTCAGGTTCCATCCATCCTCGTCCAGCAAGGCTGCCGCCTGCTGGAGGTCAAAGGGATAACGGGTCAGGCCGTCCAGGGTGACGCTTTCCCATCCGGCTTCACCCTCTTCCGCCGGCTTTGTTCCCGTTTCAGGATAGGGCATCAGGCCGGCAGCCAGCTGGTACATCCATTGTCCGAGTCCGTAGAGGCCGTCGGCTTCCCGACCGAACGCACCGACATACTGGCTTACAAAATCTTTCTTGTTCAGGCAGAAGGCCAGTGCCTGCCGGAGTTTTCCACTCTGAACTGTTTCGCTTCCCGGCAGGAAGTAGAAATAAGTCAACCCTGTCCGGGGATAAGCTGTGCGGGTATACTGGCTGCTGGTTGTACACAGTTCCAGGCCCTGCCGGATCACGTCGGCAAGGGTCACCTTGTTCAGCATGGCGTATGTCCCCTTGCCCAGCTCCGCGATCATGTTTTCGTTTTGCGCCCACGTATAGGTCAGGCGTTTGATTTTCGGCCTGGAGCCGTCTTCATCGCCCTTGAACCATGGATTGACTTCAAATACGGCGGATACGCCGTCAAAAGACTGGATCGTATACGGGCCGGACCCGGGAACCGGATGAACCAGATACCCTGTTTCCGGCGTCAGGATGGTCTGCCGCAGCAGTTCCTCCGTGAAGGGATCCGTATCCGGATCCGTTCCGGCGATATAGGCACCTTCCTCACTGTCATACACCTTGCATCCGGGGGCAATCGTGCTGATCGGATAAGGATTGAAGCTGAACCGTGACAGCTCATAGAAGTAAGGAAGCGCTTCTTTCTTGACGGTAAAAACAATACGGTTATCGTCAAGCACATGTACGCCCTTCAGCTTGCTTGTCTTTCCGGCAGCGTAATCCTCATAGCCCACCAGGTAACTCAGGTCTGACGGGATCCCTCCCAGTTTCGCAATCAGCGGACTGGCCTGCAGCAATACGGAAAAAGCGTAATCCCATGCGGTAATCCGTACGCCGTCGGAGAAATACAGATCCTTATACAGAGAGATCATATACCTCCGGTTTCCGTCCTGGTCATCGCCGATTGCGGCGCCGCTGACCACAGTATGGTCAAAGCGGAAAAGACTTGTCTCCCCGTCCCAGCGGATCAGGTTATATCCGGTAGTCAGCTGGCGGACGTCAATATCGCTTGTATGGCTTCCCCACAGTGCGGTAAAGAACTGCCCGTTCATTTGTGTGGGATTGCCGATCACCAGGTCGTTGTAGTCATAGACAACCTGGTTTTCCTGTGTTTCCGTATTCACAGTGCCTGCCTCTTCACCCATGGCAGGAAGCATATTCAGAATCAGCATACAAGCCAGAAGGATACCAAGCCATTTTTTCATCAGGACGCCCCCTTGTTGATTCATGCAGCTGTACCGGTCTCAGGCCGGATAAGATTATTCGAAGCAGATACCCACATTGGCGACAGAGAAGCCAAGCCCTGTAGGCGCCTCATAATCATCCAGGGTATACAGTTCAGGCATCTCCGAATACGGAAATTCCGGAATTTCTTCGTCGGGAGACAGGTATACAACGGTATACTCGATATCCCGCATCGGCATCACACCGCTCACCATCTGTTTGGACGCTGTGAAGCCTTTGATTGTCGGAGAAGAAACACTGTATTCAGTGCCGCCCTGAAGCATTGCATCATAAGCGGGCGCCGCTGTGCTTCCGTCCACATACACATAGTAGATCGTCAGCCGGAACACTGTTTTCAGGGTTTCCTGAAGCTCAATAATATCCGGCGTATCCGGAATGATATCCACCACCGGCGGAATCACTTCTTCGGCCTCATCCTCCGGCACCACTTTTTTGACAGTGGTTTCAGGAATATCCTGGTTGGACCGGGAATTGACTGCCATTGCAAAAACGGGCAGAAGAGCAAGAAGCAGAGCAAAAAGAACGATCAGTAGCCTTTTCATTGACGACCTTCCTTTCTTGTTGTCACCTGTTAAACGCCAGGATGTGCTGTGCGTTTGTTACTGGTTTTTACGTTTGTTGATTTACCAAAGTTTTTCCGTCTTAACGGATGCTGTAAAGATGATTCATAATCCATGCCGTCCCGCTTCCATCATCCGGATAGAACTCAACATAACCGTTGTCATCCTGTTCATATCGGCCCGAAAGATGATCCACCGGCAATACTTCATAGGCGCGGGCCTCGTTGATTTCCTCCAGCAGTCTCTGGTTCGTCAGGTCTGTGACTGCAATCGACTGGATAGTGGAAACCAGTTTTGAAGCAAAGTCCGACGTGTCTGAAAGTTTCTGATAGATCCGGTCAATTACGCTTCGCATATAAACCACCTGGCGGTTCATGCGTTCCGCGTTGGTTCCGCTCCCGATACTCTTCCGCGTACGGACAAAGGTTTCAGCGTCTGTCCCTTTCAGCGTGATTGTGTGTCCCTTATACCATTCAGGATTGATCGGCGTCATATCTTCCACTATCTTCACCGGAACGCCGTCCAGCATGTCTGTCAGTACCGGGACCGCGCTGTAATCGACCATATAGTATCCGTCGATTTCCAGATCGTTCAGCAGCATTCTGACAGCCCGGACAGTGTATTTCGCGTTATCCTCCGGTCTGGCGCCGAAGCTGTGAGCCAGGCAGATCTGAAGCTCCCTGGTTCCGGTCTCATTTCCGTAAACGCCCAGAACCATCACTTCCGCCATCGTATCCCGGTCAATCTGCAGCTGGTGAATCTGTTTTTCACCATGATCAATCACCAGCAGCATCAGGAAGTCTGCCTGTCCGCCGTTCCGGTAGTTGACCCGCGGTGATGCAGACTCCATACCGTCCTTGTCAATACCGGCCACAAGGAGGGTTGTCAGCGCCGGTTTCTTTCGATACCGCTCTCCGTTCCATTCGACAATGCCTTCATCCATAAAAGCCTGATTGCCTGTCTCGCGGATTTCGGGATGCTGGTACTTTTTCGTCCAGGACTGATTCGTCAGTGTGAACAGGATAAAGAGGACCGTTCCGGCAATCACAAGGCTCACCACAGCCCGCAGCAGGACTGTCTTCCGATGATCATGCACGGCGGTCGTTTCCCCTTTTCAGCCATCCCGGCCGGCCGTTCGGCTTTGTCTCATGTTTCTGGTATCCGTATTTCCCGCCATAATAGTAGGAGTAACGGGTTTTGCCGATCCGGCTCACTACCGCCTTGTTCACGATGCATCCAAGCACCGGCGTTCCGGTCTGCCTGAGCAAAGCTGCCGCTTCCTTCAGCGATTTTGCGTGGGTTCTGTTGTATTCAAGAACCAGCAGGCTTCCGTCACACCGGCGGGAAATCTCGGCAGCGTCAACCACCGCGCCAAGCGGCGGCGTATCCACAATCACAAGATCATAAGCTTCACCCACCGTCGTCATCAGGCTGTCAAACTCGGGAGAAGTCAGAAGGGAAAGAGGTGTCTTGATACTTGCGCCGTCCGGCAGCAGATCCAGGTTGGGAATATTGGTGTGATAAACTGCATCCTCCAGGGTGCATTGACCGGACAGGAGATGCGCCAGTCCTGCAGGCTGCCCGTCATAATGGATGTCATACTTCATCTTCATTACGGACAGCCGGAGATCCGCGTCAATCAGCAGAACGCGTTCTCCTCTCCGGGTCATGCCGATCGCAATCTGCAGTGCGGAGAACGTCTTGCCTTCATTCGCTCCGCAGCTTGTAATCAGCACCCGCTTCATGCTTTTGCCTGCAAACGTGATGCTGGAGCAGATCGCGTTGATGGCTTCCTCGCCTGCATAATCCAGTTTCAGGTTTCCCCTGAACACCGCCATATGCTTTCCTTCCGCGTACAGCGGACCAGGAGCCTGATCCTGTTCTTCCTCTTCCAGGGCGTTCCGTTCCATGTTCTGTCGCGGAACCGTACCGAACGTGGGCAGATCAACGGCCTTCGTGATATCTTCTCCCGTCCGGATCCTGTCGTCCAGGATAAAGACAAAGAGGAATATCAGTATGATCCCCAATCCGCCGATCAGCGCTCCTTTTGCAACAGTACTGATCACATTGGGCGAAACCGGTTTATTGGGCGTCCGGGCCTTCTCCAGGATCTGGGGCTTGCGCAGTTCCATTTTGTTGGCGATATAATCCTGAACCACTTCCGCGTAGGTGTCTGCCAGCAGTTTCGCTTCCGACGGATCTGTGGATTTTACATAAATGTACAGAAGGTGGGATCCGCTGGGGTTGCTGACTGAAACCATTTTTTCCAGCTCAGAGTAGCTGTAGTTCAGGTTCAGCCGTTCGTCCACCATTTCGTGAACATGCCAGATCTTGAACACTTCCTGATAGTCTACCGCAAGGGTAGAACCCATCTGAAGGTCCGAAAGGGAGATTGTCGTATCCGAACCCGCGATATAAATCTTGGATGTCGCCTGGTAGACCGGCGTCGCAATATTGGTCACATAGAACCACGCCAGGACTGCCCCGACCAACGCCGTCAGGATAATCCAGTGGATCTTCTCCAGAAGCCGGAACAGGATCGACACCCAGTCAATCCCTGTATAGTATTCAGGCGCCGCCCCATCGGCCGTTTTCCTTACAGGCTGGCTGACGCCGGCTTCCGTCATTTCTGTATTCTGCTCTTTATTCATTAACGGTACCACACTCCCGATCTTTCATGTCTCCCGGCTGATCCGGTTCCACGATCTCGTATTCCACCCACGTTTTTACCAGCTGTCTTGCAAAAGGAATCTCAATCTGCATCCGCGAAAGTCTCCGTTCCACCTTCAGGATCTTCGCGGTCACGCCTTCAAAAACGCCTCCGGCAATCCGGATGATTTGTCCTTCCTGATAAACCTGTGTCTTTCCGATCACTCCGTCTTTTTCAAGCAGCATCAGCGCAAACTGTTCATCCTGCCCTGTCAGTTCATATTCTCCGTCTGTCGTTGACAGGCACCGGATCACACCCTGCAGGGTATTGAGAACGGAAACATCCGCTTTTTCATCGCAATAAACAAAAACGTAACCCGGCATCAGGTCATTGACCACGTCCCGGGTACCGCCGCCCTTGGCCCAAGTATGCTGGATCTGTTTAGGACGCAGCGCTTTACAGCCGGTCATTTCGCAGATCGTCCGGGCAATAAACCTGGTCTTTGTCGTTTCACAAAATAGGCAGTAAGTGTACATTTCCCTTTCCCACGGGCATAGCTCCGCCCTTCGGCCTGATTTGGGATTCAGGTCGTCAGTGCCAGAACTATGACGGAATATTTCCATGGTCCAGCAAGCGTCATTGGTCCCATTTCCACATTCGTTTGCGTTGCCCGAATTATTCGCTACATATTTTCAGATTATCAAACAGCAGATGATATTTGACGATTTATTATACCGGATTCAACATGATATTACAATAAAAAACAGTGCCTTCTTTTGGAGACACTGCTTGAAAAATCTTGATTCTTGCGCTATCTGTTCTTTCTTTTTTCACAATTTTTGCATTTGCCGCATTAGTAGTTACATTTCAAAAATGTTTTCAATATACATTAGTTACATCGCCGTTATTATACATAGAAGCTGTGTAAAATGCAAGTGAAAATGCAATTGTCAATCACCTTCCTGTGACGGCACCGCTGTTCACTTCTGTCCGGGCATATCCTCTCCCCTTCCTGAATGGTCATCCGCGCTTTGTGCCTGCTCTCCTGATCAAAAAGGAATACTGATAGTCTTTTGTCATGGGATATTGATAGGAATCATCGGCAATTGGTCCGCAGCTTCCGCTTCCGATCCCGGCCTGGAACATGGACACAGCCACATAAGTGCCGCTGCGAACAGCATCCTCCCGGTGACGCATGGAGATCAGTTCCCGGTCGGAATAGGGTTTAATCCCCAGTTCGAACGCTTTTTCGACTGCCTCAAAAATGTATGTCTCTCGGCCGTCCGAGAGCGCGGCGAACCTTGTATCCGCCCGGTTTCCGGATTCCTGGGGCCGGATATAGGGCTCAACCATGTCGGACACGTGGCATTCCACGTGAGCTACAGGCGCATGCTCCTTCATATCAGCATAGCTCTCACCATCGCGGCCGTAGTAGGATACGCGGTCAAAGGTTTCGTCCATACGGAACGCTTTGGCGTATCTCGGAAGCAGTGTCCTGCCCTTCACCGGGTGAAGCGTGCACTGTACAAGGACGCCGTCTTCGGTGCCGGTATAGGCTGTTGTTTCCTCAAAGCGCAGCTTTCCGCAGGCAAGGACCTTCCTGACCTCGATCCGTCCGTTTTCCCTGTCGATGCCGGTAATCTTTTCCTTTGTGTGATAGAACTGCTGAACATTCAGAGCCTGGGGAATCATTCCCAGAAGCAGTGCGTCGTTATCCGTGGCCGCCCGGTATAGCAGTGTATCCTCCCGCGCGGAATTCAGCGTACCGAATGAAACACGTCCCTGTGCATCCACGGCAAAGTCCTTCGGAAGCGCCGTTCTTTTCAGCTCACCGGCTTTTCGGAAACACTCGTTCAGAATGAGCTGCTCGACAGACGCGGTCCGGCCGGTGACTGTATCCACCGTTTCTATATCGACGAAAAAGTCAGCTCCGCCGTCATGCTCCGGCAGTGGAATGCAAATGACTTTTTTGCTGAGAGGCGGCACGGAATAAGCTTCTTCATGGAAAAGCTCCCCGCCCGCGGAGAAACGTAGAAAATACCGGCTTCCGTCAGAAAAAGCGGTTGTATTGAAGACCTCAAATCGGTTCTGACCGCAATAGCTGACCCGGATCGGCCGATAGACGAACCGTACATGCTTTGCTCCGGAAGACGGCATCCTGTCCGGGAAGAAGAGCCCGTCGACGCAGAAATTCCCATCGTGCATATACTCGCCGTGATCACCGCCGTATGTATAGCTCCCGTCCTCATGCCGGACCGCGTGGTCGTTCATCTCCCACACGCAGCCTCCCAGCAGGTTGTCATAGGCATAGATTTCTTTCCAATAGCTCTCCACGCTGCCCGGACCAAGTCCCATGGCATGGGCATACTCACAAAGGAAATACGGCCTGTCCATAAACGCGCGCTGTTTATGCGTGCCCTCTCCGATCCTGTGCAGATCTTCGGACGGAGGATACATCTGGCTTGCTACGTCGTAAGCAACCTTTTGGGAGTGTACCGCTCCTTCATAATGAATCGGGAGTTCGGAACAGGATTTGATAAAAGCCGCCATCTCATCCTGGCAGGCATGCCCGCCGGATTCGTTTCCCAGGCTCCACATGATAATGGACGGATGATTTTTGTCCCGTTCAAACATCTGCTCAGCCCGTCTCACGTAGTGGGAAGTCCATTTGCGGTTTTTGCTGATCCTGCTGAAATCAGGCGGAAAAGTCATGGTTTGGGCGCCGTGCGTCTCGATATCCGCCTCGTCGATGATATAAATACCCAGTTCGTCGGCTAATTCCAGCAGAAGCGGGTCCGGCGGATAGTGGGAAGTACGGATGGTGTCGATGTTGTACTCCTTGCACAGTTCCACATCCCTCACGATTTCCGCGGCGGTCATCGTATAGCCGGCGCCGGGCGTAGTATCGTGATGATTGACTCCTTTGAGCTTCAGCAAACGCCCGTTCAGCTTAAAGAGATTTCCCTCAATGCTGATACGCCGGAATCCCACCTTTGTGCTGACCGCGCAGTTCTCCGTTTCCAGCAGCAGCTCGTAAAGAACGGGGTATTCGGCGTTCCATTCCACTGGCTCAAGGTCTCCGAAGCTGACAATACTTGACTGTTCCCCGCAGATTGCAAGCGTCGCTTCTTTTTCAATACCCGGGCCTTTCAGCGAAATCCGGCAGGATGCTTTGCCGATGCCCTGTACCCTGGTCTCTGCCCAATATCTTCCCCGGGAATAAAAAGATGTGAAAAAGAAATCGAAAACATCCGTTTCATCACAGATGAACAACAGCACGTCCCGGAAAATACCGTTGTTCCGGAACATATCCTGGCATTCCAGGTATGTTCCGGTGCACCAGCGATGAACAACGCAGACCAGCTCGTTCTCGCCCTCCGTAAGGAAGGGTGTCAGGTCGAACTCACAGGTGTTGTGGCTTCCTTCGGAATAGCCGACATAAGAACCGTTCAGGTACAGGTCAATGCAGCTGGCCACCCCCAGGAAAGAAATAATGGTTCTTCCGGGCTTGTCCTTGATATGGATAAAACGGCGGTACACGCCGACAGAATTGTATTCACCCTCCGGTGTGATCCAATGGAATCCCGGTCTTGCATCCGCGCCCGTTGTAAAGAAAATCCTGCCGGTTTTTTCGGTCGTAGGAATCACAGGCGGCCTGAACGGAAACTGGTATCGGGTATTGAGATAGAAGGGCTTTGCATAACCGGTAAACTGCCAGCAGGACGGCACTTGAATCCGGTCAAACCTTATCTTTTCCGTATCCAGTACCGCGGGCAGTTCCTTCGGATCCCGGTAAAAGCGGAAATCCCACTCGCCGTTCAGCACTTCAACCTTGTCCGAGCGGTATCTCTTTTCCGGGGTTTCCACGCCCTCCATCCGTTCCTTCCGGCTGAAGGGAATGAAATAGCTTCTGGAGGGCAGGACATTGTCCTGGATAATATCAAAACTGTGATAATTCGTTGTGTTCAAAACATATTGCATGCTCCTGTCCTCCGCCCGTGAAAGGCTGCTCAGCCCAGCAGGTTGCTGCCGATCTGCGTCGTTTTCCCGTCGATCACGTTTTTGACCCACTGCAATCCGGTGCAGCCTTCGCGCTCAAAGCGCATGAATTCAGGGATCCAGAGGCAGCAGTGGGAAGTCGCCCCGTTGGATTCGACCGGACGCCCCTTGATATCGCTGAAGTTGTAGTTGTAGAGGAAATAGCTAAAGTCCGGAATGGCGGCGGACAGGCGCTTCACAGTGCCGCAGATGATGCGTTCCATACGCTCCCCGGCTTCCGGCGGCCAGCCCATTTCCTTTTTGGTATCAATAAAGTTCTGGTACCGCATCAGCACATAATCGCGCAGGGAGATCACATAGCCGATCTTCACCCGGCCTTTTTGATGCGCATAGAGATATTCCAGCCCGTCGGCCACCGGATCGGCAGTATGGAGCGCCGCGCAGATGGATTCAGGCACCTGCCAGAGCGTTTCGGCACATTCCTTCAGGTCAATGTCGATCGCCGCGCCATCCACTATGCAGGTGCAGTCTTTGCAATCGGGGAAGCACTCCAGAATGTCATTGCCGACAAGAGCCGTCCCGAATCCGCCCGCACTGCTGCCCAGCACTACCAGTTTTTCCGGCTGCGGGCAGAATTGCCTGGCAAAATCGATGCACAAATGCAGGTTAATATTGCCATGGGCATGGAAGACGCGCTCCTTCCCTTCCAAATCCGTATAGGGAAAGTCTCCCGCCCCGGCGTGAAAGTCTCCGCTCGCGAAAGGTACACACAGGAGGCTCCAGCCGTAAAAGGGACTTTCTTTGCGCTTCTCATGGAAGATGCCCAGCCGGGCATATGCATCCTTGCTGGGCTTGCACCAGCTGTCGTAAAAGGTAGGATTGTTCTCATCGAACGTGTCGCCGGAGGGGCGGGCTGCGGTATATTTATCATAGGCAAAGCCGCCGCCGTCCAGCATAATGAGCAGCTTGTTTTCCCTGCCCATACGGAATAACCCGTGATAGCGGCTGCCGTCGCTGCAGACGGCGCCCTCCGGATAGAACCGGAAGAGGTGACCGGGCTTTACCTTTCCGTCATAGTCGTCCACCTTCTGGTAACGCTTCATATCGCGCAGCAGGCCTATCCATTCCAGATATTTGAATATCATATGCTCCTCCTGTCAGGCTTCAGCAAAAGCCTTGAAAAACGCATTCCTGGTTTTCAGTTCCTCAACGGTTCCTTCGTCCTCCACCGTTCCGTTGCGCATCACGATCACATGCTGCGCCTCGGCTACGGTCCGATAGTTATGTGCAACGATGATGGCTGTCCTGCCCTGGATAAGGGCCTTCATGCCGGTCCGGATCTTTTCTTCCGTCACGGGGTCCAGGTTGGCGGTCGCCTCGTCCAGGATCAGATAGTCCGGATTTTTCAGCATCGCCCTGGCAATGGCGATCCGCTGCTGTTCGCCGCCGGAAAGTTTCTCTCCGTTGAAGCCGACGTTGAAGTCCAGTCCCCCTTCATGGGAAGCAATCAGGTCCTCCAGGCATGCCAGGGAAATAACAGCCCGGAGCTCTTCTTCCTTAACATCCCTGACGCCATAGCAGATATTGTCACGGACGCTCCCCTCAAAAAGGCCGGCGTTCTGGCTGACAACGCCGAAGCGGTCACGCCAGGCGCGCAGGGACACCTCGTTTCCGTCCTCGCCGATCCGGATGTTTCCGCCGAAATCCGGATACAGGCGATTCAGCAGGCGCAATACTGTTGTTTTGCCACTGCCGTTCGGGCCGACAATCGCTGTAATCTTTCCTTTGGGGATATGCGTACTGATGCCGTGGATGACTTCCCTGTCGTTGTAGCCAAAGGAGACCTTGTCCATACACAGATCCCCGGTTGCCGTAAACTCACTTTTCCCCTGATCCGGATCCTCTTCTTCTTCCTCCAGGATGGAGACGATCTTTTTGCTGCCGCCCTTTGTAGCGGAGAACACGGACGGGAACTGAGCGAAGAACTGAAACACCAGAACCAGATTGTTTCCGTAAGCATAGAACGCAGCCAGCGCCGCACCGGATTGAACACGGCCGTTCCGGATGAGCATGCTGCCGATGAGAAAAGCAACGGTAAACAGAACGAAGATCAGAAAAGTCTGGCCGAACATAACAAGGGTATTGGCCATGGCGTTGTATTTGTCCGCCTCGTAACGATCCTCAATACAGCGAAGACCTGCCGCATTCTCCTTTTCCTCGCTGTTCATGGCTTTGATGAAGCGGATTCTGCCGAAGCGTTCTGCAAGAAAGGCTGTAAAAGCGGCAAGTTTTCCGGCCACATACACAGCCCCCCGTTCGCTGAAGCGGGCGGAGAAAAGCATAATGCCAATGGTGGCGATAAAGCCGATGAGCAGGTACGGAGTCAGTTCCCCGATGGCCGCCTCACCCGCCAGCACAATCGGAAGGAAAGCCAGCAAAGTAAAAAAGAGCTGGAGCAGTTTAAAAGGCAGATAGGAATACTCCGGGTCTGAGGTAACGCGGCTCAGAACCCTGTTGGGGCTTTCCCGGTCGTAGTAGCTGAACGGGAGCCGCATAACTTTCTTCCAGATCTTTTTCCGGATATTTGCCGCCAGCTCCACAAAGCCGAGATCAGCCACCACGCTGGCATAGGAAAACACATAGCCGAGAATACACATCAGCGCATAGGTGACAATGGGCGAAAAATCCTTGAATTGACCGACAGAGATCGCGGCCACAGTGTCAGCCTGCGAAGCAACAATCAGTGTACCGACCAGGTACAGCAATGATCCGAACAGGGTACGGAGCACGGGCAGCTTAACGCCTTTATAGAGGGTCCTCAATGGCTTTTTCGTCCTGACTGTGACGTTTTCCATTGCAAGGCTGGACTTGTTCTTCATTGTTTCGCCCCCTCTCCGGCTGTCAGCAGGCGCCGGTATTCCGGACAGCAGTTCTTTAGCTCGTCATGGGATCCGCAGCCCATAACCCGGCCTTTGTTAAGCACCAGGATCGTGTCCGCGTCCTGCACAGTGGAAAGATCGTGCGCAACAATGATCCTTGTCTTCCCTGCAGCGTATCTGTCAATCAGTGCAGCAATACGCCCTGAGCCTTCATAATCCAGTGCGCTCGTAGCCTCATCCGCAAGAACCATCTTAGCCCCTGCCAGAAGCATTCTGGCCACAGCCAGCCGCTGTCTCTGTCCTCCGGAGAGCTTCGATGCTCCCGGCCCGACCTCGTAGTCCAGGCCGCCGTTCACCTCAACTGCCTCCAGCATATCGACTTCCTTCAGGAACTTTTTCAGTTCCTCATCTGAATGAAGCGTCCCGGATCCGTAGCAAAGAAAATCGCGTACAGTTCCGTCAAAGCCCGGAGCGTTCTGCGGAAGATAGGAAAACAGGTTCCGGTAACTACTGATTTCAAATTCGCTTATATCCACACCGCCCAGTGTGATACGGCCCTGCTCTGGGCGGTAAAATTGTTCAATCAGGTTCAGCAGCGTTGATTTTCCGGCCCCGCTTCCGCCCACAACGGCAAACTTGTTGCCGTTCTTCACCGTGAAGGAGACATCTGAAAGCGTTTTATTCCCGCCGCGGGAGAAGCTGACATGTTCAAACCTGAGATCGGCCGGCCTGACCGCCTTCTGCTCGCCTCCGCGGTCCTCGTTGAGCGTCAGGATTTCGGAAATACGCAGTGTCGCGCCCTGTGCTTTCTTGCCCAGCACCCACAGGGTGAGATGGTCCGCAATATACCTCTGGTAGGTCGCACCGAGGCCGAAGTATGCGATAAACTGTGCCGTGGAGATATCGCCGCCCAGAAGCAGGATTGCACCGGCCGTCATAATAATCAGCGTCGGTACTGCGTATAGGATGTTGGCAATCAGCTGATTGAAAGCGGCGGCCAGCGTGGTCTTCTTCTGCGCCGCCTTCATCTCGTCAATGAAGCCGTCGCCGTCTGCGATCTCATCTTCGGTCTTGTTATATGCCTTGATAATCTCTGCATGCTCCACCTTTTCGGCAAGCCTGGCTGTCAGGCGTGCAATGGAGTTTTGCAGTCTGGTCTGGCTTTTGTATGTTACGCGGCCGGACCAGAGGGCGCCGAGAACGATGACCGGAATGATCAGGATAAACCCAAGCAAAAGCGAGCCGTTGCCCATGCGGGAAACCTTCACGAGCGTACTTGTGATGAAATACAGTCTCGGAATCTCAATAACCAGCAGATCAATCAGGAAATCACTTACAAAGCCGGTATCCGTCGTAATACGGGAGATGAATTCCTTGGGATCACGTGCCTCCGCCTCCGCGGCAGTCAGGGAAAACACCTTGCGGGAAGCCGCCGCCTGAAAGTTCCGATGGATGCGTGCCTTGGCGATATAGGTAATATAAGTCGAAACAAGTCCGCCGACAAACTCTGCCAGGGCCAGGGCAAAAAGCGTAAGGCAGATACTGACCGCGGTTTTTACCACAGGACTGTTTACGGCGGTAAACTCCAGGTCAGCCAGGCCGGCGATTTTTTCAGGAATTGTCAGCTCAATTGCAGCTTTACCCAAATTGAGCAGAAACGCAGACGCAAGGAATAAAACAGGCAGCCGGATCTGTCGGATTAAGTGGATAAAGTTTTTCCAGATGGATTGATTCCTTGTCTCTGTCATTTGAATCCCCTCAAGCATTCATCAAAAATATCCGCATTAATCGTCGAACAGTTTTCGACTCTTCCTGCGGATATCCTATCATATTCATTGTTGAAGCAAAACCTATCCCGGTTTTATCGTACCGAAACACGAAAAAGTGTTCAATAACTCCAGATACTATTCCCCCGCGCAGCCGCCAACCGCGTTTACGGAAGCATAGAGGGCGGATCGGTAAAGCTTTCTATGATCTCCATCAGCGTGTCAATTCCCCTTCGGTAGACCTCCTCTTTGATCCGCGGTTCACCCTGAACAGCCAGCAGATTCTGCAGC
The DNA here is from genome assembly GCA_017428385.1 of Clostridia bacterium. Lineage (GTDB taxonomy): Bacteria > Bacillota > Clostridia > Christensenellales > Aristaeellaceae > Aristaeella. The sequence goes on along the minus strand of JAFRQX010000001.1, from coordinate 50,404 downwards.
ACGCCGAAGATGCCGAAAGCATGGTAAAGCGTAGCGACGTTGACGGAGATATCCCCGGGATCCCGCTGATGTATGGCCGAAATCTCTTCCTGAACGATCTCACGCAGATACAGGCTGAATTCCCGCCCGAACATACCGCTGTCCAGCAGCAGTTTCAGCTCGTCTCCTTCGTCCTTCAAAGAATCAAAGAATTCCCTGGTCAGGCGCCTGCCCCGGAGCTTTTCCATATATGCTTCGCTCATTTCCACAACCACGTCATTGAAAAAGCGGTAATTGTTGTAAAACGTGGAGCGGGACACTTTTGCTTCCCGGCATAACTCCCTGACGGAAATCTCAGTATAGGGCTTGGTTCGGGACAGCCGAATCAGCGCTTCGCGGATTGCCTTCTTCGAGTATTCGTTTCTCTGGTCCACAGGACAGCCCCCTTTTGTGCCAGGTTAATCCCTTCTCGTGCTTTAGTTCCTGATCCCGCAGGGAGATGATGGAGCACTGTAAAATTTTACACGATTCATACAAATCCGGCAAGAAAAGGCGGTACATATCCTGTTTCCAAGCCAGTCAGCACTTATGTGTGCTGTCCGTTTATTTTTTACACAAAAAAGCAGCGCATTTTTGCAAATGCGCTGCCTGGAGTAATCTCCGGATTACTTCTTGTACTTCGGGCGGGCTGTATAGTGGGTATGCAGCAGCTCATGAGCCAGATGGCTGTTGGGCTCGCCCAGGTAGTCTTTGTAAACCGCCATGATGGAAGCGTTCTCGTGGGACTTCCGCTGCGGCTTGTTCGCGTCCTCGTTGTACAGGGCCGCGGCACGCAGGGTCTTGGGATCGCATTCCATCCGCTTCTGGGCGGATACGATGGGCTGACCGCCGCCGGTCACGCAGCCGCCGGGGCAGCCCATGACCTCGATGAAGTGGTAGGTCTTCTCACCGCTGCGGACGCTGTCCAGCAGCTTCGCCGCGTTGGCAGTGCCGTGGGCAACCGCCACGTTGACGTCCAGATCGCCCACCTTGATGGTGGCTTCCTTCACGCCTTCGATACCGCGGACCGCTGTGAAGTCGACCTTGTCCAGCGTTTCCTTGGTCACGATTTCATAGACGGTACGCAGGGCAGCTTCCATAACGCCGCCGGTCGCACCGAAGATGACGCCCGCGCCAGTGCTTTCGCCGAGGACGGGATCAAAGTCTTCATCGGGCAGGTTGGCGAAGTCGATACCGGCTTCCTTGATCATCTTGGCCAGTTCACGGGTGGTGATGACTTCATCAACGTCTGCCAGGCCGTTGTGGCCCAGTTCAGGACGCTTCGCCTCGAACTTCTTGGCGGTACAGGGCATCACGGACACAACCTTGATGTCCTTGGGATCGATGCCGACCTTCTCCGCCCAGTAGGTCTTGATCATCGCGCCTTCCATCTCGTGGGGAGATTTGCAGGAAGACAGGTTCGGAATGAAGTCCGGATAGTAGGTTTCGCAGAACTTGATCCATCCGGGAGAGCAGCTGGTGATCATCGGCAGCACACCGCCGTTGGTCAGGCGGCCGATGAACTCGGTGCCTTCTTCCATGATGGTCAGGTCAGCAGCCCAGTCGGTGTCAAACACCTTGTTGAATCCCAGGCGGCGCAGGGCAGCGGCCATTTTGCCGGTCACAGCAGTGCCCATCGGGATGCCGAACTCTTCACCCAGGGCGGCGCGGACCGCGGGAGCGGGCTGCACAACCACTGTCTTGGTTTCGTCATTCAGCAGATCCCAGACAGCCTTGGTGGAATCCTTCTCATACAGAGCGCCGGTCGGGCAGGCCGCGATACACTGACCGCAGTTGATGCAGGCCACGTCGTTCAGGGGCTGCTCCCAGGCGCTGCCGATCTTGGTCTTGAAGCCGCGTCCCATGGGGCCGATCACGCCGACGGCCTGGGTGTTGTTACAGGCGGCCACGCAGCGGCGGCACAGGATGCACTTGTTGTTGTTGCGGACGATGGAGGGGCTCAGATCGTCGATGTCATATTCGTTCATCTTGCCCTTGTACTTGTCCACGTCATCCACGCCCAGGTCCTGGCACATCTGCTGCAGTTCACACTTCTGGTTGCGGGCGCAGTCCAGGCACTTCTTGTCATGGTTGCTCAGCAGCAGTTCCAGGTTCACCCGGCGGGCTTCCCGGATCTTGGGGGTGTTGGTCTTGACGTTCATGCCGTTGCTCACGGGCAGCACGCAGGCCGCGCCGAACGCGCGGGCACCGGTGTCAACGATACACATACGGCAGGCGCCGATCTGGTTGATGTCCTTCAGGTAGCACAGCGTGGGGATGTTGATCCCGGCTTTCTTCGCCGCTTCCAGAACCGTCGTGCCGGCCGGAACTTCAACACTGACGCCGTCAATCGTAAGCTTAACGAGATTTTCCATTTGTGTTGTTCCTCCTCGCGCGATTATTCCTTGATGATAGCGCCGAACTTACATGTCGCCATGCAGCTTCCGCACTTGATGCACTTGTTCTGATCGATCACATGCTGTTCCTTGACGTTGCCGCTGATCGCGTTCACCGGGCACTTGCGGGCGCAGGCAGTACAGCCGCGGCAGGCGTCGGTGATCTTGTAGTTCAGCAGAGCCTGGCAGTGATGTGCCGGGCAGCGCTTTTCCTTGATGTGCGCTTCATACTCATCGCGGAAGTATTTGATCGTGCTCAGTACGGGGTTCGGGGCTGTCTGGCCCAGACCGCACAGGGCGCTGCTCTTGATGTTCTCAGCCAGGGTTTCCAGCTTCTCGATGTCGCCTTCTTCACCCTTGCCCTGGGTAATCCGTTCGAGGATCTCCAGCATACGGCGGGTACCGACGCGGCAGGGTGTGCACTTACCGCAGCTCTCATCAACCGTGAAGTCGAGGAAGAAGCGGGCGATGTCCACCATACAGTTGTCTTCGTCCATGACGATCATACCGCCGGAACCCATCATGGCGCCGATCTTGGTCAGGCTGTCATAGTCCACGGAGATGTCCAGCATGCTTGCGGGGATACATCCGCCGGAAGGACCACCAGTCTGAACGGCCTTGAACTTCTTGCCGTTCGGGCAGCCGCCGCCGATGTCTTCGATGATGGTACGCAGCGGGATACCCATGGGAACTTCCACCAGACCGGTGTTGTTGATCTTGCCGCCCAGGGCGAAGACCTTTGTACCGGTGGAAGAAGGAATACCAATGGACTTGAACCAGTCCGCACCCTTCAGGATGATCTGGGCGATGTTACCCAGGGTTTCAACGTTGTTGATGTTGGTGGGGCTCTCAAACAGACCCTTCACAGCCGGGAACGGGGGCTTCGGACGGGGTTCGCCGCGCTTGCCTTCAATGGAGGCCATCAGAGCGGTTTCTTCGCCGCACACGAACGCGCCGGCGCCCAGGCGGATATGAATGTCGAAGTTGAAGCCGGTGCCGAAGATGTTCTCACCCAGCAGGCCGTATTCATGAGCCTGCTCGATGGCCTTCTCCAGACGTTTCACGGCGATGGGATACTCAGCACGGACGTAGATCCAGCCTTCGTCAGCGCCGATGGCATAACCGCCGATGGCCATGGCTTCCAGGATCGCGTGGGGATCGCCTTCCAGCAGGGAGCGGTCCATGAACGCGCCGGGGTCGCCTTCGTCAGCGTTACAGACGAAGTACTTGTGCTCAGCCTGGCTGGCACGGGCAAACTGCCACTTCTTACCGGTGGGGAAACCGGCGCCGCCGCGGCCGCGCAGACCGGAATCCAGCACTTCCTGGCAAACCTGCTCAGGAGTCATTTCGGTCAGAGCCTTCGCCAGGGCCTTATAGCCGTCGAAAGCGATGTATTCATCAATGTTTTCGGGATCGATCACACCGCAGTTCCGCAGTGCGACACGCTGCTGCTGCTTGTAGAAGCCGATCTCATTCAGGCTCTTCTGAACGCTGCTCTCGTGGGTCTTGTGATCCACATAGACCAGGTGCTGAACCTTACGGCCCTTCAGCAGGTGCTCGGATACGATCTCATCCACGTCTTCTTCCTTAACGCGGCTGTAGAAAGTTCCTTCGGGATAAACGATAACAACGGGACCGGCTTCACACAGTCCGAAGCAGCCCGTGCGGACTACCTTGACTTCCTTGTCAAGGCCCTTTTCCTTCAGCTGCTCCTCGAAGCGTTCAATCAGCTTCGCGGAACCGGAAGAAGAACAGCCGGTGCCGCCGCAGACCAGCACATGAGAACGATAAAGCTCCATCTGGGTTTTCCTCCTCTTTGTCGTTAATTAGTCTTTTGCGGCGCCGATGGTATATTCTTCCACAGGCTGACCGTTTACGATGTGCTCAGCTACGATCCGCGGCACCATTTCAGGCTTCACGTGGATGTAGGTAACCTTTTCCTTGCCGGGCAGGATCACGTCCAGCATGGGCTCATAGCGGCACATACCGATGCAGCCGGTCTGGCTCACGGTCACATGCTGCAGATTCCGCTTCTGGATTTCTTCCATAAAGGCAAGCATCACGGGGCGGGCACCGGCGGCGATGCCGCAGGTGGCCATGCCGATCACAACGCGGCAGGCGTCGTTATCCTTGCGCATGTTGATGCTTTCCAGGGTTCTGGCGCGGATGGCTTCCAGATCTGCCAAAGATTTCATATCAATACACCTCCAAAGATTGAGTTGATTTCCTCGTCCAGCGCTTCCTTCAGCCATGCGGCCACGGAAGGCTCGTTAAAGGGGATGTCGCTGCCCAGCGCATTCCTGACCTCTCTCGTGTCAAAGGTTCCCTCTCCTTTCGGGCTTTTGCCCTCAAAGAGGAAATCCGGAAACAGCGGATTGGTCAGCATCAGACTCAGCAAAGTACCGGATAAATCCCCAAGCGGAAGGCAGTCGATATTGCCGGTGTCCATGGAACAGGTCAGGGTTGTCCCTTTTCCTTCCTCACTTTCCAGCTGGAAAGTGCCTCCGGCTCTTTCGGCGTTTTCCTTCATCATGGGAATCCCCAGTCCAACCTTGCGGGTTGTCCGGGTTGTGGCAAAAGGACTCGTTACCCGGGCAAGCAGCTCCGGGCTCATTCCTTTTCCATTATCCGCGAGTTCCATGGTCAGCATCCCGTTTTCTTCCAGAATCAGACGGATGGTCACCAGGCTCGCGCCGGCTGTGATACTGTTCTGCGCCAGATCCAGCAGGTGAAGACTCAGATCACGCACGATAGGTTTCGAGAATACCGGGAACCTGATCCGGCGTCAGCCGGCCGTATACCTCTTCGCCGATCATCATAACAGGAGCAAGACCGCAGGCACCCAGGCAACGGGTGGCGTTCAGTGTGAACAGGCCGTCATCTGTAGTGTCTCCGGGCTGAATTTTCAGCTCTTCAGACAGTTTCTCGATGATCTTCTGGCTTCCCTTGACATAGCAGGCAGTGCCCAGGCACACACCGATCACGTGTTTTCCCTTGGGCTTCAGGGAGAACTGGGAGTAGAAAGTGGAAACACCGTAGACTTCAGACAGGGTCGTTCCCAGTCCGTCCGCGATCATTTCCTGAACATCCTGCGGCACATAGCCGAAAATGTTCATGGCTTCCTGCAGGCAGGGCATCACGGCACCGCGTTCGCCCTTGTGTTTCTCGATCACTTCCTGCAGCTTTGCGTACTTTTCCTTGTTGTCAGGCATACAGTCCTTGACCTCCTTGGGATGTTTTTGAGACTTATGTAAAGGCAGACTCTGCCCATTACAGCTATCCGATTGATTTTACCATATTCGCCCTTGAAAGAAAAGGGTTTTCACCGTTGAATTGTTAAACTTTTTGGTTAGACTCAACTAACACACGCCTTGTTTTTCAAGGCTTCCAGCCTCCGTCCCGGCCGGAACAAGCAAGGCGTGCCGGTATCCCCCGGCACGCCTCATACAATAAAATCCGAACATTAAATGAGTCTTAATATGTCATTTTTCATATTTCATTTTTGATTAGGTCAAACAACCCGCCCAGCGAAAATCGGTCAGTATCAAGCTCGCTGACCGCCTCCAGGATATCGCCCAGATGATGGGCGTCGGAAGACCATAATCTTCGTTTTCCCAGAATCAGCTTCTCATTCACAGGCAGTTCCGGCCTCACTTCCACAGTTGGAAACAGCGGTTCCTCCGGAAACAGTCCCAGGTTTACCAGCAGGCCGTGTCCCCGGTTGATATGCGCCGGCACCGCCGCGCCGCCATGTTCCCGGATAATCTTTGTGCATTCAGCCAGATCCAGGTCTGTTGCGCCGATGAGCAGCCGTTCTTCCACGTCAACCACTTCATCATCCGTGTTCATCACCAGCTGATTACCAAAGAAATCCGGCTTGTTTTTCATAGGCGGCAGATGGCTGGAGAAGATCTCGCCGACTTTCACAGCCGTATCCACGTCCCTGAAATAACCCAGCAGGTGTACTTCTTCCTTTGTGGTGATCTCCATCCCCGGCAGCAGAATCAGACCGTAATAATCCGCTGCCTCCTTCACGAAAGGCAGATTCCTGGCCGTATTATGATCTGTCACTGCTATTGCGTCCAGTCCCTTGATATGCGCCATGCCGCAGATATTTGCCGGCGTCATGTCGTCATCCGCGCAGGGACTGAGACAGGAGTGAATATGAAGATCCACCCACATGTTTTATACCTCCCGGTTCTTTCCGGGCAGTCCTGCCGCCGCCAGCCGTGCACAGATTTCATAGGCGGTCAGCGGAGTCTGAAGCACATTGATACCTTCGCTCTGGGCTTTTTCCAGCGAGGGCGCTTCCATTTCAATATCCTCGGGAATAATCACTGCCGCCATCTCCATCAGGCTGGCCACGGCAATCACGTTCATATGGGTCTGCACTGTCACCCAGGCCATTCCCGCCGTACCGTGAGCCATGACCCAGCTCAGCAGATCGCAGGTATATCCGCAGGAAACCTCCACACTCTTGTCCGCTTCCGGCGTCATATCTTTGGCGTCAATCAGTTTAATAAGTTCCGCAACAGTCATGATCACAAGTCCTCCCAATTCATAATTCACAATTCATAATTCATAATGATGATTACTCTTTCGCTGTTCTGATGATAGCCGAAATCATCTTCAGCAATTCCCTGCAATCCGCCAGCAGGCTTTCTCCCGCCTTCTCTGTAATGTATCCCGTTTCCTGTAGCAATTCGATCCAGTATTCCGTTTCACCGGCTTCCTTCAGAGCAATCTGCATCTTTGCGATGAAATCCGCTTTGCTGTGAGCGCGTGTTGCTTCTCTGACATTTGCCCCAACGCTTGTGCCGCTTCTTAGCACTTGTCTTGACAGGACTATTTCCTTTTTTTCAGTTTCAATATGCTGGCACATACGGATAATGCGAATTGCAAAAGCCTTGGTCTTATCAACAATCGGATTGTTTTCCTTCATTCTTCGTTCCTCAGCAGCAGCCAGACACTATATCATTCTGCATTCTGCATTCTGAATTCTGAATTGCAAATGGTGATTTGGCAAAACTACTCTCGAGTAGTTTTGGCCAAATCAACCATTTGCTGTGCCATAACTCTCAACTGCTCTTTCATCATATGGATACAGTCCATCTTTGTGGCTACTCCCTGAACTACATCCTCGGCAAATGTGCGGCATGTCGGGCTTCCGCAGCTGCCGCAGTCGAATCCGGGCAGTTCTTTATAGATCTTGTCGATGCGTTCCATCTTGCGCATTGCTTCCATCAGGTCTTCGTCCAGTTTCATCGCGGAGTTCGGCAGAATGCTCAGGTCATCATACAGCGGATACTTTGTCATCATGCCATTGTCCACGTTGAGTTCCGGATTCTGATCCCGGCTGGCGAGACGCCGGACGTTGGACCGTGCCACATAGTTGTTTTCAAAGTTCAGCGGTCCGCCCACACAGCCGCCGGTACAGGCCGCGCCTTCAAAGAACTCAAGGTGCTTCAGCCTGTTATCTTCAATTTCTTCCAGTACATGGATACAGTTCTCAATGCCGTCCACAGACATGGAGTTTTCCGGGCTGACAGCATTGCACTCGCCGCCGCTTCTGGCCCAGCCCACACCCAGATCCGATGCGGTCTCCAGGCTGATGTCCACCGGAGCGTTCCGAATCTGGCTGGAAAGCAAACCATAGATTTCAAGAACAGAAATGGCTCCGTCCACGGCACTCTTCGCGTGACCGATCGGCCTGCGGATTGCCGTCACCTTTGCCGGACAGGGAGTAATAAAGAAACAGCCGATTTCTTCTTCCTTTACACCGTGGGAACGGGCATATTCCCGCTTGGCAATCATAGCCGCCACTTCCATCGGCTGGCGTACGTCCACTATATGATCCAGCAGATCCGGGAATCGAACCTGGATCAGACGCACGATCGCAGGGCAGGCGGAAGAAATCACCGGTCTGGGCAGATCCGGATTCTTCAGGCGTTCCCGGATTGCCCGGGACACAACGTCTGCTCCCCTTGCCACTTCAAACGCGTCATCAAAACCCATCTGTTTCAGGCCGTTCAGGACCTGGCTGATGCTCTTCAGGTTCTGGAACTGTCCGTACAGACTCGGCGCGGGCAGGGCAATCTTATACTTGAAGCCGCTGATGGAAGACAGCGGATCCGTCACAGCCACCTTGGCGTGATAGCCGCACACCCGGATGCACTCACCACAGTCGATGCAGCGCTCATCAATGATATGCGCCCGGCCTCCTCTGACGCGGATTGCCTCTGTCGGGCACCGCTTCAGACAGTTCGTACAGCCCCTGCATTTATCGCCTTCCAGCCTCACCGAATGAAACCGTTTCTGTTCCATAGCCAATCTCCTGCATAACCGGAATCATAACTCCGAACATCGTTCCCCCATTGGAACGAAGCTTTCTCTTTCGGAATCACTCTTCTTTTTTTCTGTCTGTCTCTGCGCTTTTTCAATCTCCAAACATCTCTGATTATGAATTACGAATAATGCGTCAGCTGGCCAAAGCGAACGACATTGTAATCGTTGTCCCGACGCCCACTTCACTCTGGATATCAAATTCCGTGGCGTTCCGTTTCATATTCGGCAAACCCATGCCGGCGCCGAATCCCAGTGTCCGCGCCTCCGCGCTGGCCGTGGAGAAGCCTTCTGTCATGGCCATATCAATATCCGGAATTCCGGGCCCGACGTCCTTTGATATCAGCGTCACTTTTTCCGGATCCACCAGAAGCGTCAGTGTCCCGCCCAGGGAATGAATGACCAGGTTCAGTTCCACCTCATAGCAGGCAACGGACACATGCCGCAGCACTTCCGCGCTGATACCCAGCTGTTTCAGCGTCCTTTTAATGGTTGTGGACGCCTCGCCGGCTGTAGTATATGCTCCCGCTTCCACAGGAAAACTTTTCTCAAGGATGTATGCCACAGCTTACACCCCCTCTGTTACGCCTGTCTTCCGTTTCGTACCCGGCAGGCCATGAACATACAGTTCCCCGCATGCGGTATAAGTTGTCAGCGGGCTGGAAATAACCGTGATCCCGATCTCCTCCGCCATCGCCAGCATTTCTTCGCTGGGCATTTTCCCCCGGGAAAAAACGATGCAGGTAATGTCCAGCATCTCAGATGTCCGGAGCACATGAGGATTGATCAGTCCCGTGATCAGCACAGCTTTTTCTTTTACAAAAGCCAGCACGTCGCTCATCAGATCGGATCCGCAGGCGGTATCCACCCGTTCATCCAGCCGGTCTGCCCCGACGAGCACCTTTCCATCCACAATTTCCATGACTTCCCTGATGGTCATCATCTGGCACTCTCCCCTTTCATTTCCGGGATTCAAAACAAATCATTGTTAATTGTTCACTTTTCATTTTCAACGGGTTCTTTTCCTACGCACCAGCCGCGCACCTTGTTTACAGTACGCTCCACAGCATCCTTGCTGTTCTTCCAGCTTTCGTTTTCATACCGGTAGTCAAACTTTTTGATGAACCAGGAGATGTCCTCCTGGATCCGGTCCATGTTTTCCTTTTCCATCTTTGTCAGTGTCTCAACAAACCGGCCCAGATCCTTAGCGCCGAGCTCCTGTGTCGCAGTCTCCAGCAGCTTCCCCAGATGCGACAGGCACAAGCCCTTGCTTTGTTCAAAACGACTGCGGAAGTCTCCGTCATTCTGATACAGATGGAAGAATGTATGCAGATACCGGTTCATATTTTCTTCAATGGTTTCGCACATCAGGCAGCTCCCTGCCATTTCATTCACTGCCTGTGCCTGTTTCAGAATTTCATCCGTGGCGGTTTTTGTTTTGCCGCTCAGCTTGTCCCCGATTCCCGCATTCTTCAGCTGCGCCGCGCTCTTCTCCAGCTTATCGGAGATTCTGGCCAGTTTCTCCCGGATCTCAATGGTGTGGCTTTCCAGCATCAGGGCATGGCCCAGGCGGTTGCTCATGGAGAAAAGCATAGCGTGATGCTTCCGGCAGAATCCCCGGTCATTCACCTTCACACGCACGTCCGGTTCCATGACCGACGCACCCAGGTAGCGTTCTGCCTCACCCAGTTCCGTCTTGCGTTCCAGGGCGCAGAGAAAACACTCGCCACCCAGTTTCATGGCATCCCATACGGGAATGGTATCAATATGATATCTCACTTGTTGTCCAACCTTTTTCTTAAAATTCAGAGATCCTCTTCGAATCTTTCCAGCTGTACGCCTGCCTCCGCAAACAGTTCCAGCGTGAAGGGATCCGGATAGCCTTCCTTATAAATCACTCTCCGGATACCGGAGTTGATAATCATCTTGCAGCACATGGAACAGGGCTGATGGGTACAGTACAGCGTGGCGCCGTCAATGGAAACGCCCAGCTTGGCCGCCTGCACAATCGCGTTCTGTTCCGCATGCACGGCATAGCAGGTTTCCATCTGTGTACCACTGGGAATCCCCAGCTTGTCCCGCAGGCATACGCCCTTGTCCCGGCACGTTTTAATTCCCGCAGGTGCTCCGTTATATCCGGTGGTCATAATCCGCTTATCTTTCACGATCACACAACCGATTTTCCGGCCCGCGCGAAAACAGCTCGACCAGTCTGCGATTGTAAACGCCATCTGCATGAACCGCTTGTCCCATTTATCCATGAATTCCCCACCTTTGCAGTTGTGTTGATGATTGTCTTGACTTATCTTTTTTATTATAGAAGAAGGAAAACATTTGGTCAACAAAAAACAAGACCATGAAGGTCTCGTTTTATTGTGTGGGGTAGATATGAGTCGAACCTGTCGCAAGCTGATATCCAGTCCGGACTCGAACCTATCCACGCAACCTCAATCTTCGCATTGCTCCCTTGGAGCGGTCGCGCTGCTCGTTTCGGTAAGGATTCGCGCGCACCGCGGGCGGAATTCCCGCCTCGCGCACCGCGCACGACAGGACTCTACCTCGTTTTCGCCTTCCGGCGAATGCCCCACTGGGCTACCGCTTCCCTCGCTCCCCCGGGTCCCGTCGTGTCATAGGTCGAGTCCTTTTGAGCCAAAAACATAAGAAAACAGACCCTTGTAGGGTCTGTCTTCTTATGTGGCTCAAATAGGACTCGAACATATGACACTCCGGGTATGAACCGAATGCTCTAGCCAACTGAGCTATTGAGCCATATGGTTGCGGGGGAGGGATTTGAACCCCCGACCTCCGGGTTATGAGCCCGACGAGCTGCCAACTGCTCCACCCCGCGTCATCCGCTCCTGCGAGCGCAAGGGATATATTACATGACCCGGATTAAAATGTCAAGAAAAAAATAAAAGCCTCCGAACATTTCTGTCCGGAGGCTGAAATAAAGGCTATTACTGTGCAGCGGTCACACTGGTGATATGGGGGTTAGCACCATTGTACCAATAGAGGAAACCTTCAAGATCGACTACGTCGCCGACGTTCAGGGCTTCAACAGCCTTGTACACTTCGGTGTCATTGCCGCAGAGATAGAACTCAACGCAGAAATCGTAGGTCTGACCATCCTTGGAAACCTTGAAGTACAGGTCATCGGTCTTGCCTTCTGCATCTTTGTAAGCAAAGGCTGCGCCGCTTTCATCATAAGCTTCAACAGTCATGCCCTTGAAAGCCACCAGTTCGTTCTGATGATTAATCAGTTCGTCAGTGCCCAGCAGAGCGGTCACATCGGTTGCGGTCGCGATGAAGGGATCGCCTTCAAGGATTTCGTAAGTCGCATCGAGGATTTCAACCTCGCCACTCCACTCACCTTTGAATCCCTTCACAGCAATCTTGGTGCCGGGAACCAGCTTTGCAGCTTCTTCTTCGCTGCAGCCCAGTTCATAGATGAAGTAAGCGCCATCTTCGCTCTGGGCATAAATGGTCATCTTGTCGTTCCACCAGTTCTGGTGCGCCTGAATGTAGGTCTCTACATACACAGGGGCATCCATCTCAGCCAGAACATAATCCTCATGGGACATCAGTGCCAGTTCGCTCGTTTCCTCTTCGGCGGCCTCTTCTTCAGCCAGCACAGGAACCAGGCACAGTGCGAGGGCAAGAACCAGAATCAGGCTGATAATCTTTTTCATAAAGCTGTTCTCCTTTCATTCTTCCAGGAGGGATTCCTCCCTCCGCTTTCCAGGTTTCATCATACATCAAACAGCGTAAAAACACAACGGATTCAATCTGTTTTTACGTTTTCTTACGGTTCTTTCGCTTGATCAGGAACGCATACAGGCCAATCAGAATCCAGATGCACGGGATAACGATCAGCAAGGTCTTGGATTCAGAAGGCAGTTCCCCGAAGGATACCTTCTTCCCCGCCTTAACTTCAATCTGATCCAGCTGGAACAGGCTGGTCACGTCAGCGTACAGCTTTTCAATATATGCGTCATTCATCTTTTCTTTCCGGCGCGCGCTCTTGGCCGTACTTTCAATCAGTTGGCCGGCCGCGGACCGCAGGCTGTTGCTGCCGTTGAATACAGGCGTAACAAAGGTATCTGATGTATACTTCTGCAGCAGTTCACTGGCTTCGATCTTCACGGAGTAATGATCAGCATCCTCGCCTTTTTTTCTCAGGTAATCCTGATATTCAGCGCTCTCCTGCGCCTTCAGCGTTACCGGCAGATAACCTTCCGTTTCCGCATAACCCAGCTGAACTTTATTGCTGATCAGATACTGGGTAAACAGCCAGCTGGCCAGTACTTCCTGCGGATTATCCTTGTTGAAGATACAGATGCTGGGGCCCTGGCTGATCATTTTCGGTTCTTCCGGTTTGAACTGAGGAATTGGCATCACCCGGATATTAAACGGAACCACCTGCTCCTCGTGAATGTCCAGCATCGGTGCTTCGCTTCCCATCCAGGTAGCGCCGGCGGTGGAGTCAATCGCAAAGATACACTGTCCGGCATTCAGGAAATTCCCCGGATAGCTGCTGATCGCAAACGTTGAAAACGCCCGGCTCTTTGCATGCTTATAGATTTCCTCCAGCAGCCCTTTCGTGGTGTCATTGAAAAGCAGTACTTCTCCGTCCGCAGTGGAATACGGAGCGTCCAGCTGTTTGAGCATGGTAATCATCATGTTGTCCGTGCTCTTGTAAATAAAGGGGATCATCACCTTCTGGCCATTGATTTTGAAGGTGCCGTCTTCGTTTTTCTCCATAGCCTTTTCGCTGACTTCCCAGACAAAATCCCAGGTTACAACTTCAGGCAGTTCGTATCCCAGCTGCTTCACCATGTCCTCATTCACGTACAAGGCCTCGGTGGAGCGCATATAGGGCATGGCGTAATAGTGATCTTCCAGCACACATTCCGCCAGGAATTCCGGTACAATCTCTTCCTGCTTGGGAGAATCAAAGCGGACCTCACTTCCCCCAAGCCCATACCGGCTGTCGCTCATCCAGTCATCCATCTGCAGCACAACGTCCTGGCCTGTCATATACGTGGCGATATGATCCGGATAGGTAATGCATACGTTCGGCGTTGTTTTTGTGGCAATATTGGTAATCACGTCAGCAAAGATCCGTCCGTAATCCGCATACAGACGCAGATTGATCTTCACATTCGGATACATTTCTTCAAATTCCTTGATGGCATTCGTATAAACAGCCGTCTGTACCTTGTTGGTATCATTCTTGGCCCAGAACACCAGCTCAATCGGCTTGGAATCATCAAACGCTTCAGGAATCTTTACACTTCCCGCCCCCGTCGCTTCCCTGCTCTCCAGCCGTCCATGACACCCGGACAAGAACAGCAGAACAAAGATCAACACAAGTCCGATCGCAATGCTCTTTAGGTGTTTATTCATATCTGCGCTGCCTCCAGTTCGCCCAACAAATCAATTGTTCATTGTTAATTGTTAATTGTTAATTGCGGCGAAAGGATAATGCATATGCATTATCCTTTTGTTCCGCCGCGAGACACTCCCGCCATAATCTTGTCGCGGAACACGAGGAAAAGCACAATCAGCGGTACGCTGACGACCACCACAGCCGCCATCATCGCCGGGATATCCTGACGGCCGAATCCGCTCTCACGGATCGCCTGAATGCCGTTCGACACCAGAAAATACTTTGATTCTTTGGTAATCAGCCTCGGCCACACATAGCTGTTCCAGCATTCGATCACTTTCAGGATCGCTATAGTCACAATAGTCGGCTGGCTGATGGGAACCATCACCTTCAGCAAGTACTTCAGGTCGCTGGTGCCGTCCACCTTTGCCGCGTTGTACAGTTCATCCGGAATAGCTTCAAAGTTTTCCTTCAGCAGGTAAATATAGAACACACTGGTAACCGAAGGAAGGATCAGGCCCAGGTAAGTCAGGTTCCCTTTCTGGAATCCCCAGTTGACGATCGTCACATAGTTGGTGATGATCACCAGTTCCGTTGGAATCATCATCAGGCTCAGAAACAAGGCAAACAACAGGTTTTTCCCCTTGAATTCGAGTCTGGAAAAGGCAAATGCCGCCGGCACGATCACCAGCATCATCAGTCCCGTAGTCGCTACGGTGAAAATCAAAGTATTGGCAAAATACCTTCCGAGGCTGACCTCGGTAAAGGCTTTGACGTAATTCTCCCCCGTCGGCTCCATGGTGATGAACTCAGGGGTTTTTTCATTGTTGTAGGATGCGGTATTCTTGACGCTGGTCAGCACCATCCAGTAAAAAGGAAACAGAACGATAACCGCCCAGATCACAAGGAACAGGTAAATCAGTCCCCGTGATACCCTTGCGTTCTTTTTCTCAATCATATTTCTTCATCCCCAAACACCTGTATACTCATCATCCGTAAATCATGGCCAGGATTCCATTCATAATAATGAATTGATTTACATATACTGGACTTTGTTTCTGCTGAACTTCAGGTTAATGTAGGTGATTGTAAACACAATCGCAAACAGAATCAGGGCCGCTGCCGCCGCGTAGCCGGGATATCCTCCCTTATCGCTGTACAGCATGTCATATACATAGCCGACAATCGTATTCATGCCTGCTTCATTCAGGTTCACGCCGAACAGCGCCACCTCGTCGCTGTAAGCCTTGAAGGCTCCAATAAAGCCGGTAATTACCAGGTAAAATACAGTCGGACTGATCATGGGCAGCGTAATCTTCCGGAAGATCCGTCCGCTGCTTGCTCCGTCCACCTTGGCAGCTTTGTAATAATCCTGGTTGACGCTTGCCAGTGCGCTTGTCAGGATCAGGATCTTGAAGGGCATGACAATCCAGACCGTATACAGGCAGGTTACCAGCATCTTGGCCCAGTATGGTCCGTTGATGAAATCCACCATGTCATATCCCAGCGAGCTGATCAGCGCATTGATCAGACCGTCCGTATACTCTGTCCGGGCAAACAGGATCATGAACACAAGGCCAACCGCCAGCGTGTTGGTCACATACGGCAGGAAGTAAATAGTCTGGAATGCCTTTTTCAGCGTTTTGATCGAGCTGAGGCCAAGTGCAATCAGCAGGGAGATCCCCGTACTCACCGGCACCGTAATAGCCACCAGGATCAGGGTATTCTTCAGTGCCTGGATAAAGAAGGGATCGCTCAGCACATGGCCGAAATTGCCCAGACCGACGCCTGTATAGGTTTGTGCAATGGATTGGTAATTTTCCTCAAGGGAATAGAAGCATACGTCGATCAGCGGATAGACCATGAACACGCCCAGAAAGAGGATCGCCGGCAGCAGATACAGCCAGGCCTTCAGGTTGTTCTTCTTCATACCCGTTCCTCGCTCTCCTTGTCAAACAGGAAGACCTTATACGGTTTCAGGTTAAAACGCACTGTTTTCTGATCCGGATCGAATTTGTTTTCAGCGCTGACAATGGAACGAATGCTCCGTCCAGTCATCTGCGGATGTGTGGAAACGACACTCACGTCCCGTCCCATGACTTCCACCCGGTCCATCTGGCAGGTCATACGTCCCGCATCCGCGTCCGGAATAAAGCCTTCCGGCCGGATGCCAACCCACACAGGCATATCCTTCCGTCCCGGAACGTCCAGCACGTCCTCTTCGCCGATATACAGTTTTTCGTTTTTTACTTCGCCATGGAAAACGTTGATCTGCGGCGTTCCCAGGAACTGGGCCACAAACAGGTTTGCAGGCTCGTCATACACGTCCTGGGGCTTCCCGATCTGGTGCACCACGCCGTCCTTCATTACAATAATCAGGTCGCTGATGCTCATAGCCTCTTCCTGGTCATGCGTCACGAAAATCGTGGTAACTCCGGTCTCCCGCTGAATCCGGCGGAGTTCTTCCCGGGTCTGCAGTCTCAGTCTGGCATCCAGGTTGCTCAGCGGTTCATCCAGCAGCAGAACCTTCGGAATCTTCACCAGTGCCCGGGCGATCGCCACGCGCTGCTGCTGTCCACCGGAAAGCTCTTTCGGTTTCCGTTCCATGAGTCCATCCAGCTGTACCAGCTTTGCGGTTTCCACGGCCTTCTGGTGCATGGCTTCTTTGGACATCTTTTGAGCGCCCTTCAGGTTCTGCAGCGGGAAGATAATGTTCTCTTCCACTGTCATATGCGGATAAAGGGCATAATTCTGGAACACAAGACCGACGCCCCGCTCTTCCGGCGGAAGATTCGTCACATCCTGATCCCCGAAGTATATCTTTCCTTTTGTCGGCGTCTCCAGGCCGCTGATCAGGTTCAGCGTCGTGCTTTTTCCGCAGCCGCTGGGGCCCAGCAAGCCGATCAGCTTCCCGTCAGGAATTTCAAAATTGAAGTTGTTGACAGCGATGACTTCCGTCCCCTTCTTATTTCGGGACGGGAAACACTTTGTCAGGTTTTCCAGCACTACTTTCATGGCATCCGCTTCCTTTCGACAATCCCTCCGCGCTCTTGTGCGGAAAGGTTCGGATGATGTATACTTACTTGGCTTGATTCTACCATATCACAGCCGGAAAAACAACGGAAAGGATGGTCCCGTATGCGTTCAGCATCATCAGGATACGGATATGGAATGACCCTTTCCGCCTGCCTCTGGCTGGGACTTTTCCCGCTGCTGGGCGGATCCTATGCCCATATCACATATAACAAATGGATCATTATGCAGTACCTGACCGGCGTAACACTGGTCTGCTTTCTGTTTGACCTGATCCTGAATCGTATTCTGAAAAAAGAACCTGGTCGGAAACTGTCGTTTCGTGATGTTTTCCCCGCTGTCATCGCTTTTGTGCATATCCTTTGGATCGTTATTACCTGCCTGATCTGTTCCGGTTCCTACGATCCGGAGGTATGGTGGCAGGGAAAACCCGTGCATTATGAGGGGCTGGCCTCACAGCTGTGCTATTTTTCCCTCTTTATTTGTTTTTTCTTTTCCCGTGTTCATTTGAAACCCGTTCTGCTTTCCGCGGCTGCCGGTATTGCTCTCTTCTTTGTCATCGTTTTGCAGCAGCGGGGCGGCCATAATCCTTTCATGCTTTATCCGGGTGGCAGAAGTTATGCGCAGAATCCGGAGTTCCAGGGCACAATCGGCAACATCGATATGGGCACCGGTTATCTCCTGCTCCTCGCCGGTCTCTTCCTCTACGCGATTCTCCAGTATTTCCCCAAGTTTTCTTCCTCCACTCTTCAAAGCAGAAAACTCCGTCTCTTCCCTCCCACTTTATCCCTCCTCCCTCTGGGAATCATCTCTCTCGCTTTTGTTTTCTCCCTCTATCTGATCATCACCATGGATGTCCAGTTCGGTATCATTTCCCTGGGCGTGCTGTTCCTGGTTACCCTGCTGCGCTTCATACCGAAAAAACATCGTCTGCCGGTACTGATCCTGCTGATCATCGCCGTCCTGCTCGTTGTCTGGTTCTGGCCGTTTTACGGCGGCGGCATCTGGGAGCTTCATGAAATCTTTCATGGCCGAATCCGTCTTTCCTTCGGCAGCGACCGCATTGCTGTCTGGTATTACAGCCTGCTTCTCTCCGGGAAAAGCCTTCTCACCGGCGGCGGTTCAGGCACGTTCGCTTCCCGCTTTAACCACTTCATTCAGGACAACAATCTGATCATTCCTGCCGAACAGGACGGTCATCCCCTTCCAAATGTTTTTGATGCTCCGCATAGTGAGTATCTCACCCAGCTGGTCAATCACGGGCTTCCTGCCCTGATCCTGTTCGTTGCGCTCCTGCTTCTGTCCATTTTCCGCAGGCACGACAGATACCTTCCGCTTCTCACACCCTGTTCCGCAGCAGTCCTTTGCTATGCCGTCCAGGGAATCTTCTCCTATCCGGTTTGCCTTGTTGCTCCTATGTTCTGGATTCTTTTGGCTCTCTCATTCACAATGCCAACAGAATCCAAAGGATAACTCTACACTCATCACTCTTCACTTTTTACTCTACACTCTGCACTCAAAACTAACACCCGCTCCGGAGAGATCCGGAGCGGGTGTTCATTTTTTACTTTTCATTCTTCATTATTGGGAACCGCCTCATCGCTGTACAATACATCCTGCGTCTTTTCTCCCGCATAGCCGTCCGCATCCAGCCCGTTCTTCATCTGGAACGCAATAACTGCATCCAGGGTTCCCTGGCCGAACTGCCCGTCGATTTCGCCGTCATAGTATCCGAGGGCTTTCAACCGCTCCTGCAGCTGGATGACCTTGTCTCCCCTGGATCCTGTTCCCAGCGCCGGCTCCGGCGTATCCTGCTCCACATAGCCCGCAGCGCGTACCGAACCCGGCACAGGCGGCAGCGGTGTCGGCGTCAGGCTCATTTCCCGCCGGACCTCGCCAATGGTCGGAATCATGTAGGTTGCCAGAACCACAGCCAGAATCAGCATCACTGCCAGGCCGGCAATTCCGGCAATCATCTTCGGATTCTTATTCATCAATCAGTTTTCCTTTTCTTCTTTCCGCATGAACATCAGTCCAAGGGTATCCGGTCCGCAGTGGGTACAGATCGTGCAGCCCGCCATGGCTTCCAGCACTTCCCGGAACAGGCCGTAGCTTTTCACCGTGTCGATAGCAAACCGCACAAGGCCTTCCTCGCTGGGAGAATGCACCACCACAACCCGGCTGAAGTCGATATTGTTATCATTCTCCAGCACGTCCCGGATATAGTGTTTCAGGTAGTGTTCATACCTTCCGCGATACTTCTGGCCGGGATGCATTTTCCCATCCGCAACCACAATGGAAGGACGGATATGCAGCATCTTCGCGCCCAGCGCTTCCAGTCCGCTGCAGCGGCCGCCCCGTCGCAGGTAATCAATCGTTCTGACCACAAAGCTGGAACACACCAGGCCGGTCTTGGCACGAAGCGCTTCAGCAATGGCCGCTCCGTCATCCGCACCTTCCTGGATCATCTTGATTCCCTCAAGCACCAGCAGTCCGCTGCCGGTGGAAAGATTACGGCTGTCCACTACAAACACATTGCCGACTTCCTTGCTGGCTTCCACTGCGTCGTCGTAGCTCGTGGAAAATTCACTGCTCAGGCAGATATGAACCAGCTGGTCGCATTTTTTCAGCTGTTCCCTGAAGAATTCCTTGTACTCATAGGTGTTCACAGCGGCCGTCCGGACAGACTTTCCGGCTTCCGTTGCCCGGAAAATATCCCGGGGCGTCACGTCCACACCGTCATGGAATACTTCTCCGTCAATGATTACGCTCAGCGGTGCAATGCCGATCTGATACTTCCGGATCCAGTCCGGCGTCAGGTCGCAGGTGCTGTCTGCGGTCATTCTGATCTTCATAAACATGATATACCTTTCTGCTGGCACTACCTTAGCGTCAGCATTTCATTGTGCATTATGCATTATGCATTGTGCATTGATCTTACCTTTCCTCACGGAAATAACTTAATCCCAGACTGGCCGGAGGTTGATTTTCCCTCTTATTCCGGATACTGGATATCACCAGCACAATAATGGTCACCACATACGGCAGCATCTTCAGCAGTGGTTTGGTAGCCATGGTCACCTGAATCCAGCTGATATTCGTGATATAGCTGGAGCAGGAGAACAGGAATCCGAACACAAAGGAGCCGATAATCGTCAGATGGGGACGCCACAGCGCAAAGATAACCAGTGCGATACTCAGCCATCCGAAGGCTTCCAGGCTCAGGTATGCTTCCTGGGACACCATATAGTCGATAATGTAGTAGAATCCGCCCAGACCGGCAATACCGCTTCCGATGCAGGTGGCCATGTATTTATACCGGGTCACGTTAATGCCCACCGCGTCCGCCGTTGCCGGGTTTTCACCCACAGCACGCAGCTGCAGTCCAACCCGTGTACGGAACAGCACCCAGCTGCTCAGCAGTACGATAATGATTGCCAGGAAAAAGAGCACGCCCAGGCACTGGAGGCTGTCCTGCCGTCCCGCGAACGGCCAGCGATACATCATCTTCGGTCCGATCAGGTATACGGTAGCGTCCAGCTTGCTCATGATTACCTTCATCAGGCCGACGCCGAAGGTGGTCAACGCCAGGCCGGTAACATTCTGGTTTGCCCGGAGCGTCACCGTCAGGAAAGAATAGATCAGGCCGCAGAGCATAGACAGGATCAGGGATCCCAGGATACCCAGGATAACAATCAGGAACGGCGGAAGGCCGCTCTTTCCGATCATGTTCAGGATCAGGCAGCCGCCCGCACCGCCCATGCACATGATACCGGGAATCCCCAGGTTCAGGTGTCCGGCTTTCTCGGTCAGGATTTCACCGGTAGAACCGTACATGAAGGTTGCGCCGAAGGCCAGTGAGTCAATCAGAAAGTTCAGCCAGATATTCATTTGACGGCCTCCTTTCCTGCCTCCGCCAGGCCGTGATGGCCGCGGAAATGGATCTCATAATTGATAAAGAATTCACTGCCGATAATGAAGAACAGAATAATGCCGACAATGACGTTCGGGAACGCGCCGGATACGTCGAAGTCCTGGCTGATCTGTGCCGCGCCCTGGTTCAGCAGCTGGATCAGAGCGGCTGTCAGGATCATCGCCAGCGGGTTGAATTTACCGAGCCAGGCAACCATAATGCCGGTGAAGCCCTGTCCTCCGGCAGACTCCGTCGTCACCGTCTGATCCAGGCCGGCAGCAATCAGGTATCCGGCCAGTCCGCACAGCGCACCGGAGAGGATCATGGTCCGGATGATAACCTTCTTTTCGTTGATGCCGACATACTGCGCGGTACGGACACTCTCGCCCACCACGTTGATCTCATATCCGTGCTTGGTGTAGTTCAGGTAGATGTACAGCGCGACTGCCAGCGCCACCACAATCAGGATAATCAGCAAATAATCATTGCCGATCGAAGGCAGTTTTCCATATTTCAGCTTGCCCAGGGAGGAAGATCCGCTCGGCACCCAGATCACCAGGAAATAGCTTACCAGGAAGGTTGCCACATAGTTCATCATCAGGGTAAACAAGGTTTCATTCGTTCCCCATTTCGCCCTGAACAATGCCGGGATAACGCCCCAGACCGCACCGGTCAGCAGTGCCGCGATAAACATCAGGATCAGCAGCAGCCACTCCGGGATTTTGCCGCCCAGGTAAAAGTCCACCGCAATGGCTCCCAGTACGCCCACCAGCGTCTGTCCTTCTCCGCCGATATTCCAGAAACGCATCCGGAAGGCCGGGGTCAGCGCCAGGGAAACACAGAGCAGGATTGCGATATTCTTCAGGAATTTCCAGAACTTACGGCTGGTTGAAAAAGATCCTTTGATAAAGGCGGTGTAGAAGTCACCGATTTTTTCCGGGTGTGCGTTCAGCTTTTCAATCAGCAGGAAAGCCACCAGTCCGCAGACAATCAGGCCCAGCACAATTGCCGCGATGCGGATTGCCCACGCCCTCACCGGATTGACGGAAGTCCGCTTGCTCAGGTGGATCAGCGGTTCACGGACTTCGTTTTTCTTGACTGTGCTCACGCGTCCTCCTCCTTCCGCTCATCCGTTTTGGTCATCAGCAGACCGATTTCTTCCTTCGTGGTTGTTCTGGCATCCACAATGCCTGTAACAGCACCGCCGTTGATTACCATAATCCGGTCGCACAGCTCCAGCAGCACGTCCAGGTCCTCACCGACGTAGATCACAGCTACTCCGTTTTCCTTCTGCCGGTTCAACAGGTTGTAAATCGTATAGCTGGAGTTGATATCCAGTCCGCGCACGGGATAGGCAGCCATCAGTACCTTGGGAGTGTAGGCAATTTCCCGGCCCACCAGTACCTTCTGGACATTACCGCCGGACAAGCGGCGCACCGGTGTGGAAACGCCGGGTGTGGAAACTTCCAGCTCCCGGATAATCTCTTCAGCCTGCGCTTTCGGCTTTTTCCGGTTCAGGAAGCCCAGCTTGCCCTTCCGGTAACTGCGCAGCATCATGTTGTCTGTAATATCCATGCTGCCGACCAGGCCCATGCCCAGCCGGTCTTCCGGCACGAAGCTCAGGTGGACGCCCAGCTGACGGATCTCCAGCGGCGTCTTGTCCCGCAGGTTCATAACTTCATCTTCACGGAACAGCACGTCCCCGTTCTGTACCCATTTCCGGACGGCCTTGTTGCTCATTCCATGGAAGGTCACGTCATTCAGGTTCCGGTCATGGAACGCGCCTTTTGCGGCCAGTGCCCTGACCTGTTTCATGCTCTTATGGAAAAAGCTGACCGGCCGGTCTTTTTTCGGGTTATAGAAAGTGATCTTTCCGCTTTCAACAGGCTGCAGGCCGGAAATGGATTCCAGCAATTCCTTCTGTCCGCTGCCGGCGATGCCGGCAATGCCCAGGATTTCCCCGCCATTGGCGGTAAAGGAAATATCCTTCAGCACATGGATACCTTCCGCGTTGTACAGGTTCAGGTCCTCCACCACCAGGCGCGGAATCGCGTTTACCGGCGTGGAACGGTGAATATTCAGGTCGATCTTCTTACCGACCATCATCTCTGTCAGTTCCGCTTCAGAGGTCTCCGCCGTATTGACGGTGGCAACATGCTCACCCCGGCGCAGGATGGCTACTCTGTCGCTGACTTCCATTACTTCATTCAGTTTGTGGGTAATGATAATGATGCTCTTGCCGTCTTCCTTCATCCGGCGCAGCACGTCAAACAGCCGGGTGATTTCCTGGGGCGTCAGTACGGCGGTCGGCTCATCCAGGATCAGGATATCCGCGCCGCGGTACAGCACTTTGATGATTTCCACTGTCTGCTTCTCGGAAACAGACATGTCATAGATCTTCTTGGCCGGATCCAGCCGGAAGCCGTAGCGTTCCGCAATCTGGGCCACCTGGGCATTAACGGCCTTCAGATTATACTTTTCCTTCGACTCTGTACCGAGCACCACATTCTCGGCAGCCGTAAACAGATCCACCAGTTTGAAATGCTGGTGAATCATACCAATCTTATGCTCAAACGCATCCTTTGGAGAGCGGATCACGACTTCTTTCCCATCGATCAGGATCTGGCCTTCATCCGGGAAATAGATACCGGCAATCATGTTCATCAGGGTCGTCTTGCCGCAGCCGTTCTCTCCCAGAACAGCCAGAATTTCTCCCCTGTAAACGTCCAGGTCCACATGGTTGTTCGCCACCACCGGGCCGAAACTTTTGGTAATTCCGCGCATTTGAAGCGCAAGCTGCTTCTCCACAATCTGTCCTCCGAAAAATGCGTCCTATAGTACTCGTTTTATCTTATCATAAAAGGATACGGACTGCCACTGGAAATGAGTGGCAGTCCGTATATTTACTTCACAGGGCTCTCTTCATCAGAAAGCGGTGTTCAGCAGCTCGATACCATCGATGTTCACATCGAAGTAAGGAGCGCTGCGGAACTCAGATTCATGGAAGTAGCCGTCAGCAACCACTTCGGTATCGGGAGTGTAGGCAGGATCGGTATCAACATCAGCCAGGTAGGAGGTCAGAGGAGCCTTGTCCTTGGTGATGAAGCCTTCGGTAGCGGTGTCGAACACCTTCAGGGTGCCGGCTTCGAACTGAGCCTTCACTTCAGCCAGCTTCTCAACGGTGCCGGCAGCAGCAGCCTGCTCGTTCACGTCGGTCAGCTTCACAGAACCGGTAGCAATGGTGCCGGTCCAGTCGGTGTCGATCGCTTCACCGGCAACCTTCTGTCCGATAATGTACTGGAAGTAGGGAGCCCAGTCAATACGGCTGGCCACGATGAAGGTGTTGGGGCAGCTTTCCACGGTGGAGCCATTGTAGGAAACGTCCGGGATACCGGCGTTCTCGCAGGCAGTGGGAGCACCCATGGAGTCAGCGTGCTGGGAGATCAGGTCAGCGCCGGCAGCGATCAGGGCTTCGGCAGCAGCCTTTTCTTCCTTCTCATCGTACCAGGAACCGGTGAACTGAACCTTCATGATAACATCGGGGCAAACGCTCTTGGCGCCCAGGTAGAAGCTGGTGTAGCCGGAAACCACTTCAGCATAGGTGAAGGCACCGACGTAACCCATCATGGGAACTTCGCCCTTCAGCTTGCCGGCTTCCTTGATCTCGTTCAGCTTCAGGCCGGCGGCAACGCCAGCCAGATAACGGCCTTCATAGATCGCGGCGAAAGCATTGTGGAAGTTAGCCAGTTTCTCAGTGTGAGCCATGGTGCCGGTCGCGTGGCAGAAGTCCACTTCAGGCTTTTCCTTGGCGGCCTGCAGCATGAAGGTCTCATGACCGAAGCTGTCGGCGAAAACGATCTGGCAGCCTTCATCGGCCAGGTCCAGAGCGGCTTCATAGCAGTCATTGGATTCGGGAATGTTGCGCTTGATGATCACCTGGTCATCAGACAGTCCCAGAGCAGCAGCGGCATCCTTCACGCCGTTGATGAAGTTCAGGTCATAGGTGGAGTCTTCGTCGTGCAGCAGGATGACACCCAGTTTGATGTCTTCCTTGGCCACGCCGTCAGCCATCGCCGCAAAAGCGGTCAGGCACAGGGCCAGAGCCAGAACCAGGGCAAGAACCTTTTTCATGTTGTGTTTCCTCCTCTTTCTCATTGGACTACGGAGTAAATTGTTTTTTCTATTGGATCAGTCGTCATCCGGCTTCAGAACGATATTTCCGTTCTCAATGCCCTCCACAACTGCCAAAGACTTAAGATGTACGCCGGACTCCCTCAGCTGTTTTCCGCCGGGCTGGAAACCTTTTTCCACTGCGATGCCGACGCCCACAACCTTCGCTTCCTGCTGCCAGCAGAGGTTCATCAGCCCCCTCACAGCCTGTCCGTCTGCCAGGAAATCATCAATAATCAGCACCCTTGTGCCTGCCGGCAGGTACCGCTTCTCGATGCGGATCATGTTTTCGGTCTTATGGGTGAAGGAATAAACAGGCGCCTGAACAATATCGTCGTTCTGCACCACTGTGGCGCTTTTCTTGGCGAACACCACCGGAATATCTCCCAGCGCGTGGGCAGCGGCCACTGCCATGGCAATACCGCTTGCTTCCACTGTCAGGACCAGTTCCGGCTTTTCTTCGCGGAATTCTTCCGCCCAGGCTTCGCCCATCTGGAATAAAAGCGCCGTGTCGATCCGGTGGTTCAGGAACATATCCACCTTGACGATATCCTTCCCGATGCCTTTTCCAAGTTCCAGGATCTTCCGGCGCAGCGCTTCCATGATACCTCCAAAAACACGAACATTCCCTCTTGGGATAGGAGAAATTATACGCCATTTACCCGAATATTTCAATGAAGATTATATGCCAAAAGTGTTACAATCCATCCAAAAACCGAAGGAACCCTTATATAGTCCCATTCCGGAAATCTTGTATACATTTCACTCTTTATATATATCAAAAAACTGCTTCCGATTCCCGGAAGCAGTTTTCTCCGCCATTTTTAAGTTTTAAGTTTTCAATATTCATTTTTCATTACTTGATTGATCCTCCGGGATCAATCAAGCTCTTTCTTCCCCGTATACAGCTCGTAGTACCGGCCTTTCATCTCCAGCAGGTCGTCATGCGTTCCGCGTTCGATGATTTCGCCTTTTTCCAGTACCATGATGGCATTCGCGTTCCGGACTGTACTCAGCCGGTGGGCAATCACGAAGGTCGTCCGGTTCTTCATCAGCCGGTCCATGCCGTGTTCGATATGGCGCTCTGTACGGGTGTCAACGCTGCTGGTTGCTTCGTCCAGCACCAGGATCGGAGCCTTGCTCACAGCCGCCCGCGCGATATTCAGCAGTTGGCGCTGTCCCTGGCTCAGGTTGGCACCGTCGCCTTCCAGCATCGTGTCATAGCCATGTTCCAACCGCATGATGAAACTGTGGGCACTGGCCAGCTTTGCTGCCGTCTCCACTTCCTCATCCGTGGCGTCCAGGCGGCCGTACCGGATATTCTCTCTTACCGTGCCGGTAAACAGATGGGTATCCTGCAGCACCATGGCAATGTTCTTCCGCAGCCATTCCCGCGGATAATCCTTAATGTCCTTCCCGTCAATGGTGATGATTCCCTCTTCTATATCGTAGAAGCGGTTCAGCAGGTTCGTCACCGTGGTCTTGCCCGCGCCGGTGGAACCCACAAAGGCAATCTTCTGGCCCGGATGGGCATACAGTGAGATATCCTTCAGCACGATCTTCTCCGGCACATAGCCGAAGGTCACATGCTCAACCACCACGTCTCCGCGGATTTCAGTCTCTTCGACGCCTTCCCTGTCCGGAACCTCCGGTTCCGCATCCATCACCGCGAAAACGCGTTCCGCGCCGGCCAGTGCCGCCAGGATAGTGGTTGCCTGCTGGGACATCTGGTTAATTGGCATGGAGAACTGCCGGCTGTATCCGGCGAAAACTGTCAGGGCGCCGGGAGTGAATCCGCCTGTGCACATCAGGATGCCGCCCACGCCGATGGTCACCGCATAGGTCACCTGACCCACGTTGCCCATCACCGGCCACATGATGCCGCCCCAGAACTGGGCGCCGAACTGTTTATCCTTCAGGTCGCCGTTCAGCAGGTTGAACTCTTCCTCGCACTCGCTCTCGTGGTTGAAGACCTTGATAACCTTCGCACCGGTTACAGTCTCTTCGATATAGCCGTTCACCGCGCCCAGCGCCGCCTGCTGCCAGGCATAGTACTTGGCGCTCTTCTTCGCGATGGTCATTCCGCCGAACAGGAACACCGGGATGAACAGGATCGTGATCAGCGTCAGGATCCAGCTGGTGGTGATCATGAAGATAAATGTACCGATCAGGGTAATCAGACCGGATACCAGGCCCACCAGGGAGTTGTTGATCATTGTATCGATGTTGTCGATATCGTTGGTGTAGCGGCTCATCAGTTCGCCCGTCGGATGTCCGTCATAATAACGCACCGGCAGGCTCTGCATCTTCCGGAAAAGATCGTTCCGGATCGTCTCGATCACCCGCAGGGAAACAGACATCATCAGCCTCGCCTGCAGGTAGGTGGTACACACGCCCACCAGGTAGATGATGGCCAATACAATCAGCGCTACGGCAACGTAGGCGGACACTGCCTGGATGGTACCGGAAGCAATCCAGTTCTGTACCATTTCTCCGGCGGTAATCTTTGTCAGGATTTCGTCCGCGATTTTCTCAATCGGACTCATAGTAATCACTGTATCCGGGTTCACGGCCAGCGCCAGGTGGTCGACGATCGGCGCCATCAGGTAGCCGCCGCACAGGCTCGTCACCGTGGTAACCAGCATGCACAGCAGCACCAGCACCAGCTTGTACCAGTACTTGCCTACATAGCCCAGCAGCCTTCTGATGGTCTGTCCCGCATTCTTGGGCTTCCCTGTCATGCCGCGGCCGGGCGGGCCTCCGCGGGGACCTCCTCCCATTTTTCTCATATCCCCGGGTTTGGACGCGTATTGCTTTCTCAGTCTTTCAAGTGACCTTGCCATGCCTTACGCCCCCTTCTTTCCGAGCTGGGACTCGGCAATCTCACGGTATTCCGTATTGGAGGCCAGCAGTTCGTCATGAGTGCCCACACCGGTGATCCGGCCTTCATTCATTACGATAATCTGATCCGCGTCCATCACGGAGGCAATCCGCTGGGCGATGATGATCTTTGTGCTTCCCGCCAGTTCATTGGAGAAGGCATTACGGATCTGCGCTTCTGTTGCCGTATCCACGGCGGATGTGGAGTCGTCCAGGATCAGGATCTTCGGTTTCTTCAGCAGTGCCCGGGCTATACAAAGCCGCTGTTTCTGGCCGCCAGACAGGTTGTTTCCGCCCTTGTCCAGGTTGCTTTCATATCCGTCCGCAAAAGAAGAAACAAACTTGTCCGCCTGGGAGGACTTCGCCGCGGCGATCATCTCCTCGTCCGTGGCATTTTCATCGCCCCAGCGCAGGTTTTCCGCCACGGTACCGGAGAACAGTACATTCTTCTGCAGCACCATGCCCACGCCCTCGCGCAGGTTGTACAGGCTGTAGTCCTTTACGTTCACACCGTCCACCAGGATCTCGCCTTCATCCGGATCATACAGCCGCGGGATCATGGAGACCAGCGTGCTCTTTCCGCAGCCGGTGGAACCGATGATGCCCACAATGCTGCCGGGTTCAATGCTCAGGCTGATATCCTCCAGCACGCTGTCTTCACTGTGCTTATAATACCGGAAAGACACATGACGGAATTCAACACGTCCTTCCTTCACAGTCAGGTCCTTCTGTTTTGCGTCGTTATCGTTCAGATCCGGTTCCTCTTCCAGCACTTCACGGATGCGCTTTGCGCTCGCCATTGCCCGGGAAGACATCATAAACAGGAAGGTAACCATGATCAGGGAAGACAGGATCTGAATCACGTAGTTGACAAACGCGGACAGGTCGCCAACGGCCATCTCGCCGTTCAGCACCAGCGTGTGGCCCTGCCAGGCCACCCCGATCACCGTGATATACATCATCAGTGTCGTGACCGGCTGCATCTGGATCACGATCCGCATGGCGCGCATCGCCGCATTTTTCAGGTCGCTGTTGGCTTTGCCGAATTTATGGATTTCATCTTCTTCCCGTACAAAGGATTTCACCACCCGCACATTGGTGATGTTTTCCTGCACGGTGGAGTTCAGTCCGTCTACTTTGGCCTGCACTTCCTTGAACCGCGGGAAAGCGGTCAGGATGTTTCCGCCTACAAACAGAAGCAGCGCCGGAATACTGACCCAGAAGATCGTCGCCAGGTCTGGCCGCAGGCGGATTGCCATGATCAGGCCGCCGATCATCATACCCGGGGCCCGCAGTGCCATCCGCATCAGCATTGCCACAAAGTTCTGCATCTGCGTCACGTCATTGGTCACCCGCGTCACAAGGGAGCCGGTGGAAAACCGGTCAATATTGCCGAAAGAGAATCTCTGGATCTTGCTGTACAGGTCGTTACGGATATCCCCCGCAAAGGCAATGCTCGCCTTTGAACTGAAATAGCATCCGCCAATGCCGCCCGCCATCATGAAAACAGCGATCAGGATCATCAGACCTGCCGTTCCGATGCTGGAGCCGACGGTCAGCGTTCCCAGATTCCCGGCGTTAATCACGCGTGCCAGAAGCATGGGCATCAGTACTTCACCGATGACTTCCACGATCATGCACAGCGGACCAAGAATAAACCAGGCCTTGTACGGCTTGATATATTTCATCCAGTGTTTCAAAAGGATCTCCCCTTCATTAATATGTACGTACCTGTTCAATGTAGTCTCTTCTTGTCCGGTTGTCAAGGCAGAATGATACTTCTGCTTTGCCCTGCGGGCTGCTTTTCTCTGCCCGCGGCGCAACTCTTCACTGTCCGCAGGACAACTCTTCACTGTCCGTAGGACAACTCTTCACTCTACACTCATCACTCTTCACTCATCACTCTTCGCTTCAAACGTCTCCCTTTATTGTCTTTCTCCCCTTCTTATTCTATAATCTTCTTGCAACCACAGACCATTTCATTATGCATTGTACATTGGAGGATTTCATGAAATCCCTGCATTTAATCATCAACCCCAACGCCGGCATGCGTCAGGCACGGCGTTTCCTGCCGGAAATGATTTCCCTGTTCAACCGGGCGGAATGGCTTTGTTCCGTTTATGTCACGGAAAAGCGCGGCGATGCCACAGACTTTGCCCGTCTTCACGGCGGAGAGGCCGACCTGGTCGTTGCCTGCGGCGGAGATGGCACGCTGAACGAAGTCATCACCGGCCTGCTTCAGGGCGGTCATAAAACCCCGCTGGGATACATTCCCTGCGGCAGCACCAACGACTTTGCCAACGGGCTTGATCTGCCCCTGGAACCGCTGCCTGCCTGTGATTCCATTATCTTCGGCCAGCCCCGCCTCCTGGATATCGGGCTCTTCGGTCCTGATCGTTATTTCAGCTATACCGCTTCCTTCGGGGCCTTCACAAGTGTTGCCTGGTCCACACCCCAGAATGTGAAAAATGTAATCGGCCATGCCGCCTATATCCTGGAAGGCATTCGCTCCCTGGCGGACATTCATCCCATTCATATGACGATCAATGCTGACGGCCGGGAATATGAGGATGATTACATCTTTGGTGCCGTGTGCAATTCCACTTCCCTGGGCGGTGTCTTGAAGCTGGATGACACCGAGGTCCACATGAGCGACGGTCTTTTTGAGGCGTTGCTCATTCCCTTCCCCCAGGACCTGCTTGCCCTGAACCGGATTATCACAGCCCTCAGGACCCGTCACTACGATGATCCTTCCCTGCTTTTCCTGCGGGCTTCCATATTCACCTTCTCCGGTTCGTCCGATGTTAAATGGACCCTGGACGGTGAAGAAGCAGAAGGCACATCCACAGTCGAGGTCCGCAACGTCCACAATGCCGTTACACTTCTCTGCAGATAAAAGCAGACAAAAACAAACGAAAAAACCGGCGAAACTTTCTATCTGCTTCGCCGGTTTTCATCTTGTCTTATGCACCGTAACCGTGCTCAAAAGCGGTTTTGTTCATCTCCAGGAACTTCGGGTTGATGACCTTTTCAAGGGCCGCCAGCCACTTTTCCTTCGGGATCTCCGTGCACTTTGCGAAATGGCCCATCAGCACAATATTGACTGCCTTGGAGCTTCCCGCTTCCACCGCGGGCGTCAGCGCGTCAAAGTCATCAATATCAAAGCCTTTTGCCTTCAGTTCTTCCAGTACGCCCGCCGGATACTCCGCAGCGCCGGTGATCACAGGCATCGGATCAATTTCCTGGGTATTTACAATAATCTTGCCGCCTTTGCGCAGGCATCCCGCGTAACGGGCAGCTTCCAGTTTTTCGAAGCTGATGATATAGTCGCACTCGCCCTCGGTCACGATGGGGCTGTATACTTTCTCTCCGAACCGCACATAGGTCACGACGCTGCCGCCGCGCTGGCTCATGCCGTGCACTTCGCTGACCTTCACGTCATAGCCTTCATCCGTTAGCAGAGTACCTAGCAGTCTGGAGGCCAGCAGGCTTCCCTGTCCGCCGACGCCGACGATCATTACACTCGTTGTTTTCATTCGTTTTTACCTCCGATCGCGCCGAAGGCACACAGCTGTTCGCACACGCCGCAGCCTACACAAAGTGTCTTGTCAATCCGGGCTTTGCCTTCCTTGAAGCTGATGGACGGGCAGCCCATCTTCATGCACTTTTTGCAGCCCCGGCACTTATCCGTATCCACCTGCAGCGGTGTTTTCGGCTTCACATATTTCAGCAGCACGCAGGGCCGGCGGGAAATGATGACGCTCGGCTCCTCAACAGCCAGCTCTTCCAGCACCGCTTCTTCGCAGGCCTTCAGGTCATAGGGATCCACGACCCGCACCCGGTTGATGCCCAGCGCTTTGCACAGGGCTTCCAGGTTCACCTTTGCCGCCGGATCGCCTTTGATGTTGTATCCGGTCGTGGGGTTCTGCTGGTGGCCGGTCATGCCGGTGATGGAGTTATCCAGGATAATCACCGTGGAGTTGGTTGCGTTGTAGGCAATGTTAACCAGTCCGGTCATACCGCTGTGCATGAAGGTGCTGTCGCCGATCACGGCCACAGTCTTTTTCTCCGTTTCCTTGCCGCGGGCTGCATTGAATCCGTGAATACCGGAAATGCTGGCACCCATGCACAGGGTGGAATCCAGCGCGTTCAGCGGCGCAACGGCACCCAGTGTATAGCAGCCGATATCACCCAGCACGGTGATATGATTCTTCACCAGCGTGTAATACATACCCCGGTGCGGGCAGCCGGAGCACATCATCGGCGGACGGCCGGGAACCGCGGGAGCGTCTCCCTGTGCTTCCGGAATATCCTTCACCGGATAGCCTTCCTTCAGGAAAGCTTCCCGGATCGTCTTCTGGCTGAACTCGCCGATGGCGGAGAACAGGCTCTTGCCGGTCACGGCAATTCCCAGAGCCTTCACATGGTTTTCGATCACCGGGTCCAGCTCTTCAATCACATAAAGCTTCTTCACCTGCGCGGCGAAATCCCGGATCATCTTCTCCGGCAGCGGGTTGGGCATGCCGATCTTCAGCACGCTGATGTCGTCGCCGAAAACTTCCTTCACATACAGATAGCTGCAGCCGGAAGTAATGATGCCGATTTCCCGGTTTTCCGCCAGTTCGACCTTGTTGTACATGCAGTCTTCCGCCAGCGCCTTCAGCTTTTCTGTCCGCTCTTCCACAACGGGATGACGCTGTTTGGCGTAGCCGGGCATCATAATGTACTTGGAAGGCTGCTTGACGTATTCCTTCAGCGGCACTTCCTCCCGCTCTCCGATATCCACCACGCACTGACTGTGGGCGATGCGCGTGCACATCCGGAGCAGCACCGGCGTATCATACTTTTCACTCAGTTCAAAGGCGGACCGTGCAAACGCGTAGGCTTCCGCGGAATCCGAAGGCTCCAGCATCGGCACCTTTGCCGCAATGGCATAATGCCGGGAATCCTGCTCATTCTGGCTGGAATGCATAGCCGGATCGTCCGCTACGCAGACCACCATACCACCGGTCACGCCTGTATAGCTCAGCGTGAACAGCGGGTCAGCCGCCACGTTCAGTCCCACGTGCTTCATGGCGCAGACACTCCGCATTCCCGCCAGGCTCGCGCCAAAGGCTGCTTCCATAGCCACTTTCTCATTCGGCGCCCACTCGCTGTGGATATCGTCATGTTTGGCAAGGAATTCCGTGATCTCCGTACTCGGAGTACCCGGATAACTGCTCACCAGCCCGATTCCGCCGTTGTAAAGGCCCCAGGCCACCGCTTCATTTCCGATTAACAGTTTCTTCATGACATGCCATCCTCAACTATTAATTCTTCATTTTTCAATGGTGATTTTCAGAATCGGTTAACTGCGGTTCTGAGAATCAACCAGTCCTTCTCCGCCGTACATGCGGCGAAGCTTTGGCTTTTCAATCTTACCGGTCGCGTTCCGCGGTACGGGTGCCAGGATGATCTTCCTCGGCCGCTTATACCGCGGCATACCCATGCAGAATTCCTGAATGTCTTCCACTGTGGCAGTGCTGCCCGGCACCAGTTCCACAATCGCCGCGGCAATTTCACCCAGACGTGCGTCCGGAAGACCAATCACGGCCACATCCTTGATCGGCGGATAGGCCGCCATAAAGTTCTCAATTTCAACAGGATACAGGTTCTCACCACCGGTAATAACCACGTCCTTTTTCCGGTCTACCAGGTAGATGAAGCCTTCTTCATCCTGCCGTGCCATATCGCCCGTCAGCAGCCAGCCGTCCTTCAGGGTTTCGGCTGTTGCCTGCGGATTGTTATAGTAGCAGACCATCACGCCGGGTCCCTTCAGGCAAAGCTCACCCACCTCTCCCGGAGCCACTTCTTCACCGTCCGGACGGATGATCTTCGTCTCCCAGCCGTATCCGGGGATGCCGATTGCGCCAACCTTGCGGACATTCTCAATACCCAGGTGCACCGCGCCGGGGCCGATGGATTCGCTCAGGCCGTAGTTGGTGTCATACTGATGGTTCGGGAAGTATTCCAGCCAGCGATGGATCAGGCTCTGCGGCACCGGCTGTGCGCCGATGTGCATCAACCGCCACTGATCCAGCTTGTAATCGGACAGTTTCAGTTCTCCGCTGTCCAGGGCGGTCAGCACATCCTGCGCCCACGGAACCAGCAGCCATACGATTGTGCACTGCTCGCTGCTGACAGCTTCCAGGATCGTCTGAGGCCTGGTGCCTTTCAGGATCACGGCCTTGCCGCCGGAGATCAGGCTGCCGAACCAGTGCATCTTCGCGCCGGTATGATACAGCGGCGGAATGCACAGGAAACAGTCATTCTTCGTCTGGCCGTGATGCGCCTGTTCCACCCGTGCGGAATGGATCAGGCTGCGATGCTTATGCAGGATCGCCTTCGGAAAGCCGGTGGTGCCGGAAGAGAAGTAGATCGCAGCGTCGTCATCCTCTGTCAGGTCGCACTTCGGGAAGCTGGAACTGCTCTCGTTGATCAGTTCCATCAGGTCATCCGCAAAGCTCGGGCAGCCGGGGCCTTCAAACACCAGTGCCACATGGGGAATCTTGTCTGCTATTTCTTCAATACGGCCGATGAATTCCGGTCCGAAAATGAGCATATTGCTTTCGGACAGGTTCAGGCAGTACTCAATTTCATTGGATGCATAGCGGAAGTTCATGGGAACCACCACCGCGCCGGTCTTCAGGATACCGAAGTAGATCGGAAGCCAGTCAATGCAGTTCATCATCAGGATGGCAACCTTCTTGCCCTTGCCGATGCCGTGGCTCCGGAGCATATTGGCCACCCGGTTGGCCTTTTCATCAAAAACCGCCCAGGTAATTTCCCGGCGGTAGTGCTTCTGTTTTGCGCTGGGTTCCACCAGTTCAAAATCGTGCCAGGTAACCCGTCTGGTTTCAGGCTGATCGGGGTTAATCTCAACCAGTGCGGTATCGTCAGGCCATTCTCTGGCATTTCTTTCCAACAATTCAATAATGGTCATAAGTGTTAAATCCCCTTGTCTTTTTGCACATACTGAAATCTCATCCTCAAAAAACGGGCGTCCGCCATATTCATGAGAATGAGAATCCTGTAATTGTGAATTATGAATTATGAATTATGAAATGTCAATTAAAGTCCATGAAAAGAACAGAAGGTTCCATCCCGTCCGCCCATTCCGGAAGACTGGTCAGGCGGATGATCTCTCCTGTAATCGGGTGCCGCAGTTCCACCATGGCGCTGTGCAGGGCAAAGCAGCCCGGAAACTCTGCTGGCTGCTCCTGCCCGTAAAGAAAATCGCCCCGTACCGGACAGCCGATATGACTCAGATGTACCCGGATCTGATGCGTTCTGCCTGTCTCCAGTTCCAGCAGGATCAGTGCGCCTTGTTCCTGTCCTTTCAGTACCCTGTATCGGGTTCTGGACGGTTTCCCGTCAGGACTGATCATCCGCTTGATGGTTGCCCCCGGCACCTTGTCAATCGGAAAGTCCAGAATGCCTTCTTTTTCAGCCGGCATTCCATCTGTCAGGGCCAGATAGCGCCGCCGGAATGCCGGGGTGTGCAGTTCTCCCTGCAGGAGATGCTGCGCATGCGGTGTCTTCGCAACGATCATCAGTCCACCGGTTCCCTTGTCCAGCCGGTTCACCGGACGGTATATAAAGTTCTCCGGGCAGCCGAAATATGAAAACACCGCATTCTCGAGAGAATCATCCGGATGATTCCTGCTGCTCTGGCTGGCAATCCCGCCGGGCTTCACCACAGCCATCAGGTATTCATCTTCATAAGGAATCTCAAGCGGCAGTTCAAACGGATTCAGCTGATAGACCGGAACGTCTTCTTCCCATTCAATACTGACCAGATCACCTTCCGCCACTTTTGCATCCGTGCGGACAGGTTCTCCGTTCATCCGGATCCGGCCGTTCCATTTGGCGCTCTTCATGGCCGTATAGCTTACGCCCATGGAGCGTCTCAGGATATCCCGTACCTTTCTGCCGGCTTCCTCCGGCTTAATCCTGTATTCCATTATTTATGCCTTCCGATTTTTTCATAAACCGGGAATACTCTCGGGTAAACGCCGACAAGCACAAACAGCATGATGCCATACCGTGCGGATCGGACCAGATTGGCTCCCAGCGTTCCGCCGTTCAGCCATTCCTTATTGAAAGGCAGCTTCAGCACGGTGTTCATCACCGCGTATACCGCAAAAGCGCCGATAACCCGCAGGATCATCGCCCACACATTTTTTGTGTCCTGAAAGTTGACGTATTTCTTTTCATAGGGGAAAACCGTCACCATGCCGATCAGCAGTCCCAGGGAGGTAAAGTAATCCCGGCTTGTGCACCAGAAGATTCCGGGTACAGTCACAGCTAGCAGGATTGCGCTGCGCATCCATTCTTTCTTCACTTTCTTTTCAAGCAGCACGCTGAACCCAAGTGCCGCCAGGCCTACCAGCCACCCTGCCAGCACGTCTGTGGGATAATGCACGCCGACAACGAATCGGCTTATGCCGATCAGCAGCGGTACAATTACCGCCAGCCACCACATCCATTTTTTCCGGATTTCCCGGGCAATGCTTCCGTACATCGCTGCCGCGTTCGCGCTGTGGCCGCTGGGGAATGAGTATCCCTGCTGGAGCACATCCATGGCATCCGCGTCCGCCTCCATGATCGAGAGAGCCTCGACCCTTTCAGGATGTGCCATGTACGGCCTGATCCGCAGTGCGATATTTTTGATCATCGGGAACCACATATTGGCCGCAACGATCGCGAATCCGCAGCGTTTCCCCGATTCTTTTTTGTAGCAGAACAGAACGACCAGCAGCACCAGAAGCATCACGGTTTCTCCGCCGATATACGACAGCGCTTTGGCAATCGCCTGTCCGGCGGATCCGATGGTATTCTGCAGCCATTCAATCAGATCCACTTCCCAGTCAAAATAAAAAACATTACCCATATTGTCTCAACTCCGATCCCGGATATTATATCTGATTTGCTTATTTACCGCAACAAAAAGCCCTTGACGACGCCCATCTCTCATGGTAATATAATCGGGCTGGTTAGCTCTGGAGCGATGGCCGAGCGGTTGAAGGCGCTGGTCTTGAAAACCAGTGATACCGAAAGGTACCGGGGGTTCGAATCCCTCTCGCTCCGCCAGCCTTGACATGGAGAAGTACCCAAGTGGCCGAAGGGGCTCCCCTGCTAAGGGAGTAGGATCCGTTGAGGGTCGCCCGGGTTCAAATCCCGGCTTCTCCGCCATATAGAAAACCTGTGAACACATCGTTCACAGGTTTTTTTATTCTGTTCTGGCCTGCATTCTTTCAGAACCCTTACTGGCTGCATGCACAGGAAACATCGCGATGCAGATACCTCATCTTTGCTGTAATATCGTCGCGGGATATCGTCATTACCTTGTTAATCGGAATCTGAGCGTCCGAAAGCAGGTAATACAGGTTCCTGTCCTTGATATAGTAAAGGGTCCGGATGATAAAGAAAGCAAACAGATGCCATGTTGCCCGGTCCAGGAAACTGTTTTCTCCCGGATAATATTCCGTCAGGAGTTCCTGCTTCTGCATGCACCGCAGGCAGGCGCTTTCTCCGCCGATTACCAGCGGCCCGATCACGGCCGCCTTGTTTGTGCTGTTATAGAAAAGCGCCGCGGCTTTCCGTTCCGTGATAAAATCGTTGATCTCTGTCAGTCTGTCTGTCCCCAGGCCTGTTCCGTCAATCAGGAACAGATCATCGTTGTTCACTTTCCGCCCTGCCAGATCCTTTTCCGCAATGATCCGATCTTCAGGTATCGTTTCTTTCATCCGTCTTTCCCCGGTCAGGCCGGCAAAGCTGTTCACGTCAGCAAGATCCTCTTCTTTCCGGATCATATATATTGCCGGGATGGTTCCCTTCAGGCTTTCATACAGCAGCATATTCAGCGCCGTAACACCCCATAGGAAGATCTTTGCCTGCTGGAATGAATCATCCACCTGGAAATTTTCCGCAAAATGAGTCGGGTTGACGACGGAAAAATAATCAGCCTTCTTTACCGCCCGGTCGATTTCCGCCTCACTCAGTTCCTCAAAGAGATCCTGATATTTGAGCATCAGGAGGCCAAGCCAGTTCCAGTACGGCTGTTTTGCAAGCCACTGCACCTGGTGCGGCCTTTTCAGGTCTTCCTTCACTGCATCATTCCAGGCATTCTTTCCCGCCTTGAGTTTAAGGATCACCAGTTTTGTGCTTTT
The DNA here is from genome assembly GCA_017428385.1 of Clostridia bacterium. GTDB lineage: Bacteria > Bacillota > Clostridia > Christensenellales > Aristaeellaceae > Aristaeella. The sequence goes on along the minus strand of JAFRQX010000001.1, from coordinate 12,052 downwards.
CCGGTATACGCAGATGCATTCCTCTTCCTGGAAAAATACATAATCGTCTTTCAGCCTCACAACAGAAAGCTCATTCATTCCTGTCTCTCCCTCCCCTTTTTATCCCACTGCGAAAACATACAGCACTCTTTTCGCCGTGTGCCGGATCTCAAGCAACTCCCTGATTCTGTCCTCAAAGAATCCTCCCAGCGGAACAGTATTCAGATTCATCATTCCCGCTGCCAGCATCATATTCTGGCCGATATGCCCGCATTCATCATGCATCAGCCGGTAGGTCAGCGCATGGTATTTCTTCTTCATCACTTCCGGATTCCCCACCAGGCAGACCAGGAACTGCGCTTCTCCGAAAGAAAACGGCCCGATATCTGTCGCTGAAATCAGCGTATCCACCTTCCTCACGTCTGACTCGGACTGTTTCTCCAGGTTCCGCGTATGCATGTTGTACCTCAAGCAGCAATCCTCCGCGAAAATCCGGTTTTTCCCCACCAGCTTCTGTGTGGGAATCAGGTGGATCTCCACCGGGTAAAGCCGTCCTCCGGAAGGATAAGTCTTCAGGTTCTGCTCTTTATCATTGATTCCGAATGAATATGCCAGGAACTTTTCCAGTTCAGCGTCCGTCAGCGTTTCCCGTTGAAAGTCCCAGGAAGTCCGCCGCTTCATCAGGGCCTCCTTCAGCGTGAACCCGTCATCCGGAATATCCTCCAGGTACGGTACCGTCCAGACTGTTTCCCGTTCTTCTTCCCTCATCTCCGGCAGTTTATAGTCCATCTTGGGTGCGTTAAAGCTCTGGGTTCTCGCTGTATGTTCAGAATTCAGGTGGTAAAACTCATACAGTTCTGCCTTCTTATCCGCATCTTCCCGGAAACTCCATATCGTCATCTCCATCTTTTTCAGTTCCCTCCGCACACCTGCAGTACTTCCGCCAGCGGCGCCTCCAGCTGCGGTACAATACCCAGCCGGTTATTAGTCATATGAATCTGGGAGGACAGGATCATCTTTTCTGCTGTGTCCACATCCGGATACGCTGTCTGTTTCCTGCTTGCCAGCTTCATTTCCTTTCGTAATCCTTTCTCCCATTTCCGGTAGAAATCACCGGCGTCCTTCATAAGTTCCTCATATCGGTTTCTGTACTTCGCGGCCAGCTCTTTTACAGAGAAAAATTCTTTTCCCGCATTCGGTGCAAAACTTTTCCAATACTGGCTGTAAAGGTTCAGAAACTGCTTTTTGTCCGGCAGTCCTTTCACTGCCAGCGCAAACATATCGAGTCCGCCTACAATCCGCTTCATCATGCTGTCTCCGGCCTGTTTCCGGAGCGCCAGTGTATATTCCGAAGACAGGGAGAAAATCTGTTCGCAGTGAGGCAGGCTTTCCGGTCCGCCGTATCGTTCCGTCTCTGGTTCATACGCAATCTGCCGGATACTCCTGTCCGGTATGAAAGTCAGGTCCTCCACATTTTCCTTGTTCCTGCTGTAAATCTCGTAATAGGCTTTCTCCGGCAGCACATATTTGGGTTCATAACCTTCCAGGAAGCTTTTAAACCGTGTTGCCATACGCTTCTCCACTACAGCAGGCTCTGTGCTTTTGTACCGGAAACGGATGTGGTTTCCTCCCTGCCAGTAAACAATATAGAAATACTGGTCCAGCAGTTTTTCCATTTCAAGCTGCTCCACTTCCGGCTTCAGGTACTCTGTCAGAAACCGGTTGTGGCAGGTGCTGTCATGGATAAAATAATGGTTTGCGTTCCACTCCATCTTTCCGCTTCCTTTGCCTCACAGTCTGTAAACGTAATTCTGCGTGTTTGCTTTTCCAAGGATCATGCTGTACATAAACCGCTCACCCTTTTTCGCATTGAATGCCTTCTCCACATAAGCGTCGTTCAGGTTCCTCATCGGTCTTCCGAAGTATCCGTCCCGGCATCCGTTCAGCAGGAACCAATGGCAGATCTCCGCCGCTCCGATGTGCGCGTTGTAGATATTTTCCTTTTCTGTCAGCGCTTCATCATACAGATAGGAGATATACACAATGACCGGCATGCTTTCCATATCGATCATCCTCGCTGTATCGTGAAGCAGCTGTCCTTTATCAATTCCGGCCGGTTCCGCCACTCCGGCTTTTCCACCCTCAATCCGCTGCAGGCGCTGGCCTTCCTCTGTGGTGTACAGCATGTGCACCCTGTATCTGCCTGTGTCCTCCATGTAATGATTCATATAATCTTCAAGCTGTCTGAGATAGGATTTTGCGGTTTCTTCCGGAATTGTCCTTTCCAGGCTGCATACGCCGATATGATTATGGGCGGATTCCCGTTTTTCTGTTTCTTCAAAGGGATTCACAGACCGTGGATCGCTGACCAGTTTTCTCCTTGAAAATCCTTCTTCGTACGGCAGGACCCACTCCGCAGCCTCATAGGCGGATACTTCCGCATCGTAATTCATCACACGGCTGTACCGTCTGCGGTTCTCACGTGTCAGTCCCGGAAAAATGCCTTCACCCAAATCCACTTCCAGTGTAATCAGGTTGCTTTTCGGGCTCATCCCCAGCCGTTCATACTCTTCAGGGTCTGCAGCTCCGTACAGAATCTCCGCGTCCGTTCTGCCCGCCGCTTCCAGTTCCTTCTTCAGTTCTGCCAGGATATGCCCTGCGTCCAGCAGTGGCAGTACCAGGCCGAATTCCCCGTAGAACTTCATAATCCGCCACAGTTCAGCTGCTGCGATCAGGCGGACCCTGCCTGTTTCCCCCGCGCAGAATCCCACCCGTTCAAACACGTCGCGCTTGCAGTTGTACCGGCTGATCCTGCCGTCCCAGATCAGGAATGCCTCGTTGGTATGCACATTGCGGGCTGCCGGTACCCGTTTATGAAACCCGTAGGGATTCGTTGGCTCATATCTGGAGTATCCGAATACCTGCCGGATAATTCTGCAGATGTCTGCCAGTTTTCCCGGCAGCTCCTCTTCTCTGCTTTCCTCCAGGTCGGTAATCATATAGTCGATAAACTTCACGGAGGAATACCGGTTCGGGTATTCATAACGGTATCTTGTAATCCTGTCAAACAGTTCCATCGTTATTTTCCTTTACTTACGGAAAAGGATGAGGCGTTGTGTTGATCTCCTCTTCCGGAATCTCTCTGTCCGTAATTCCCGCATTCACGGCACCCTTTCTGATCCTTTCCAGGTTCAGCCGCTGGTTCTTCACACCGAAGGTCATCGTCAGCATCGTCGGAACCACAGCTTTCACGCACCACAATCCCAGTTCACGGTTCACCTCACTGTCCAGCACACCTACATAGATTTCCTTGTGCCGGTCCCTGAAGCGGTCAATAAACTGCTCCGGTGTAAAGGAGTGATCCTCCTGGCTGTACCATTCCCGGAACCGTTCCGTAAAATCAATCTTCTCCTCGTTCCGGTAATAAGGCTCAATGTGGTGATAGTTTTCCTCCAGGGCGTAGAAGTATACATGATCTTCCATATCGACCACGTTACCCGGCTGCCCCGACAGCTGCGCCAGCCGTTCATCCAGTTTTCCGCTCCGGATCATCCGGTCATAGATACCGATGCTTGTCGTAACCTCCACCAGAGCGCCTTCCAGTGCCTTCTCCGGATCCATATGTGCGCCAGCAGCGTTGTAGCATTTCATTTTCCCGTGATGGTTCCTGTCAATCGCCGCCACCCAGATAGCCGGTATTCCCGTCTCCATGGTAATATCCATCACCCGCATCTCATATCCGATGCAGTTCATATACCTCACCACATCCCGCAGGTAATCATTTTTCACTCCGGATATATCCAGCTGCTTCGGTGCAATCCGGTTATACCAGTGCATCAGGAACGCGTCCCGCTCCACCAGTTCCAGCAGCGCGTACACCACTGCCTCCTCATAGGTGCCTCCCATGGCGCACCCGTTGGAAGTTTCATACAGGAAGCGCTTTTCACCGCTCACAAGCTGCGCGTCATAATACATCACCTGTTCCGGCAGGTAATAGTCCAGTCCGTCCGTCAGGTTTATGGTTTTGCGCCAGCGGTAGCTTTTATCATCGGAATAGGTATCAAAGCCGTATTGCTTCCTCACTTCATCACTGAATTTACTCATGGAAAGGCGTTCCGGCGAAACCATCCGGAATCCCGCCCGCGTCAGTTCGTTATAACTTCCGGCCAGTTCCGGCTTTGTGTGAGGCACTATGGACGCGTACCGCTCCAGCATCTCAAATTCCGCGGACATCCGGGATGTTTCCAACGTTTCCGATCTGCCGTAGGAATAATACCTGCTGCTCAGCACATTACTCTTCACATAATACATGGGCACAATCCGGCTGTCCCAGTCCCTGACAATCCGCCGGCCAATGCCGCTGTGCGGACTGATCAGCCATCCGTCATGTGCCTGGTTGAATATCTCATTCCCTTTTTTCGCTCTCTTCCCCGGATCCATCCGGTAAGCCCGGTCCATTCCCGGTGTTATACCCGCCTGTTCCCGTTCCGCGCATTCCGCCATCGGATGGCAGTGCACCGGCAGGTACTCCACCGTATAATCCTTCCGGGAAATCAGCGCCACCATCCTGTCAAGGCTTTCCGGATCCAGGTTGGCCAGGCATTCCCGTTCAAAATCATTCAGATCGTCCAGGTTTTCCGTCCCGTTTTCCAGGATCCCGGCCAGATAGCTTTCATTGTCCTCCAGGCTCCGGCGGAAGCACCGGAAACAGTCTGTCCCCGGCTGCGCCGCAGGCCCCGCGAAAATATAGGACGCTGTCACCTTTACAGGGATATCCCGCAGGTATTCATCCTCCGTTTTTTCCACGGTCATAACCGATTCCCGTGCCATCTTTCATCCCTCCTTTTACCGGACAAAATAGAATTTGCCTACGTGCATTCCCGTATCCTGGATCTGGATCTGGTATGCCCAGATCTTCTCGTCAATGATCCTGTCCTTTTCGCCGAAGAAAAGCTGCAGCTTCCGGATTGTCTCCTCCGCGCTTTTTCCCTCAGGCAGTTTCTGTCCAACCGGCGCAATGTCATATTCCGCCGTCAGTTTCCGCCTGCCCGTCCGGTCCGCCTTTTTCCCCGTCTGCGCTTCGCCCGTCACCTGCCAGATGCCTTCCATCAGGTTCTTCTCCGGATCAAAGCCGTATGGACCGTCATACAGGATCATTCCGTCATCGTCACACAGCACAATCCCGCCGATTCCCTCTGCCTGTGAAGGCCGCCAGTAGACCGTCACCTTTTCCTTGATCAGGTCTTCCAGGTAATGCAGTCTTCCAAGCGCCTCCTCCGGCAGCTCTGTTACCTCAATACAGCCATTCCGTTTCTCCAGCAGCGAAATATATCCTCGGGCGTAATAGTCTTCTTTGCTGCTTCCGCAGCACCATACGCTCCCGGTCGCGTCCTTCAGCATCTTCTCCAGGCCTTCGCAGAAGGCTTTGATTCCGGCAGATTCATAGTCCTCGTGATATGCCGTATAGCTTTTCCCGCCAAAGTCGCTTCCGAACACTATTTCAAAATTGCATACCGGGCTCTGTCTCGTCTTCAGGTTATTCTTGTTGCATCCTTCTACCAGCCATGGAGTCCTCCCGGCCAGGACCTCAATCTGTGTCAAAGCCTCCCTGGCAGTTCTCCGCGGTGTCAGTTCCCGGTTGTAATACCCTGCCGTTTCTGTATATAAGCTGCCGATTCCGAAGTTCTGCAGAGTTCCGTCTCCTGCCAGGCACAGCAGCTCCGGATGCGTACTGTTTCGTATACAGCCGCAGCAGTGCATGAACAGGTGAATCGGGATCATTTTCTCCTTCGCATAAAAGCGGCTGCTCTCTTTCCACTCAAAACTGCGGAACCGGTCATATTTTTCCGCGTCAAACCGGTCCATATACAGCATGTAGGTTGTGCCTTCGCTTTCGCGGATCAGCACCGCCGCATTCTTCCCATCCAGCAGTTTTCGGCATTCACCGGCGGTGAAATCACCGATGTACAGTTTGTTTCCGCCTCCTGCTGCGATCCCTTCATAGTTTCCGCAGGCAATGCCGTAACCTGCCATAGCCTGCCGGATCTCCTCCAGGCCGGCAAACAGTAGTTCTGTCTCCGTCCAGTAGCGAATCAGTTCCGGGTCAGCGTCATAATTGCTCCGCAGCAGATCCATAATGGCCGGGTTCAGCTTTTCCTCTTTGCCCATGTCCTCTACCAGGATCCGTTTCTGCCACAACAGCTTTGCAAAAGCAAAATACTGTCCCCGTTTTTCCTCCGGAACCGTTTCGAAGGCATCCTCTATATCACAACCTCCGCCGCATATCCGTATAACGTCCCGGATTGTCTCCATATCTTCCCGCGGCCGCTTCAGCAGAAAGTGATTACCCCTCTTTGCCAGTACAATCGCCGCCTGCCGGGTGTCGTAATAGACATCACAGTTCCTTGCATAAGTCAGCTTCATGCCTTAAATCACCCTTTCTGCCATGATCTCCTGCCAGCTTGTGTGGTATTTCTCCATAATGAACCTTACAATTGCGTAACTGCAGAAGTGTTTCTCCAGGAAAGTAATGTTCAGGGCCGGCATCAGGTTATACAGGATATTGGTAACCGAACGGAAAGTCAGGTGCACTTTTCCACTCACAATCTCATGCAGGTGTTTATCTCTCAGGAACGCCTGGTGGAACGGGCTGTCTATATCCCGGATATTCCGCTGCATCTGCGCTTCCTGATCCTTCAGCTGCCAGTATCCGTCTTCCGCAAGTCCGCCGGCATCCACCAGCTCCGTGCACTTCCTGTATATCTGTTTCCAAGCCTGGGCAAACCGTTCTTCCAATTCTTCCGAAGCATGTATTTCATCAAAGTGCGCCATATCATACTTCAGGTATTCGTTTTCAAAATACTGGCGAAAAGCTTTTTCCTTTCCGTATTGCCGGGCAATGCCGAAGAAGCCTTCCGTGTTGGAGAAATAAAGCATGCTGGCATATTGTTCTCCCTGGTCGTAAAGCTTCATCGTCATCTGGAACAGTTTCATTCCCAGCAGCAGCATCTCATGCTTGTCCGTTATCGTCTTCAGCGCTTCCTCAATCAGCGGCTGTAGCAGGAACTTGCTTTCAAAATGCAGCTTCACATGTCCGCTGCTGTTGTATATCCGGCGGTAATAGCCCTCGTCCGGCTCGACGTCCTTCACCTTCAGGTGATTCCTTGCCAGGATCGGAACCCTGTCCTTTTTCTCCATTTTCAGCAGGTTTTTCTGGTTCTTTTTATAGCTTGCCAGATTCTGCTGAATCTGCTCCGGCGTCCAGCTCAGGTTCTTCTCGCGGCAGTACCGGCGGATCTCACGGCGCAACGCCTTTACGTCAATCGGCTCTCCGGCATAAACAATCTCCGTGTTCGGGCCACCGTTCCAGTCCCGTGTTGCGTAATACTGTCCCTTTCGGTTTGCTGCCAAGAAAGGACAGATGCATTCCAGATAAAACGCTCTCTTCTCCTCCTCATTTCCGAAAAAGAATACGTTCATCTTCCGGAACCCTGCCAGCTTATCCATGCTTCTCTTCCTTTCGTTTTCACCGGTACAGTGTCTGTTCTGTCTGGTATTCGTAAATGTATTCGTCTTCCCGGTTGTCCGGGTAAATCTCTTCCAGCACAAACTGCTTCTGGTTTTCCAGCTCCCGCAGCAGTTCATGGAACAGCAGCGGGCTCTTCAGATCAATGTACTGGGGTTTCAGGGCCGTCCGCCCCATGTTGTAAAAGTCAAAGTCATCTCCATTGATGTAAGGCCTGATAAAAAACCGTGTCGGCAGTCCCTTTTGCTTAAAGTCCGCCAGGATTTCCAGGTACAGTTCATCTGCCGGCTTGCTCAGGTCGTATATGCTGTTCAGCAGGTACTGTTCCCGGATAAAAACGATTTTTCCGTACTGTGTCCGCGGAATATGATCCGCAATCAGGCCTTCATTCCGTTCCTTCTCCCACAGGTTCAGGAACGCGGTATCAAATCTGGTGGAGGGCTGCATGCCGTTGATTGTCCGCAGGGGAATCGGCATCAGGTTGTATGCCAGGCTGCCCAGGTAGGCTCCGTTCACTTCCCCAAGGGCATCATGCCCCAGCTTCACCAGTTTTTTCCCCCGGTCATAATAGAAATAGCAGTCTCCGATCCGGATATCATTTTCTGTCGGATCGTTCTGGTCCGTCAGGTTCAGTACCAGCCTCCTGTCAAATATTTTTCCGTGAACATTAGCGTTGAAACCGAAGCTCTCCGTGATTTCCGCGGGGTTCGGCCCGAAGGAATACCGGCTGTAGTCGCTTATTTTGCTTCTGTCCGCGTCAAACAGTTTCAGGAATCGGGTAAAGAACAGCAGTTGTCCTTTGTATACCTTATTAATGATCAGCTCGCCTGCTTCTTCCGCCTTCTGCAGGAAGAAGGTGGCGCTGTCAATATCCGTATTGAAAATCTCAGGATGCTTTTCTGCCGCTTCATCTATGAATGCTTTCAGATCCTGCGGTTCCTTCCGGTCTTTGCTGCTCTGGATCCGCGCGTACATTTCCTTTTTCAGTCCTGAGATAATCCTGATTTTCTCTCCTGTGTCAAAGCTGATCTCACTGAAATTGTCCTTCCATACATTTGTCAGCTTTGAGGAAGCTTCCACAAACAGCTTGTAAACGTCCAGGTCATCTGCCGGAATCCTGGTGTCTCCGTATTTTTCCAGGAACATCTCACTGAACAGCACATAGCTCAGGATTCCCTGGTCAAAGATCCGGAAGTATTTCTGCAGCTTGTCCAGCTCTGTCTCTGTTATGTCTTCCGTCGTTATCGGTTTCCGGGGCTTTTCATACACACTGTCTTCATACAGCAGGATGTTGTGTACGAACTTCCTGTTCAGTATTTCTTCTATTTCGGTTACCAGCCGGTCCATTCTTTCCACTGCGGTAAAGCGGTTGCGCCAGTCAGCTCCTTCAAACTGCCCGACCAGGGTCTCATACTCCCTTATCCGGCAGCGCACTTTTTCCAGCGTGCCTGTCTCATCATCTGTCAGCACTGAAGTTTTTCTCTCAAATTCACGGAAGATATTTTCTTTTGTGTCGTCAATGGACAGATGCGGCGTCAGGATATGGTTCATGATCAGCTTCTGGTGAATAATATTCTTCGCTTTGTCAGCATCCATTCCGTTCTCTGTGAAAAGACTCAGCAGCTCGCCAAAGGAGAACACCCTGTTCCCGAATTGCTCAACAATCAGTTCAACAAGGCCTCTTTTGCTCATCCTCACGGTGCCATCCACAGTCTTATAGACTTTTCCTTTTTCATAGTCCCGTTGATACAGGAATATGTAGCATTCTCCATAATCCTGGTGGGCATTCAGGCGGTAATTCACCTGGCTGGCGAAATGCGGTTTTTCGATAATAAAGTCGTAGATCGCCTTGATGATGTAATTGTTTGCCTCACACAGGGAGCGCAGTCCTTCGCTTTTCCCCTGCTCTCCGTTTTCCATGTCAAACAGGCATGTGGAAGTCAGGAAGCTGAAAGGGCTCGTTTTCATCGTTGCCCTGGTAAACAGGCGGATCAGCTGATGATCCAGCTTGCGTATGTCGGCATTATGCCGTTTAACCGGCACATTCAGATATTTGTTCAGCTTAAAAATAAAGTCCTTGTTGATCAGCGGCAGCGTTCTCAGCACGTATGGATTATCTGCAAAAAAGCTCCGCATGGCGTCTCTGTTCCTGTCCAGGCATTCTGCGAAAAGAATCCGGTATTTTCCTTCAGCCCGCAGGGTTTCCTCGACCTTCCGGTTGTATCGGTTGATCAGGTCTTCATACTCGCTGCCCGCGAATTTGTCCCCGTTGGTCACAGTCTTTCCGCCCATCATCTTCCGCTTTGCTTTCAGGAAATCCGGGTTCTGGCACAGGCTGTAAGCATGCTCCAGGGTTTTGACACCTTCTTCTCCCATGGCCTGCAGCTGCGCTGCGGAAGTCCGATAAGCTTCGGCTGCCTCTGGCAGTTCCGGGCACTCAATCGCCTTCAATGCGTCCTTGGGTACATTCGTGCTCCGTTCCAGGCAGTAAGGGAACAGTTTCACGCCGTCCATTTTCCTATTTCCCACCTTTTCCTCATTACTTATCTGTCGCGAAACCCTTCTGGAACTGGATCAGCACCAGGCAAATGACAACCCAGATCGCCAGTGCGACTATGTTCATCATCTGCTGCGGCGCGCCGTACCAGACGCGAACCAGGATCTGGTTCATGTGGTATACAGGATTGGCATATACAAAGTACCGCAGTACCACCGGCATATTTTCAACCGGCATAATCATTCCGCTGGCAAACAGCACATACTGGAAGCCAATAATTGTGAAAGGCATTACCTGCCGGCTGTTCTTGAAGAAGCCGTGCAGCGTCAGGCTCAGCAGCATCATGATAATGACCGTCACCAGGAAGGTGAAGAAGAACAGTACCATATGGCTGCTCATGGGAATTTTGAACACAAACACCGCGATCGCAATCATTTCAAAGAAGCCAAGAATAGAGATCAGCAGGCCCCTCAGAGAATAGGTCAGCACCACGTTGAACAGGCTTATAGGGCTCAGCAGCAGGCGCTTGAATATACCGCTCTGCTTATCTGTCACGTACTGCGTACCAATGTTGAAGAAAACTGTAAGGAATGAAATCAGGATCATATACATCGGCAGATACTGTGCGAAACCAGCAATGCTTGCAGCGTCCTTCGCCATGGATCCGGCATAGATCACAAAGAATACACCCGGCAGAAGCAGGATCGGCAGTGCAAAAAAGGGTTCCCGGAAGAATATCACCAGGTCATACCAGAATTGTTTCCAGATACATTTTGCGGAGAATTTCACAGTGTTTCTCCTCCTTCCACCAGCCTGAAATACGCGTCAGAGAAGAACTCAACGCCCAGTGCCTTTTTAATGTTCGCGGGGGAATCGTTCGCGGCAATCTTGCCCTTGTTCAGCACGATCACCCTGTCGCAAAACTTATCCACTTCTTCCATTGAATGGGTGGACAGCAGGATTGTCTTGTCCTTCTGCACGCCGCCCCGGATCTTTTCCCACACCAGTTGCGTGGCTTTGGGATCCAGGCCTGTCGTCGGTTCATCCAGGAAAACCAGATTCGGGTCATGCAAAAATGCGATTGCCAGCAGGAACCGCTGTTTCCATCCGCCTGAGAGTTTTTCATACTTGGTGTTCAGATAGGGCTGCAGTTCGAAATACTCTACCAGCCGGCCGATCTTTTCCTTCTCAACAGAGTAGAAGGCAGCGAACAGATCCAGTGCTTCCCTCAGTTTGATAAACGCGTACATGCCGCCCTCCTGGAGCATCACACCGATCTTCGCGCGGATCGCATCCACGTTTTTCTGCTCATCGGTGCTCTTTCCCAAGATCGTCACCGTGCCGCTGTTCACCTTCCGAATCGTCATCAGAATCTCCAACAATGTGGTTTTCCCGGTTCCATTAGGTCCCACAACAGCCACCGTTTCCCCAGCGGGAATTTCAAAGCTGATGTCATTCAGCACCGTTTTCTCGCCGTATTTCTTCGTGATGTTCTGAACATCAATAATACTCATCATAATCTCAGCCTTTCCGTTTGTTATTGGTCTCCCGTGAGACCTGTTTACTTGGTTTTCTTCAGCTTGTTCAGGGCCTTGGGCTGCTTCGGCTGATAGCAAAACCAGGCGCAGCAGCTGTTTGCCTGTGCCTCTGCCATTTTGACTGCCGCCTTCACGATGATCTGCTTTCCAATGTTCATGGTCTTCATTTTTTTGTTCTCCTTTCAATCATTTCAGTTCGTTTTTTATTATCTTCTCCGTCTCGGCGGAGATTATTGAATCCGCGATTGTGTCAGGGAGGCGAAGGGGGCGATCGGCTGTTCAAGAATTTGTTTCGTCCCCTCAGCAGTTAAGACTTAGACGGAAGTCGTACCGGAACCGCAGCTGATGCAGCTGGTAGAGCCGCAGGTGGAGCAGCTGCCGCAGGAGCTGGAACCGCTGGTCGCGGCGGTCTCACCCAGAAGAGAAGCCTCAGAAACTTCCATAACCTCGATGTCTTCCATGTTCTTGTTGAATACGTCTGCCATTTTTTTGTTCCTCCCATTTCTTTTTTTG
>JAFRQX010000022.1 GCA_017428385.1 Clostridia bacterium | reverse complement strand
TTTGTGCAATGCTTCCCTCGGCACTGGAGTTGTATGTTTTCCAGATGTCGGTCAGACTGCTTTCAAAGCTGTGATTCTTCAGGTAGTTGGTGACACTGCCCTGCATGCCGGAGGCATACATCAGCGTGTTTTTCTTGTCGTCGTCGGTGTTGGTATACTTTCCAAAGACCGCGTTTCCTTCGCCGTCCCGCACACAGACCGTATGGCCCGCGTTGTCGAACAGCATCGTCTCGCTTCTGGTCTGGCGGTCCGTCACTTTGGTCGCGCCCGCGGAGTAGACCCAGGTCAGACGCCCGCCTTCACTGTTATCTGCACCGTATTCCTGCAGACGCTTGACCCGGTAAGGCACGGCACTCCAATAACTGATGCCGATGGCGGTCCCGTCTATATCTGTCACTTTTACCAGCGCGTTTCCGTTGTATTGCAGGTCGATGCCGGTGCCGTCCGGACGGGTGATGCGGGTCAGCTGGTTGTTGCTGTTGTAGGTGTATGACGTGCTGCGGCCGGCCGGATCCGTCACGGAGGTCAGATAGCCGGAACTGCTATACGTCAGGCTGACTTCCCGCTGTGCCCCATCCGTCACCTTTGTCAGGCGGCCGTCGGTATAAGTCAGGATCTGGGATTTATTGTTCGTGATGTCCTTGATGCTCTTCAGATACCCGTCCGTGTTGAAGTAATACAGTAGCGTCCCGCCGTTGTCCAGTGTGAAGCCGCTGCTCGTCTTGTTCAGCAGGGTGGTGCTTTCAAACTCTTTTTCATAAACGGAGCCTACCGCTCCGGAAGTGCCGCTCTTGAGGCTGAAATAGTGGATCGTACCGTCCCCGTCCGTGAGCGTGTAGGGATATCCCGACACGGAACTGGATGCCACCTTCATGGACAGGTTCAGCCGCATGCCTTTGCCATAGTAGGCGTCTCCGCCCACGACGGAGGTCGTAGTGCGTTTGCTGTGGCTGAACACATGGGCCAGCGTGATTGGCATGTAGGCTCCGTCCATGGAGATGTCCGTATAGGTGTAGACAAGGTTTCCGTTGAAATCGCCCACCTGCAGACTGCCCATGGTGGCGGAGCCGCTCCCGTGGGTGGAAAGATAGGGCTCCAGGCCTTCCTGGTTCAGGTAGGTGACGGTGAGAGCCGGGCGGGCTTCATCCGGCATGCCCGCATGGCTGGTCTCGGAACAAAAAGTGACATTGCGCAGGCTGGAAGCGGATTCATTTTCGGAGATCAGGAGGAACCCGTGATTGCTGTTATTGATATACCAGTCTCTCACCAGCCGGGTAACGTCCCAGCTCAGCCGGCGCTGCTGCTGGCCGGTGATTTCTGTCTCCGTCAGGATCTGCCGATCTATGACAATTTCATCATAGGCATTCTGAGTCGTGTTCCAGTTTACCTCCGACAGATCGAGAGCCGTTGTCATGGCATGCAGGTTAATATAGATGGAGCCGGTATGGACCTGGCTGTACTGCATGGCAGTGGCACTGAAAGCTGCGGCAATCACAGCATCGCTTGACTTTAACGTCGGAAGACTTTGGGGCATTATATAAGTGCGGATATCTCCGTTGGTATAGTCGCGTCCCACAGCAAAATAGCCCTGTGAGCGAATAGTGGGAAGCAATGAATAAACCGTTGCCGTACTGATATCCGTATAGCTGTTATAGGTCATCCGAATCGTGGGATCGATGCTGACGGGATAGACTCTGTCTTCCGCAGTGAGCCAGTCTTCATCCGCAGTCAGAAGGACCGTGCGGCTGGTGGTGTTTTCTTCCGGCTCTTCCAGAGTCAGCTGCAGGCCGAAACAGATCTGGCCGGCGGCGTCACACATCATGGGAGCGGAGATGGAGATCAAAGGCGCTTCTTCGGCATCCAGGATATCCAGGGTCTGCTCATCCGCCTGACGGACGGTACAGATGCCGGGATCCAGTACAAAGCGGAAAGCACCGCCGTTTTCCGCGATGGCTTCCGGGGAGTCCAGGATCAGATCTTCCTTGATGTCATACCCGGTTAACTGATAACTCAGGCGGGTATCGGGCAGAACATCAGCGTATTCCAGCGATCCGCTGACGCTTTTGCTGTAGAGCAGGCTGTCTTCATTCTCTATGGGTAAGGGTGTATACGTGCTTTCGATGGAAGAGATCTGCTCTTCCGGGATCATCAGACCCCAGCCCAGTTCGGTCTCTGGGAAGGTGATCTTCAGCAGCTCATCAGCCTGCGGAGTTTCGTAGAAATCAAGGGAGAAGTTCTGGCGGCCGACGTGGAAGGTGTCGATACCATCGCCATTTTTCACTGCCTGCAGGCGGTTATCGATCTCCACCCATTCGTCGTCCGGGTTCTTTTCAAAGATAGGGTAATTGTACTGGAGCGCAGCCAGGGAGCCTCCGGACAGGCGTACATGACGGACGCTCTCTTCCCGGCGGTCGGTTTCTTCGGAGAGGATGGTGTCGTCGCTTATCTCGGGGACAGTCTCGTCAAAAACGCCTTCATAGGGATTTTCCAGGTCCAGCTCTATGGCCTCAGGAGATCCGATAAGGTCGGAGTCATCAAGGATCTCTTCGACGTCAGGATCAAAAAGGTTCAGTTCGCCGGGATCTTCTGTTATGAGTTCCTGGGAGGAGGGGTCGCCGCCCCCGGAGCCTTCCGCATGGGCGGCAGGATCCAGCAGGTTCAGTAACAGTACAAGACACAGAAATAAGGATAATAGTTTCGTCCAGATTTTCTTCATTTCTTCTTGTCCTTTACAAGGATCATGTACGTATGGGTTTTCGATTTCCAATCACCCATAGATTAGCATAAGCCCGGTGATAAGTAAATAGCCGTGAACCGCTTTGAGCATCGCGGAACGGTGCTTTTCGAGTCTGGCTGTTATGTCATGTAAGCTCATGCATCAGGCACAACTTATATCACAGGAGCGTGGCAGGGGCTTGGGGGCAAGGCCCATGACAAGTGGTGAGCGGACGGCGGGAGCCGTACACTTACGTTGCTTGTTGGGACAATGCCAAGCCCTGCGAGTCTGTCTTTTTTCATACATAAAACCCGATCCCCGGCACCTCTGACATCAGGAGATCAGCTCCTGCCTCTTGACAAAAACGAACATTTGTTCTATATTTATCTTCGCCACACATTGACTTACAGGCCATCCTTCACAGGGATAGTACTGCTCCG
>JAFRQX010000021.1 GCA_017428385.1 Clostridia bacterium | reverse complement strand
TTTGTGCAATGCTTCCCTCGGCACTGGAGTTGTATGTTTTCCAGATGTCGGTCAGACTGCTTTCAAAGCTGTGATTCTTCAGGTAGTTGGTGACACTGCCCTGCATGCCGGAGGCATACATCAGCGTGTTTTTCTTGTCGTTGTCGGTGTTGGTATACTTGCCGAAGACCGCGTTTCCCTCGCCGTCCCGCACGCAGACCGTGTGGCCGGCATTATCAAACAGCATGGTCTCGCTGCGGCCTTCCCGGTCGCTCACTTTCGTCCCGCCGGCAGAGTATACCCAGGTCAGGCGGCCGCCTTCGCTGCCGTCCGCGCCGTATTCCTGGAAGCGTTTGACTCGGTAAGGAGATTTGCTCCAGTAACTGATCCCGATGGAAGTGCCGTCTATGTCCTTGACTTTGACCAGCCAGGTTCCACTGTACTCCAGGTCGATATGAGTGCCATCCGGACGGGTGATCTTTGTCAGCTGTCCGTCTGTATAGGTATAGTTTGTGCTGCGGCCGGCAGGGTCTGTTACGGAAGTAAGATAACCGGAACTGTTGTAGGACAGGGTAACGATCCGGTCCCCGCCGTCCTTCACCTGTGTCAGAAGACCGCTGCTGTTATAAGTCAGTGTTTGAGATTTATTGTTGGTGATATCTTTGATGCTTGAAAGATACCCGGAAGAATTGAAATAATACAGCAGGGTTCCGCCGGTATCCAGCTTGTAACCGTCGCTTGTCTTCGTCAGCAGCGTCGTGCTTTCGAATTCTTTTTCATAGACGGAACCGGTGGCGCCCGTGGTGCCGCTCTTAAGGCTGAAATAGTGGACCGTACCGTCCGCGTCTGTCAGGCAGTAAGGATAACCGGACACAGAACTGCCTGCCACTTTCATGGAGAGGTTCAGGCGCATGCCCTTACCGTAGTAAGCACCACCGCCCACCACAGCGGAGGAGGCACGTTTGCTGAAATTGAAGACGTGCGCCAGCGTGATGGGCATGTATGCCCCATCCATGGAAATGTCCGTATACGTATAGACCAGGTTTCCGTTGAAATCGTTCACCTGCAGGCTGCCCATGGTGGCGGAGCCGCTGCCGTGGGTGGATAGATAGGGTTCCAGGCCTTCCTGATTCAGATAAGTGACCGTGATGGCCGGACGGGCTTCATCAGGCATGCCCGCATGGCTGTTGGCGGAGCAGAACACCTCATAACGAAGACTGGCCGGATCTGATTCGTTCTCTGAGATCAGCAGAAAACCGTGATTGCTGTCGTTGATATACCAGTCTTTCACCATGCGGGTGATATCCCAGGTCAGACAGGGGAAATGGGAACTGGGAGCTTCCGTCTCATAGACGACCTGGCGGTCGATGATCGTTGTGTTATAAGCATCTTGTGCATTGGTGTTGGTCCAGGTGATGTCCGCCAGAGCCAGGTCGATGTTCATGGCGTGGAGATTGATATAAATGGGACCGTTATGGGACGCTCCGTAGATATGGTGCTCCAGCGCCGTTCCGGTAAAAGCCGCCGCGATCACGGCGTCACTGGATTTCAGTGTCGGGAGGGTATGGGGAATGACCAGAGTGCGAAAGTTCCCTTCCGCGTTGCTGCTGCCGACGGCAAAGTAGCCCTGCGAATGGTTGTTCGGCAGGGAGGAATACACTGTCACCGTGTCCAGCTCGGTGAAGTTGTTATACGTCATCTTGATCGTGGGATCGATGCTGACGGGATAGACTCTGTCTTCCGCAGTGAGCCAGTCTTCATCCGCAGTCAGAAGAACCGTGCGGCGGGTGGCGTTTTCTTCCGGTTCTTCAAGGGTGAGCTGCAGACTGAAACTGACCTGGCCGGCGGCGTCACGCATCATGGGAGCGGAGATGGTGATCAGAGACTTCCCTTCCGGATCAAGGATCTCCAGGTTCTGTTCATCCGTCTGACGGATGGTATAGGCGCTGGGATCCAGCACAAAACGGAAGGCACCTCCGTTTTCAGCGATGGCTTCCGGGGAATCCAGGATCAGGTCTTCTTTGATGGTATAGCCGGTCAGCTGGTAGCTCAGGCGGGCATCCGGCAGAACGTTCGTATATTCCAGAAGTCCGCTGACGCTTTTGCTGTACAGCAGGCTGTCTTCATTTTCTATGGGTAAAGGGGTATATGTGCTTTTGACGGAGGAGATCTGTCCTTCCGGGATCATCAGGCTCCAGCCCAGTTCAACTTCCGGGAAGATGATCTTCAGCAGCTGGTCGGCCCGGGGATTTTCAAGGAAATCAAGGGAAAAGTCCTGACGGTCCACATGGTAGGATCCGCTGCCATCGCTGTTCTTAATTGATTTCAAACTGTTGTCGATCTCCACCCATTCATCAGCGATATTCTTTTCAAAAACCGGGTGGTTATACTGCAAAGCAGCCATGGAGCCGTCGGAGAGACGCACATGTTTTACGGTCTCTTCCCGGCGGTCGGTTTCTTCGGAAAGGATGGTGTCGTCGCTTATCTCGGGAGTAGTCTGGTCAAAAACGCCTTCGTACGGGTTCTCCAGGTCCAACTCTATGGCTTCGGGAGATCCGACAAGGTCAGAGTCATCAAGTATTTCCTCCACTTCCGGATCATACAGGTTTGATTCACCGGGATCTTCTGTAATGAGTTCCTGGGAGGACGAAGCATCACCGCTTATGCCTTCAGCATGGGCAGCAGGCTCCAGCAGGTTCAGAAGCAGTACAAGACACAGAAATACAGATAACAGTTTCGTTGATATTCTTTTCATTTCATTTTGCCCTTTTCAATGATCATGTCCGCGTGGGTTTTCGATTTCCAATCACCCATAGAGTAGCATAAGCCCGGTGATAAGTAAATAGCCGCGTACCGCTTTGAGCATTGCGGACAACTTAAATAGCAGAAGCAGACGGGGTCTCAGGGGCCAAGCCCATGACAAGTGGTGAGCGGACGGCGGGAGCCGTACACTTACGTTGCTTGTTGGGACAATGCCAAGCCCTGCGAGTCTGTCTTTTTTCATACATAAAAACCGATCTTTGGCACCTCTGACATCAGGAGATCAGCTCCAGCCTCTTGACAAAAACGAACACTTGTTCTATATTTATCTTCGCCACGCATTGACTTACAGGCCATCCTTCACAGGGATAGTACTGCTCCGGCCAATCAGGATAAGTTACATGGCATTGTCCCAACAAGCATCGCCTTCGTACGGACATTGCCTGCAATGCCGGTACGAACGCACTTGTCAGGGACTGCCCTGAGACCCGGAAGAGGAAAGGAGATCGAATGGAAAAGACAAATGACGCTGACGGTATGCAGGACCGTCCGGAAATAAAACAGCTGCTTCAGGAGATCACAGAGCTTCTGGCCGCCATGACTAAAGAAGAACGGATCGCCTGGTTCAAGCGGACCGCGTACTCGCCGCCCGTGGAATTCGTCCGGGAGATGGATGGCACGGTCTATATCGTACGGTCCCTGTTTGACTCGGATGCCGGGGAGAACATCCCCGAAAAGGTGGAGCGGATCCTTTCAAAACCTTCCCCGAAAGGAATTGAAGGGGGACGGCAGATATGATATGATCGTCTTACCTGCAAGACGATCATATCTGGCTGTGAAAAGAAAGGAGAATCATGAAGAAACAGTCAGATGACAACAAGATCACAGCCCTGTACTGCCGCCTGTCCCGTGACGATGAGCAGGAAGGCATGTCGGGGTCCATCAAGAATCAGCAAGCCATTCTGCAGAAATA